>JBAZXW010000021.1:0-78240 GCA_041659605.1 Sinimarinibacterium sp. | reverse complement strand
TGGATTCCTCATCGGCGCTTCAGGTGAGGGGCGGGACGATCTCTCCTACAGTCTGTGCTTTCGCCAGATGCGGCCTTAGTCCCTCCACCCCGACAGGCTTTCGCCTGACGGGATAAACATACAAGCGCCTCTAAGGCGCGACCCACGCGCCCGACGCAAACATGTCGCGCCTGTAAGAGGCGCTCCTACAGGGGCGCAATGGCGGCCATCGTGTTATTACATTCGTTATACTTCGCTCAGGAGGTGTGCTTATGGAACTGAAGATCATCGCGGTCGGCAATTCGGCGGGTGTCGTGCTGCCCAAGGAGCTGTTGGCGCGGCTGCGCGTGGAAAAGGGCGACTCGCTCTACGTCGCCGAGACGCCGGACGGGATCAAGCTGATGCCGCACGATCCGACGATCGCGGCGCAGATGGCGGTCGCGGAACGCGTGATGCGCGAAGACCGCACGGTACTGCGCAAGCTCGCGGACAGCTGAGACGGCCATGATCGTCTGGATCGAGAAGGCCGTCGTGCTGCTGCTGCACGATCGTCAGATCGCGGAGCACGGCGGCAGCACCGGACTGCGCGACGAGGGCCTGCTGGAATCTGCGCTGGCGCGGCCACAGCAGCTATACGCCTACGGCGATCCGCCGCCGGATCTGGCGGACCTTGCCGCCAGCCTCGCGCACGGTCTGGCGAAGAATCACGCCTTCGTTGATGGCAACAAGCGCACGGCGTATGTCTCGTATCGCAGCTTCCTCGAGCTGAACGGCGCAGAACTCGATGCGAGTGCCGAAGACAAGTACGTGACGATCCTCGGTCTCGCCGAGAGCCGCATCAGCGAAGCCGAGTTCGCCGACTGGCTGCGCGCGCATCTGCACATTGAGAGTGGCGGCGCGGTGCAGGAAACGCGCGCGCGCTACGCGGCGAAGAAGCGCACGCGGCAGCGCGCCTGAGCGACCGTCACGGGCTCTCGGAGACGCCGCGCATGCGCACGATCTGGCCGTCGTCAGCCTCAATCACCAGCACGTAGCCCTCGCCGAGTTTTCCCGACAGGGCCGTACCCGACACGACCCACAGGTTGTTGCGGCGGAATGCGCGGAACGGCGCCTGCGCGAGCGTCTGCTCGGGACCGAAGGCTTCAGTCCAGACTGCGCGCGCCGCGGCGATCGCGCTCTTGCCGTTGTCGATCGGACCGCGCGGCGCCTGGCCTTCGACGCGCTCGTCGGCCGGCACGCTGGCGAGGTACTGCTGCGCCCACGGTCGCCACTCGGTGTCCGGTACCGCGTCGGTGGCCAGGCGCGAAGGCTGAGCCTTGCGCAGATGCAAATCGTACGGCGGCGGATAGCTTGCCGGCAGCGGCACGGCGCGCGGACCGAGCAGTTTGTTGAGCGCCGCGCGCGCCGCCTTGGCGACGTCGATCGGCGTCGGCGGATTAGCCGGGCGCGTGTAGACGATGCTGCCCTCGCCGTCGATGACCACGAACCACGGCGTGCGCACGATGCCGTAGGAATAGACCAGCGCGTCGCCGTCGAGCAGCAGCGGGAAACTCAGGCCGCGATCGCGCATCGTCTGCACCGGATCGCCGGTCTCCTTGATGTTGATCGTCCAGACCTTCACGCCGGCGTCGCGGTAGTCCTCCCAGATGTCCTGCACGTAAGGCTGCAGCGCACGGCTAAACGGACACCACGACGGCCAGAACAACAGCACCGTCGGCTGGCCCTGCGCATCGGCCGGATAGGAGACGACCTCGCCGGTTGGGGTTTTCAGCGTCCATGCCGGGGCCCGGCTCGGTTCCGCACCCACGGGCGCGCTCAGCGCGAGCCCGCACAACAGAGCGCACAGCGTGCGCACGAGAGGTGATCGCATCATCCGCCCTGGACCGTGCAAATTCGAAGCGAGTCTGGCCCGCGGCTGAACAAGGCGCAATCGGCGGAAACCGACAGCGCACGCTAGGATTGCGCGATCCAACGCGATGTCGATGTCGAATCGGCCGATGGCGATTCGACTATTCGACGACATCCGCCCTGCTCCGCCGCCAACCATGACCGCACCGCTCGACCACCGCCGCCGCTGGCTCGCCCTCTACGTGTTGTGCACTGGCGTGCTGATGATCGTGCTCGACACGACCGTCGTGACGGTGGCGTTGCCGTCGATCCGCGCCGACCTCGATTTTTCCGAGACTTCCCTGGTCTGGGTGCTCAACGCCTACATGCTGACCTTCGGCGGCTTTCTGCTGCTTGGCGGGCGGATGGGAGACCTCTACGGCAACCGGCGCTGGTTCCTGATCGGGCTGGTCGTGTTCATCGTCGCCTCGCTCGCCTGCGGCATCGCCGCGACGCGCGGCCTGCTCGTGTTCGCACGCGCGGTGCAGGGCCTCGGCGGCGCGGTCGTCACCGCTGTCGCGCTGGCCTTGATCATGAACCTGTTCACCGAGGCGAACGAGCGCGCCCGGGCGATGGGCATCTATGCCTTCGTCTGCGCGGTCGGCGGCACTATCGGCGAGGTGCTCGGCGGCGTCATCACCGAGCTGCTCAGCTGGAACTGGATCTTCCTGATCAACCTGCCGATTGGCATCGCGGTCTACGTGATGTGCCTGCGCCTGCTGCCGCGCGACACGGCGCCGGCGGTACTCGTGCGACTCGACGTCGGCGGTGCGGTGACGGTGACGCTGGGCCTGATGCTTGCCGTGTATGCGGTCATCGACGCCAACGAAGCCGGATGGCGTTCGCTGCAGACGCTGGGTCTGCTTGCCGTCAGCGCGTTCCTGCTCGCCCTGTTCATCGCGATCGAGGCGCGCGTGCGCGATCCGCTGATGCCGCTGCACCTGTTCCGCCTGCGCAATCTGGCGACGGCCAACGTCGTCGGCGTGCTGTGGGCAGCGGGCATGTTCGCGTGGTTCGTGATCTCGGCGCTCTACATGCAGCGCGTGCTCGGCTACACGCCGCTGCAGGTCGGCCTCGGCTTCCTGCCCGCGGACGGCCTGATGGCGGCGTTCTCGCTCGGCCTGTCGGCGCGCGTCGTGATCCGCTACGGACTGCGCGGACCGAGCTGGATCGGCCTCGCCATCGCCGCAGCCGGATTGCTGCTGCTGGCCCGCGCACCGATCGACGGCAGCTTCGTCGTCGACGTGCTGCCGCCGATGCTGCTGCTGGGCCTGGGCGGCGGCCTCGCCTTCAATCCGCTGCTGCTGGCGGCGATGAGCGACGTCGAGGAGTCCCAGGCCGGACTGGCTTCGGGCATCGTCAACACGTCCTTCATGATGGGTGGTGCACTCGGTCTGGCGGTCCTCGCCAGTCTCGCCGACGCCTGGACGCGCGCGCAGCAGCTGCGCGGCGTCGATGCGTCGGTCGCGCTCAACGACGGCTACCAGTTCGCTTTCCTGATCGGCGCCGGCATGACGGCAGTGGCTGCACTGATCGCGGCGCTGCTGCTCAGGCCGCAGACGCAACCCGCGATCGGCGCTGAACCGATCGCCGCCCAGGCCGACTGAAGATCGGTCAGGGAGTGACCGGCGCCGCGCGCAGCAGGCCGTCCGGCACGACCAGCCCTTTCTGGCTCACCGCGGCGCTCGCCGCCTGCGTGCGCTCCCAGAACTGCAGGTAGACCTCGGCGGAGTTGTAGAGGTCGCGCATCTGTTCGGGCGTGCCTTCGAGGCGCAGCTCCTCGACGAAATCGGCGGCCATACCGTAGTGCGCGTTGCCGTCGACGTCCTCGTGCCAGCTGCGGCCGTTGCCGTCGGCATCGAATGCGCCCGGCTGATCGAAGACCACGCCGGCGACCGACTGGAACTCCGGCAGCGCGTCGAACACCGGCCCGTCGAACAGCGTGAACGGATACGCCAGCGCCTTGCCGTCGGCGATCTGCGCGCGCGGCGCCATTTGCGGCGACATGCCGTTGGTGTCGGATCCGAAACCGAAGGCGAACTCGTTGGTGGTGCCGGACTCGCGCCACAGCGGCTTCACCGTGCGCCACAGGTTCGTGTAGTCCTCGGTGCTGTTGAGGCTCGGGTAGACGAGGCCGCCGCCGGCGAAGATGCGCCGCGCCTGCTGCCACGACAGCCCGGTCCAGGCGTGCCCCGACACAAGCGGATAGTCCGGCGTCTGCGCCGCGGCGAGGTCGAGCAGCTGGTCCTTGAGCGCGAAGGCGAGATGGTCGACCTCGAAGACGAAGCCCAGCGCCATGATCTTGCCGTAGGTGTACAGGCCAATCGGCGTGAGTAGGCGTGCATTGCACTGCGGCGCCGCCGGATAGCAGGCGGTCATGCCGCCGGGCCGGTCGCCCTGCCCCAGGTACGGACAGAGCGGCGGCGGCGGCCCGAGATTGGTCATCGCCACGCCGACCGGGAACACGAAGCCGCCGCCCGCTTCCTCGGACTCCGCCGTCGGGCAGTCGTAGGTCGACCAGAACTCGCCCGTGGCGACACCGTTGGCCTCGAGGTGTGAGATCGCCTCGAGCTGCGCCGGCACGTCGAACTGCGCCATCGCCGCGAGCGTGTCGGCGCTGCCCAGTCCGCCGGAGTTTTCCTTCGTGCCGAGATTGAGGACCAGGCCGTCGAAGATGTCGCTGCCGCCAAAGGCGTTGTCGAACTCGTGCACAGTGAACAGCCCGGTAACACCCAGGTCCTTGAGCCGCTGCAGCTGCGTGAGGATCTCGTTGCTGGCGCCGGTCTCGGTCATCGCGCAGCCGTAGATCTGCCCGCCGCTTGCCGGCGCACCAGTCTCCTCGAAGGCCTCCTGCGTGCTCAGCGGATTGAAGGTGACGCTGCAGTCGAGCAGGTTCGACACCTCGATGCCGAGCAGCACCGCGGCCTTGCCCTGCGCCACGACGCTGCGCGCCTGCGCCGGCGTCGTGACGATGCGATACCAGCCGGCACCGCGGCCGCCGTACTGCGCGTCGATGTAGTCCTGCAGCGCGTAGGCGGTCGCGATCTGCTGGCCGGCGTTGACCATCTCGTTGCAGTTGCGCGTCGGCGTGCCGGCGACATTGCGCGAGATCTCGCACAGCGTCTCGTTGTCGACGGCGTAGTTGAGGATCACGCGCAGCCCGGCCTTCCAGGCGCGCTCCATCCATTTCCAGTACACCGCCTCGTGCGTGGTCGCGGTGCGCGACGGCCAGTCGGGGAAATACGGCCAGCCGCGCGTGTCGTGGCCGTCGACATCGCCGGTGAACAGGCTGCCGATGAGATCGCGCATGCCGTTCGGGCCATGCTGCGCATCGCAGTCCGCGAGCGCGTGGGTAACGCCGTACTTGTGGAAGGTCCAGCCCGGCTTGGCGCCGCCGAGGAAGCTCGTCGACGTCGCGTGCAGGTGCGTGTCGGCAAAGCCGAGCACGCGCCCGTCCGCACGCGTGCCGCTGAAGGTGTTCCCGCGCACGTTATCCTGCGCTTCGGGGAACGCGGTGCAGCGCTCCGGCGGCAGCGGCGCGTACGAGAAGGCACTGGCGGCATCGGCCTGCGCGCGCGTGGTCAGCTGCTTGCCCGCGTCGGTGGCCAGATACGTCTGATCCATCTGCGATCGGAGCGTGAAGACTGTGTCGAGGCGACCGGGATCGACGAAGTTGCGGTAGGCGACGACCGCAGCCGCATCCGGATCGACGTCCACAGCCGGCGCCGACGGGTACGCCGTCGTGTCGTCCAGGCCGACCACCGTCCACTCGGCCGCGGCGTTGGCGTCTACCAGCGCCAGCGACGCGACCGGCGCACCCGCTGCGAGCAGTCGCGCATCGCGTCCGTACAGCAGGTAGGTGCCGAGCGCGGACGGTTTCAGGAAGAAGGCCTCCGCATCGTCGGGGCCTGTCGCCGCAGCAGCGTAGGCGCCATCGTCGAGCGTAACGTAACGGCCGCTGGCATGGTCTCGCAGCGCCCAGCACTGGTTCGCGAAGGCATAGCGCGTGGTCGGCATGATCCCCGGGCTGTTGTCGTTGTTGCTGCCGCCGTCGCGGTCCGCGCAGGCCGCGAGGATGCCTGCAGTGGCCAGCGCCAGCAGTATTCGATGCATGCGGATCAAGGCGCCGGCTGGGCCAGCGCGGCGTCGATCGCCTGCATCAGCTCAGGGGCATCCGGCGCGACCTTGCTCGGGAAGTAGCGCACCGTCTTGCCGTCGCGCGTCACCAGGTATTTATTGAAATTCCACGCGGGCGTCTTGCCGGTCGCGGCGATCAGGTCGCGGAACAGGGGGTTCACTTTCTCGCCCTTGACGTCGGACTTCTGGAACATCGGAAAGCTGACGCCGAAGTTCAGCTTGCAGAACTTGGCGATCTCGGCATTGTCCGCGTACTCCTGTCCGCCGAACTGGTCCGACGGGAAGCCAAGCACCACCAGGCCGAGGTCCTTGTGCGACTTGTACAGCGCTTCCAGGCCTTCGTACTGCGGCGTAAAGCCGCACTTGCTCGCGGTGTTGACGACGAGCACGACCTTGCCGGCGTAGGACTCGCACAGGTTCTCCTCGCCACCGACCAGGCGCCGCTCCACCTTGTCGAGAATCGGCGCGATGCAGACGGCGCCCGCGAGCGACGCGTACAGCATCGCGGTGATCAGGAACAGGGTACGCATCAAGCACTCCGGTGGACGCACGGCCAAGGTGCTTTGCGTGGCCGCGAGGTGGCTCAGTGTACGCATTCGATCGCACCCGTTTGGAGGTCGCCTTGCGCTCGCACTGATCTGCATCAAAGCCCGACGCCGGACAATCGCTAGAGTCGGGCCGCATTACTGCAACCACCCGACTCCGACATGGAACCACGCGTCACCCCCTACGAGCTGATCGGCGGCGACGCCGGCGTGCGCGCATTGGCCGAGGCCTTCTACGACGCGATGGATCGTCTGCCCGAAGCGGCGGCGATTCGCGCGATGCACAAGGGCGATCTCGCGCCGATCAAGCTCAAGCTCTATGAATTCCTGTCCGGCTGGTTCGGCGGTCCGCGCCTGTATTTCGAGAAGTACGGCAGCGTCTGCATGCACGGGCCGCACGGGCCGTATGCGATCGGCCCGGTCGAACGCGACCAGTGGCTGCTGTGCATGAAGGCCGCGCTCGACCAGACCGGCGCGAGCGAGGAGCTGCGCGCGCTGCTGCGCGTGCCGATGTACCGCTTCGCCGACGCGCTGCGCAACCGCGAGACTGCCGACGCCGGCTGAGCCGGCGGCTCCGGATCAGCCCGGCGCCTTGGAGGCGTCGAACTCGCCGACGTTGGTGGCGAAGGTCCAGTGATAACCGTCCGGATCCTTGAAGACCGCGATGCGATCGCCCCAGAACTGGTCGGCCGGCTCCTGCAGCATCGCCGCGCCCGCCTCCTGCGCGCGCTCGGCGTGCGTGTCGACGTCCGGCACGTAGACGTACAGCGACAGGCTGTCCGCTGCACCGCTCGCCGCCGGCGCCTGCATCTCGCTGGACATGCCCTGCGGCGCGAACATGATGCAGGCATCGCCCAGGCGCATGCCCGCGTGCATCACGCGGCCTTCGGCATCACGCATCACCATGCCTTCGATCTCGAAGCCGAAGGCGTCGCGGTAGAAATCCAGGCTCAGCGTGGCGTCGCGCACGGTCATGTACGGTGCGAGCGCGGGCCAGTTGCTGGCCGGCGGACGTCCATCCTTCTTCTTCGCCGGCTTTGCCTTGGCGCGCACCGTCTTGGGCCGTACCGCCTTGGCTTTGGCCTTGGCGGTCTTGGCAACTTTCTTCGCCTTGGCCGCCGGCTTCTTGGTGGCCTTGGTGGCCTTGGTGGCCTTGGTGGCCTTGGTGGCCTTGGTGGCCTTGGTGGCCTTGGCCACTTTCTTCGGCATCGTCACCTTTGCCTTTGCCCGCAGCTTCTTCTTCGGCACTGCCGATTTCGCAGCCAACTTCTTCTTCGCCTTCTTGGTCGCCATGTCCGCTCTCCTGGCCAACGCCGGGCCGGAGCATAGCGCGGCGCGCGCGGGCGAACTACCGCATCGTCGCACGCAGCTGGCGTAAGCTTGCGGCCGGTCCATCGCAACGCTTCCCATGCCCTCCTTTGACATCGTCTCCAAGGTCGACAAGCACGAACTCACCAATGCCGTCGATCAGGCCCGGCGCGAACTCGGCAACCGTTTCGACTTCCGCGGCAGCGACGCCGCGTTCGATCTCGACGAGTACGTGATCACGCTCAGCGCGCCCAGCGACTTCCAGCTCAAGCAGATGCAGGACATCCTCAACCCGCGCCTGGCGGCGCGCGGCATCGACCTGCGCTGCCTGGACGCCGCCGAGCCGGAAGTCAACCTGTCGCGCGCCAAGCAGAAGATCACGGTGAAGCAGGGCCTCGAGCAGGCGGTCGCGAAGAAGATCATCGCCAAGGTCAAGGAGTCCAAGCTCAAGGTCGAGGCGCAGATCCACGCCGACAAGCTGAAAGTCACCGGCAAGAAGCGCGACGACCTGCAGGCGGCGATGGCGCTACTGCGCAAGGTGGACATCGAGGTGCCGCTGCAGTTCGAGAACTTCCGCGACTGAGCGCCGATCCTTGCGCCAGCCGACGTTCTTCATCTCGCACGGCGGCGGTCCGTGCTTCTTCATGGACTGGAATCCGCCGGACACCTGGACGCGGCTGGGCGACTCGCTGCGCGCGCTGTCGCAGCAGGTGCCCGAACGGCCGCAGGCAGTGCTGGCGATCTCCGCGCACTGGGAAGCGCCGGCGTTCGCGGTGACGACGCAGCAACGGCCGCCGCTGCTGTTCGACTACTACGGCTTTCCCGAGCACACCTACCGGCTCACCTACCCGGCGCCCGGCGATCCGGCGCTGGCGCAGCAGGTGATCGACCGGCTCGGCGCGGCAGGCCTGTCTGCAAAAGGCGACGCCGCGCGCGGCTACGACCACGGCCTGTTCGTGCCGTTCAAGTTGATTTATCCGGAGGCCGGCGTGCCGATGGTGCAGCTGTCGCTGCGCGCCGACCTCGATCCGGCCGCGCACCTGGCCTGCGGCCGTGCGCTCGCGCCGCTGCGTGACGAGGGCGTGCTGATCGTCGGCAGCGGCTACAGCTATCACAACCTGCGCGTGTTCGGACCCGCCGCGAACGAGGCGGCGACGCACTTCGATGCCTGGCTGCAGGACAGCCTGTGCGAGCGCGTGGGTGCAGAGCGCGAACGGCGCCTGCAGGAGTGGGAACATGCACCGGCGGCACGCCAGGCGCATCCACGCGAGGAACACCTGCTGCCGCTGATGGTCGCCGCTGCCGCGGCAGGCGACGAGCCGGGCCGCTGCATCTTCAGCGAGCCGGTGATGGGCGTGCTGACTTCGGCCTTCCGCTTCGGCGCGTCAGCCTAGCGCGCGTCGGGCGTGAAGCTCGTCGCGGCGTAACAGGTCGGGATCTCGCGTTCCTCGTAGGCCGGTGCGCCCACGACGCCGACCGGCTGTCCTTCGATCTGCCACGTCGGATCGATGGCGATGCCGAGATGGAACAGCGCTGTTGCTGCGACATCGACCAGCTTGGCGCCGCTCGGATCGGTCGGCGGCAGGCCGTTGCCATCGCCCGACGGCAGGTCGGCCAGGCGCGTGACCGGCGTGCCGGGCAGTGGCCGCGCAGCCGGACCGGCGACGATCAGGAAAGTGCGGCGGTCCTGGGCAACGTTGAAGCCATGCTGGTTGAACACCTGCCCGCCGCCGCCGTGATCCGGCGAGACGAGGATCAGCCAGTTCTCCTGCGCGTAGCGCGGGCGCTCGCGCAGCGCAACGAGGATGTTGCCGACGTAGCCGTCGATGCGCTCGATCTCGGCCAGGTACTCGTCATTGAGGCCGCGCAGGATGCAGTTGCCGTCCAGCTCTGCGGACGGCTTGGGGCAAAAGCCGCCGGGCGGCGACGACGGCGCGGTGCCGTGGCCGGCGTGGTCGATGTCGTCGAACTGCACGAACACGGCCTCGGGATCGCCCTCGCGCAGCAGGCCCACGACCGCGTCGCGCACGCCCTCGTCGGTGTCGCGCGTGACCACCTGGTCGACGCCACCGCAGTCGTCGGCGCGCTCGTCGGCACACAGGATCTCGTCGTTGATCGGCGCCCAGTGGACAACGGATGCGGTGCGCAGCGCCGGGCGCGCCTGTTCGGCGCGCGCGAGGAAGTGCGGATAGGCGTCGAAGTGCGAATTGGCCCAGCTGACGTCGTTGTCGACGACCTTGTGCTTGTCGCACCAGACGCCGCTCAGCATCGACGCCCAGCCCGGCCCCGACAGCGAGACGTCGCCGGTTATCGCATCCAGATCGACGTAGCCGGACGCGCGCAGCGCATCGAGGTTGGGCGTCTGCGCCAGTTCGATGCCCTCGCTGCGCGTGCCGTCGAGGCCCAGTATCAGCACGCGCCCGGACGCGGTCGACGCGCCCTGCGGATCACCGTCCCCACATGCGGCCAGTCCAAGCGTCAGCAGCAGGCCCGCAGCGCGTCGCAGCACCGTCGCGTCCCGCGCGTCAGCGGCCCAGCAGTTTCTTGATCTCGCCCGACGCGAGCAGCTTCTCCAGGTCGTCGGCACCGCCGATGAGCTGGCGCTTGACGAACACCATCGGGAACGTCGGCCAGCCGGTCCACAGCTTCAGCGCGTTACGCCGGCGCCAGCTGTTGAAGTAACTGCCGTATTCCAGGTAGTGATGCTGCAGCCCGGCCGCATCGAGCAGCTTGCGCGCGCGCTTGGGATTCGGGTTCTGCGCCATGCCGACGACGACGATGTCGTGCTGATCGACCGCCTTGGCGACGTCGTCGACGATGTCGCGATGACTTTGCGAAATGAAGTCGCGGATCGCCGGATGGATGCGGGCTTCTTCGAGAACCGGACGCGGCATGTAAACTCCAGCAAGAGTGGATGAGCGGGCGCCAGTATCGGCGCGCACTCCGGACTGCGCAATCGAATACAACAGACGGCGATCCGCCCGCGGAAAAATGGCCCCGGTGGGAAGCGTGTACACTGTACCACCGTGCTCTTGCGGTGCTTTCCGAGATTCGCCCATGGCACGCGTAACCGCCGACGATTGTCTGGCCCGCATACCCAATCACTTCGACCTCTGCCTCGTCGCCGCCAAGCGCGCCCGGCAGCTGGCTCGCGGCGCCCAGGCGCACCTGCCCTGGGGCGACCACAAGTCGACGGTGCTGACGCTCCGGGAAATCGCCGAGGGTCATATCGGTATTTCGGTGCTCGCCGAAGACGATCTGCCGGAAATCAAGCGGTCCAACGTCGAACTGGAACTTCCGGAACTGACGCTCGACCAATAGGAATCACGCCCCGGTTCCGTCAGAGCCTGGCGGAGCAGCGGCTTCAACACATTCACGGAGGCGGTTCATGGCCAAACCCAATTACAACTTCGAGAAGCGGCAGCGCGAATTGAAGAAGAACAAGAAGCAGGAAGAAAAGCGCCTGAAGAAGCAGTCGCGCGCCGTCACGCCGGGTGAGGACACGGACACGGCCGCGGTCGCCGCAGACAGCACCGAGGAGCGCGCCCGTGAGTAAGGGAATGGATCGCAGGAAGGAAACGAAGAAGAAGCCGGCGAAGTCCCTGCTCGAAAAGCGGGCAGCCAAGTCCGAGAAACGGAAGAAGTAACGGCGCGTCCCCGTAGCCGGGACGCAGTCGGGACGTTCCGCGTGAGTGCCGGTTCGTCGTTCACGCACAGGAGTGGTACCGTTGGCCAACAATCCCCGCGCTTTTGACCCCCGCGTGCGTGAAGCACGCCAGCGCGCTTACCTGTCGGTTCCGACGCTGGCGCAGCACCTGCCCGGCGTCGAGGAGCTCGTTGTCGAGCTGCGCTTCTTTCTCCCGACCGGCAAGCCCCATTCGTCTCCGCACAAGTGGATCTTCCTGCCGGACATGCAGGCGTTCTTCGACCTGATGTGTCCGGAGCGCGACTGCTCCGGCGGCGGCTTCGACCTCGGGCCCGCGGTCGCGACTGCCGTTCGTTCGCGCGGAAAGGAAACCACGGGCGTACTCCAGTGCAGCGGCAAGGTTCGCGGCGCGCCCTGCAGCATCTCACTGCACTACCTCATCGACGCACGTCTGCGTGACTGAGTCCGCCCGCAAGGTCGGAACATCCGCGGCGGGCACCCTCGCCGCATGGCTGGGTTACGTAGTGGTGCGCGCACTGGCGTCCACCTACCGCTTCCGCTTCCAGGGCACGGCGCCGGTTCCCGCCCCTGCGGGCTGCGCCGCCTACATCCTGGCGATCTGGCACCAGAACCTGTTCGCCGGCATCCTCGCGCAAACCGGGCGCCGGCACGTGGTGATCGTGTCGCGTTCGCGCGATGGCGAACCGGTGAGCGCCCTGTGCCGGCGGCTCGGTCATCACGTCGCGCGCGGCAGCTCGAAAAAGGGCGACATCGACAAGGGCGGAAAAGAAGCCAAGGACGAGATGATCGACATGCTGCGCGCCGGTGTTCCCGGTGCGCTGACCGTCGATGGTCCGCGCGGACCCGCGCATGTGGTCAAACCCGGCATCATCGAAATGGCACGCGCGACCGGCCTGCCGATCGTGCCCTATCTCCCGTTACCGTCGCGCTACTGGGCGCTGAAGAGCTGGGACGCATTTCGACTGCCCAAGCCCTTCGCGCGCATCGATATCCACTACGGCGCGCCGGTGCACGTCCCGGCGGACACCGCGTTTGCCGCGTTCGCGCACTACCAGCAACTGGTCGCCAGCGCCTTGGACGGCATCGAAGACGCCCCGCCAGTCGGCGCCTGTCGCAGCGCCTGAGCTCGCCAGGCAGCGCGGGTCCCCGCCTGTCAGCGTCACTCCGCAGGCTTCTCCCTCTTCTTGACCTCCACGCCTTCGTGGACGTTTTGCGGCACCGCCCATTCGGTGATGGACAGTCCGCTCTGCTCCATACCCTTGACGAGGCGTGAGAGCACCTGGCGGCTGCCCTTGGTGGCGATGCCGCAGCCGCTGCGGGCCAGCAGCGTTTCGAAGCGGTCGGTGAATGCGGTGCGGTCGCGATGGGCGTTGCCGAGCGACGTGCGCGACCGCGCCCAGGTCTGCACGCGGTGATAGTCGAGGGCAGGCGCGACGAAGGCCGAGGCCGACATCGTCACGACGACGAAATCGCCGTATCGCGCGGTGCGTCCGCCGCCGCTGAATGCGCCGAGCAAAAGGTTTGCAAGGGTAGCCATGATCGGCTCCTGGAGTGCGGAACTGCGCGTTCAGCGGCCAGTTCGCAATTCTGGGAGCGTTTGATAGGCCTCCGGCAGGCAGAGGTGCCGGGCCATGCAGGCATTGTGCGCGCGCCCGCTGCCGAAGTCGCGCATCCCGAGCCTGCGCTCCGCCGAACGGTGCGGCGTGCCGCTTGAGCGCTGCTGCCCTATCATTCGCGCCTCCGGCGCCTCACCGATGCACAGCGGCGCGCCGGTGCCCACGAAGCCCATTGCCCGAGAAGCCGATGAACCCGATCCCGCCCTGCCCCAAATGCAAGATGGAAAACACGTATCCGGACGGGGACAACTACATCTGCGCCGACTGCGGGCACGAATGGCCGGTCGCAGCGGTGGCGCCGTCCGCCGAAGAGGAGGCCGGCCTGGTGGTCAAGGACGCCAACGGCAATCTGCTCGCCGACGGCGATTCGGTGATTCTGATCAAGGATCTGAAGGTCAAGGGCTCGTCGCTGACGATCAAGGGCGGCACCAAGATCCGCAACATCCGCCTGGTGTCCGGCGATCACGAAGTCGACTGCAAGGTCGACGGCGTCAGCCTGATGCTCAAGGCCATGTATCTGAAAAAGGCCTGATAGCCCGCCGTCCATCGTGCCGGCGCCAACCGTCCGGCGCCCGGCGCCCTCCGTTCAGGCGGCAGCCAGCCCCCGACGGGCTCAATGTCCGTGTTCAATCATGGCCGGAAGTTGGCCGACACGGAGGTCCGCGATGGCGGGGCGTACGACGACATCTCAGCAGTTCCGCATCAGCGACATACCCGACGCGCCGTCGGGCATGTCCGCCGAGGCGGCCGCTGCGCAGCGCGTCCGTGCGCAACAGTCCCTCGCGCGCGAGCGCTATGCCCACCTGATCGAACGCTTTTCCGCCGCCGCCGAACGCGACAGCGAGGAAGCACGCTTCGCGCACCGTCGCTACGCCAAGATCATGGCGCTGGATTCCGGCGATCATCTGCATCTGCGCGCCGCGCTGAGCATGCTGCATGCAGGACAGCAGCTGACGTCGGCGGAGGTGGCGGCGATCGTGGTCGGCGTCGAACACGGCGATGCCTCGCCCGCCGATCTGCAGAACCTGATCACTCATCCGGAACGGTTACCGGCACCGGACACGGCCGCCGAGATTCGCGCCTACTTCATCGAATCGCGCAACCGCAGTCTCGCGGGTTTGTAGCCCGGGCGCAGCCCGGGATGACGCAGTCGTGATCCCCGGGATACAGGAACTACGCGCGCGCGGCGTTGGCCGAAATCAACTCGGCCCAGCGTGGCATCAGGCTCGGCGGCATGTCGTGGCCCATGCCGGGAATCAGCTCCAGCTTCGAATGACGGATCAGCTGGGCACTGCGACGGCCGCAGACCGGACGTAGCAGCGGATCCGCCAATCCGTGCACGACCTGCGTCGGCGCGGCAATCCGCGGCAACAACTCCTCGAAACTGCCGGTGGTCAGAATCGCGTGCGTCTGCCGCAGCATGGCGCGCGGACGGAACGCGCGATCGTACGCCCGCCCCGCCATCTGGCGACGGTACTCGACCGGCGTCGGAAACCCGGGGCTGCCGACACGGCGCAGCATCGCCGTCGAGCGGTGGACCACCTGCTCGCGCGTGCGCGGGCGCGGGCCGATGCCGGCCATGCGCCACAACACGTCGAAGCGCGCCGGCGGCAGCTTGGGATGATTGGTGCTCGACATGATTGAAGTCAGGCTTCTGACCCGACGCGGGTAGCGGCTCGCAACGATCTGCGCCGTCATGCCGCCCATCGACACGCCGGCTAGGTGGGCGCTGGCGATCTCCAGCGCGTCGAGCAGGCCCACCGCGTCTTCGGCCATGTCGTACAGCGTGTAGTTCGACGCAAGCGGCAGGCCGAAGCGGGCACGCAGCCAGTCGCGCGGCAGATTGACCCGATGCCCGCGATCCGCATCGGCCGACAGGCCGGCATCGCGATTGTCGAAGCGGATCACGCGGAACCCCTGTTGCACCAGACGCTCGCACAGCGCGTCCGGCCAGTGAATCAGCTGGCCGCCCAGGCCCATCACCAGCAGCAGCGGCTCGCCCTGCGCCGGTCCGGAGATTTCATAGCTCAATTGCAGCCCATTGACGCAGGCGCTGCCGGCGGACCAGCACAGTTTCATTGCAGGGATATGTTCGTTGCGTGAACGTTCGATGACCGTGTCGCAACGCTATCAGGATCTTTTTCGCGATGTCACCGCAACGCGTTCTCGCACGACCAACGGCGCGATCCTAGAACCGCCAGCGCACGTTGAGCTGCCAGACCTTGTCTTCGGTGTGGTGGTCGGTGACCTTGTCGCGCCAGTTGCAGTGCTGCAGGGTCAGTTGCGCATTGCCCGGCATGCCGGCGAGCCGGTCCATGTCCAGCATCAGCTGCGGCATGAGCACGAACTGGCGCTCGGTGTCGACACGATACGGGCCGGTCTCGCGTTCGGGATTGACGATATCGACGCTGCCGCCGACCGACCACAGGCGCGCGCTGCCGACGTCACCGTCCGACGACAGCTGCCAGTGCCGGCCGCGCTCGGGATCGTTCTTGTCGGGGAACAGATTGAGATGCAGATTGCCGCCGTCGGGCAGACCCAGGTCCAACTTCACCCCGCCGCGCAGACTCAAAAGGCTGTCGTTGAACTGCCAGGTGCGCGCACGCAGGATCTCGGCGGCCTTGCGGAACGGCGCCGCAATGCGATTGTCCGGTGCACTGAAGCTGATCCGGTAACCGGATGAGACACCGGACACCGAGGAGGGCAGCGCTTCGATGGTGAGCAACCCGGCGGACGGCCCCGCCGACTTGGGCGGGTCGAGCTGCGCGGCGGCGGCCGACGGTGCTTGCGGACTCAGCCAGAGCAGCACGGCGTAGAGCCCTCGTCGCGCGTGGTCGAACCTACCGTTGCGTCTCCGTTCTCTGCCCATATACCGCATCGCCCGACCTCGCTACCGTGCGGTCATTTAGCGGCGTTCCGGTATCGACTGCATGCGTCGGGCGGCTGGCGGAAGCGTGCCGCCGACGAACGGATTCCTTGGCCGCGGCGCGCGGCCAAGTGTCAGGTTTCGCCCGACGGCCTGCTAGAACTGCATCAGGGTCTGCACTGACAGCGGCTGATAACCGAACAGGGCCGACAGATGGTGCAGATAGGCGTGCTGGCCCTGCTTGCGCCAGATCTCGTCGATCTCGTCGCCGATCCGTCCATAACGATCGAGCAGCTCGTCTGGCGCATCGGACGACTGCGGATACTCGGCGCCGACCTCGCCGATGAGCGCAAGCCAGTGCGCGCTGACGCCCATGATGAAGTACGGCCAGGTCCGCTGCAGGCGGATATCCCAGCTGCGATCGCTGGAGGCCTCCGTTCCCGGACCGAGCGTGTCCGGCGCACATCGCGAAGTCAGGCGCTTGAGATAGCCACTGTCGACCAGGACAGGGACGAGCGGATCGCTGTCGATCTCGGCGAACAGCTGCGCGGCCGTGCGCGGATCGGCATAGAACAGCAGGCTGAAGCGGTGACCGGCACCGTCGCGCGCGGCGCGGCGATGAAAGCGCCACAGCGGAATCTCGCTGGCGTGGCGCGTGATCGCCGGCCCGGCGATGCGATCGGCGAGCAGCAAGTCCATGCTCCAGCGCGGCGCACCGTTCTCGTCGAAGGGCATCGTGAAGCAGGCGCGCCACCACGAATGGTCCGCATGCTGCGACGCCGCTTCGAAGCCCGGCGGCATCGGGCTGGCGCGCGTCTGCACCGGCTGCTGCGCGCAGCCGGCGAGCACCAGTATCGCCAGCCAGGCAAATATCGTCCCGGTCCGCATCGTCGTTGCCGTGGCGCGACGGGAAATGTCGCTCAGGACGCTTCCGCCGCGGTGCCGGCCAGCACCCGTTCGACCGTGCCGGAGCGGTAGAAGCCCTCCAGCTGGCGACGCACCATGCCTTCCAGCAGCTTCTTGCGCTTGAGCACCTTGAGCACGTGCGGGGCATAGCGCATTGCCTCGGCGAGCATCATGTCGCGCGTGATGCCGAGGTCGTCGAGCAGATCGCCGAGGTAGGCGTCGCCGTAGCCCTGGAAAAAAGCGTCGATGCCGGTGTCGATCACCTTGCCGTAGAACTCGGTCTTGCGCAGCTCGCGCCAGTACTCGTAGCCGATGACGAACAGGTCTTCGAGATCGTCGCCGTCGACGTCGTCGCGCAGCGTGCCGATCGGCGTGAACTTGCTGCGGTCCCAGATCTCGCGCGCCATGTCACGCAGCGCCTCGTCGTTGAGGTGCTTGAGCACGAAATCGGCGCTGGACTTCGCCGTCACCTCGACGCTGCGCGACACGTACTTCTTCAGCCCTTCGTCGAGCGAGGTTTCCAGGCCGGGCGAGGCCTTGTTCATCACACTGCGGCCGAGCTTCATCATCGAGCTGGCGCCGGGAATGCCCTTGGTCAGCTCGGTGCTGCGGGCAACATAGCCTTTGATGCCGTGGTACAGCAGGTCCGAGGCGAAGGCGATGTAGATCGGGCTCGTCGAGATCTCGTGCACGAGCTTTTCGCGCAGCGACTTCAACTCCAGCAGCTTGTCGACGAACTCGGTATAGCGGGTGTGCGTGACGATGTCCTTGGGCGCGGTGTGGTCGAGCACCTTGTGCGCGTAAACGGCCTGGGCAACGTCGGCGACCAGCTGCGGCAGTCCGCCGCCCATCTCGATCTCCGACGCGTAGGTGCGCGCCGTGTCCTTGATCATCTTCGCGGTGACGACGTCCTTGAGCTTGAGCCGCATGCAGTCGACGAGGATCGCATCCAGCTCGGACTCGATCAGCGCCTGCAGGCCATCGCCGCTCAGCTGTTCGATGGCGTAGTGGACTTGGGCTTCGAGCAGCGCCTGGGCAACATCGAGCTTCTTTTTGGACATGGGAGCTTGCCTGGGTTGGATGGGGAATCGGAGGGGCGCCGGACCATCACCGTGAATCGCTGCTGGCTTTCACTCAGGACGCGGCGAGATGCCGGTGTTACGGTGTGGCGCCACGAACCCGCCGCGAGACTGCGACATGACTCGGACCTTGCCAGCCGCCATTGTGACGATCTTCCTGAGCGCGTGCGCGACCGTCGCGCCACCCCCGGCTGTCGCTCCGGCGCCGAACGTCCGGCAGGTCTTCGCCGACTACTGGGAGGAATACCTGCAGCTCTATCCGCTGGAAGCGACCTTCGCCGGCGACGAGCGCTACGACGACCAGCTGCCGAACATGCTGGCACCGGAATTCCGGGCGCGGGAGCACGCCTTTCGCCAGAAGTGGCTGGAGCGCATCCAGTCGGTAAACGCCGAGCAACTGAGCGCCCAGGATCGCCTAAGCGTCGAGATCTTCCGGCGCGACCGCGCAGAGGCCCTGGACGGCGAGCGCTTCCCGGATGAGCTGCTGCCGCTGGACCAGTTCTCCAGCTTCGCCAATCTCGCGGCACAGCTCGGTTCCGGTACCTCGGCGCAACCCTTCAGGACGGTGCAGCACCACGAGCGCTGGCTGCGCCGCGCCGCGCAGCTGCCGGCGATCTTCGACCAGGCGATCGCCAACATGCGCGAGGGCGTGGCCCGGGGCGTGGTACAGCCGCGCGCGCTGATGGAGAAGGTGGTGCCGCAGCTCGATGCGCTGATTGTCGACGACCCGCGCAAGAGCCTGTTCTGGATGCCGATCGCGCAGATGCCCGCCGATTTTCCGGCTGCGGATCGCGAGCGCCTGAGCGCGGCCTATCTGGCGCTGATCGACGACCAGCTGATGCCCGCCTATCGGCGCCTGCGCAACTTCGTGCGCGACGAATACCTGCCCAGGACGCGCACGACCGCAGGGCTCGACGCCGTGCCCGACGGCGCCGCCTGGTACGCCTACAACGTGCGCCGCGTCACGACCACCGAGCTGACGCCCACGCAGATCCACCAGATCGGCCTTGACGAGGTCGCACGCATCCACGCCGAGATGCGGCGCGTGATCGCTTCGCTGGGCTTCAAGGGCGATCTGCACGACTTCTTCCGCTTCCTGGCGACCGATCCGCGCTTCCGGTTCGCCAGCGAGGATGCGCTGCTCAAGGCCTACAACGGCCTGCGCGAGCGCGTCGACGCCGGCGTGCCGGCGCTGTTCTCGGTCACACCCAGGGCCGGCTTCGAAATCCGCCCGGTCGAAGCCTTCCGCGCTCAATCCGCCGCTGGCGGCGAATATCAGAGCCCGAGCGAAGACGGCAGTCGGCCCGGCGTGTTCTACGTCAACACCTACGATCTGCCGACGCGCAAGACCTGGGACATGGAGGACCTGTACCTGCACGAAGCCATACCGGGACATCACTTCCAGCTCGCGATCCAGCAGGAGCTCAAGGGCGTTCCCGCGTTCCGCCGCTTCGGCGGCTATACCGCCTTCGTCGAAGGCTGGGCGCTGTACACCGAGTCGCTGGGCAAGGCGCTGGGCATCTACCAGGACCCGTATTCCTATTTCGGCTATCTGCAGAACGAGCTGTGGCGCGCGATCCGTCTGGTCGTCGACACCGGCCTGCACAGCAAGCACTGGACGCGCGAGCAGGTGATCGAATACATGCTCGCGAACTCCGCCGAAAGCGAAACTCAGTCCATCGCCGAAGCCGAACGCTACATGGCGATTCCCGGTCAGGCCCTCGCCTACAAGCTCGGCGAGCTGAAGATCAAGGAACTGCGTGCCCGCGCCGAATCGCAGCTGGGCCCGCGCTTCGACGTCCGCGCCTTCCACGAGGAAGTCCTCAAGGACGGCGCCGTGCCGCTGGATGTGCTCGACGCCAAGATCACGCGGTGGATCGGCGAGCAGCGCGGCTGATCGGGTACCGATGGACGAGAACCTGGAGATCACGCCGTCGCTGCGGCTGCCGTTGCGCGAGATCGAATTCAGCGCCATCCGCGCACAGGGCGCAGGCGGCCAGAACGTGCACAAGACCTCGAGCGCGGCGCAGCTGCGTTTCGATGCGCTCGCCTCGTCGCTGCCGGACGACTGCAAATCGCGCCTGCTGCAGCTGCGCGATCAGCGCATCGGTGCGGACGGGGTCGTCGTGATCAAGGCCCAGCGCTTTCGCAGCCTGGAGGCCAATCGCGCCGATGCGGTGGAGCGGCTGGCCGAGCTGATCCGCCGCGCCGCCCACGTGCCGCGCGCGCGCAAACCGACCAAGCCGACGCGGTCGTCACAGCGCAAGCGCATGGACGTCAAGACCCAGCGCGGGCGCCTCAAGACGCTGCGCGGCCGGCCGCAGGATTGACGACCTCTGCCGTTGCCTCAAGAGAACATCAAGACCAGATTGTCGAGCGCGCGATTCGACTCGCGCTGCACGCGGCGCCACATGAACAGGTCGTTGAGCCGGCGCAGCAGCCAAGGCTGCAGACGGTAGTCGAGCGTGCGGACGAAGCGGGTGCCTTCCGGCGCAGCGGACAATTCGTAGAGCAGGCTGACGCGGCTGCCGTCGTTCATCACCGCATGCGCCGACCAGCGCGTTGCCGGGACGCCTTCCATCACGCGCCAGCGCAGATGGCGCACGAAGCCGGCGGAACGGATGTCCTCCTCGAACTGCGTGCCGGCGGGCAGCGATTCCATTGCGTGCGCATCGGCGCGCAGCGAGCTCGGGTGCCACTCCTTCCAGCGCGCCGGTCGCGTGACGAGGTCGTAGACCGCCGCGGGTGCGGCGGGAATCTGGCGTTCGAGGCGAATGACGGTCATGTAGGTTGGTACATCCTGTACAAGCCGGCGCCATTCCTGGCGCCGACGTTCAATACAAGCAATAGTAGCTTAAGCCTGCGCCATGTCTGCCGACCTGTTCACCTCTTCCGCCTATCTGGATGCGCTCGAGCAGCACGGCTGCGTCGGCGGACGCAGCGGCTGGACTCCGTTCCATCTGCGACTGTCGGACCAGACCTACGCGCCGTGCTACCGGAAATCCCATTCCTGGGGCGAGTTCGTCTTCGACTTCGCCATCGCGCAGGCCTACGCGCAGCAGGGCCTGGCCTACTACCCCAAGCTGGTCTGCTGCGTGCCCTACACACCGGTGCCGGGCCGGCGCCTGATTGCAGCCGACGATCGCGGACTGCGCGCGCTCGCCGATGCGCTGATCGAGCACGCGCGATCACACTCCGCTTCCGGCGTTCACGTCCTGTTCTCGACGCCCGAGGAAGCGCAGAGCCTTGAAGGCCGCGGCTGGCTGCATCACCAACAGCTGCGCTATCTGTGGTGCAACCGCGGATATGCGTCGTTCGATGATTTCCTCGACGCGCTCAGCGCCAAGCGCCGCAAGAACATCCGCCGCGAGCGCCGCCTCGTCGCGGAGAAGAATGTTCAGATCGACTGGCGCGCAGCGCACACGCTGTCGGCAGCCGAGTGGGACCGTATCTATGACCTGTACGCGAACACGTATCACGAGCGCGGCCAGTCACCGTATCTGACGCTCGCCTGCCTGCGATCGTGGGCCGAAGCCTTCGGCGAGCGCATGCTGCTGTGCACGGCCTCGCGTGCGGACGAGATCCTCGCGATGGCCTATTTTTTTCGCGACGACACGACCCTGTACGGCCGCCACTGGGGGTCCGGCACCGCCGACGAACTGCTGCACTTCGAGCTCTGCTACTACCAGGGCATCGACTATGCGATCCGCCATGGCCTGCAGGGCTTCGATGCCGGCGTGCAGGGCGACCACAAACTGCTGCGCGGCTTCGATCCGGTGCGCGACCACTCCGCGCACTGGTTCGCGCATCGCGGCTTTCGTGAGGCGATCGGGCGCCACTACGCCCAGGAACGCGCCGCGCTCGACACGCGGATCGAGGCGTTGGCGGAACACAGCGCGTACCGGATTCCCGAGTAGGAGCGGCCCACGGCCGCGATTCTTTTCGTGCAGTGTGCGCGCCGCATCGCGGCCAGGGGCCGCTCCTACAGGAATGCGTCACCGCCGTAGCCCGGGCGCAGCCCGGGCTACCAGGACAGCGTCAGCCGTCTTTCGGCCAGGTCAGCGACGAGAACGTCACGATCACCGCAAGGCTTCAGTAATGCGGTGGAACTTCGTCCACCGCGCTGCCCTTGAGCCCACCTTCTGCGGCCCGCGCGACACGCGTTGCCAGTTCGCGGCAGACGCGTTCGAGCTGCTCGATGCGCTGCTGCTGCTCGGTAACGATGGCGTTGAGCTGGTGCAGCGTCGCCTCCTGGTACGTCAGGCGCGTTTCCAGATCGATCAGCCGGTCGTCCATTGCTGCGCCCGTCGCCACTACCAGCGCAGCAGCGCCGAGCCCCAGGTCATGCCGCCGCCGACGCCTTCGAGCAGCACCAGGTGTCCGGGCTGGATACGCCCGTCGCGCACCGCGGTGTCGAGCGCCAGCGGCACCGAGGCCGCGGAGGTGTTGCCCTGACGATGCACGGTCGTGACGACGCGCTCGCGCGGCACGCCCATCTTGTCGGCGGTCGCATTGATGATGCGCAGATTCGCCTGGTGCGGAACGAACCAGTCGAGATCGCTGCCCTTGAAGCCGTTCTTTTCGAGCGCTTCGCGCGAGCACTCGTCAAGCACACGCACCGCGAGCTTGAACACCGCCTGCCCATCCATCTCCAGGAACGGATTGCCGCGCAGCTTGCCTTCGGCGATGCCGCCGCCGACGCGCAGGATGTGCCCGTAGCTGCCGTCTGCGTGCAGGTGCGTGGAATAGATGCCCGGCGCATCCGACGGCTTGAGCACGACGGCGCCGGCACCGTCGCCGAACAGCACGCAGGTGCGGCGGTCGTTCCAGTCGAGCAGGCGCGAGAACACCTCGGCGCCGACCACCAGCGCGCACTTGTGCGCGCCGCTGGCGATGAACTTGTCGGCAATCGCCAGGGCATAGATGAAGCCGGTGCACACCGCCTGCACGTCGAAGGCCGCGCCCTGTTTCACGCCGAGCTTGGACTGCAGGATGCATGCGGTCGACGGAAACACCATGTCCGGCGTGGTCGTCGCGACGATGATCAGATCGATGTCCGCCGGCTCGACGCCCGCGGATGCCATCGCGCGGCGCGCCGCGTGCAGCGCCAGGTCGCTGGTCAGCTCGCCTTCGGCGGCGACGTGACGCGCCTCGATGCCGGTGCGCGACACGATCCACTCGTCGCTGGTCTCGATGCGTACCGCCAGCTCGCTGTTCGTGACCACCTGTTCCGGCAGGTAGCTGCCGGTGCCTGCGATTCTTGAATATCCCATTCGTGCAGCTTAACCGATGGGCATGACTGTCGACGGCGGCCCGGAACGCAGAAGACCCCGAAGCGGATCGCCGCTCCGGGGTCTCTTGTCAGGCGATCAGATCAGAACTTCACGCCCAGGTTGATGTACCCAAAACGACCGGGCGGCTCATAGTGATTCGGGTCGTAGTTGTACCAGTAAAGCGAGTTCAGGCTGCGCGAAACCTGCGGATCCTGATCGAGGACGTTGTTCACGCCGATCGAAATCTCAGCGTCGTAGTCCGCGAGCTGATAACCAATCTGGACGCTGTGATAGAAAATCGTCTTCAGCTTGTTTTTCGGTTCAGACATGATCGGAGTTTCCATGCCCGTTGTAGGGTCGGTTTCAACGCCGATCTGCCTGCTGGGATCGCTGCACAAGCCCAGATCCTCCAGTGACGGCGTCGGGAAGAAGTCGCCGCAGTCTTCGATCATCCGATACGCCATGCGCGTCGACCAGCTCGCCTTCAGACGCTCGAACTGCCAGCTCAGGTAGCCGTTCGCCTTCCACCGCGGATAACCAGAGAACTGACCGCTGACCCTGCCGACTTCGTTGCTCACCTCGTCTTCCTGGCCCGGCTGCGGCCTGCTCGACTCGAACTTGTACAGGTACGACGCGTCCAGCTTCAGCTTGAACATGCCCAGGTCATCAGGGAACGGCAGGCGGTAATCGATGCCGTAGTCGACGCCGGCCGTTTCCACGCTGGCAAGATTGAAGAACGGCGTGTCGACGTAGGTCAGCGTGCCGGTGCCATCGCGATGGATGTAATCGCAGTAGTTGCGCTGTGTGGTCTTGTAGCAGGAATCGAGGAAGAACTGCCCCTGGCCGATGACGACGAAGTCATCGATCGTGATGTCGTAGAAGTCGACGCCGATGCTCAGGTCCGGGATCGGCGAATAGATCAGCCCGTAGGTCAGATTGTGCGAGCGCTCGGGCTGCAGATCGAGGTTGCCCGTCCACAGATCATACGGCGTGGCCACGTTGTTGCCCGAGCCACCGCCCGGGTTGCCGTCCGTCGTGCAGTTCTGGTCCGCGGTGTCGTTCGTGCCCGGATCGGCGCAGGGATCCGCCAGCGGATCGTAGCTCTGGGCCGCACCCAGATAGAGTTCACCGACGTTCGGTGCACGAAAGCCGGTCGAATAGGTGGCCCGGAGCAGGACTTCCTCCAAGGGCTGCCAGCGCAGGCCGGCCTTGCCGGTCTTGACCGCGCCGATGCGCGGGTAGTGCGAGTAGCGCCCCGCCAGATCGAGATCGAGAGACTGCGCAAAAGCGGCGTCCTTCAGCAGTGGAATTCCGAGTTCAACGTAAGCCTCGCGCGCGTAGGTACGGCCGCTCAGCGGATTCTGCGTGTTGAGACGGATCAGTCCCTGCTGAATCGTCGGATCGATCTTGCTGTTGTACTCGTCACGCCGGAATTCGCCGCCGATGGCCACGGCGATGGGCGCCGGCAGCCAGTCGCCGGCCGACAGCTCGCTCGCGAAATTCAGGTAGGCGATGTCCTGCCGCGTCTGGTTGCGCTGCCAGTTGTTGGTGACGATGTAGTCGATCGCCGCCTGGGTCAGGCCCGCGGTTCCCTGAAACACGTTCAGGGGGGCGCAGTCGCCGTCGCAGGTGCCGGAGTTGCCCAGCGCGATGCCCGCAAGCTCGTAGTTCGTCGACGGCAGGATTTCCTCGATCTTGCTCCGCGAGAAAACATAGCCCGCGTCCCAGGTCACCATGCGGTCGAGCAGGCCGAAGTTGCCGCTCAGGCCCCCGCCGAGCCGGAGGGTGTCGACCGTCGCGGAAAAACTCTGGTTGTTGAGACCGGGGCCCTGGCGGATCGCCCAGGAACCGCTGCCGTCACCGATACCGGTGCAACTCGGGCTGTGCGGATCGGTACCGGCCGGTCCGCAGCTGGAATCCCAGCCGATGTCCTGCGCAAACGGGTTGTTGGGGTTGGTCGCGGAGATATAGGCCAGATAACCCTGCGGGCCGCCGTCGAGGTTGCCGCCGCCCAGATAAGCGTTCTGGCCGACGCTGACCGACTCGCGCTTGTTGTACAGCCCCTCGAAATTGAGGCTCAGGTTGTCGAACAGACGCTGTTCGATCTGCCCGAACAGCGCCGTGCGCGAGTTCGGCTCCTTGAGCGTGCCATCCGCGAAACGGTTGTAGACGTCGCTGGGCGTGGCGCGGTTGATCTGGTGGTAGTCCAGCGGATTGCCGGCGCCGCCGGTAGCGCCCTGATTCAGCGTCAGATCGCAGAGCACCAGGCCGGCAGGGATGATCTGCGTCATCACCAGCGGTCCGCCGAGCGGAGGGGCCGCGCCGGCGGCGATGCCCGCTTGCAGATTCGGGCACTGGTAAAGCGCGGCGCGTGCCGAATCGAGCTCGACAAAACGCAGCAGCGCATTGGGCGTGACGATGCTGTTGCGCGTGGGCCCTGCACTCGGGCTGGCCGTGATCGGCCGGTTCTCGTTCGGCGCTCTTGCCTGGTCCGTGTAGCTCAGATTGAGGAACAGGTTCGTGTCCGGCCGGTTCCAGCCCCAGGACACCGATGCCTGCTGGTTCTCGCCGTCACCCTGCTCGTAGAACTGGCCGACGTGGTACGAAAGTGCGAGCCCGTCGAAATCCTTGCGCGTGATCACGTTGACGACGCCGGCGATCGCATCCGATCCGTAGATCGCGGACGCGCCGTCCTTGAGGATTTCCACGCGCTCGATGATGGCGGTGGGAATCGTGTTGTAGTCCGACGTCGAGGTCGACGTCTGGTTCAGGCCCGAGATCCAGCGGCGGCCATTCACCAGCAGCAGCGTGTGATTGGCGCCCAGGTTGCGCAGGTCGAGGTTGGTTTCGCCCATCGTCAGCGCAAAGCGGCCCTGCTGGGCGCTGAGGCTGTTGTTGCCCGCCGCGGTGATGTTGCGCAGCACTTCACTGATGTCCGTCAAACCGCTGCGTTCAAGATCGTCGCGGGTGATCACGACGACGGGCTGCGCCGTTTCGTAGTCGGTGCGCCGCAGGCGCGAACCGGTGACTTCGATCGCATCCAGTTTCGTGCCGCCTTCCCGCAGCTCGGGCTCCGCGGCGGGTGCTTCGGCCTCGCGCAGCGGCTCGACCTCAATGGTCTCGACGGGGGCGGCGCTCTCTTCGGTCGCTTCAGCGGTTGGGGCGTCCGCGGCTGGCTCATCCGCTGCGCTCGCCTCTTCACCCTCCGTTTCCGGAACTACGACGCCAGCGTCTTGCACCGGAGCCTCCGCACCTTGGTCGTAGGCGGGTTCGGAAGCAACTTCGCCTTCCTGTGCCTGCACGGATGCGGCAACGCTCAAAGAAAAAACAGCCGCAAACAGCCGACGCTGCGTGGCATTCAAAAACATGGTCATCCCCCAAAATCCCCCAACGTGCAGAACGCGGCCAGTCATCAGACCAACGCGCTCCCATCTGTAATCCCTTTTCACAATGCCGCAGGCTGTTGAGATCGATGCCGGCACGCGACACGATTCATCCGTTTCAGAGTCCGGATTCCCTGTTGCCTGTCCCACCGGAGCGCTGCAGACCGCCGACCGCTTCGGCCGCCTGCTTGCGTGCCGCCTCGCGCTGGCCGGCCGTCATGCAGGTCTTCTTGGGAATATTGGTGCCAACCGCGCGCTCAACCGAGCAATTGACGGAAGGATCGCTCGACTTCGCGGTCGACGAGTTCCTGGCGGTCTTCGCCGGCACATCGGACTTGCGCGATGCGCCGTCGCCGGCACAGGCCGTGCAAAGCAGCACGATGGCGGTCGCCATGAGCGTTGCGCGAACTGGCGTCATGTATTCCCCGATCCCAATGTTTGCAATCCCTTAAATAAGAAAACCCCAATGGCGCATGCCGTATCGGGGTTTCCTGTCCGCACTCTAGAAGCGCTTCTGCAACTTCACGTAAGGCTGGCGGCCCGGCGCTTCGTACAAGGTGCCCGGGAAGCTGTTGGCGAAGGCCGTGTACGAGATCGGCGGATCCTGGTCGAGCAGGTTGATCACGCCGAGGGTCAGCTTGGTCTCCCAGCCGGGGATTTCATAGTTCAGCTGAACGTTGTGGTAGACGATGGTCTCAAGCTCGTTCTTCGAGTCGTCCGTGGTGTCGGTCAAGTCGTCGTCCGGCTGTGAGCACAAACCCAGGCTGCTCAGGCTCGGCTCGAAGCCGTCGTCGCAGTCTTCGATCGTGTGGTAGATGTAGCGTGCGGTCCAGCTGGCATCCCACTGCCCGGCGGTCCACTGCAGCGTCGTGTTGAACTTGAAGCGTGACAGCGGCGTATCGCCCTGATTCGTGCCGGCATAGGCTTCCTTGGTGCTCGAACCGTCGGCATTGGGCGTGTACTGGTCGAACTTGTCGAGATAGCTGGAATCGAACATCAGCTTGAAGGTGCCCAGTCCCTCTGCGAACTCCCCCAGCGCCGCCGTCGGCAGCAGGTATTCCATCGCCACTTCGAAGCCCGACGTCTCGACGCGCGCAAAGTTGAAGCTCGGCGACTTGATGTAGGCAATCGAGCCGCCGGAATTGCGGATGACGAAGTCGCAGGTCACCGGCCGCGTGCCCTCGTCGCGCGGCTGCGAGTAGCACGAGTCGAGGATGAAGTCCGGCGCCAGATTGGAGATGAAGTCCTCGGCCTCGATGCTGTAGTAGTCGACGGTCACGGTGAACTCCGGGATGAACTCCGGGCTGAAGACCAGGCCGGCCGTGTAGCTGGTCGCCGTTTCCGGCTCCAGATCGGGATTGCCGCCGAAGCGGGTCAGGATCTGCGTGCCGAGCTGGGTCGAGGTCGTCGTGTTGACGCCGTCCGCCTCGCAGTTCTGCTCCTCCACCGATCCGGCCTCGGGTCCGACGCACGGATCGCTGAGCTCCGGGTATCCGTCAGCGTCGCCCAGGAACAGGTCGACCACGGACGGCGCTCGGAACGCCTGCGAGTAGGTGCCGCGCAGCAGTATGTCGTCGATCGGCTTCCAGCGCAGGCCGACCTTGCCGGTCGTCGCCGGATCGAAGCGGCCGTAATCCGAGTAGCGGCCGGCCAGGCTCAGACCCAGCTCCTGGATACCGGGAAGATCGGCGAGCAAGGGCACGTCAAACTCGATGTAGGCTTCCTTGACGCTGGTGTCGCCACGCGTCGCTCGCTGGATGTTCGTGCTCGAAATGCCCGACTGGACGAAGGGATCGGGCTGGTTCTCGAAGCTCTCGGTGCGGTATTCGACGCCCATGGCGATGCCCAGCGGCGCCGCCAGGAACCCGAAGTCGCTGATCTCGCCCCCGATGCCGGCCCAGACGTACTGGAGATTGCCCTCTGCCGAGCTTGCGGCCTCGTACAGGACGTAATCGAGCTGGTCCTGCGTGATCGTGCCGGGACCGCCGAACAGGTTGAGCGGCACGCAGGGCGCGACGCAGTCGGCGGCCGGTCCGAGCGCGAGCTTGACGCGCTCCATGTTGAGGTCGCCACGGTGCAGGTTGGAGTTGAGTATCCGCCCGTTCGCGTAGCCCACATCCCAAGTCATGAACTTGTCCAGGATCGAGAAGTCGCCCTGCAGCGCACCGGTCAGGAACAGCGTCTCCGTGGTGCGGGAGATGAAGCGCGGTCCCGCTTCGACGAAACGGCGGCCGACGATGCCCAGGCCCGGTCCAAGGCCCTGGTCTGCGGCCGTGCCCTGACCGGCATGCGTGCCGATGTCCTGGTCGAAGGGGTTGTACAGCTGATCCGCAGCGATATAGATCGAGTTGTACGGCGGGAAGGTCAGGTCGCCGAACAGCAGCGGCGTCTCGGCCAGATTGCGTTCGGTCTTGTGCCGGTTGTACAGGGCGCGGCCGGTGAACTGGACGCTGTCGAACAGGCGCTGCGAAATCTGCGTGAACAGCGAGGCCTGTTCGAACGGCGTCAACAGGTAATTGATCGGCGCGTAGTTGTAGTTGTCGTTGACCGCCGGATCGAGCGAGGTCGTGTCGCGCGGCTCGTAGCGTCCAGCCACCGTTGCGGTGTTCTCGCTCGGATCGCCGGTGATCGTCTGACCCTGCTGCAGGATCATGTTGCACAGCTGCAGGCCACCGACCGGCGCACCGGCCGGAATGCCGCCCGGCAGCCCCTCATCCTCGAGCGTGCCGTTGACCACTTCCGGCGCCAGATCCGGGCACAGCTCGGTGCCCAGGATGCTGCCGTTGGCGGCATTGGGAATGAACAGGATCGAACCGCGCGGGCTGAACAGGCTGCCGCGCGTGAAGCCGGTGCCGAACAGCGGCACTTCCGAAATCTCGCGATCGCTGGCGGAGACCTCCGCCTGACGCACGAAGTTGATGTCGACGAAGATCGAGGTGTCGTCCGACACCGTTCCCCAGTTGGCACTGTACTGCTGCTGCAGGCCATCGCCCTGCTCGAATGCGTTCGCCTGCGCTTGGAAGGTGCTGCCGACGAAATCCTTGCGGGTGATGATGTTGATGACGCCGGTGATCGCATCGGAGCCGTACACGGCCGAGGCGCCGTCCTTCAGCACTTCGATACGTTCGACGATCGACGCAGGAATGGTGTTGAGGTCGACGGCCGGGTAGTTGCCGACGCCGGGAATCCAGCGGCGGCCGTCCACCAGCACCAGCACGCGCTGCGAGCCGAGGTTGCGCAGATCGACTTCCGCAGTACCGGCGCCGCCGTTGTTGAAGGCGCGGTTGAGTGCGGAACCCGCCGACGGCAGTTCCTGCAGCAGGTCGCCGATGTTGCTCAGACCGGTGCGCTCGATGTCCTCACGCGTCACGACGGTGACCGGCTGGGAGGTTTCGTAGTCGATGCGGCGGATGCGCGAACCGGTGACTTCGATCGCTTCCAGCTTGGTCGTGCCTTCCTCTTCCGCCGGCGTCTCGGGGGCTTCGGCCTCGCGCAGCGGCTCGACTTCGATCGTCTCGACGACGGCCGCCTCGGAAACCGGCGCTTCGGCCACCGGCTCGACGGCGGATTCGTTGCCCTCGTCGGACACCGGTTCGGCGGAGCTGCCCGCTTCCTCGGCGGTGACCGCTTCCGGAGCGGCGGCATCAGCGCCCTGCGTCGAGGCGTCGGCACCCTGTTCATAGGCGGGGTCGGAAGCGACTTCACCTTCCTGTGCCTGCACGGATGCGGCAACGCTCAAAGAAAAAACAGCCGCAAGCAGCCGACGCTGCGTGGCATTCAACAACATGGTCATCCCCAAATCTCCCAACTGGGGCCGTCATCCGCGAACGGAGCGCGCCCACCTGTAATCCCAGTCTTACATTATCGTAGGTCGTCGCGTAGGCGTCACCGGGGATTCCCCCAGTCCGGCACGGGTAGGTCGATTTTCTCCGTAGCCGCCCCCTTATGATTGCGCTTCCCCGCTCACCCGCTGCCGTATCACAGGAGACCTGCGTGATCTTTACCGAAGCCGTGGACACGGTTCGCCCGGGCGTTCGTCCGGGCAACGGCGGCTGGCAAGCCGACATCGGCGAGGACTGGCTGCAAGGACGCACTGCGTTCGGCGGGCTGCAGACCGCTCTGGCGATCCGCGCGCTGCGCCAGCAAGTGCCTGACGGATTGCCGCTGCGCGTCGCCCAGACCACGTTCATGGCACCGGTGCCGGCCGGGCCGGTCCGCCTCGACGCACGCATTCTTCGGACCGGAAAGTCCGCGGTGCACGGCGAGTGCCGGATCGCCGCCGGCGATCAGACCCTGTGCATGGTGATGGCGATCTTCGGCAGCAGCCGGACCTCGGGCTTGCGCCTGTCGCCGGCGCCCGCGGACATCCCGGACAACGGCGATCCCAAGCGCGAGTTTCGTTATGTCCAGGGCATCTCGCCGAGCTTCGCGCAGCACTTCGTGATGCGCTGGTCGCGCGGCGACCGGCTGTTCAGCGGCTCGACGCAGACGTTCACGTCCATCCACGTGCGCCATCGCGACCCGCAGCCGCTCGACGAGACGCACGTGATCGCGCTGGCCGACACCGTGCCCAGCCCCGGCCTGTCGATGCTGAGCAAGCCGGCGATGGCCAGTTCGCTGACCTGGACCCTGGAACTGCTCGACCATCGCTTCGACTATCCGCACGATGCGTTCTGGCGCATGGACACCGAAGTCACCGCCGGCGGCGACGGCTACCTGGCGCAGAGCGCACATCTATGGAACCCCGACGGGCGTCTTGCCGCGTTGAGCCGGCAGTCGGTCGTCGTATTCGGATGAGGAGACTCGCATGACCCGTTGCCTCGCTGGCCTGATCGTCTGCATTGCCGCCATGACTTCCGTGTCCGCTTTCGCCGAAGTCGTCGAACGCCCGCTCGACTACACCGTCGGCGAACAAACCCACCGTGGCTATTTCATCTACGACGATGCGAAGAGCACGCCGCGTCCTCTGATCGTGCTGGTGCCGAACTGGCTCGGCACGACCGCGGCGAACCGCAAACAGGCGGGCGAGATCGCCGGATCGGATTACGTCGTGTTCGTGGCCGACATGTACGGCAACGACAGGCAACCGACGGATGCCGCCGCGGCCGGCAAGGCGGTGGGCGCGCTGTACGCCGATCGATCGCTGCTGCGCCAACGCATCGCCGCGGCCAAGTCCACGGCCATCGACCAGGCGCGGCAGACCCGGATCCCGGCCGATCTGGCGCGCGTGGCCGCGATCGGCTTCTGCTTCGGCGGCGCGACCGTGATCGAGCTGGCGCGCAGCGGCGACGACGTTGCCGCGGTCGTGTCCTTCCACGGCAATCTGTCCCTGCCCGGCGACATCGCCAGCGCGCCGATCCGCACCCGCATCCTCGCGCTGCACGGCGACGCCGATCCTTACGTTCCGGCAGAGCAGGTGAATGCTTTTGTCGACGAAATGCGCGCCGCGAAGGCCGACTGGCAACTGGTGCGCTTCGGCGGCGCAGTGCATTCCTTCACCGATCCGGACGCCAACCAGCCCGGCAAGGCGATGTACGACGCCAAGGTCGCGCGGCGGGCGTTTGAAATGATGCGCGATTTCCTGGCAGAAGCTTTCGCACACCCAATGTAGGCGCGCATGCGCCTGTGCGTCAGAACCGTAGCCCGGGCGCAGCCCGGGACGCGTCGACCCCGGGTTTCACCCGGGCTACTTCGGGTCATGCAGCGCGGCGATGACCGCCTGCTGCAGCGTCATCCAGGTTGCGCTCGCCGGCACGACCGGCTCGTAATGCCCGGCATTGCTGGTCACGCCGAGCGTGACGCGGTCGCCTTTCCTGCGCGCGGTCTCTGCATAGTGCATCACCTGCCCGGCCGGTACCTGCGCGTCCTCGGCGCCGTGCACGAACCATTGCGGCACGCCCAGCGGCAGCAGCGCGATCGGCGACAGTGCCGCGACGCGCCCGGGCTCCGCGACCGCACCGCCGGTCAGCGCCTCGACCGCCTGCGCGCAAGCGCTCTGCGGTACAACGCGCTGGGCTTCGAGATCGGTGATCGCGGCCAGACCGATCACGCCGTGGATGGCTTGCGGCTTGCGCACGTAAAGCGGATCGCCTTCGCGCAGGCGCTTGCGCGCCGCCAGCCACAGCGCCAGCTCGCCACCGCCGGCGTGTCCGGCGGCGACGACGCGCTTGAGGTTCAGCGGATACTCCTGCGCGAGACTGCTCAGATGATCGGTCGCGAGGGCGACGTCGCGAAAGCTGTCTCGCCAGTCGGCGTCATCCGCGGCGCGCCGGTAGTCGATCATCCAGGTGGCGACGCCCAGCGTCGCCAGCGACTCGGCGAGCGGGCGCAGATAGCCGTCGTCGTCGGATGTTTCGCAATCGCCGGGGATCAGGATCAGCACCGGGAAGGGTCCTGGCACGCCGGGCGGCAGGCGCAGCTCGCCGAACTGACGCGGCTCGGGGCCGTATTGCAACTGCGGCACCGGCGTGGCCGCGGGCAGGCCGCGAACGTCGCGCCACGTCAGCAGTCCGGACGCATCCGCAGACGACCGTTCCGTGGTCGAACTGCATGCCGCCAACGCAGCCGAAAACACGGCCAGTGCAAACAATCTCAGCTTCATCCTAAAGCGCCCGGCTACCCCTATGGCGGCAGTATGCCTGCGCGCCCGCAGCAGCGCGAACGATTCAGACCCAATTCAGGCCGTCCGGATTAGCGTTGCATCAACGTCCCCACGGAGCCGACGATGAAACGCCCCCTGATTGCTTTCGCATTGCCCATCGCAATGATGCTCGCCGCTGCCGCGGCGCCCCTGCCGGCTTTGGCGCACTCGGACGTGTCCGTGCGCGTCAACCTGGGCTGGCCCGCAGTCGCCTATCCCGCAGCCGTCTATTACGACACCTGGCGCCCGGCGCCGCAGCGCGTGTACTACGACGACTATCGTCCGGTGGTGGTTTACCGGGAGTATGAACGGCACGGTGGACACCATCGCGGTCACGGCCGCGGCCACTACGTTCACGACCACGACCGCTACTGCCGGCACTGAGCAGCGCAGCCCTCGCTATCCCGGCGGCTGCATGAACGGCAAGAGCTCGGTCGCCAGGTTGGCGTAGTCGCGGCGCAGTGTCGCCATCGGCATGAACTGGTGGTCGATCCCGTCGAAGCCGGGCACCACTGCTTCGCTGATCAGCACGTGATCGGCGCCATCGAGCAGACGGCAGGCCTTCCAGCATCCGCCGGGAACCTGCAGGAAGATCTGCTGCCCCTCGCCGTAGCCGAGCACGACGCGCCGGCAGATGCCCGGCTCCGGCAGCAGCAGATATTCCACCGGCCCGCCGTCCTGCAGGTAATGAAGGATGGTCGAGCGGTTCCGGTGCAGGCGCCCGATCGGCGATTGCCGGCTGAGCAGGTAGTGGATCGACGTCACCAGCGGCCGGTTGCCGCTGAGCGTCGCAAAGGCACGGTCGTCGGTGTAGATGCGGCGGAAGCTGCCGCCTTCCGGATGCGGCGCCAGATCGAGCCGCTTGATCCACTCCGATGCGTCGGTCATCGCTGCGTTCAGCCCAACAGGAAGCGCGTGGTGAAAATCGCGGCAAGGTCCGGTGCGCGGCGCGTCGCGGGATCCTGGCGCTGCCATTCGCGGTAATCGGCCAGCAGGGCCTTGAGCACATCGCGCCGGCTGACCATGCCCTGCAGCACCTGCCCGACCACCACCGGCACGTGGCGGTAACCATGCTGCATGAAAATCGCCGCCAGCGTGTAGAGGTCGGTTTCCGGGCGCACGCTGACCGGATGCGGGCGCATGACGTCGGCCACGCGCAAATGCGGCTCGGCGTGCATCCGTCCGCTCGCATAACACTGGATCAGATACTTCTCCGACACGAAACCGACCAGGATCTCGCGCGTGAAGTCCTTCTCGACAACCGCCGCGTTCGAAACCTGCCGCTCGCACAGCAGCTCGGCCGCCGCCGCGACTTCCATCTTCGCGTCGATGCTGACCACGTCGCGCGTCATGATCTCGCTCGCCAGAATCCGGTGCTGCATATCGTTCTCCAAGTCACCGACTTACGCCAGCAGTACCGCATCACGCTAAAGCAGGGGCGCGAACCGTCGCATTGACATGGGTCAGCCCCGGAATGGCATTGAAAGCCGGCGCCAGCTTCCCAACAATGGAGCTTCCATCACCGGAGCCGCGCATGAACCTGCAACGACTGCATCGGGACCTGGCCGAACTGCGTGCCGAGCTCGACCACCTGCCGGCTGAAGCACCCGGCCGCGCACGACTGCTGGACCTGGCGACGCGTATCGAAGCCCAGCTCGACGAGTCGCGCGATTCCGAAGCGCGCGACTCGCTGGTGCGCGGCGTCCGCGAGGCCGTCGCGGATTTCGAGCTCGAACATCCGCGCGCGGCCGGCGTGCTTCAGCGCATCGTGCAGACATTGAGCTCGATGGGCATCTGAGGGACTAACACCGAGGCGCAAAACTGCAATATGCTCGCAACTCGTTTTGCATAGGGAGTTTGCAACATGGCCAACACCACCATCGACACGCAGATCCAGGCGCTGCGCAAGAAGTTCGACACCGCCGCCGCATCCCGCAAGAAGCAGATCCTCGCGTTGCGCGCGAAAGCGGCCGACGCGGCCCTGCACTGGGTCATGTCGCACGAGTCGCGTGTCGATCAGTTCAAGAGCGCGGTCAAGGGCACGCCGGTTGCCGGCGCGGTCGACAAGCTGATCGATCTGATCAAGGCCGAAGCCAAGCCGGCCAAGACGGCGGCGAAGAAGGGCGTCAAGAAGGCGGCGAAGAAAGTTGCCCGAAAGGCAACGAAGAAGGCCGCGCGCAAGCCTGCTAAGTAAGCGCGATGTGACGGGCTTCATCGCAAAGGCAGTTGAACCCGCAAAGCCGTCGGCGCAACCGACGGCTTTTTTGCTGCCGGCGCACGTGCCGCATAGCCATGCTGCGTGAGCGCGTCCGCGCACTCTATGAGGAGAGCGACAGCCCGCAGGCGATGCGGCTGCGCTGGGCAACGCTGACGCTCGACAGCACCCTGATCCTCTACTTCGTCGCCACGACGTTCGTCGAACACGGCCGCTGGCTGACGCAGGTCGACTATGCGATCGGCAGCTTGCTGCTGGCCGAATGGCTGGTGCGATTGTGGATCGCGAAGGATCGCCTGGCCTTCGCGACCCAACCGCTCATCGCGCTCGACCTGGCCGTGATCCTGTCGCTGTTCGCGCCGACTCTGACGAGCAATTTCGTCTTCCTGCGCGTGCTGCGCGCACTGCGCCTGCTGCGTTCCTATCATGTGTTGCGTCGTCTGCGCAGCCGACTGCCCTTCTTCGCCGCGCACGAACCGGTGATCCACAGCGCGGCCAACCTGCTCGTGTTCGTCTTCGTCGTCTCGGCCGCGGTCTACGCATTGCAGGTCGGCATCAACGACAAGATCGCCAACTACGTCGATGCGCTCTATTTCACGATTACCACGCTGACGACCACCGGATTCGGCGACATCGTGATGATCGGCGCTTGGGGGCGTGTCATCGCCATCGTGATCATGATCGTCGGCGTCTCGCTGTTCCTGCGCCTGATCCAGGCGATCTTCCGTCCGACCCGGATCGAACACGAGTGCCCGGATTGCGGCCTGGATCGCCACGATCCGGACGCGATCCACTGCAAACATTGCGGCCGTCTCCTGCATATCCGCACCCATGGCGAACCGGACTGAGACCCCCGATCTGCTCACAGCGATGGCGTCGGTCGACCACTGGCTGATGCTCGCGATCACCACGGCTCTGGTCGGTGCCGCGGTGTTCCTGCACTACGAGGCGCTGGAGCGGGTGAACTACTCGATCCAGTCCTGGCGGCTGGGCCAGCGGCCGCGCGTACTCGTGCTGATCTGCTTCATCATGGCCCTGCACATCGCCGAGATCTGGATCTTCGGCATCGGCATCTATCTCGCCGCGCAATTTCCGAACCTTGGCCACATCGCCGGCGCCGAGCCGCTGATGCTGCTGGACGCGATCTACGTCTCCGCCGTGACCTTCACCACCGTCGGCTACGGCGACCTCACGCCGGACGGGCCGATCCGCCTGATTCTCGGCACCGAAGCCCTGACCGGCTTCGTGCTCGTTACCTGGTCGGCGTCGTTCACCTATCTGGAGATGCAGCGCTACTGGCGTCCGCGCTGAGGCGCGGTAAACGCAGCGCCATCAGGCCGGCGAAGCCGCCCGCCGCGAGGGCGGCGGTGAGCCACAAGACCTGTGCACCCCAGCGATCGAGCCAGAGTCCGAACACGATCGGTGCGGACGCCTGGGCGATCCGCGCCGGCGCTTCCAACAGTCCCGCTCGGCGTCCGAAGCCCGTCGGCCCGAACAGCGCCAGCGGCAGCGTGCCCTTGACGATGGTCATGATGCCGACACCGGCGCCGTGCAGCGCGGTGAACGCGAAGGCAAACGGTGCACCGACGATGACCAGCAGCGTTGCGCCCAGCGGGTGCAGCGCCATCGACAGGCGCGCTGTCAGCAGCGGATGCAGGCGCTTGAGCCAGCTCGCCTCGGCAACGCGTGCGGCGACCTGCGCGACGCCCAGGATTGCGGCCGCGGCCACGGCCACGGCGGGTGCGCAGCCGACCGCCTCGAGCACGCGCGGCAGGTGCGCCGCCATCGACGCAAACACGAAACCGCTGGCGGTGAATACCGCGGACAGAATCCACAGCGTTCGCGGCGACGCCGGCGGCGAAGCGGTGCCATCGGCAGTGCTCGCATGCACCGCCAGAACCGCTGCGCCGTCCGGCACAAAGCGGGCATGCAGACCCAGGCCGAGCGTCAGGTGCAGCAGGGCCCACAGCGCACAGGCCGCGCGCCAGCCTCCGTGCGCCTCGACGAAGGCCGTCAACGGCCAGCTCACCGAGCTGGCGAAGCCGGCAATCAGCGTCACACCGACGATCGCGCGGCGCGCCTGCGCGCCATACAGGGCGACGACGGTCGAGAACGCGGCGTCGTACAGGCCCATCGGCATCGCGACGCCCATCGCCAGCCAGCCGAGGGTGAGCGTGTAGCGATCCTGTGCGCCGGCCAACAGCACCAGGCTCGCGGCGAACAGCAGATTGGACACGAGCAGCACGCGGCGGCCCCCATGCCGGTCGATACGCGCCCCGGCCCAGGGCCCGAGCACCGCCGCGATCACCAGCGCTGCGGAGAAACTGGCATAGACCCAGACGCCGGGGATGCCCAGATCGGCCGCCATCGGCCGCGCCAGCGTCGCCAACAGATAGTAGCTGCTGCCCCAGGCGAGCAACTGGCCCAGGCCAATCGCGGCGACAACGCTCCGGAACGAAGCTGCGCTCCTGCTCAAGCGCGCTTGCGCTCGGCAATCTCGTCGAGACGCCCGCGCGCGCGCTCGGCGTGCTTGATGTGGCGCAGGATGCTGTGCTCGATGTGCGGCAGCAGGGCACGCGGCAGGTCATGGCCCATGCCGTCGATGATTTCGACCTGCGCGTGCGGCAGGTGTCGTGCCAGATCACGGGCGGCGGCCACCGGGACCAGCGGATCTGCCTTGCCGTGGAGGATCAGCGTCGGCGTCTTCACCCGTTTGAGCAAAGGCGCGCGGCTGCCCGAGGCCATGATCGCGGTCATCTGGCGCACGAATCCCTGCGGATGGATGTTGCGCTCGAGTTGGCGCGCGACCTTGTCGCGCAGCACCTGCTCGTCTTCCGGAAAACCGGGGCTGCCGATCATCCGCCAGGTCTGCACGCCATGCGCGATCAGCCCCTCGCGGTCGAGCCGCTGCGGCCGGCGCACGAGCCGCAGCTGCACGGCGAGCTTGGGGCTCGGCACGCGCCGGCCGCCGCTGTGCGACATGATCGAAGTCAGGCTGCGCACGCGCGCTGCGTGCTGCGCCGCCATCAGCTGCGCGATCATGCCGCCCATCGACACGCCGACGACATGCGCGTTCTTGATGTCCAGCGCGTCGAGCAAACCGACGGCGTCGAGCGTCATGTCGCCGAGCGTATACGGCGCGCGCAGCGGCAGGCCCAGACGGAACGCGAGGCTGCTGCGCACCAGGTTCGGTTTGCCCAGGTGGTCCATCTTCGACGACAGGCCGACATCGCGGTTGTCGAAGCGGATCACGTGATGGCCGGCGCACGCGAGGTTCTCGCAGAAGCTGTCCGGCCACATCACCAGCTGGCCGCCGAGGCCCATGATCAGCAGCACCGCGGGATCGCCGGGCTGGCCGAAGGTCTCGTATTCGAGCTGGATTCCGTTGCTGTGGATGCGCGCCATGACAGTGCCGAAAGGTCTTTCGGCCTATTCTGTCACGCCCGCTGCTTCAGTTGACGAAGGGCGGGCCACGCCCGCCGGCGGCCACGGGCCGCCCTACGAAGCAGCTCCGGCAGCGCGACCGCTCAAGCATCGACGCGCCGGGCCCGCGGCTTGTGATCGGTCACGGGACGTGCGGCCAAGCCACGCGTGCGCGGATGCAGCATCAAGGCCACCTCGTCCTCGAAGGCACGGATCAGGCGCGCCGGATCGGCGACCACCGCGGTGTCGGCTGAAATGCCGACGGTCACATGCCCGGCGTAGCTGAACAGGCTGACGCCGACGCCGATGCCGCCGGTCTGTGGCGGCCAGAACACCAGGCCCTCCAGCCGGTTGCCGGCAACGTGGAGCTTGGCCGTCGGCCCAGGCAGATTCGACACGACCGCCGCCGCCTTGCCGGCCAGCAGGTTGACCAGGCTCTTCTCCCAGGGCACCGGCAGATGACCCGCCGCGGCGAGTCCGACGAGCACCGCCCGCGCTTCCGGCGACTTCTTCAGCTCGCGCATGCGCCGGCCGACGATCTGCAGGCGCCGGCGCCATTCAACCACGCCGACTGGCAGGTCCAGCAGCACCAGGCCGAAGCAGTTGCCCAGCTCGCCGTCGTCCCGCGCGCGCAGGTTCACTGGAATCGAGATGCGCAGGTTCTGCTCGGGATCGAGATTGCCTTGGGTCTCGCGCAGATAGCGGCCGAACGCGCCGGCCAGCGCCGCCAGGAACAGATCGTTGATCTTGACGTCGAGCTGGTGCGCGCGGCGCCGGATCGGCGCGAAGGCCAGATGGTCGGTCCAGGCCACCGTTCGCGTACCGCACAGCGGCTGGCGCAACGCCGGCGGATTGTTGTCGGGCAACGTGAGGACGCGGCCGACCGCCGCCAGCGCCTCGCTGCCTTCGTGCACGCGTTCCGACACATAGCGGCGGCGCTGCACGCCATCGAAGATCAGGCTGCCGACCGACTTGATCTGCGCCATCGTCGCGTCGAGCCGCGCAACGGCGCGCGTGACGAAATCGTCGTGTCGCCCGCCGCCATCGGCTTTTTCATCGGCACCGTCGACGCAGCTCATCAGCACGCCGACCAGCGCAATGCCGTCGGCAAGCGCGTGATGCGCGCGGAACAGCATCGTCACCAGCCCGTCGTGGCGCACGAAGAACGTCAGCCGCCACAGCGGCAGCGCGCGGTCGAGCGGGTGCGCCAGCTCGCGCGCCACCGCGTGCGCGATGTCGTGGTCGGGCGATGTCTCGTCGAGATGGAAGATGCGAGCGTGGTAGCCCATCAGCAGGTCCGCGTCCTCGATCCAGCGATGCGTGTTTCCATGCTCCTCGACACGCTGGCGAAAACGGCGATAGCGCAGCAGCCGGGCGACGATATGCCGCACCAGCGCTTCGATGTCGCGCACCTTGCTGATCTCCAGCACCGCGCTGACCACCATCGGATTGTGCGGCTCGTCCATTTCCAGCCACGCACGATCGATCGCGCTCATCTGCTCGCCTGATGCTTTTGCGCTCAAAGCCGCTTCTCCGTTTGGCCCAACCTTCCACCCGGGCGCGCGCCGGCACGATGATCCAGATCAATCGGACCCGTCACGGTTATGCTTGCCGCCATACAGATACGACCGGAACCCGATTCATGCAACTGCGCGACGAGCAGGATTACGACCCCACCTGGATGACCAAGGCGCGGGTCAAGCGCCTGCCGCCGGATCGCACCGACGTGGCCATCGTCGGCGCCGGTCTCGGCGGCCTGACCGCCGGCGCGGTGCTGGCGCAGGCCGGCGTCAAGGTCGCGGTGTTCGACCAGCACTATGTCGCCGGCGGCTGCTGCACGCAGTTCTCGCGCGGCGGGCCGCGCAAGCGCTACAACTTCGACATCGGCCTGCACTACATCGGCGACTGCGGCCCGGACGGCAAGATCCCGCAGATCCTTGGCGGCCTGGGCATCGATCTCGACGTCGAGCCGATGGACGCGGACGGCTTCGACATCCTCGTCTTTCCGGATTTCCGCTTCCCGATCCCGGTCGGCCTCGACCGCTTCCGCGACCGTTTCGTCGAGATGTTCCCGCGCGAGCGCCGCGGCATCGATCGCTACGTGCGCTTCCTGCGCGAGATCGACGACCTGCTCGGCCGTGTCGACCGCAACAAGGGGCGCATGTCCTGGGGCATCGCCTGGCACGCGTTCACGCGCGGCCGGCTCGCCAACCGGTACCGCAACGCCACGCTCAAGGACCTGCTCGATTCCTGCAGCATGGATCCCCAGGTGCGCGCGGTCATGGCCGGGCAGAACGGCGACTACGGCCTGCCGCCGAGCCGCGTCAGCGCCTCGCTGCACGCCGGCTTGAGCAACCACTACTTCCACGGTGCCTACTACCCGCGCGGCGGCGGCCAGACCATCGCCGACCGGCTCTCGGCCTACATCGAGGCGCACGGCGGCAGCGTGCACCTGCGCCGCGAGGTCGAACGCATCCTCGTCGAGGACGGTCGCGCGGTCGGCGTGCGCACGCGCGACCACAAGGGCCAGACGCACGAGGTGCGCGCGCCGGCGGTGCTGTCGAACGCCGATCTGCGCGTGACCCTCGAACAGCTGTTGCCGCCCGAGGCGCTGCCGGCCGAATGGCAGGACCGCAGCCGCGGCTTCGAGATGGCCGCCGCGATCTTCATGACCTGCCTGGGTATCCGCGGCGACATGCGCGAGCGCGGCATGAAGTGCGCGAACTACTGGCAGTTCGACGGCTACGATTTCGAATCCTTCTACGACACCGCGCGCGACATGACGCCGCGCGGCGCCTACATCACCAGCGCAACGCTCAAGGACCCGACGACGACGCACCACGCGCCGGCCGGCATCAGCAGCGTCGAGGCGATGACGGTGCTGTCGGGCAAGCCCGAGCATTGGGGCCTGAGCGGCGACTCGGCGCAGGATCAGGCCAGCGACTGGGACTACAAGAACCGCAGCGCGTACCTGGATCTCAAGGCGCGCATCGAACAGGACATGATCGGCCGCGTCGAGACCCTGTTCCCCGGCAGCCGCGCGAACATCGAGTTCTGCGAATCGGCGACGCCGATGTCGCACATCCGTTACACACGCGCCACCGACGGTACCGGCTATGGACTGGCGGCGACGCCGCAGCAGTTCTTCGAACATCGCCCCGGCTACAGCGGGCCGCTGCCGGGCCTGTACTTTGCTGGCGCCAGCACGCGTGCGGGCCACGGCGTGCTCGGCGCGATGCTCTCGGGCCAGCGCTGCGCGCGGCGCATCGCGCGTGAACTGGGTGCGCCCCTGCCGGCGTGGTGAACCTCAGCCTCCGCGGACATTGAAGGAATAGCGCACACCGGCTTCGAAGCGATCGTCGTCGCCGCCCTGCAGCGCCGCCTGAACGTCCAGCTGCGGCGCGACGCGGAACAGGCCGGCCAGGCGCAAGGACGTATCGCCGCTGTCGAACAGCTCGACATGGCGGATCTCCGGGCTCAGCTCGAAGGCCTTCGCGAAACGCCAGCGCACGCCGCCGCGCAGACCAAAGCCGGTGTCGTCGACCGGACCGGCGTCGGCGAACTCGATGGTCGCGCCGGCGAACCAGTCGAGGTCGCGCTGGATCGGCGCGTGAAAGATGGCGCCGGCGCTGAACTGCTCGAAGTCACCGGTGTCGGCGTATTCACCGATCAGCGCCACCTGCGGCGCCACATCGGCCGATCCGGCGATGCGCAGGCCGGAGTCGTCGGCGCGGCCGTTGTCCCGATTCAGGAAGCCGCCTTCGAGATAGGTGTAGTCGTGAGCCTGGACCGCCGCCGGCAGAAGCAGCAGCGCGGCGAGCGTGCACATTCGATGGGTTCTGACAGTCATGAGGGTTTTGATCGAAGTCGCACGACACTGTGCGGGTGCAAGCATGGCGCTGCGATGCTGAGCCCCGGATGAACCGGCGGCACAAAGCTTGCGGCGCTTGGGCATAATGCCGCCCCCAACGCGAATCCCCACGCGAACCCCCTACGCAAATCCGTGCAATGACCCGCAACATCGTCCCGCGCCGCTCGCCGATCCACGGCAACGGCGTCTTCGCCGCGCGCGCCCTGCCCAAGGGCCTGCGCGTGATCCAGTATCGCGGCGCGCTGCGTGCGCACGACGAGATCGACCGCTGCTATGGCGGCGACGCCGAGAGCGGTCACACCTTCTTGTTCACGCTCAACGACGACTGGGTGATCGACGCCAACGTGCGCGGCAATTCGGCGCGCTGGATCAACCACAGCTGCGCACCCAACTGCGAAGCGGTGTTGTACGAGGCCGCCGGGAGCGACCGCAGCAAGGACCGCGTCTTCATCGAGACGATCCGCCCGATCAAGGCCGGCGAGGAGCTGACCTATGACTACGGCATCAAGCTCGACGAAGCGCACACGCCGCGCCTGAAGAAGATCTGGGCCTGCCGCTGCGGCGCGCGCAAGTGCACGGGGACGATGCTCAAGCCCAAGCGCGCGCGCTGATTGTAGGAGCGGCCCACGGCCGCGATTCTTTTCGTGCGGTGGGCACACCGCATCGCGGCCATGGGCCGCTCCTACGGGTCAATCGCCCGCCGGCACGCTGAATCGCTCTGGCTTGCGCGGCGTGACGCGGCCGTAGAACGACACCATGCGCTGCAGGTCGGCAGCGAAGTCGCCGCTGGGCATCAGCGACGGGCCGAAGCCCACGCGCTTGAGCTTGTAGTCCATGAAGCCGAGCGAGAGCGGCACCTGGGCCAGCTCCGCCATCCGGTAGAAGCCGCTCTTCCACTGCTCGGTACGCGAACGCGTGCCCTCGGGCGCGACCACGATCACCAGGCCGGGGCGCGCAGTGAACTGATCGGCGACCTGCTGCACGAGGCCGCCGGTCCGACGCCGGTCGATGCCGATGCCGCCGGTCCAGCGCAGGAACGGCCCCCACGGTCCCTTGAACAAGGTGTGCTTGCCGACCCAGTGCAGATCGAGCCCCATCGCGAACACCGCGATCAGGAAGATCAGCCCGTCCATGTTCGAGGTATGCGGCGCCGCCGCGACGATGAAGCGCGGCGCGTCCGGCGGGTTGCCGACCACGCGCCAGCCGATCAGCCGCAGCAGCAGCCGGCCCAGTGCGCGCGAGAACGCATTGCCGCGGCGCGGCACGCTGGGGCCGAGCACCGTATCGGCTTGCGGAATCGGAACATCCTTCATGAACGCGGCGTGGAGGCGAAAGGGCGTCGAGTTTAGGGCCGGACGCGGCGCTGCGCCTGGGGAAATCCGACTCAGTTGCCCAGAACGGAAGATTCCAGTCCGTAGCCCACGCCGTACACGCTGCGGATCGGATCGCGATCGTCCATGCGCTCCTTGAGCTTGCGCCGCAGGTTCTTCACATGACTGTCGATGTTGCGCTCGTAACCGGCGAAGTCCGTGCCGCGCACACGCTCCAGCAGCTGCCCGCGCGACCAGATCCGTTGCGGCTGCTCGAGCAACGCCTGCAGCAGGCTGAACTCGATCGGCGTCAGCTCCAGCATCGCGCCGGTCACGCGCGCCTGGTGGCCTTCGCGGTCGAGCTCGATCGGACCGACGCGCAGCAGGCGGCCGCCCGCGCCCACTTGCGGCCGCAGCCGGCGCAGGATCGCCCGCGCGCGGGCGACGACCTCGCGCGGGCTGAACGGCTTGCACACATAGTCGTCCGCGCCCAGCTCCAGCCCGATCAGGCGATCCACCTCGTCGACGCGCGCGGTCAGCATCAGGATCGCCACGTCCGACCCCGACGCACGCAGGCTGCGGCAGATGTCGAGTCCGTCCCGGCCCGGCAGCTGCAAGTCGAGCACGACGAGCTGGGCCGCGCAGCGCTGGATCGCCGCTTCCGCCTCGTCGCCGCGATGGACGACCTCGACGGCAAAGCCGGCATGCACGAAGTAGTCGCGCAGCAGCCCCGCGATCTTGACGTCGTCCTCGACAATCACGACGCGCGTCATCCCGCGTCTCCCGTCAGCCGGAACTCGATCTCGAGGCCGCCTTGCGCCGAGTGCCGCGCGACGATGTCGCCGCCATGCGCCTCGATGATTGATCGGCAGATGGCCAAGCCCAGACCAGAGCCTCCGTGGACGCGCGAGCGCGCAGCCTCGACGCGGTATAGGCGATCAAACAGTCGGGCCAGTGCCTGATCGGGAACCCCGGGGCCGCTGTCCGACACGGCGACGCGCACGCTGCCGTCTGCAACCACCACGCGCACGCACACCGGCCCGGGCGGACTGGCGTGGCGCAAGGCGTTTTCGAGCAGATTGACGAGGACCTGCTCGATGCGCTGCGCGTCGATCACCGCGCGCGCGGGAGCCGAGGACGGGCTCGCCTCCAGCGTGAAGCCGCGCTCGCGGCAGCGCGCGCGCCAGCGTTGCGCGACGTCGGCCACCAGCTCGTTCACGTCCGTCACCTCGCGCTGCAGCCGCAGCCCGCCCGACTCGGCCAGCGACAGCAGATGCAGATCGTCGACGAGCGTCTGCAGGCGCAGCACTTCCTGGTGCAGCGAGCGCGTGCCGGCGGCATCGGCGCTGCGGACACCATCGATCACGGCCTCGATCTCGCCGCGCAGGACCGCCAGCGGCGTGCGCAACTCGTGCGCGATGTCGGCGAGCCACTGCCGTTGGCGCGCGTCGTACCGCTCCAAGGCCTCGGCCAGGCGATTGAAATCCTCGGCGAGCTGGCCGAGCTCGTCGCCGCGTGCCACCGCCAGACGGGTGCCGAACTCGCGCCGGCTGAGCGCGGCGACACCGTCGGACAGGCGCCGCAGCGGCTTGAGAATCAGCACCGTCAGCAGCGCCGCGAACAGTGCGGCAACGACCAGCGCGCCGGCGAGAACCAGGCGCAGCCCGCGCGACTGGCGCTTGCTGAATTCAGCATCGACCAGCGCATGGCGTTCCGGCAGCGGCGGCCGCTGCACTGTGCCGATCACGCGACCGTCGACTTCGATCGGCTCGCGCAGGGCGTCGGGCACCAGCGCCCGACGCTCGCCGCGGATGACTTCGCCGTCGGCCGCGACGACCGTCAGCGGCGGCGGTGGCTCCCCGCGCCGCGGCCGCCACGGTCGCGGCGGCGCGCGCTCGTCCGCCAGTCGCACCGCTTCGAACAGATCGCCGGTGCGCCGGTACGCCTCGGCGATCTCGTCGGCGACTTCGTGCAGATGGTCGCGCTCACGCGCTTCGAGGAAGCGGAAGAAGCTGCGCTCGGTGTACTGGCGGGTGACGAACAAGGCGCCGCCCAGCAGCACGGCGGCGGCGAGCAGCTGCAGCGCGAACAACTTCCAGAAGAGCGGCGACTTCATCGGCATATCTTAGGCGGCCACCTCGGGGCGGCGGCACGAGCACAGCAAGTGCACGCGCTTTCTACACGGTTTTCCCACATTTGCCGCCTAGCCTTGCGTTTGCACCACTACGCAGGAGCCGCCGATGACCGCTCGCCCCCCCGATTCCTTTGCCGCAATCCGCCGCACGATGCCGGTGCTGGTTGTGAGCGCCGCGCTCGTCGCCTGCGGTGGAAACACGACCGACGCAGCAAGCGCGGAATTGCAGGCGCAGAGGCAGACGCCCCTATCGACGCCCGTGCCGACGGCGACGCCTGCAGCAGTGCGCACGCCCGCACCCGCGCCCCAACCCACCGCCGCAGCCACGCCAGCGCCGACTTCAGCTCCTGCACCCTCGCCCACACCCGCACCGACACCCACACCAACAGCTGCACCGAACCCGACCGTTCTGGATCAGCAACTGCGGCAGCGCATCGATGCGCTCGGACTGACCGGCGACCCGTCGCGCAATGTCGAGGTCCCCCGCATCGACTCGCCGCTGGCACAACTGGGCATGCGCCTGTTCTTCTCCCGGAGCCTGAGCGGCGACCTCGACACCGCCTGTGCAAGCTGCCACCACCCGGCGCTCGGCGGCGCCGACGCATTGAGTCTTGCGGTCGGCGTCGCTGCGGCCGATCCCGCCGTGCTCGGCCGCGGCCGCGAGGCCGCGGACGGCGTCCTGCGCGTGCCGCGCAACTCGCCGACGACCTTCAATGTGGCGCTGCAGGATCGCGCTCTGTTCGACGATGGTCGCGTCGAGAGTCTCGCGCCCAGGCGCGGCGCCAACGGTGCCGGCGGCGGCATCCGTACGCCCGACTCGGCGTTCGGCGTCGCCGATCCGGACGCCGGTGACACGCTGCCCGCCGCGCAGTCGCGCTTCCCGATCGTTTCGGTCAATGAGATGTTGGGGACTCTGCTGCCGGGCGGCAGTCACGCCGAGATCCGCGAGCGCCTCGCGTCTCGCATCGGCAACTACGGTGACGGCGCCGGCGAGCTGCCGCGCAACGAATGGCTGCCGCTGTTCGAAGCAGGATTCGGCGTCGTCGACACGGCGGAGCAGCTCATCACCGATGCCCATATCGCGGAGGCCATCGCCGCCTACGAGCGCTCCCAGCTCTTCGTCGACACCGCGTGGCGCGGCTACGTCGCCGGCGATCTGGCGGCCCTGTCCGCCGCCGCCAAGCGCGGCGCCCTGCTGTTCCTGACCCCCGCCAACCAGAACGGCGCCGGCTGTCTGACCTGCCATCGCGGCGACCGCTTCAGCGACGAGCGCTTCCACACGATCGCGTTTCCGCAGATCGGGCCGGGCAAGGGCGACGGCCCCGCCGGCGATGATGATTTCGGTCGCGCGCGCGAAACGGCAGACGATGCGGACCGCTACGCGTTCCGCACACCGTCACTGCTCAACGTCGCCGTTACCGCTCCGTACGGACACGCCGGCGCCTACGCCACGCTCACCGACGTCGTGCGCCACTACCGCAATCCACGCGGCGAGGTCACCGCCTTCTTCAACCGCGGCGGCTGGTGCCAGCTGGCGCAGTTCTCGACGCTGCCGGCGGACCAGTGCGCCGCGCTCTATCCCAACGCGCGCACGAACAGCGACGCCGCACTCGCCAAGCTGCAGGCCGACCGCAACGCCGGTCGCCTGAGCATTCCCAACATCCGACTGACCGACGCCCAGGTCGCCGACATCGTCGCGTTCCTGCGTGCCCTCACCGATCGTTGCGTGATCGCCCGCGACTGCCGTGCGCAGTGGGTGCCGCCGCGCGACGGCGGGCCGGATTCCGAACAACTCGATGCCGTCAACCAGAACGGCACGCCGTTATAACCCCCCAACCCGAAGGAGCCCATTCATGAGCAGAACCATGAACAGAACGTTTTCCATCCTTGTCGTCGCAGCCGCCGCCGGCACACTGGCACTGGGCGCGTGGGCGGCGACGCCGCCCACCAGCAAAGGCATGGCTGGCGACGCACCCGACCATCGTCGCGATCAGCCGTACTCGCTGGAGCGCGTGGCTCTGCGCAACCTCGTCGTCAAGCAGCTGGCCCAGCGCAGCGGCCAATCGGAGGCGAAGATCGGCGAGCTGCTGCAGTCGCAGCCGCCACACGCCGTCGCCGAAACGCTCGGCCTGGATCGCGCTGCGATGAAGGACATCTTCACGAACGCGCGGACAACGCTGATCGACGACGCGGTGCAGGCCCAGATGATCACCGCCGCGCAGGCGGACGAGCTGAAGAGCGCGCCGCCGCCGCGCAGGTTTGGCCACGACCGCACGCGCGGCGCCGACGACCAGGGTCCACGCGGTCCGGCGGACTCGCCGCCGCCCGACGACGAAGGCGAATGAGTCCGGGCCGGAGCGTTACGCGTTCACGCAAATCGCCACAATTCCGCCACCCTGCCGGCGGGATTTGCCGGCACGATGGGCGGCACGGAAAAACACACGCCGCAACCGTGCCGCGCAACGCCGTCGCCTGACCTCGGTCAATGTCCCGGCCGGTCGCCGTGCTTACCGTAGCTCACGAGACGAAGACCGATGACGGATTTGAACCCGATGCGCCTGGGCTTGACGCTCGCGGCGGCGATGGCGCTGCCGGGCTGCGTGACCGTGGGCGCGGATGACCGCGCGCCGGAGCCCGCAGTGCCTGCGCAGTGGTCCGCCGCGGCCGATCCGCGTGCGCCGGACGCAGCCGTGCTGGCACACTGGTGGCAGCAGTTCGGCGATCCCGTGCTCGACGGCCTCGTCGACGATGCGCTGGCCACCAGTCTCGATCTCGCCACGGCGCAGGCGCAGCTGCGCGAGGCGCGCGCGCAGCGTCGCGTCGCCGGGGCCGCACTCGGACCGGCCGTCGACGCCTCCGCCACGGCCGCGCGCAGTACCTCCAGCGAGGAAAGCGGCAGCGGTGCGACCCGGGAGCTGTACAGCGCAAGCTTCGACGCCAGCTGGGAGCTGGACCTCTTCGGCGGCCTGCGCCGCGGCACCGAAGCCGCGGCCGCCGACGTCGAGGCGAGCGTCGAGAGCCTGCGCGGCACGCGCGTGTCGCTGATCGCCGAAGTCGTGCTCAACTATGCGGACCTGCGCACTGCCGAGCGGCGTCGCGCCGTCACCCAGGCCAGTGTCGCCGCACTGGCCGACAACTACGACCTCACGTACTGGCGGCAGCAGGCGGGACTGGTGTCCGAACTCGACGCGGCACAGGCGCGCACGCAGCTGGCAAGCGCGCGCGCCGGCCTGCCGGCGCTGGACACCGCCGTCGACCAAGCGCAGAACCGTCTCGCGGTCCTGGTCGGACGCACGCCCGGCGAGCTACGCGAACGCCTGGCGACGACCGCGGCCATCCCGCTCGCAGCGTCAGCCATTGCAGCCGGCATCCCTGCGGACACGCTGCGCCAGCGGCCGGACGTGCGCGCGGCGGAACGCCGGCTCGCCGCGCAGACGGCGCGCCTGGGCCAGGCGCAGGCGGCGCGCTATCCGAGCCTGAACCTGTCCGGGTCGATCGGTCTTGAAGCGCTGGCGATCGACCGCCTCGGCGGCAGCGGCGCCGCCACACGCTCGCTGCTCGCCGGGCTGACCGCGCCGATATTCGATTCCGGCCGCATCCGTGCCGCCATCGAGGTCGAGGATGCGCAGCTCGAACAGGCGCGTCTCGCGTACCGCGCCGCAGTGCTCGCCGCGCTCGAGGACGTCGAGAACGCGCTGGTCGCGCTCGCCAACACCGGCGCACGGCGCGAGCGGCTCGAACAGGCAGCCGCATCGGCGCGCGAGACGCTGCAGATCGCCGAGCAGCGCTACGCCAGCGGCCTGATCGATTTCCTCGCGGTCCTCGACGCCCAGCGCACGCTGCTCGACCTCGAAGACCAGCTCGCCGCAGGCAGCGGCGATCTCGCCGGCGCGCAGATCCGACTTTACAAGGCCCTGGGCGGCGGCTGGTCGACCGCGACCGCACCTGAAGATTCCCGAGCGTCCCGATGAACGACATTCCCGGCAACAACGACAGCCCGGCATCGCGTGCCGCCGACGTGCTCGCCGCGGTCACCCGCAGCGGCACGCAGCACAGGTGGCGCAAGCCGCTCGCCGTCACCGCAGCGGTTGCGTTCGTGCTCGCGGTCCTCTACGCCGTCTTCAACGACGACGGGTCCGGGCAGACCCGCTACCTGACGCAGGTGGCCGAGCGCGGTGCACTGACGGTGAAGGTATCGGCCACCGGCCAGCTCGAACCGACCCACCAGGTCGAAGTCGGCAGTGAGCTGTCGGGCACGATCGCTGCGGTGCTGGTCGACGACGACGACCGCGTCAGTAAAGGCCAGGTGCTGGCCCGCCTCGACCTGTCGAAATTCGAGGACGCCGTTGCCAAGTCACGCGCGACGCGCGCGGTTGCGCAGGCGGCGCTGCGGCAGGCGCAGGCCACCGTGGTCGAAGTGCAGGCGCGGCTCGAGCGCTATCGCGAAGTGGCGCGCCTGTCCGGCGGCAAGGTGCCGTCGAAGACCGAGATGGAAACGGCCGAGGCCGAGAGGGCGCGCGCGCAGGCCAACGTCGCCAGCGCCGAAGCGGGCATCGCCCAGGCCGACGCGGCGCTGCGCACCGACGAGACCAACCTGGGCAAGGCCAGCATCCGCTCTCCGATCGACGGCGTCGTGCTCGAACGCGCGGTCGACCCGGGCCAGACCGTCGCAGCGTCGCTGCAGGCGGTCACGCTGTTCACGCTCGCCGAGGATCTGTCGAAGATGGAGCTCAAGGTCGATGTCGACGAGGCTGACGTCGGCCAGGTCAAGGCCGGCCTCGACGCGACGTTCACCGTCGACGCCTGGCCCGGCCGGCGCTTCCAGGCACGCATCGTCCGCGTCGGCTACAACGCGTCCGACGACAGCGGCGTGGTCTCCTATCCGGCCGTGTTGCAGGTTGCGAACGACGATCTGAGCCTGCGCCCGGGCATGACCGGCACCGCTGAGATCACGACGCTGGCACGCGAGGATGTGCTGCTGGTGCCCAACGCTGCGCTGCGTTTCAGCCCGTCGGCACAGCCGGCCGCGAACAGGTCGGGAAGCGTCGTCAGCGCGCTGATGCCGCGCCCGCCCGCGCCGGTGCGCAAGGTAAGGAACACGGCCGGAGCCGAAGGCGGCGACCAGCAGGTCTGGGTGCTGCGCAGCGGCGAGGCCGTGGCCGTGCAGGTCCGCACCGGCGCCAGCAACGGCCGCGTCACCGAGATCGTCGGCGGCGAGATCGAGGCCGGCATGGCGGTCATCACCGAAGCCGCGATCACGCCGCCGTGAGCACGGGATCCGCAGGCGGACCGCTGATCCGGCTCAGCGGCATTCACAAAGTCTACGGTCGCGGTCAGGCTGCGTTTCCCGCGCTCAAGGGCCTCGACCTGGCAATCGACGAGGGGGAGTTCGTCGCCGTGATGGGGCCCAGCGGCTCCGGCAAGTCCACGGCGATGAACATCATCGGCTGCCTCGACACCCCCTCCAGCGGCAGCTACGAGTTCGCCGGCGCACACGTCGAGAAACTGACGCGCGATCAGCGTGCGCTGCTGCGCCGGTACCATCTCGGCTTCGTGTTCCAGGGTTTCAACCTGCTGGCGCGGACGACCGCGCTGGAGAATGTCGAGCTGCCGCTGATCTATCGCGGCGCGCCGGCGGCCGAGCGCCACGCGGCGGCGCGCGCCGCGCTCGCGCAGGTCGGCCTCGCAGGCTGGGAAGACCACGCGCCCAGCGAGCTGTCCGGCGGCCAGCAGCAGCGCGTCGCCATCGCCCGCGCGATCGTCACCAATCCGCGCGTGCTGCTCGCCGACGAACCGACCGGAAATCTCGACACGCGCACCAGCGGCGAGATCATGGATCTGATCGCCGCGCTCAATCGCGAACGCGGCATCACGGTGCTGATGGTCACGCATGAACCTGACATGGCCGCATACGCGCGCCGCGTCGTCCGCTTCGTCGACGGCCGCGTCGACAGCGACCGTAATGACGACCGCGGGACGCACCAATGATCTGGAACACGCTGCTGCTGGCGATGCGCGCGATCAGCCGCAACCTGATGCGCTCGTTCCTGACCATACTGGGCGTGGTCATCGGCGTCGCCGCGGTGATCACCATGGTCACGCTGGGCAACGGCGCAACGCAGTCCGTGTCCGACCAGATCGCGAGCATGGGCAGCAACCTGCTGATGGCGCGCCCCGGACAGCGCATGGGGCCCGGCGCCGACGATGCGCCCAAGTTCAAGCTCGCCGATGTCGAGGCGGTGCGCAACCAGATCAGCGGCATCGCCGCGATCGCGCCGGTGGTGAACAGCGCGGCCACGGCAGTCAACCAGGCGCGCAACTGGTCGACGTCCGTGACCGGCACCAGCAACGAGTATTTCGTTGCCGGCAACTGGCAGCTCGCGTCGGGACGCGAATTCGTCCCCGCGGAGGAGCGCACCGGCAGGGCGGTGTGCGTAATCGGCAGCACCGTGCGTGACAAGCTGTTCGGCCAGGAAAACCCGATCGGCGCGGAAATCCGCGTCAAGAAATTCGCCTGCGAGGTAATCGGCCTGCTCAGGTCCAAGGGCCAGTCGGCGATGGGCTCCGACCAGGACGACGTTGTCGTGATGCCACTGCGCACGGTGCAGCGTCGGCTCACCGGCAAGACCGACGTCAACATGCTGATGGTATCGGTCGCGCCCGGTGCGTCGGCGGACACGGTGAAGAGCCAGCTCGAATCCCTGCTGCGCGAACGCCGCAAGGTGAGCGAGTCGGAGGACGACGATTTCCGCGTGATGGACACGCGCCAGATCGCAGAGACACTGACCGGGACCACACGCGTGCTGACCATGCTGCTGGGCGCCGTCGCCGCGGTGAGTCTTCTGGTCGGCGGCATCGGCATCATGAACATCATGCTGGTGTCGGTCACCGAGCGCACGCGCGAGATCGGCATCCGCCTGGCGATCGGTGCGCTGGAGCGCGAGGTGCTCGCGCAGTTCCTCGTCGAAGCGGTTGCGCTGTCCAGCCTGGGCGGCCTGATCGGCATCGTGCTCGCGACCATCGCCTCGGTGACGCTGGCCGGGCTCATGCAGGTGCCGTTCCTGTTCAGTCTGCCGATCAACCTGCTGTCCTTCCTGTTCTCGGGGGCGATCGGCGTGATCTTCGGCTACTTCCCCGCACGGCGCGCCGCGCGGCTCGATCCGATCGACGCCCTGCGACACGAGTGAGGCCGGGAACTCCGAAGCGCCCGGATCGCGCTGGACAACCGACACGCACAAAAAAACCCCGGCGCGAAGCCGGGGTCTTGGAAGTCGGTGTTCTGTAGGCTTAGAGCGGGCGGATCGCCGCCGCCTGCATACCCTTGGGGCCGCGGCGCACTTCAAACTGCACCTTCTGGCCTTCCTTGAGGGTCTTGAAACCCGTGCCCTGGATTTCACGGAAATGAGCAAACAGATCTTCACCGCCGCCTTCCGGTGTGATGAATCCGAAGCCCTTGGCATCGTTGAACCACTTCACGATGCCGGTAGTGACATTAGACATACGACATTCCTTTTCTTAACTGATTGAGGCCGGGCTACCCGCCCGTGGGTCATGCGATCGAGAGCAGCGCCACAACGCGATGAAGCCTGCTTGAAACCGATGCGAGGCGGACTCTACACAATCCGTTTGTGACTGTCGATTAGGGAGATTCCACCTGCAACCTGCTCCAAAATAAGGCGATTTCAGCATGCTCGCGGTCGCCTGCAACCACTCGTGCCGGTGTGTCGATCTCAGCGCGTCAGCCACTGACGAACTTCAGCCACCGTCGGAATGCGGCCGCTGCTGACCAGCTTTTCGTTGATCACCAGCCCCGGCGTGGACGTCAGGTCATACGACAGGATCGCCTCCATGTCCGTCACCTTGGCGAACTCCGCATCAACGCCGGCGTCGCTCGCGGCCTGGCGTGCAATAGCCTCAAGCTTGCGGCAGTTGGCGCAGCCGGGACCCAGAATCTTCACGGTCAACATGTCTTGTCTCCTGCCGGATTGGGGGAACAGCTCATGCGTGCATGACGGCGCGTTGTCGCACGCGCAGCCACGCTCGCGCACTGGCCAGCATCACGACGAACACGCCCAGCACCGCGAGCAGTGCCGGCCCGCTGCGGCCATCCACCCACGCGCCGTAGAGCAAGCCCGCGCACACACTGAACAGGGCCACCAGGCTGACGTAGGTCGCTGTCTTCACCCGTCCGATCACGACCGCCACCATCAGCATGCTCTGCAGACTGAGTTCCGGATCGGCCATGAGGTAGGCCAGCAGCGGTCCGGGGTGCATGCCCAGGTCGAGGAACATCCGTGCCACCGGCACCTCGACCAGCGTCGGGAAGTACATGAAGACGCCGAAGCCCACCGCCGCCGCATTCGCCAGAACCGTGTTGCTGCCGGCAACGTGTTCGATCCATTCCGGGCGGATGACCTGCCGGACCATGCCGACGATGAACACGCCCAGCAGCAGCAGCACCAGGATCTGCTTCACGAAGCGCCAGGTTTCCCAGAGCCACGCACGCCAATCTTCGCCCGGCAGCTGTCGCGCGAAATACCCGATCGCGGCCAAGGCAACGCCGACGGCCACAGTGCGTCCGGTGAGGGCGACTTGCAGCGCATCGGCCTGCGGCGCCAGGCGCAAGGCCGCAACCATCAGCGTGGCGGCCGCCAGCCCCAGCACGATCCAGGTCCAGCGATTGGCCCCCTCGGTGATGTTCTCGAAGCCGGTCCAGGCCAGAGCGCCCATCGTCAGCAGAAAGCCGATCAGCACCGAGCCCTGGAAGCTGACGCCTTCCTCGCCTTTCGCGGTGTCGTATGGCAGCCACTCGAACAGCGTCGCCTGCCAGGCCGCTGCCGCCCGCCACGGCAGTTCGACCGCGGCGAGCGTCGCCGTCAACGGCCAGAGCCTGAGCGTACCGGCGAGCAGCAGGACGACCAGCGACAGCAGCACGCCCAGCGCCGGCCTCGTCATCCGCGCACGCTCGGTGAACAACTGATCGGTCTGGGCGTCGTGGCGCAGATCATCGCGCCAGAACAGGCTCGCCATCAGCAAGCCGATGCCGATGCCGAACAGCAGGCACATGACGATGCGCGCCGCCGCGAACTCGGGCCCGAGAATGCTGCCCGTGTAGGCCAGCGCCATGACGTTTCCGGCCGGCGCGAAGAACAGAAAGGTGATGGCCGGACCGATGCCGGCACCCTTGCGATAGATGCCGGCGAACAGGGGCACGATCGTGCAGGAGCAGACCGCGAGCAGCGATCCCGCGGCAGCCGCCGCGGGGTACGACAGATACGCCGGGGTGCTGCGCCCCAGCCAGCGCGTTACGGCTGCCTTGGGAATGAGTGCGGTCATCGCGCCGGCAATGAAGAAAGCCGGCAACAGACAGAGCAGGACGTGCGCCGCCAAGTAGGACGCCAAGCTACCGGCACCACCTTTCAGGAGCGTCAGACTCCAGTCCACCGCGGTCATCACTCACCTGTGCAACTCATCGCCCCCAATTATCAGCGCCACCATCGCCCGCGGATATGACCTGCATCATCCGCCGCTCAAACCTGGACATCACGACGTTGCCTTGCCGCTCGGAATCCCGGCGATGAGGGCGAATTCGATCATGGGACGCGTCAGAGGCGTCTCGTTGGCATCATGTCGGTCACAACAGCCATCCGGGCTTCAGTGCCAGTATCGCCGCCAGCAACAGCATGACAATGCCACTCACGAGCTTGAGCACGCCGCCGGCGCGCTCGCTCAGACGGTAATTGCCCAGCGTGAGCACGGCGAGCGTCACCATCAGCGCGTCGTCAGCCATGTAGCCGACGATGTAGAGACCCAGATAAGCATAGTGGCCTGCCGACGTGAAGCCCTGCTGCGCCAGCACCGCCGTGTAGACCGCCGGCAGCCCGGCGGTGCACAGCAGTTCGACGAAGTTGACGACCAGCGCAAGCGCCGCAACCGCGACGAGCGATCCGCCGAGCGCCGGCGCAGTCAGAACCCGGCGCATGCGCGCGTACAGGCCCGGCTTGGCCGATTCCGGGATGCTCAGGGAAAAACCGCGCCCAGGCACGAAGAAATCCTTCAGCGCGACAAAGCCGACGAACACGGCCAGCGCGACCAGGATCCAGCGTAGCGTGTCGTTGATCCCGACGAGCAGGAAGACGTTGAGCCAGGCCGCCATGAACGCGTAATAGACCAGCCCGCTGATCAGCACGAAGGTACCGGCAATCATCGCCATTCGGCGACGGTCGTGCAGATTGATCAGCAGCGCGAGCAGCACCAGCAGCACCCACATCGCGCAGGCATTGAAACCGTCGAGTAGGCCCAGCGTCAGCGTGAACAGCGGAAACCCGAGGCGCTCGACGCTGATCGCACCCAGCAGCGGAATCTCCAGCTGCGTCACGGCATCGCCAGGACGCTGTCCCACCTCGCCTGCCGCTCCTGCGCCGATCAGGTCTTCCAGCAACGGACCGGATTGCTCGGCCGTGCCGAAGCCGATCAGCACCCGACCGCGGGCGACGAAGGTGGGCACACCGGGCGGCCACTGACCCGCGGCACGGGTCCAGCGTTCAAGATCGGCCCGGGCAGCGGGATCCTTGTCGACCGCGCGATAAACGATCCCGAGATCCGGCCGCGTCTGCGCTAGCGTACCGAGATAGATCTTCGCATCACGACAGTGCGGACAGCCGTCGCGAACGAAGACTTCAAGCGTCGTGCGCTCGGCGACTGCGACGCCAATCGTCGCGGCCAGAACCAGCGCGCCAAGTAACAGGCTGCGCATCCACGCGAAATGTCTCGTGACTCCAGCGTGAGGCATGGCGATGAGTTTCAGGCTGCCCCGGCGCGCTCAATCTGGCGCACCGGACTGATCGGTCGATTATCCGGCTCGACGACGCACGTCGGAACTGATCTGCGTCAAGCGGAGCGTGCCTGGGCGTCTCAAACGGAGCGCTCAGGGCGGCGATGAGTTTTCGCGCAATCCGCGCTCGTACCAGTTCTTGCTGGCGTTGACGATCTTCACGACGGTCAGCATCACCGGCACCTCGACCAGCACGCCGACGACCGTGGCCAGCGCCGCGCCCGAGTCGAAGCCGAACAGGCTGATCGCGGCGGCGACGGCCAGCTCGAAGAAATTGCTCGCGCCGATCAATGCCGACGGCCCGGCCACGCAGTGCGCTTCGCCGGTCATGCGGTTGAGCAGGTAGGCCAGCCCCGAGTTGAAATACACCTGGATCAGGATCGGCACGGCGAGCAGCGCGATCACCAGCGGCTGATCGAGAATCTGCTGGCCCTGGAAGCCGAACAGCAACACCAGCGTCGTCAACAAAGCGAGCAGCGAGACCGGCTGCAGCAGGCGCAACAGTGCGGCCAGCGACGCCTCGCCGCTACGCGCCAGCAACGCGCGGCGCAGAGCTTGCGCGAAGATCACCGGCACGACGATGTACAGCGCGACCGAGAGCAGCAGCGTGTCCCAGGGCACGGTGATGGCCGACAGGCCCAGCAGCAGGCCGACGATCGGCGCGAACGCGAACACCATGATCGTGTCGTTGAGCGCCACCTGGCTCAGCGTGAAATGCGGCTCGCCCTTCGACAGGTTGCTCCACACGAACACCATCGCGGTGCACGGCGCCGCCGCCAGCAGGATCAGGCCGGCGATGTACGACTGGATCTGCTCGGCAGGCAGCCAGGGCCGGAACAGATGCCCGATGAACAGCCAGCCCAGCGCCGCCATCGAGAACGGCTTGACCGCCCAGTTGATGAACAGCGTCACGCCGATGCCGCGCCAGTGCTCGCGCACGCGGTGCAGCGCGCCGAAGTCGATCCTGACCAGCATCGGGATGATCATCAGCCAGATCAACGCCGCGACCGGCAGGTTCACCTGGGCGATCTCCGCCGCGCCGATCAACTGGAAGGCGCCCGGAAACGCATGTCCCAGCGCAACGCCAACGACGATGCAGACGGCGACCCACAGGGTCAGATAGCGTTCGAAAACCGACATGATGGAATTCCGTGCGCGGTGCCGGACCCGCCGGCGCCGCGGTGACTGTGGTCAGGTCAGCGGAGCGAGATCAGCCCTGCCCGATCTGGCGCGCCCGCTGCTGCAGCGCCATGCGGTCGAGCTTGTCGAACGGCAGTTCGGCGAACAGCTCGATGCGCGTGCGCATCGCGCGCAGCGTGTCGCGGAACGCCTTGCGCCGCATCTCGAGGTCGCCTTCGACCGCGGCCGGATCGGGCAGGCCCCAGTGCGCGGTGACCGGGTGGCCCGGCCAGATCGGGCAGGTCTCGTTGGCGGCGTTGTCGCAGACGGTGAAGACGAAATCCATCTGCGGCGCGTCGGCGACGCCGAACTCATCCCAGGACTTGCTGCGCAGGTCGCCCGTCGGGAAGCCGATACCGGACAGCGTTTCGAGCGCCAGCGGATGCACCTCGCCCTTGGGCTGGCTGCCGGCGCTGTACGCGCGGAACTTGCCGGCGTGCCCGGGCAGATGGTTCATCAGCGCTTCGGCGAGGATCGAGCGCGCGGAGTTACCGGTGCAGAGGAACAGGACGTTGTAGCTCGGGTGTTTCATGGGGCGCTCGGAAAAACAGGGGTTGGATCAGCCGCAGCACTTCGTGCGCTTCTCGGCGGCAGGCGCGATCGCGGCCGGGACACAACATCCGGAGGCTTCGGCCGGCTGCGCTGCATCGGTGTCGGCCCCGAACACTGGAATGCCGCCGAGCGTGTGGAAGGTTTCCCAGGCAAGGCCCTGGGGATCCTGGATCCAGTGCTTGTCGGAACGCGCGTAGCAGCACGCCGCGCCGCTCTGTTCGACGACGGCGATGTCCGCCGCATCGGCCTTGGATCGCAGCTCGGCCAGCTCCGCTTCGGAATCGACCTGCATGCCCAGATGGTTCAGGCCGGGAGCGCCGCCGCGCGCGGAGATCGCGAAGTTGATGCGCGGATCGTCGAGCATCCACTTGGCGTAGTCGGCCTTCTCGACCGTCGGCGCGACGCCGAACATCGCGCTGTAGAAACGAATGTTGTGGGCCAGGTTGTCGACCGACAGGTGGACGTGGAAGCGCTTCATGTGGCGGGGACCTCGCAGGTGGATGGGCGCGACGCGTCGCAGGACGCGCCGCCGCAGCAGTTCTCGGTCAGGTAATCGACCAGCTGGTTCATCGCCCGGATGTCGGGCGCGTAATAGATGAAGCGGCCGTCCTGGCGCGCGCCGATCAGGCCCGCGGCGCTCAGCTCCTTGAGATGGAAGGACAGCGTCGCCGGCGAGGCCTTGACCTTGGCGCCGATGTCGCCGACGCACATTCCTTGCGGGCCGGCCTGCACCAGCAGGCGGAAGATCGCGAGGCGCGACTTCTGCGCGAGCGCGGCGAGGCGGTTGACGGCGACATCCGGTTTCATTGTTCGATTATTCTCGAATCATCGAATTGATGCAAGCGCGGAATCGGATGCCGGCCCGAGTTGCTATCATCCGCGCCCCCTGCGGTGCCCTTCCCTTGCGGCGCCGCTCAAAAATTCATACGTCCATGTGGTTCAAGAACCTGACGATCTACCGCCTGCCGCCGGGCTGGTTGCGCACCCCCGCTGAAATCGAGGCCACGCTCACCGAGTTTCCGCTGCAACCCTGCACCGGCCTGAGCCTGCAGAGCCGCGGCTGGGTGCCCATCAACGACGCCGGCCAGTTCGCCTACGGCCAGGACAAGCAGGTGCTGATCGCGATGGGCAGCGAGGAAAAGCTGCTGCCGGCGTCGGTGGTCAACCAGGTCGCCGGCGAGCGCATCCAGAAGCTGGAAAACGACAAGGGCTTCAAGCTCGGCCGCAAGGCCAAGCGCGAGATCAAGGATCAGATTGCGGTCGAGCTGACGCCGCGCGCGTTCTCGCGCCGGCGCGAGATGCGCGGCTGGTTCGACTTCGCCGGCGGCTGGCTGGTGGTCGACACCAGCTCGCCGACGCGCGCCGACGACTTCACGCAGACGCTGCGCAACGCCCTCGGCGAACTGCCGGTGACGCCGCTGCAGTCGGAGCCGTCGATGGACACGCTGATGACCGCTTGGCTCGCCGCCAAGGAAGGCCCCGGCGCCTTCGATCTCGACGATGAGTGCGAGCTGACCGCGACCGACGAGAACAAGTCGACGGTGCGCTACCTGCGCCACGCCCTCGACGGCAAGGACGTCGCCGGCCATTTGTCCAACGGCAAGGTCGTCAAGCGTCTGGCGCTGACCTGGAAGAACCGGCTCAGCTTCGTCGTCGATGACAAGCTGCAGGTCCGCCGCCTCAAGTTCCTCGACATGGAACGCGTGCGCGAGGACAGCGACGGCCTGCCGCCGGAGCAGCAGTTCGAGATCGACTTCGCGCTGCTGAGCGGCGAGTACGCGGCGCTGCTCAAGGATCTGGCTGCGGTGGTGAACGCCGCGCGCTGAGCCGGGCGGCAATCCTTTGCCGCCGCGCCGTGCGCGGAGCCCGATGTCGGCAAGGGATTGCCGACCTACGTCTACGCCACGCGGCCGCTCACTCCGCGTAGACGCTGATGTCCGCCTCTGCCGTCACCGCGCCCTCGGTGTTGCTGGCGCGCACTTCCACGGTGGCATCGCCTTCCAGCCCCAGCGGCGTGACTTCTCCCGCGTCGGTGCCGCTGTCGACGAGCGAAATCAGATCCTCGTTCAGATTGCTCCAGGCGATGTCGCGCCGCACCGGACGTTCGTAGCCGTCGCTGAACAGGCCGTAGGCCTGCAAGGCCAGCGTCTCCGGGTAGTGCAGCTCGCCGCGTTCGGGCGAGAGCCGCAGGCTCTGCAGCTCGACATCGTCGAACACGTAGCTGCGCGTCGCCACTTCCAGGTCCAGCGGCGCATAGCGGATCGCAAAGCGCGCCGGCGCGTCGGCCAGATAGCCGTCCACCGTCAGGTACTCGCCCACGGCGATCGCCGCGTAGTCGGCATCGCCGAGAATCTGCTCGATCTCGACCTGTGCCGACAGGTTCTGCGGCGCCGCGCTCTGGTCCTCGAACAGCGCCTCGACGCGGACTTCGTCGGTGTAGCCCAGCGGTACCGGCAGCGCCTGCGGCTGCTCGTAGCTCAGGCGCAGCTCGCGCAGCGCGTCGAGCGACAGCTCGCGCTCGGCGCGGCGGTCGCAGGTGAACAGCTGCGCCTCCAGCACGAATGGCCGGTCGAGCGGATCGGTCACGGTTTCGAGCAGCGCACCTGCGCTCAGCTGCGCCGGCGCGCCGGCGGTCGGCAGCGTCCAGATTGCCGACGAGGTCAGATCCTGCACCGGATCGCCGTCCTCGAAACGCACTTCGAGCGCGAACTGCTGTTTCGATCCGGGCGCAAGCCGCGTCAGCTCCGGCGTGATCGCCAGCGAGGCGATCGCATCGGCGGTCACGCTGAACGCGTCCGACAGGCCGACGTAGTCGGCGCGGATCACCGCCGTGCCCGGCGCCCGCGCGATGACCGTGCCGGCCGGGAAATAGGTCCCCGACCCGGGCTCGGCCTCGATCTCGCCGTTGCTGACGTCGATGATGCCCGGATTGCTCGAAGTCCAGCGCACGCGCGACGTGACGTCGCCGTCCGACTCGTTGCTGCCGACGAAGTGGGCCGTCGCACTCAGGTTGAACGCGGCGCACTCGTAGGTCTGATACGCGTCGACGAGGCCGTTGTAGCTGATGCTGATGCCGCCGGGCCCGGTGCCGTCGCCGATGTCCATGGAATCGCACCCGCCCGACAGCGCCGCCGCGAATGCCAGTACACCGAGCAGCGGGGCGGCGGCGGCGCTCCGAAATCGCGTCATTGCGGGAACATCAGCACGCGGTGGTTGTTGCGGTCGGTGACGTACAGCACGCCGCTGTAGACCAGCGCGCCGGTCGGGCCGCTGAGGGTGCCGGCGCTCGGCGCGTCATCGACGTCGCCGTCCTGGTCGACGTCGTTGGCGGTCGCAAACGCGAAGTCCTCCTGGCCGAACACCGCGCTCGCCACCGCGCCGTTGGCGATCGGAAACGAATCGAATTCGAGCACGCGGTTATTGCCGGAATCGGCAACGTAGATGCGCGTGCCGTCGGCGCTGACGCCAAACGGTGTGCGCAGCGTCGATGACGAGGTGCCGGCGCTGGACCGGCTGAAGCCGCTCTGCCCGAGCACGTAGTCCGCCTCGGCGCCCGAGTCCTGCGGAAACAGCGACCAGTACAGCACGCGGTGATTGCCGGAATCCGCGACCAGCACGCGGAAGCCGTCGCTCCACACCGACGCCGGCCGGTTCATCTCGTCGGCCTCATCGTCGTCGTAGCGGCTGACGAAATCCGCCTGGCCGAGCACGAGGTCGGCGGCCACGCCGCTCGCCGACGGCACGCTGTTCCAGACCAGCACGCGGTTGTTGTTCTGGTCGGCGACCAGTAGGCGGCCGTTGGCGATGGCCGCCGAGGTCGGGAACGCCAGCTGCGTCTGCGACGTACCCGAGCCGCCGCTGGCAAAGCCGGTCTGGCCGACGACGACATCCGGCAGCGCGCCGCTCGCTGCGGGCACGCTGTTCCAGATCAGCACGCGGTTGTTGCCGGAGTCGGCGACCACCAGGCGGCCGTCGTTGCTCAGGAATACCGCGGACGGCAGCGCCATGCGGTTACGGCTGGTGCCGGCAGTATTGGTCGTGAAATCCGACTGGCCCAACACGATGTCGGCCTGCGCGCCGTTGTCCACCGGGGTCGCGCTGTAGCCGAGCACGCGGTTGTTGGCGGTGTCGGCAACGAACAGGCGCGTGCCGTCGGTGGCGACGTTGCCCAGCGGCTGCGCCAGTGTCGCCGCATCGGGCGACCCGCCGCGGTTGGGACTGGCGCCGGCGAAGTCGGCCTGGCCGACGACGGTGAACGCCTCGGTCAGCTCGTCGTCGTCGGTACTGCCGCCGTCACCGCCGCCGCTGCAGGCGCTCAGCGCGACACCGAGCAGGGCGGCAAAGATACAGCGATGCGATACCAAGCGGCGGGGCGCGAACGCGGCCGGTGCAGACATGCGGAACTCTCCTGAAAGCCGGAAACCGGAAGGCCGCGGAGAATCGCGCAATACCGCCGTTCAGTCTGATTCGATCTGTTTCGATCCGTAAATGAGCGCCGCCTCAACCGGGCACGCGCAGCGGCAGGCGCAGCTCGATCGCAAACGGCCGGCCGCCAGCGGCCGGTCGCAGACACAGCCGGCCGCCGTGCATGCCGGCGACGCGCTGCACGATCGCGAGCCCCAGCCCGCAGCCGGCCGGATTGCGCGCATGGCTGCCGCGCGCGAACGGCCGTCGCAGCTGGTCCCAGGCTTCGGGGGCAATCCCGGCACCGGCATCGCTGACGCTGAGCACGGCCTCCGCGCCGTCGATGTGCGTCGCCACGACCACCGGCAGCGCGCCGTGCAGATGCGCGTTGTCGACCAGGTTGCGCAGTGCCCGGCGCACCGCGGCTACGCGCAGCGGCAGCGCCTGCGGCGCAGCGAGGTCCAGCTTCAGGTCCGGCCCGGCGTCGGCACCGAGCAGCGCGGCAGCGATGCCGTCGAGGCTCGCGTTCTGCAGCGGCTCGTCCTGGCCGTCGCGGGCGAAGTCGATGCACTGGCCGACGATGTGGTTGATCTCGCGCACGTCGCGCAGCGTGTCCGACCAGCTCTCGCCGTCGCTGGCGCGCAGTTCCAGCGCGGCCTGGATGCGCGCCAGCGGCGAGCGCAGGTCGTGCGACAGGCCGGCCAGCATCAGCTCGCGTTCCTGCAGATTGCTGCGCAGCTGGCGTCCGAGCTGCTCCAGTGCCGAGCCGATGCGACGGAACTCGGCCGGGCCGGAAAAGGCCCAGGCGGGCGGCGAGGCGCCGCGCTCGATGTCGCCGATCGCCGCGAGCAGCGCGCGGAACGGCCGGCGCAGCAGCAGCGACGCCGCCAGCACCGCGAGCACGACGACCAGCACGAAGCTGATCAGGTTGACGATCAGGAAATGCTGGCGCAGCGGCGTCGCGTCGGGACCGCCGAAACGCACGACGCGCACGAATGGTCCAGGACCGCCGGCAAAGCCGGCGACGGTGGCGCCGAAGCCGGGCAGCCCCGGCGGCGGGGGCAAGTCGGGCGGCTCATTGCGTTCGCCGGGACCGCCGCCGGGCGGCGCCTCGCGCTGCCGCATGAAGCGGCGCTCGCCGGATTCCGGCCCGCCGCAGGGCACATCCGCTCCGTTTTCGTCGCTGCAGCTGCGTACATGCACGCGGAAATCCGGCGGCGGCCACCATTGCATGACCAGCGCGTTGGTCAGCGGCACGAGCACGACGGCGACGGCGACGAGCAGGCCGGTGAGAACCCGCAGGCTCACGCGTCGATCTCCATGGAAGCGTGCTGGCGACTGCGCGCGTGAGCCCGCACCGCTCCCGCACCCGCTGGTGCTGCGCACCAGGCGCCGTGTCGCGGCGCGATCATGCCGGCGCGTCCGGCACGAACATGTAGCCGCGGCCCCAGACGGTCTGGATGTAGCGCGGCACCGCCGGGTCCGGTTCCAGCACCTGGCGCAGGCGCGAGACGAGGATGTCGACGCTGCGCGACAGGCTGTCGCTGCGCCGCCCGGACGCCAGCGCCATCAGCTCGTCGCGGTTGAGCACGCGGCGCGCATGGGTCACCAGCACTTCGAGCAGCTGGTATTCGCCGGTGGTGATGCGCACGACCTCGCCGTCGCGGCGCAGGCTGCGCGCCCACAGGTCGATCTCGAACTCGCCGATGCGCACGATCGCCGCGTCGGCCCCCAGCGCGACGCCGGGGCGCAGCGACACGCGCCGCAGCACAGTGAAGATGCGTGCGACCAGCTCGCGCAGGTTGCAGGGCTTGCCGAGGTAGTCGTCGGCGCCGATCTCCAGACCGACAATGCGGTCGACGTCATCGCCCTTGGCCGAGAGGATGATGATCGGCACCTTGACCGCGGTCTGGCGCAGATGCCGGCACAGCGCGATGCCGTCCTCGTCCGGCAGCATCAGGTCGAGCACGACCAGGTCGTAGGGATCGCGCTGCAGACAGCGGCGCGCCGCCGCCGCGGTGCCGACCCCTTCGCTGTCGATGCCGTGACGCAACAGATATTCGGCGACCATCTGCCGCAGGCGCTGGTCGTCGTCGACCAGCAGGACTTTCGCTTGCATGTACATTTTCCCTGTCCGGACCGGCCGGATTGAATGATCCGACCGCCGCGGTTAGCGACTCGTTCCGTCGGGAAACAACTGGAAACAGGTCGGCACGCCGCAGAGAGGATTCTCCCCCGGCGCCACGGGCAGGATGCGGCTCCCGCCCCAAAACACACACTGACTCCACAATGCCGTACCCACGCCGGCTGCTGCTGGCCTGTTCCGCGCTGCTGCTGACCGCCTGCGAAGGCGAGCTGATCGTCGACCTGACCGATGCGCCGGTGGACGGCGCGCGCCGGGTCGAGATGACCGTCAGTTCGATCGAGCTGCTCGGCAGCGACGGCGATGTCACCACGATCGATCCGGACTACACCGACAGCTTCGACCTGCTCGACTACCGCGACGGCGCGACCCTGCGCCTGCTCGCCGCCGACGGTGAACTCGACGGCGGCTTCATCGGCCTGCGCCTGCGCTTCGACGACGACGCGTCCTACGTCCGCGACAGCAGCGGCACCTCGGTGCCGCTCGAACTGCTGTCCGCCGGCGAGTACGCAGACCTCAGCCTCGACTTCGACGGCACCACGTCCGCGGCGCTCGTCGTCGACCTCGACCTGCGCTTCTCGCTGATCGACAGCATCGACGAGCTGGGCGCGTACCAGATGGTGCCGGTGATCCGGGTCGTCGATGCCGATACCGCCGGCAGCATCTCCGGCCACATCGACACCGATCTGGTCGCCGACTCGGACTGCCGCGACGACCGCGACCTGGGCGAGGGCTTGGCCGTTTACCTCTACCCCGGCAGCGACGTCACGCCGGCGGACTACTACGACGACGGCACCGCGACCAGCCTGGTGCAGCCGGTCGGCTCGACCGACGTGACCTACGACAGTGACACCGACAGCTGGGGCTACGCCTTCCACTACGTCGCCCCCGGGGACTACACGCTGGCCTGGACCTGCGCCGCCGACGACGAACACCCGCGCGAAGAGGACGCGCTGCTGTTCCAGGCCAGCGCCGGCGTCAGCGTCAGCGAAGCCGGCGCGGTCAGCGTGGATTTCTGATCCCATTCACGCCGCAAATGGATGCCCATTCATAAATCGAAGTGGATTGACGCCGCCGCAAGCCTTACCGTGTGCGCCTTCCTTTCACCGGGCGCCAGCCTATGGGCGCGATCTATCTCATCCGTCACGGCCAGGCGTCTTTCGGCGCCCGCGATTACGACCTGCTCTCCGACATCGGTGCGAAGCAGGCGACGGTGCTGGGCGCCAGCCTCAAGCTGCGGCTTGCCGCGGCGGACACGGTGCTCTGCGGCAGCATGCGCCGCCATCAGCAGACCGCCGACGGCGCGCTGCGTGCGATGGGCCTGCCGCCGCAGTGGGACGAGGACGCTGGCTGGAACGAGTATGACCACGTCGCGGTGCTCGCCGCGCACCAGCCGCGCTGGGCCGATCAATCGGCAATGAAATCCGAGCTGGCGGCGCTGCCCAACGCACGCGCCGTGTTCCAGCAGGAGTTCGAGAAAGCCATCGCACGCTGGGTCGGCGGCCTGCACAACGACGACTATCCGGAGAGCTGGGCCGGCTTCTGTGCGCGCATCGAACAGGCGCTGCTGCGGCTGCGTGAGCGCCTGGGCAAGTCGCAGACTGCGCTGGTATTCACCTCCGGCGGACCGATCACCGCGGTCGTGCAGCAGCTGCTGCATCTGCAGGACGAAAAGGCCTTCCGCCTGAACTGGACCCTGGCGAACGCGGCGATCACCAAGCTGATCCACACCGGCCGCAGCCTGCACCTGTCCTCGCTCAACGATCACGCCCACTTCGAGGGCGTGCATCCCGATCTGATCACCTACCGATAAGCCCACACCGATGCGCAAGAACATCCTGATCACCGGCGCCAGCTCCGGCCTGGGCCGCGGCATGGCGCGCGAGTTCGCCCGGCTCGGCTGCAACCTGGCGCTGTGCGCACGCCGCACCGACCGCCTCGAAGAGCTCAAGGCCGAACTGAGCGCGCAGCATCCCGGCATCCACGTCGGCATCCGCGCGCTCGACGTCAACGACTACGACGCCGTCTTCAAGGTGTTCCGCGCGTTCCGCGAGGAGTTCGGCACGCTCGACCGCGTCATCGTCAACGCCGGCCTGGGCAAGGGGCGGCCGGTCGGCACCGGCTATTTCTACGCCAACCGCCAGACCGCGGAGACCAACTTCGTCGCCGCGCTGGCGCAGTGCGAGGCGGCGGTCGAGATCTTCCGCGAGCAGAACGCGGGGCACCTGGTCACGATCTCATCGATGAGCGCGATGCGCGGCATGCCCAAGAACCTGACCACCTATGCCGCGACCAAGGCCGGCCTGGCCGCGCTGACCGAAGGCATCCGCGCCGACCTGCAGCGCACGCCGATCAAGGTCACGACACTCTTTCCCGGCTACATCCGCTCCGAGATCAACGAGAAGGTGCAGAAGACGCCGTTCATGGTCGACACCGAGACCGGTTGCCGCGCGCTGGTCAAGGCGATCGAGCGCGAACCGGCGAAAGCCTGCGTGCCGTGGTGGCCGTGGACGGTGATGGCGTTCCTGATGCGGCATCTGCCGCTGAGCATCGTCGCCAAATTGGGATAAAGCGGATTACTGTAGGAGCGGAAACCATGGCCACATCGATCGACCGCAAGACCATCGTCATCACCGGCGCGTCCAGCGGCATCGGCGAGGCCGCCGCGCTGCACCTTGCGCGCAAGGGCGCGCGCCTGTGCCTGGTCGCGCGCCGCGCCGACGAGCTGGCGCGCGTGCAGACCACGATCCGCGCGCTGGGCGCCGAGGCCTGGATCTATCCCACCGACTTGTCGAAAGCCGGGGAGGTCGAGGCCTGCGCCGATGCGATCCTCGCCGAGCATTCGCAGATCGACGTCCTCGTCAACAACGCCGGACGTTCGATACGCCGCAAGGTCGCGGAGTCGCTGGGTCGCATCCACGACTTCGAGCGCACGATGGATCTGAACTACTTCGCCGCCGTGAGGCTGACGCTGCGCGTGCTACCGGGCATGCTCGAACGCCGCAGCGGCCAGATCGTCAACGTGTCCAGCATGTCGACGCTGATGCCGACGCCGCGCTTTGCCGCCTACGTCGCCAGCAAGTCGGCGCTCGAAGGTTTTTCGCGGACGTTGGCGGCGGAGCTGGTCGGCAGCGGCGTGCAGGTCAGCGTCGTCAACTTCCCGCTGGTGAAGACGGCGATGACGGCGCCGACCGCGGTCTACCGCTACCTGCCGCAGATGAATGTCGACGACGCCGCCGAATGGATCGTGCGCGCGGTCGAGAAACAGCCGTTCCGCGTCGCCAACCGCCTCGGCGAAGCCTGGAACGCCGCGACCGCGCTGCTGCCCGGCCCGACCGTGCACTGGACCGGGCGCCTGTTCCAGGTGGTCGGCAAGCGCCTGCAGAAGCGCGCGGACCGCGATACCTCACCACCCGCCGGAGACTGACGTGCACAAGAGCAAGCTCGCAGGCTTCATCATCGACTGCCGCACCGACGATCTGGCCGGCGCCTCCGCGTTCTGGAGCGGCGCGCTGGGCATGGACCGGCGCGGCCTCGACGGCAGCGAGGGCGAAAACTACGTGCGGCTGCTCGACGCCCAGCACGGCATCCACATCGAAGTGCAGAAAGTCGCGCACGAAAGCCGCGTGCACCTGGACATCGAGACCGACGACGTCGAGGCTGAAGTGCAGCGTCTCGAAGCGCTCGGCGCGAAACGCGTGAAGCAGGTCCGTACCTGGTGGGTCATGGAAGCGCCGACCGGCCAGCGCTTCTGCGTCGTGCGTCCGCAATCGCCGGACTTCGACCGGCTGGCGACGACCTGGACGTAGGCGGCAGGTGAGCGAGGTCCGCAGCTTCGCACCGGTGGCTCGGGCCGATGCGCGCGTGCTGGTGCTCGGCAGCATGCCCGGCGTCGCCTCGCTGACGGCGCGGCAGGACCACGCGCATCCGCGCAACGCCTTCTGGCCGATCATGACCGGCATCACCCGCGTGCCGGCGGACGCCGCCTACGCGCAGCGCCTGGCAGGACTGAGGACGGCGCGCATCGCGCTGTGGGACGTGCTGCAGTCCTGCGTGCGTGCCGGCAGCCTCGACGCGGACATCGACGATGCGACCATCGTCGCCAACGACTTCGCCGATTTCCTGCGCCGGCAGCGCCGCATCACGCACGTGTTCTTCAACGGCGGCAAGGCGGAGGAGGCGTTCCGGCGTCACGTCATGCGCGACATCGCCGCGGCATGCCCGGAACTGCATTACCTGCGCCTGCCGTCGACCAGCCCGGCCAACGCCTCATACAGCCTCGCGCGCAAGGCCGAACGCTGGCAGGCCGCGTTCGCGGCGCTGCCGCCGGTGACAAACTTGTAGGCGGCCTCCGGCCGCGATGCGGCTATCGCACTGTGCGCAGAGAAGCGCGGCCATCGGCCGCTCTACACGTTGTTCGAATCTCGCGGGGACGGGTTTGTCGGCTACAGTGTCATCCCCCGACGCACTCGAGCCTGCCATGCGCATCCTGCACACGATGATCCGGGTCGGCGATCTCGACCGCTCGATCGCTTTTTACACCGAAGTGCTCGGCATGAAGCTGCTGAGCCGCAAGGACTATCCCGAAGGCAAGTTCACGCTCGCCTTCGTCGGCTTTGGTGACGGCGACGCCGAGATCGAGCTGACCTACAACCACGGCGTCGCCCAATACGAGCTCGGCAGCGCGTTCGGGCACATCGCCGTCGAGGTCGACGATGCGTACAAGGCCTGCGACCTCGTCCGCGCGCGCGGCGGCAAGGTCACGCGCGAGGCCGGGCCGATGAAGCACGGCACGACGGTGATCGCCTTCGTCGAGGACCCAGCGGGCTACAAGATCGAGTTCATCCAGAAGAAAACGACCTGAAGCGGGCGTAAGCTGATCGCCACGATGGACGAACGTCAACGCCAGTTCCGCGCCGAATACCAGGCCAGGATTTCGCCGCACTACAACGGCTGGCTGCACGGCCTCTGGATCTTCGGCTTCGGCGCCGCGTACATGACCGCGTGCCTCGCGCAGGTCGACGCAGCCGGCTGGGCCTGGCTCAGCGCGCTCTGCGGCTTTCTCGCCGGCAACATGGGCGAGTGGTGGCTGCACAAGAACGCGCTGCACAAGCGCATCGACGCGCTGCGTGCGCTGTGGCACCGGCACACGGTCGAACATCACAGCTACTTCACCGAGGCGCGCATGACGGTCGACTCGCATCGCGAGTACCGCATCATCTTCTTTCCGCCGTACGCGGTGCTCGGCATCGCGCTGATCCACGCAGGCTTCGGCGCGCTGTGGGCGCTCGCGTTCGGCGCTGATGCCGGCTGGATCTGGATGGTCGGCGGCATGAGCCACTACCTGCTCTACGAAATCCTGCACACCGCCGCGCACCTGCCGGAAAATCCGTGGCTTGCGCGCCTGCCGATGGTCAACACGATGCGCCGCAATCACTGGGTTCATCACCACCAGGCGCTGATGCCCGACTACAACCTCAACCTGACGATCCCGTTCGCCGACTGGCTGTTCGGCACCACCGATCTCGACCGCGGCCTGTGGGGCGTCCTCGGCAACGGCTACGACATGCGCCACCTCAAACCGGAAGTGGCTGCGCGCCTCGCCGGCGAGCGCTTTCCGCCGCCGGTCGACGCCACGCTCTTGACAGCCGACGCCGTGCGCCGCTAGCCTGCGCGCCGACTTTGGATTCTCCATGAACCAGCTCAAGCACGCCGTCCTCGCCGTAATTTCGGTTGTCGCCATCAGCGACGCGCCGTAGGGGACGCTGCACGATTTCACCAACCCCCGCCGGCGCAAGACCGGCGGGGGTTTTCTGTTTCCAGCGCCGGTTCTTGAGTCAGCGGGTTCCAGACACGGAACACCGACATGGCCCCCAACCAACCTCTGGCCCTCGACCTCAACGGCGCAGAACTGATCGCCCGCTTTCTCGAAGCGCACGACGTGACCACGCTCTTCGCAGCACCGCCGTCGCCCGGCGGCGGTGCGCTGCTGCCGCTGCGCCGCGCGCTCGCCGATTCGCGCCTGACGCAGGTCTTCGCGGCCCAGGCGCAGAGCGTCGGCTTCATCGCACAGGGCTACGCGCGCAGCAGCGGGCGTACCGGCGTGTGCCTGGCCAACGCCGGAACGGGCGTGACGCAGATGCTGACCGCGATCGCCGACGCGCAGGCGGATGCCGTCCCGCTGGTCGTGCTCTGCGGACAGGACACGCCGGCGGGCCGCTCCGCCCATGCGCCGCTGCGCACCGGCCACGTCGTCGACACCCTGACCAAGACGCACTTCGAGATCCGGGCGGTCGACGACCTTGCCGACGCGCTGCCGGAGGCGTTCCGCATCGCCGAGAGCGGCCGCCCCGGCCCGGTGGTCATCGCGCTCCCGGTGGCGGCGCAGACCGCGCGGATCAAGCTGGAGCGGCTGCCGTCCGCAGCCCGCATCGACGCCGCCGATGAGGATGAGCCGCGGCCCGACTGGCCGGCGCGGCTCACGGACCTGCGGCGCGCGCCGCGCGAAGACGACGATCTCGAACGCGGTGCGCGCTCGCGCGCAACCCTGATCCGCGCGGTCGCGCATGCACTCGGCGACGACGCGATCGTGGTCTGCGACGGCGGCACGACACAACGCTGGGTGGCGCAGGACTACCCGCAGGTGCGCGCAGAACGCTGGCTGACGTCCGACGGACTCGGCACAACCGGCTTCGCGCTGCCGGCGGCGATCGGCGCCGCTCTGGCGCGGCCCGGCGTGCCGGTGGTCGCGTTCTGCGATGACGCCGGCACGCTGGCGCATCTGCAGGAACTGGCGACGCTCAACGATCTGCAGCTCGACGTGAAACTGGTCGTGCTCGATCCCGTCACTTTCGCATCGGAGCGCGGCACAGTGCAGCTGCTGCAGCCGCGTCGATTCCTGGGGCCGGTCTCCGCACGTCGCGGGGCGCTGTGCGCGCTCGCGGAATCATTCGGCGTCGCCGCACTCGACCTCGGCCAGGCGGCGGCGCCGCTGCCGCGCCTGCGCGAGGCACTGCGTCAGCCCGGACCGATGCTGATCCGCGCGCCGTTCGACAGCGGCACGCAAGTTCTGCCGCGGGTCGTGCCGAGCTACGCCCGTACCGCAAGCCTGCACTGACCGCGCCCCGTCTCCTTCGCCCATTCAACCGGAATCCGCCATGCGCCTCCCGCCCGACCATCCGCTACGCCCTCCCCTGCCACCCGACTGGCCTGAACCCGAAGCGCTCGGCTTCGGCCAATACCTCGGCCCCTATCTCGCCGAAGCCCATCACCGCGACGACGGCGGCTGGGGCGCGCCGAGCCTGACGCCGCGCACGGCCGCGCCGGTTGCGGTCGCCTGCGGCGCGGTCCAGTACGGCCTGTCGGTGTTCGAAGGTCTGAAGGCCTTCCGCGCGCGGGACGGATCCATCCACCTGTTCCGCCCGCTCGCGCACGCGCGGCGCCTGCAGGCCAGCGCACGCCGTCTCGGCATGCCCGAGCCGTCCGAAGAATTGTTCCTGCTGCTGTGCCGCCTGGCGGTGGAAGTGCATGCCGAGTACGTTCCGCCGCACGGGCGCGGCTCGCTGTATCTGCGGCCGACACTGTTTGCCGACGAGGAATGCCTGGGTTTGCGTGCGGCGACGCGCCACCGCTTCAGCGTCGCCGTCACCGCGTGCAGCGATCCGCCGCTCAAGGTGCTGCGTCTGTGGGCGGAGCCGGAGCTGATCCGCGCCGCGCCCGGGGGCCTCGGCGCGGCCAAGACCGGCGCCAACTACGCGGCCGGCCTCGGCGGCCTGCGCCGCGCGAAGGCGCGCGGCTACGACGACGTCGTCTGGCTCGACGCCTTCACGCACACGCAGCTCGGCGAAGCCGGAACGATGAACCTGTTCGTGCAGATCGGCGACGAAGTGCTGACGCCGCCGCTCGACGGCCCCATCCTCGCCGGCGTCACCCGCGACTGCGTGATGCAGCTGCTGCGCGATGCCGGCGTGCGCGTGTCCGAGATGGCGATCGGCCTCGACGATCTCGCCGCGGCCGAAGCCGCCGGCCTGCTCGGCACGGCTTTCGGCACCGGCACAGCGGCGCGCCTGGTGCGCATCGCATCGATCGGCGACGGCGTGCGCGAAATCGGCTTCCGCGACACGGTCCTCGCCGCATCGCTGGCGGCAGAGCTGCGGAGCATCCAGCACGGCGATACCCCGCGCCATGCGGCGTGGCGCGAACGGGTCAGCGTCGCAAACGACTGAACCGCGTCAATGCCGGGTCAGCAGGTTCTCGATCGGCTCGGGACGATGGAAGTGGAAGCCCTGCGCCATGCCGATGCCCTTCGCGGCGATCAGCAGGCGCCCGGCTTCATCCTCGACGCCTTCGGCGATCGCGCTGATCTTCAGGCGCTGCGACAGGCTGGCGACCAGCGCCACGACCGTGTCGTTGATCGGATCGGTGGCCAGGTCGCGCGTGAATTCGTTCGCGATCTTGAGGCCGTCGACGTGCAGATCGCGCAGATAGTCGAAGGACATGAAGCCCGAGCCGAAGTCGTCGACCAGCACACGCAGCCCGTGCGAGCGCAGTAGATCGATGCCCTGGCGCGTGTTGGCCCAGTTGGACGGCGCCGCCGATTCGGTGATCTCGAAATAAATGCGGTCGCGCAGCATGCGGTCGGTGCCGATCTGCTCGGAGATGACGCGATGAAAGCGCGGGTCGGACATCGACAGACCCGACACGTTGACCGTCACGAACCAGTCTGCCGGCACTGTCGCATCGGTGCCGCGGATCAGCCGCACCGCCCGGCCGAGCATCCAGCCGTCGAGGCGCGTGATCAGATCGTGGCGCTCGGCAACCGCCAGGAAGCGATCCGGCAACAGCGACGAACCGTCCGGCATTTCCATGCGCAACAGCAGCTCCACGCCGACCGTGACGCCGCTGTTCACATCGACGATCTTCTGCGCGAACACGCGCAGCCGGTCCTCGTCGATCGCGCGCTGCAGTTCGTACAGCGAGTCGAATTCGGCCGACGCGGCCACGCCTTCGATGACGCTGTCGCTGTAGACGCAGGCGCGGTTGCGGCCGGTGCGCTTGGCGACATAACAGGCGGTGTCGGCCATGCGCAGCAGGTCGGCGACCGAGGACGACGATGAGCCGGTGGCGACGCCGATGCTCAGGCCAATCTGGAACAGCGCGCCGTCGCGGCGAAAACGAAACGCGTCGACCGCCTCGATGAGCTTGTTGGCGATCTTCTCGGCGTCTTCGACCGTGCAGTCCGCCAGGATGACGCCGAACTCGTCGCCGCCGAGGCGCGCGAAGGTATCGGTGGTGCGCAGGACGGAGCGCATGCGGATCGTCAGTGCGCGCAGAAGTTCGTCGCCGACCGCGTGACCCGCGGTGTCGTTGACCATCTTGAAACGATCGAGATCCAGGTACAGCAGGCACCACGCGTCGCCATGCCGTGCCGCGCGGAAGCGCAGGCTCTCGATCTGCCGCTCGAAGCCGATGCGGTTGAGCAGGCCGGTCAGGGCATCGTGCGTCGCCTGGTGTTCGAACGCGCGCGTCAGCGCGCGGGCCTGGGTCACGTCGTGCAGGGTCAGCGCAAAACCCATCGGCTCGCCGGCGTCGTTCTTCAACGGCGCCAGGGCATATTCGACCACCAGCGGCGGCGCCTCGCGCCTGCAATAGCGGGCGCTGCCCTGGCGGAACGAAGCTCGGTGCGGAGAGTCCGCGCGCAACAGCTGAACCGTCTGCTCGCTGTCCTCCTCGCGCAGATCCAGCAGCTCGGCGACATTGCGGCGCGCGTCGGTTCCCGCGGGGATGCCGAGGAATCGCTCGGCGACCGGATTGGCGAACTCGACGTTGCCGCCGGCATCCAGGATCAGCACCGCATCGGTGATCGACGACAACGCCACCTCCAGGCGCACCTTCTCCGACTGCAATTCGTGGTGCAGATGCAGCCGCTCGGAGATGTCCTGGATCTGGGCGATGAAATACAGCGGACCACCGCTGGCGTCGCGCACCAGCGACACATCCAGCTGGACATGGACGATGCGACCGTCCTTGTGGAAATACCGCTTGGCCATCCGGTAGTGCTGGATCTCGCCGGTCAGCATCTGGCGCACGTGCTCAAGGTCGGCCTGCAGGTCGTCCGGGTGCGTGATGTCCTGGAAGGTGGCGCGCAGCAGTTCGTCGCGCGCGTAACCGACGATCGCGCACAGCGCGTCGTTGACCTCCAGCCAGCGTCCGTCCGTGGACACCAGCGCGATGCCGATCGGCGCCTCCGCAAACGTGAGCTGAAAGCGTTCCTCGCTCTGCCGGATCGCCTGCTCGCTGCTGATCCGCTCGGAGATGTCCTGGCCCTGGATGATCAGCAGCGACACGCGGCCGTCGGGGTTGCGCACCGGCTTGACGACCAGATCGATCGTCATGCGGATGTCGTTGGCGCCGAGGATGCCGATCTGCGCGCGGAACTCCTCACCCCTGCCCGCCTGTTCGACCGCGCCGCGAATCAGGTTCCGCGTGCCCTCGGATTCGCGGAAGAACGGCAGCTCCCAGACCTCGCGGCCCACGACGTCCGCCTCGGTCAAGCCGCCGAACAGCAACGCGGTTTCGTTGCCCTCCAGCACGATGCCGGATGGATCGAGAACGCCGACCATCTGGAACGCGGAGTTGAAGACGGCGCGGAAGCGCGCCTCGCTGCAGCGTTGCCGGTCTTCGGCCAGCTTGCGGGCGGTGATGTCCGCATAGGTGCCGATCACGCGCTCGGGCCGGCCGGCCGCGGAACGTGCAACCACCCGGCCCTGGTCGAGAATCCACTTGTAGCCGCCGTCCTTGCAGCGCGCGCGATGCTCGCTCACATACATCGGCGTGCGGCCATCGAAGTGGGCTTGCAGGGCGGCATCGCGGGCCTGTCGGTCGTCGGGGTGGACTCGGCGGTCGCGTTCGTCCGGCGTGCTGCCGACTTCGGCGTCGGCATAGCCGAGCATCGCCTTCCACCGCGGCGAGTAATACACCTCGTCGGTGACGGCGTTCCAATCCCAGACCCCCTGGCCGGTGGCCTCGACGGCCTTGCGCCAGCGCGCGCTCTCCTCATCATCCGCCGCATGGCGCGGACCGGACAACAGGAGGGAAAGGCGCTGATTCATTCGGTGCCCATAAGCGTGCACGAGCGGTGCCTCAGAATGGGCCATCCGGCGATAAAGCAAGGACCGGATGGCGCGAACGGCGAAATTGCGCCGGACAAGTGGCATCCGTCGCGTCCCCCGCCTTGCTACGGACCCTGCTCCGGCGCGGCCCCGACCGCCGTATCGAGGTATTCGGCGAAGCGCTGCTCCAGCCAGTAGACCGGCCGTCCGCGCTCGCCGGCGGCGAGGAAGCCGACGTGCCCGCCGCGGCGCGACACCTCCAGCTGCACCCACGGCGACAGCATATCCGCCGTCGGCAGCACCTGCGGCGTCATGAAGGGATCGTCCCTGGCGTTGACGATCAGCGTCGGCCGCCGGATCGACTTCAGATACGGGCCGCAGGCGCAGCGCGCATAGTAGTCGCGCGCGTCGCGGAAGCCGTTCATCGGCGCCGTATAAGCATCGTCGAACTCGAAGAAATCGCGTGCCCGCAAGGCGCGGCCCAGATCGACATGCGCCGGCACCGGCACCGCGGCGTTCTTGCGCCGGACGATTTCAGCCAGAGCCTTGAGCAGCTTGCGCTGGTAGATCCGCGACGAACCGCTGCGCAGCTTCTCTGCGCAGGGTTCGAGCAGGAATGGCGCGCTGCCGGCGGCGGCGGCAGCCACCGGCGCGGCGTCGCCCTCTTCGCCGAGCGCCTTGAGCAGAACGTTGGCACCGAGCGACCAGCCGACGCTGGCCAGGCGCACACCGGGTTCGCGCTGCTGCAGCACGCGCCACAGGTAACGCAGATCGCCGGTATCGCCGTGGTGGTAGCAGCGCGGATGACGGTTGGGCTCGTCGCCGCCGCCTCGTAGCTGCAGGATCGCGGTGCGCCAGCCGCGCCGGATCAGCTGCTGCGCCAGCCCGCGCAGATACTTCGACTGGAAGCCGCCGGTCAGCCCGTGAATCAGAACCGCGATGCGCGAACTGTGCTCCGGACCGCTCCAGCCCAGATCGACGAAATCGCCGTCCGGCAGTTCAAGCCGTTCATGGCGCAGGTCCAGCCGCGGCAGCGGCCGCAGCAGCGTCGACACGATGGTCTGCGCGTGCGCGCCGCGCAGCCACGGATGCGGACGAAAGGCCGCTTCGACCACCTGCCCATGCGCACGTTCAGGCGACTGCATCTTGCACTCCGGCATCACATCCAGCGCTGCCGATCTTCGCACGCGGCATCCGGGCCGGGCGAGTACCGGATCACGACATCGCGCGGTCGGGCGTCTCCACCGTGACTTCGCAGCGAACGGAATTGGCGATGAAGCAGTCGTGATGGGAACGCTCGTGCAGGCGCGCCACTTCTCCGGCATCGGGCAAGCGCGATCCGCTCCAGCGGATACGCGGCCGCAGCGCGACCTTGAGCATGGCGATACGCCCTTCGGCGTTGCGCCCCATCGTGCCGACCGCCTCGTCCTCGTACTGATCGACGACAAAGCCGTCCTTGGCCGCATAGGCCAGGAAGAACAGCATGTGGCAGGACGACAGCGACGCGACGAAGGCCTCTTCCGGATCGACCGCGCTCGCGACCGCATGCGGCGGCGGCACGATCTGCGGCGAGGCCGAGGCCGGGACCTCAGTGCCGCCGTCGAAGCACCAGCGATGACCGCGCGAGTAGCGGTTGTCGGTGAAGGCCTCGTCCGCCGCCCGCTGCCAGATCACGGTCGCGCGATACAGGTGATGTTTGCTCATGGCTCGATCTCAGGGCTCGATCTCAGGCCGCACGCGCCGCCTCGGCGGCATCGAAGAATTGATCGACCGCGCGC
>JBAZXW010000020.1:0-85665 GCA_041659605.1 Sinimarinibacterium sp. | reverse complement strand
GCTGCCGCCGCAGAATCGCAAGCTGCGCTTCTTCGTGCCGCAGACGGTGCTGGGCTCACTGCGGCTCGGGCAACCGGTGCAGGCATCCTGCGACGGCTGTACCGGGCCGATCGCAGCGACCATCAGCTTCATCGCCTCCAGCGCCGAGTACACGCCGCCGGTGATCTACTCGCGCGAACAGCGCGCGCAGCTCGTTTACCGTGTCGAAGCGCAGGCCGCGCCGACGGATGCTTTGCGGCTGCATCCGGGGCAGCCGGTCGACGTGGACTTGTCGCCGTGACGACGGCGGCGGTGATCGACGTCGAGGGATTGTCCAAGTCCTTCGGCGGCAAGCGCGTGGTGAGCCGGCTCAAGCTGCGCGTCGAGCGCGGCGAGATCTTCGGCTTTCTCGGCCCCAACGGCAGCGGCAAGACGACTTCGATCCGCATGCTCTGCGGCCTGCTGACGCCGGACGAAGGGCAAGGGCACTGCCTGGGCTACGACATCCGCCGCGACGCCGCGCGCATCAAGCGCGAAGTTGGCTACATGACGCAGCGCTTCAGCTTCTACGAGGACCTGTCGATCCGCGAGAACCTCGAATTCGTCGCCGCCGTCTACGAGATGCGCGATGCCCGCGCCGCGGTCGACGAGGCGTTGCGCGAACTGGGTCTGCTGGATCGCCAGCGCCAGCTCGCCGGCCAGCTCTCGGGCGGATGGAAGCAGCGCATGGCGCTGGCGGCATGCCTGCTGCACCGCCCCCAGCTGTTGCTGCTCGACGAGCCGACCGCCGGCGTCGATCCGAAAGCGCGGCGCGAGTTCTGGGGCGAGATCCACGCGCTGGCCGCACGCGGCATCACCGTGCTGGTGTCGACGCATTACATGGACGAGGCGGAGCGCTGTCACCGGCTCGCCTACATCGCCTACGGCGAACTGCTGGCGCAGGGTACGCCGGCCGAGCTGGTTGCGGATTCCGGCCTGAGCACCTGGACCGTCAGCGGCGGCGACATCGCTGCACTGCAGCGCGAGCTGCTGCAGCTACCGGCGGCCGAGCAGGTGGTGCCGTTCGGCGCCAGCCTGCACGTCAGCGGCGCCGACCGCAGCGGCCTGGAGGCGCAGCTGGCGCCGTTCCTCGCACGTCCCGGCACGCGCTGGGCGCGCGACGAGGTGCGGCTCGAGGACGTGTTCATCCATCTGATGCGCGATGCGCGCAACGGTGCGGTGTGAATACGTTGCCTCTGTCGCCGAGGCGCCTGTGGGCGATGGTGCGCAAGGAATTCATCCAGGTGCGCCGCGACCGCCTGACCTTCGCGATGATGGTTGGCATTCCGGTGATCCAGCTGGCGATCTTCGGCTTCGCCATCAACACCGATCCCAAGCGCCTGCCGACCGCGGCCGTGGTCCAGGACACGAGCGAGTTCGCGCGCAGCCTCGTCGCCGCGGTCGAGGCCACCGGCTATTTCCGCATCGCTGCGACGACCGGGCCCGCAGCAGCGGCGCGGATGCTGGAGCGCGGCGACGTGCAGTTCGTGCTGACAATTCCGGTGGACTTCAGCCGCCGGCTCGTCCGCGGCGAGGTGCCGGCGGTGCTGCTCGAAGCCGACGCCAGCGACCCGGCGGCGACCAGCAATGCGCTGGCGTCGCTCGAGCCGCTGGCGCGCGGTGCGCTGCGCCATGATCTCACCGGACCGCTGGCCCAGGGCACCGGCGCCTCGCCGCCGTTCGAGTGGCGTGTGCATCGCCTGTACAACCCGGAAGGCATCACGCAGTACAACATCGTGCCGGGACTGATGGGCGTGATCCTGACGATGACGATGATCATCATGACTGCGCTGGGCGTGACCCGCGAGCTGGAGCGCGGCACGATGGAGAACCTGCTGGCGATGCCGGTACGGCCGCTGGAGGTGATCGTCGGCAAGATCCTGCCGTACGTGCTGGTTGGCTATATCCAGGTCCTCGTCATCCTGCTGGCGGCGTATTACGTATTCGAGGTGCCGATGGTCGGCAGCGTGGTCTGGCTGGGACTGTGCGTGCTGGTGTTCATCGTCGCCAACCTGACCGTCGGCATCACGTTTTCCAGCCTCGCGCGCAACCAGACGCAGGCGATGCAGATGAGCTTCTTCTTCTTCCTGCCGTCGATTCTGCTGTCGGGTTTCATGTTCCCGTTCCGCGGCATGCCGGGCTGGGCGCAGGTGATCGGCGAAGGTCTGCCGTTGACGCATTTCCTGCGTCTGGTGCGCGGCATCCTGCTCAAGGGCTACGGTGTCGCCGACAGCTGGCCGCATCTGTGGCCGCTGCTGCTGTTCACGGCGGTCGTCCTCGGCATCAGCCTCAAGCGCTTCCGCAAGACGCTCGACTGAACGTTTGTGGGCTTGAAATCCGCGTGGCGATCCCCAAATGGCGAGCGCCAGTGTTCGAAACCAATCCGGGGAATATTCATGAGCGAAACCACGCAGCGCTCCGAGAAGCGCGAATTCCAGGCCGAAGTCCGTCAGGTGCTGCACCTGATGATCCATTCGCTGTATTCGAATCGCGAGATCTTCCTGCGTGAACTGATCTCCAACAGCTCCGACGCCTGCGACAAGCTGCGCTTCGAAGCGATCGGCACACCGGAGATGCTGGGCGCGGAAGAGCTGGCTATCGAACTGATTCCGGATGCGGGCGCCGGCACGCTGACGGTGCGCGACAACGGCGTCGGCATGTCGCGGGAGGAGGTGATCGACAATCTCGGCACGATCGCGCGTTCGGGCACGAAGCGCTTCGTCGAGTCGTTGTCCGGTGACCAGAAGAAGGATGCACAGCTGATCGGCCAGCTCGGCGTCGGCTTCTACTCGGCGTTCATCGTTGCCGACCGCGTCACGGTGCTGACCAAGCGTGCCGACAGCGAAGCGGTGCGCTGGGAGTCCGACGGCGAAGGCGAGTTCACCGTCGAGCCTTCGTTCAAGACCGATCGCGGCAGCGAAGTGATCCTGCATCTGCGCGATGACGCGCGCGAGTTTCTGGAGGACTATCGCCTGCGCACGATCGTGCGCCGCTACTCCGATCACATCGGCCTGCCGATCCGGCTGAAGAAGGACAAGGCGGAAGCGGAGACGCTCAACCAGGCGCGGGCGTTCTGGACGCGGCCGAAGGCGGAGCTCAAGGACGAGGACTACCAGCAGTTCTACCAGCACCTGTCGCACGACTTCGACAAGCCGCTGGCCTGGGCACATCACCGCGTCGAAGGCACGCTCGAATACACCTCGCTGCTGTACATCCCGACCAGTGCGCCGTTTGATCTCTACGATCGAGAGCATGCGCGCGGCGTGCAGCTGTACGTCAAACGCGTCTTCATCCTGGACAAGGCCGCCGATCTGCTGCCGCCGTATCTGCGCTTCGTCCGCGGCCTAGTCGATACGGCCGATCTGCCGCTGAACGTCTCGCGCGAGATCCTGCAGAACAACCGCACGGTCGAGAAGATCCGCGCGGCCCTGGTCAAGCGCGTGCTCGACATGCTTGACGACAACGCCGAAAAGCGTCCCGAGGACTACGCAACGTTCTGGACAGCCTTCGGCCCGGTCCTGAAGGAAGGCATCGTCGAGGACGCCGGCAACCGCGAGCGCATCGCCAAGCTGTGCCGTTTCCAATCGACCGCGCAGGCCGACAAGCCGGATGTCACGCTCGATGCCTATCTCGCCCGCGCGCCCGAGGGGCAGGACAAGATCTACTACCTCACTGCCGAGACCCTGGCGTCTGCGCGCGGCAGTCCGCATCTCGAAGGCTTTCGCGCGAAGAACTTCGAGGTATTGCTGCTGACCGACCGCATCGACGAGTGGGTCGTGTCGCACCTGGCCGAATACCAGGGCAAGAAGCTGGAGTCGGTCGCGCGCGCATCGAAGGACGTCGAAAGCAAGATCGAAACGGCGGACAAGGCACGGCTCGAAGGCGAGTTCAAGGACGTGATCGAGCGCGCGCAGCGCGTGCTCGGTGATCGCGTCGAGTCGGTGCGCCTGTCGTCGCGCTTGACGGAATCGCCGTCTTGCCTCGTCGCCGGCGAGAACGCAATGTCGCGCCGGCTCGAAGAGATGCTCAAGCGCGCCGGCGAGAGCCTGCCGCCATCGAAGGCGATTCTCGAATTCAACGGCAGCCACCCCTTGGTCGAGCGACTCAAGAACGCCACGGACGAAACCGAATTCGCCGACCTGGTCGAACTGCTCTACGGCCAGGCCGTGCTGGCCGAAGGCGGGCATCTCGAAGACCCGTCCGCGTTCGTCAAGCGGCTCAATGCGTTGCTGCTCGGCGGCCTATCTGACAAACCACGCATCATTGTGTGAGCTGAACTGCTTGTTTTGAATGTCGCGGCCATGGATGGCCGCGTCTTGTACAGGACGTACATCAGCGAAGCACCCGCACGGCCTCGACGAAGTGCTTGCGCCAGTAAGGCAGATCGACCGCGGCGACGATGACGGCGCGGCCGGAGGCGGGGGCGTGGATCGCTTGCCCCTCTCCCAGGTAGATCGCAACGTGATCGACCCGGCCGCGATCAAAGCGATAAAACAACAGGTCGCCGGGCTCGACGTCGTTCTCGTCGATCTCGTCGCCGACTTCGTGCTGTTCGAGTGTCGTGCGCGGCATGCGGATGCCGGCCTGGGCGAAGACGTATTGCACCAGGCCGCTGCAGTCGAAGCCCTCGGGCGTCGCGCCGCCGTAGCGATACGGCCGGCCAACCTGGCCGAGGGCATCGAGCACGATCTGGTGGCGCACCGCGGGATCGACCTGCACCGCCTTGCTGCCGCCGCAGGCGGCCAGCGTCAGTACCGCCGCGAGGGCGAGGACGCGCAGCGTGCGGGTCGGCATCCGGTGACGATCAGGCCGCCGGCGGCGCGGTCTGCTGCATCGACGGCCGTTCCGAAAATGCCGCATGCCAGACCGCCAGCGCCGGCGCGGTCTTGCGCCATTCCAGGTACGGCATGCGGAAATCGAGGTAGGCCAGCGCCACGCCGGTGGTGATCTCGACGACGCCGGGCATCTCCAGGCTCAGCCCGCGCGCTTCCAGCTCCAGCAGCTCGATGCTGCGGCGGATGGCCTCGGCCTGACGATCCAGGAACGGCGCGTAGACGATGCTCTCCGGTCGGCGCTTTTCCAGCACCGTCGCCACCGCCGCGTCGATCACGCCTTCGGCGACCTGTTGCATGCGCAGCGCGGCCCAGCGCCGGCTGCCGCGCGGCAGTGGCGCGATGCCGCTATGGCGTGACTGCAGGTATTCGAGAATCAGGCCGGAGTCGGGCAGTGCCTCGCCGCGGTCGGTGACCAGCGTCGGAATCTTCGATAGCGGATTCGCGGCGAGCAGTTCCGGCGGCGGGTTGAACGGGTCCGCAATGACTTCCTCGACCTGGTCGGCAATCCCCAACTCGACCAGGGCGACGCGCACCTTGCGTGAGTAGGGCGAGGTCTTGCTGCTGAAAAGACGCATCCGTGGTTCTCGTCGGGTCTTCAGGGCTTGGCGGTTTCAGCCGGGGGTTCGATGGGTTTGAGCAGCGCGTGACTCTGCTGTGCCAGGTACTGATGAATCAGTTCCATCTGCTCCGGCGGCAGCACGTGGCCGAACGGTGGCATGCCGCGCACCGCGCGCGCGCCGGCGACGATGGCGTTGAACTCGGTGTGCGTCTGTGCCGACATGTAGCGCAGATCCGGCACGAGCCCCGAGCTGATACCGGCGATGCCGTGGCAGGCGGCGCAGACGCCGTGGTACAGGTCCTTGCCGATCGCCAGCTGTTCGGGCGTGGCGGTGACGTCCGGCGGTTGCGGCACGGTCACAGCCAAATTGCGCGGTTCCGGCAGCTTGGCCGTGCCGCCCAGCTTGTAGGTGAGGATGCGCGCCTCCGGCTGCATCCGTGTCTGCGGTTCGAGCGCGCCGGCGACCGCCGTTGCGAAGGTACCGCCCCAGCCGGCCATCACGGTGACGTACTGCTCGCCGTCGATGCGGTAGGTGATCGGTGCTGCGATCACGCCGGTGTTGGTCGGGGTCTCCCACAGCTGTTTGCCGCTGTCGGCAGCGTAGGCGACGAACTTGCGATCGGCCGTACCCTGGAACACGAGGTTGCCCGCAGTGGTCAGCGTGCCGCCGTTCCACGGTGCCTGGTAATCCACGGCCCAGGCCTGCTTCTGCTGCACTGGATCCCACGCGACGAGCATCCCGCGCGAACCGTCCACACCCATCGCGGCGAGCTGATCCGGATCGTCCGGCAAGCGGATCGGCGCGACGCCGACATTCCACAGGTTGATTGCGGTCGCGGGGCGCTGGCCGAAGTCCTCGTACAGCATCGCGGTGAACTGCGCCGGGATGTACACGAGCCCGGTCTGCGGATTGAACGACATCGGCTGCCAGTTGTGCGCGCCGAAGGCGCTGGGCGTCACCAGCTTGGGACCCTTGCTGTAGTCGCCGTCGCCAGTGAGGATCGGCTTGCCCGCCTTGTCGAAACCGGAGGCCCAGGTCGTCGGCACGTAGTTCTTCGCCGAAATGAACTCCCCGGTGACGCGATCGATGACGAAGAAGAAACCGTTCTTCGGCGCTTGCATCAGCACCTTGCGGACCTTGCCGTCGATCTTCAGATCGGCGAGGACGATGTGCTGCGTCGCCGTGTAGTCCCAGGTGTCGCCGGGCGTCGTCTGGTAGTGCCAGACGTAGGTGCCGGTGTCCGGCTTGAGCGCGACGATCGACGACAGGAACAGGTTGTCGCCCTTGCCCTCGGAACGGTACTTGATGTTCCACGGCGAGCCGTTGCCGGTGCCGATGTAGAGCAGATCGAGCTCGGGGTCATAGGCCATCGAGTCCCAGACCGTGCCGCCGCCGCCCTGCTTGTAGTACTCGTCGCCGTGCCAGGTCTTGCGCGCCATCTCAAGCGCTTCGCTTTCCGGGCCCTGCTTCGGATCACCGGGCACGGTATAGAAGCGCCAGGCCATCGCGCCGGTGTCGGCGTCGTAGGCGCTGACGTAGCCACGCGCGCCCAGTTCGGCGCCGCCGTTGCCGATGATCACCTTGCCCTTGATGACACGCGGTGCGCCGGTGACGGTGTAGTTCTGCGTCTGGTCAACGGTGACGACCGACCAGATCGGCTTGCCGGTCCCGGCGTCGAGCGCAATCAGGCGGCCGTCGTAGGCGCCGAGGAACAGCTTGCCGTTCCAGGCCGCGAGCCCGCGGTTGACCGGGCCGCAGCAGCCGCGGCCGGCAGTGGCCTTGGCTACTTCGGGATCGTACTTCCACAGAACGTTGCCGCTGCGCGGGTCGAGCGCATAGACCACGCTGAACGCACTGGTCGTGTACATCACGCCGTCGATGATCAGCGGCGTGGCTTCGGTGCCGCGGTCGATGTCGAGCTTGTAGGTCCAGGCCAGGCCCAGCTTCGACACGTTCTCCGCGTTGATCTGCGCCAGCGGTGAGTAGCGCTGCTCGGCGTAGGTGCGGCCGTGGCTCAACCACTGTTCCGGTTCGCTCTCGGCCTTGACCAGGCGGTCGGTGTCGACTCGGGCCGCCGGCGCTGCGGTCGCAGCCGGCGCCGCCGGCGCGGTCTTGTCGGTCTTGCCGCAGGCCGCCAGCAGTAGCGCTGCGCCGGTTGCGGCCAGAACCATCGACGCCAGGCTCGAATGCGTCCGCATGATGCTCTCTCCGCTCATCGGTTGTGGTTAGTTCGACGTGTAGCCGCGACGCCGCGCGCGCAGCAGGGCGAAGGATAGAAGAATCCAGATCCCTTGCGCTGTCAGCGCGCCACCCGTGCGTCGTCCGCCTCCGGTCGTCGTCCCCGTGGTGGTGCCGCCGGTTGTGCCACCCGTCGTACCGCCTGCGGTGCCACCGGTTGTTCCGCCCGTCGTACCGCCGGTGGTGCCACCGGTCGTTCCTCCGGTGGTGCCGCCCGCAGTGCCGCCGGTTGTGCTGCCGGATCCGATCTGCACGGTGATCGACCTGACCGCCGATCCGTTGCCGGAATCGTCGTACGCACGCAGCAGCAGCGTGTAGGTGCCGTCGGCCAGTTCTGGCAGGGCCAGCACGTCGGCGGCGCTGGCGTTCGCGCCCACCGCGTAGGCGTCGCCCAGCGGGTCAGCCCCCGTCCAGTCCGCTGCGGCTTCGCCGGCAAGGGCGCGTACGCGGTAGTGCGCCGCACGTCCACAGTCGCGGTCGTCGCCGGTCGCGATGAAGTTCAGCGTGACCTGTTGCCCGTTGACGGTTGCGCTCAGGTCACGGACCGGGTACGGCCGCTCGGCGTCGGCGTCGTAGTTGCCGGTGCGATGAGCGTCGTGGCTGACTTCCGGCCATTCGGCCAGGGCCGCGCAGTCGGCGCTGCCATCGATGGCGACGGCGGTGCGATACAGACGCAGATAGCCTTCCCGCGTGACGGTGGCCAGATGCAGGAAGCCCGCTTCGTCACCTGACACCGGGGCGCGGCCGACCGCAGCCGACGAGACCATCCAGCCGCCGCTGTGGTGGCGTGTCGCGGTCAGGTCAGTGCTGGTCGCGCCGGCGATGACCGTGTCGTTGATGGCAGTGCCCTGGATCACCTCGGCACGACCGTCGCCGGTGACGTCGGCGAAGATCGGTGCGTTGAGGAACTGCAGATCGTTCACGGTCAGCGGTGCGTTGGGTTCGTACTGGCCGGTGGACGCGTCCCACAGCTGCAGATGATCCTCGGCGCCGATCGAGCGCTCGTCGACCGCGGCGATCGACAGCGCGCGACGCAGGCCGGCGCCGGGACCTGCCACGGTCATGTGCGTGCCGCCGTCGATCGAGCCGACGGCGAGACCGCCGACGGCGATCAGACTGGGCAGATCCAGAGCCGTGCTCAAGGGGCCTTTCACAGCGTTGGCCAACGTGACCGCCTTGCCGTCCGGGCCTTCGCCAAGCGCCGAGCCGCCGTCGGCCGCCAGTACGTAGCCGGATCCGGCGGCCGAGGCGACGGCGATGCGCGCCTCACCTGAGGATGGATCGGTGAAGATCACCGGCTGCGTGTTCACCCCCGAGCCGACCGTCGGCAGCAGCTCGGTGATCAGCATGGCCAGCTTGGCCGGCCAGCCGGCCTTGTAGGCCTGATCCTGGGTATGCGGCGTCGCCGCCTGCTCGCTCGTCGCGGCGTGATTGGCGCCGTCGTGCCACAGTGCGTAGACGCGCGCGTTGCCCGGCCCGAGCAGCAGGCCGGCAGCCTGGTAGGTTGGATCGATCGCAGCGTTCGGATCCTCGACGTATTCCTCGTTGTTGCCGACGACGATGTCGAGATTGCCGTCTCTGTCGATGTCGGCAATCGCCGGCGTGCGCAGGATCTTCATGCCGAAGCGCGCACCGGAGTCTTCGGTGTAGGTGACGAAGCGGGTTTGCGCATCCATGTCGGCGATCTTTGCGGGATCGCGCAGGATCACCGGCCAGCCGCTCATCGGTGTGCCGTCGGCGTGCCAGACATAGACATGGCCGTCGCTTGCGCCGGCGACGATTTCGAGTCCCGGATACGACGGGTCGACATCGCCGACTGACGGATTGCTGATGAAGCCCCAATCGCGGCGATTCAGCTCGTTGCGCAGCTTGGTCGGTGCGAAATCGTCGCAGTTTGGCTTCGTTTCCGGACCGCAGGGCGTTTCGCGCGAAAGACCGTAATCGACGGTGACCGGAAAGCCGCTGCGCGGGCTGCCATCCGGTTTCCAGACATACAGATGGCCTTCATTGTCCGCCGCAAGGACTTCGGCCACGCCGTCGTCGTCGAGGTCGGCAACGGCCGGCGCGCCCAGCAAAAACGGCGACAGGAAATCGTCGGGGACGTCGCCGCGCGTATAGGCGTTGTCACCCTGAAGGGGAATGTAGGCGGCGCTGCCAGGCCCATGCAGATTGGCCGTCGACAGCGGCAGGCTGTGCACAGGCCAGCCCGGGAGTTCGGTGCCGGCGACGACGTCGGTATAGGCATGGACCAAGCCATCGCCGGTATGGAGCAACAGCTCGTCGCGGCCGTCGCCGTCGACATCGTGGAAGGTCGGCGAGCCGCCGCCGTCGCTGGGTCGTCCGTGCAGGCCCAGGTCGTCGCGCATCACGGTTTCAGTCGCCGCGTACACGTCGACCTGTTTCTGCATGATCGCCTCGTTGGCGACGATGTCAGCGGTGTTCGCAGGATGCGCGATCACACGCAGGCGCAGGCGGATGGCATTGGCTTCCGGTGCATGCGCACTGACGGGGTCGGTGGCGGCCGAGAACGGATTGGTGGCGACGGCCTGGCGCGCGGCGATTTCGCTGATGGCGATGCGCCCAAGCTCGCCGTCGCGCGCCGTACTCAGACCGGTTTCGCGGTGGATCTCGTACCACGGGCCGCTCGACAACTCGCCGCTGCCCGCGGCTGGCGTGTAGCTGCCGTTCGAGGCGAGGTAGTCCAGGCCTTGGACGTGTGGGGCCCACTCCAGCACATAGTCGAAGTCTCCCCCCTGCGCGGTGACGCGGTTTGCAGCGACGCGGCCGCGGATCACCATCATGTCCGGCAGCAGCGGATCGTCCGGAATCAGCAGGGCGTTGTCGTCGCGATACGCGTACTGCCGCCACCACCGCGGCGACTCGATGATGGCTTCGGGCGGAATGCGATCTTCGGCGTTGAGCTCCGCAGGCCCCTCGATGCGATCCTCGACGCCATCGATTCCCTGGCGGCCGACGTAGCGCAACAGGCGGCCGTTGTTGGCGCGGCCATAGCCGGTGAAGAAGTCCCAGCCCTGCACTGTGTTGTAGCGCGCGGCTCCGGGGATGGTCGTGACGTAGTTGTTCGGCGGCGCGTAAGGCGTGGTCACGTCGGCCGGCGCATCGTCGCAGTGGGCATGCGGACCGGGGCAGGGAGATGAGAAGTCGATATCGTCGGCGGACACGCGCCACAGCTGGCGCATCTCCTCGGCCGACAACGGCCAGCTGCGCGTGGCGCCGGCATCATCGACGTAGCGGTTCAGCTGGCCACGTTCGTGTGCGTTGCGCGCGGCCGATTGCAGCAACCCGGAAATGCCGGACGAGCGTCCGGTGGCTTCCGAGGAACAGCTGTCGGACGGGATCGAGACATAGGTATACGCGCCGAAGTTGGTGCAGGCGTTGAAGTACAGATAGCTGTACGGCCGCGCCGCGGGCGCGGTGTTCGCGGGATGCACAGAGTTGACCGTCATGGTCTTGTCGTACGCCGCGGGCCACATGTGGTGGCTTGCGTTCTCGTCCGCCTCTGAAGCGTTGACGATGACGCCCCGGACATAGGCGTAGTCGAGCGCAGCCTGGCCGTAGCTCGTATGCGTGATCGTGCCCAGCGCTTCCTGCACGACCGCGGCGCCGTTGTCGACGGCGTAGACAACGGCCGACGCGAAATGATTGACGTCGGCGACAAAGGAATCGCCGACGCGCAGCGACATCACCACGCAGTTCGGGCATTGCGCGCCATTGTCGAGCGGCACTTCGGCAGAGGAGTCCTTCGCTTCGCCAGTGCCGTGGCCGTACTCGACTTCGTCGTCCGGATCGTTGTCGTTCTCGAAGAAGTCCCAGCCGGAGATGTCGTCGACGTAGCCGTTGTTGTCGTCGTCGACGCCGTCGCTGAACAGGTGAATCAGGTCTTGTGGATCCTTGAGGCCGTTGCCGTTGACATCGATGACGCGCACGTCGTTGGCGTAGTCCGCCATGTTGAAGATGCCGTCGCTGTTGCGGTCGTAGCCGCCAAAGCGATCGTCGGCCGCATTGGCCGCGTTCTCGGGCAGCGGCAGTTCGCGGCGATTGAGGTGGTGCTTGTTGACCAGCGATTCCTGCGGCTCGTGCCAGCGGATTCCGGAGTCCATCACGGCGATGATCACGTCCGGCCGGCCGGTGCTGATTTCCCAGGCGCGATTCGTCGCCGCACCCATCACGCCGTACAGCTCCTGCGGATTGTTTGCGACCAGCGGATCGTAGCTTTCGCTGAAACCTTGCGGTTCGCGAAAGTCGGTGAACTTGTACTCGCCGCTGCACGGGAAATTGGCCGTCTCGAGTTCGGACCCGCTGGCTGGACTGCCGGACGAGCACTCGCCGTCGCGGATGAACAGGTAGGCCGGGTAGTCGTAGACATCGACCGGCGAAGGCTGGCCGAACGGCACCACCGCTACAGCCGACAGCGAGGCTGCCAACGCAGCGCCTGCCGAAAGTGCGGCCCAGCAGCGGTACCGGCGCAAGGACGCGGGGCGAATACTGCCGCTCGCCGCATCGGCGTTCAATCTGTGTGGCATGTCTCTCCTCCTGCTCTTTTCTCGCCACGCATGCCGGCGTGGAGAAGCGATCTTACGTCAACTACTCAGGGTGTTGACGGTACGGCGGTCAGTTCGGATCGGTGAGCCCGCGGATCGCGCAGACAGCGTTGTGTGCTGACAGGTGGATGCGTTCCTTGCCCAGGCGCTGGATCAGTCCGGTGCTGTTGAGTCGGTCCATCACCGGACCCTTGACCTCCGCGAGATGCAGGCGGACGCCACGCGCGGCGAGGGCGCGCTCCAGCGTGTCGAGCACATCAAGTCCGCTGGTGTCGACGTAGGCAACGCCGGACATGATCAGCACGACGTTGTTCAGCGGTTGATGCTCGACGATCAGGCGATGCAGTTCGGACTCCACGCGCGGCGCATCGGCGAAGTACAGGTTCTCGTCGACGCGCACCAGCAGCAGCCCGCGCCAGGTGCGCACCGGGTGGCGCAGCACGTTGCGATAGTGCTCGGTGTCGCCGAGCCGGCCGACGACGGCGATGTGCGGCCGGCTGGTGCGATAGAGGAACAGCAGCAGCGACAGCGTCGCGCCGGAAAGCAGGCCGCGCTCGATGCCGAGCAGCAGCACGCCGACGATGGTCAGGGCCTGCGCCGCGGCATCGCCCTTGTCGTAGGACCAGGTGTGCAGCAGGGTGCGGAAGTCCACCAACTGCCAGACCGCGACAACGATGATCGCGGCGAGCACCGATTTGGGCAGGTCGGCGAGCAGTCCGGTGAACAGGAAGGCCGACAGCGCGACCCACAGTGCCGTGACGATCGCAGCCAATTGCGTGCGTGCGCCGGCGTCGAAGTTCACCATCGAGCGGGCGAAGCCGCCGGCGACCGGCATCGCGCCGGCGCAGGCCGCGGCGACGTTCGTAGCGCCCAGTGCGATCAATTCCTGATCGGGATCGATCTTTTCGCCGCGGCGGAAGGCGAGGGCCTTGGCCACGGAGATGCTTTCGACGTATCCGATCAGCGCGATCAGCGCCGCGGACGGCAGCAGCGCGAGCCAGCCCGCTTCACGCAGAAACGCGAGCGACAGGCCCGGCAGTCCCTGCGGAATCGTGCCGACGACCGCGACGCCATGGCGCCCATGCGCGTCCAGCGCCGCGGATGCGAGCGTGGCCGCCACAACGACGAACAGCGGCGCCATGCGCGACACGATCGTGGCCTTGTCCGGATCGAGCCCGCGCGCGACGAGCAGGCGTTTCAGCGGATCGCGAGCAAGGACCAGCAGTGCCAGCGAGATCAGGCCGAAGGCGGTCGTTGACAGGCTCAACTGATCGGTGTGCCGGGCCAGTGTGGCGAAGATCGCAAGAAAGCCCGCCTCGCGCGGCACCGGAATCCCGCTCAGCGCAGACAGCTGCGTGGCGACGATGAAGATCGCCGCGCCGGTGGTGAAGCCGGACAGCACCGGGTGGCTGATGAAGTGCGTCAACCAGCCCAGGCGCAGCAGGCCCATCAGCAGCAGGATGCCGCCGCTGAGCGCGGACAGGATCAGCGCGCCCACCAGGTAGCGCTGCGGGTCGCCGTCCGCAAACGGAATCAATGCGGACGACACCATCACCGCCGCGACGGCCACCGGGCCGACCGCGAGCGTGCGGCTGGTGCCGAGCCAGGCGTAGACGATGACCGGAATCACGCTCGCATAAAGCCCGACTTCCGGCGGCACGCCCGCCAGCAGCGCATAAGCCAGTGCCTGCGGCACCAGCAGGATCGCCGTGATCGTACCGGCAAGGCCGTCCTGCACCAGCTGGCCGGCGCTGCCGCCGCGAAGGTCGGCGAGCAGCGGCAGCCAATGGCGCCGGTAAGGCTTGCTGGGGGCGGGGGCTCCGCTCACGAGCGAAGGGCGCTCAGCTCTGCCCGCAGGCGAGATTCGCCGGTACCGCGATATCCATCAGCTTCGGATTGGGCAGATTCAAGTTGCGCATGATCTCGACGTACTCGGCTTCGGTCCTTCCGGCGATGCGCGGGTTGCGCCGTTTCTCTTCGATGATCGATGACGCGGTCCAGCCCTTGTAGTCGTGCCCCGGGTACACGACGGTGTCGTCCGGCAGGCGGAACAGCTTGTTGACGATGGAGTCCCAGCTCTTGTGCGGATCGCCGGCCTGGAAGTCGGTGCGTCCGGTGCCGCGGATCAGCAGCACGTCGCCGGTGAACACGGCTTCAGGCGAGTCCGGATTCAGGACGAAGCTGAAGGACTCGTCCGTGTGCCCCGGCGTGTAGATGGCGTGCAGATGGATGCCGTCGACATCGAGGCGCTGGCCGTCGCGGATACGCTCGGACACGCACTGGGCCTTGGTGAACTCGCCCATCAGCGTGACGCAGCCGGTCGCGCTGCGCAGATCGCCCAGTGCGGTGATGTGATCCGCGTGCGTATGCGTGTCGATCGCGCGCACGAGCCGGAGGTCCAGCGCCTCGATCGCCGCCAGATACTGGGAGGTCTGCTCCTTGACCGGGTCGATGATCAAGGCTTCACGACCGCGGCCCGATGCCAGCAGATAGGTGTAGGTGCTCGATACGGGATCAAAAAACTGACGGAAGATCATGCTCAATTCGTCGGTGTATATTCTAAAATGGAATAACGATATTCCCTACTGGAATTGTAAGCTGCCGCTGAGTATGCTTCAAGGAAGTCCCTGGTCAGGGTGCTGAGCTGATACCTGTACCAGTATTCATGAAGAGCTCAGGCAAGACGGTGTGGTGGCGGCAGGTTCAGGATTGCGTAGCGTTTGTGCTTTGTAAACGGCGATCGACCAAAGTTGGAAGTGCACCCGGTGATGCGTTCGATACAATACCCCATAGGGTTTACACCCTAGGATTTGTGGCCCTCACTGAAAGATCGCCGTCGTCCTGTAGCGAGGAGAAGAGATGACGCAGGAGTCCCCCAAGCCGGGACGCATCGTTCCGGCGCCCGAGAATTTTCTGTCGCCCGTGGCCAAGGGGCGCCGCCGCGCGCTCAAGGCGCTGCTCGGCGGCAGCGCGGCTGCGGCGGCCGGCGCCGCACTCGCCGGTAGCGAAGGCGCGCTCGGGGTCCCGCCCTGGTCGAAGACGCTCGGCAAACCCGTGGGCGCGAATGCGTATGGCCTGCCTTCGGCGTTCGAGAAGCAGGTCTTCCGCCGCGAATCGCCGGGTCTGACGACAACGCCGCAGTCCTCGGTGGTATTCACGCCGCTGCAGAACCTGTTCGGCATCATCACCCCCAACGGCCTGCACTTCGAGCGCAATCACGGCGGGCGTCCGGACATCGATCCGTATCAGCATCGCCTGATGCTCAATGGCCTGGTGCGGCAGCCCAAGATCTACACGATGAACGACCTGATGCGCTTCCCGTCAGTGTCGCGCATCCATTTCGTCGAGTGCGGCGCGAACTCGGCAATGGAATGGGGCAATGTCTCGGTGCCGACGGTGCAATACACACACGGCATGCTGTCCTGCGCCGAGTGGACCGGCGTGATGCTGTCGACGCTGCTCGACGATTGCGGCTTCGACCGGAAGAAAGCCAAGTACATTCTTGCCGAAGGCGCCGATGCGTCCGGCCTGACGCGCACGCTGCCGATCGCGATGGCGCTGGACGATGTCATCGTCGCCTACGGCCAGAACGGCGAGATGATCCGGCCGGAAAACGGCTACCCGCTGCGCCTCTTGGTGCCGGGCGTGCAGGGCGTGTCCAGCGTCAAGTGGCTGCGCCGTCTCGAAGTCGGCGACCAGCCGTGGAGCGCGCGCGAAGAGAGCCTGCACTACAGCGACCTGATGCCCGGCGGCATGAGCCGCCAGTACACCTGGATCCAGGAGTGCAAGTCGGTGATCACGTCGCCCTCGGGCGGCCAGAAGCTGCTCGACAAGGGTTACTACCAGGTCACCGGCCTGGCCTGGTCCGGGCGTGGCCGGATCAAGCGCGTCGACGTGTCCACCGACGGCGGCCGCAACTGGCGCACGGCGGAGTTGCAGAACCCGATCCTGTCCAAGGCGCTGACGCGCTTTCGCATCGACTGGGCCTGGAACGGTGAGCCGGCGCTGCTGCAGAGCCGCGCGGTCGACGAGACCGGCTACGTGCAACCGAAAATGCGCCAGCTGCGCGAGGTGCGCGGTTCGCGTTCCATCTATCACAACAACGCGATTCAGACCTGGAAGGTGGATCCGAGCGGTGAGGTCCACAATGTCCAGGTCTGAGCGGATCGCGCTGCTGCTGGCCGCGTTTGCCGCGCTGCCGGCGTTCGCCGCGGACTACGGCCTCGGGCGCTCGGCCACGGCTGGCGAAGTCGCCGAGTGGGATATCGACGTCCGTCCTGACGGCCAGGGCCTGCCCAAGGGCAGCGGCTCGGTCGCAGACGGGCAGATGCTCTACGACGAGAAATGCTCGGTCTGCCACGGCACCTTCGGCGAGGGTGGCGAGTACATGGCGCTGGCCGGCGGTGTCGGCTCGCTCAAGACCAACGCGCCGATGCGCACCGTCGGCAGCAAGCTCAACTACGCGACGACGCTGTTCGACTACATCTATCGCGCGATGCCGTTCACCGCGCCCAAGTCGCTGACGTTCGACGAGACCTATGCGATTTCCGCCTATGTCCTGCATCTGAACGACATCCTGCCGGCCGACGCCGTGCTCGACCAGGACTCGTTGCCGAAGGTGCAGATGCCCAACCGCGATGGCTACACGCGCGATCACGGCATGGGCTCGATCGACGCCAAGGCGGACGTGCGCAACGATCTGTGCATGAAGGACTGCGAGAAAGCCGTCGAGATCCGCTCGGAGCTGCCGCCGACGTTCACCGCGAAGATGTATGGCGACGTGTCGAAGGACTTCCGACGCTATGCCGACTTCGCCAGCGCGGCCGAAGCGGCGGGCGAATCAGCAGCGCAGAAGGCGGCGGCCAGCAGCGCCGGGCTCAAGCTCGCGCAGCAGCACGCCTGCGTGGCCTGTCACGGCGTCGCCAACCGGATCGTCGGGCCGGCGTTTCGCGATGTCGCGACCAAGTACAAAGGGCAGGCCGACGCGGGCGCCGCCCTGATGGACAAGCTCGCCAAGGGCGGCGCCGGCAACTGGGGCCCGGTGCCGATGCCGCCGCAGGCGGCAGTCCCCGAGGGCGATCGCAAGGCCCTGATCGAATGGGTGCTGCAAGGCGCTCCCGAATAATTTCCATCATCATCTTTCCCCCCATACCAGACCATAGCCGGACTGATCCCATGCAAGTTTCCAATCTCACCTCCGCCCGCCTGGGCCTCAAGACCCTCATCGCCGCCAGCGTGCTGATGCCGGCGCTGGCCTCGGCTGCCGACGCGAGCGCCTTCAAGCTCGCGCAGCAGTACGCCTGCACCGCCTGTCACAGCGCCGACAAGGCCATCGTCGGCCCGGCGTTCCGTGACGTCGCCAAGAAGTACGCGGGCGACAAGACGGCTGCGGCCAAGCTGGTCGCCAAGGTGCGCGCCGGCGGTACCGGCGTGTGGGGCCAGGTGCCGATGCCGCCGAACGCGCAGGTGCCGGAAGCGGATGTGCAGAAGATCGTCGGCTGGGTGCTCGCCGGCGCACCCACCGAGTGAGGTTCGTAGCGATGAAATCGTCCCGTCGTCATTTTCTGGCCACCGTCGGCCAGTGGGCCGCGGCGCTGGCCGCGGTCACGGTCCTGCGCCCGATCGCGGCGCTGGCCGCCGAGCGCAATCTCAAGGCCTTCGAGGCGAAGTCTCTGGACGCCGTGCTCAGCGCCTACGGCGGTGGCAGCGCGAAGGAATCCGCCGACGTCGTACTGACGACGCCGGAGATCGCCGAGAACGGCGCGGTCGTTCCGGTCACCGTGGAGAGCAAGCTCGCCGGCACGCAAAGCATCTCGGTCCTGATCGAAAAGAACCCCGGTGTGCTGGCCGCGCGCTTCGCATTCGGCGAAGGCGTCGATGCATATGTGGCCACGCGCGTGAAGGTCGCGGAGACCTGCAACCTGATCGCGCTGGTGCAGACGGCGGACGGTTATTTCTACGCGCAGAAGCCGGTCAAGGTCACTCTTGGCGGCTGTGGCGGCTAAGGCATCGGACAGGAGAACGAACATGGCAGATCCCATGCGCATCCGCGCGACGATGGCCGGCGACAAGGTGGACGTGAAGATCCTGATGGCGCATCCGATGGAAACCGGGCTGCGCAAGAATCCGGACGGCACGACCGTGCCGGAGCACTACATCGACACGGTCACGGTGAGCTGCAAAGGCAAGACGGTGCTGTCGGCCGACTGGGGCCCGGCGGTGTCGAAGAATCCCTATCTGGCGTTCCGTTTCTCGGGTGCCGCCAAGGGCGACATGGTCAGCGTGACCTGGAAGGACACCAGGGGCGAAACGCGCACCGACGAGGCGGCGATCGCCTGATCCCATGCTCACGCGCTTCCTGATCGCGGCTCTGTTCGGTGCCGGCCTGTACGCAGTGCCGGCGCCGTCGCGCGCCGGCGATGCGCCGGCAGCCGTGCAGGAAGCGGCGCGGGTGCGCGCGGCCCCGGTGCAGGCGGTGTATCACTTCGACGCCGGCCTCGAGCAGGCCAAGCGCGGCCTGCGCAACATCCGCAATCACCTGGTCGCCGATCCGAATGCGCAGATCGCGGTCGTCGGTCTCGCCGACGGCATCGATTTCATGCTCAAGGGTGCGAAGACCGACGGCGGCTATCCGTTCGAGTTGCTGGTCGAGGAGCTGCAGGCCGAGGGTGTGAAATTCAAGATTTGCAACAACACGCTGATCGCCCGTCACGTCGAGCCGGATCAGGTGCTGGGCGACGTCGAAATCGTCACCTCCGGCGTCGCGGAGCTGGCACGGCTGCAAGCGCGAGAGGGCTATGCATACATCAAGCCCTGATCGTGGTCAGGTGCCCCGGAGGAGAGAACGATGCGAAGCGGACTGTTGAAGTGGCTGGTGGTCGCGCTGGCGAGCGCGCTCACCACGACCGTGGCGGCGCAGGACACCGACCCGATCGCGGAATACCGCGCGATGTTCGGTGACGACAATCCGGCGGTGTTCTGGGAGATGCGCGGCGAGGATCTGTGGAAGGCCAAGCGCGGCCCGAAGAATGCCGATCTGAGCGAGTGTGATCTGGGCTTGGGCAAGGGCGTCGTTGCCGGCGCGTATGCGCAGCTGCCGCGTTACTTCAAGGACGCCGGGCGCGTGCAGGATCTGGAATCGCGGATCGTCTGGTGCGCCGAGACGCTGCAGGGCATTCCACCGTCGGAACTGCTCAAGATCACGTTCGGCAACGGCGACGATCAGCGCTCCGAGATGGAGGCCCTGACTGCCTATGCCGTCGCCGCTTCGAAGGGGCAGAAGATGGCGGTACCCTTCGAACATCCCGCGGAGAAGGCGGCATACGAGCTTGGCCGGCAGACGTTCTTCTACCGCGCTGGGCCGCACGATTTTTCCTGTTCGACCTGTCATGCGGCGAGCGGCAAGCGCATTCGTCTGCAGGCCTTGCCGAATCTGACCGATCCCGCGGACTCGCGTGCGGCTTACACGAGCTGGCCGGCTTATCGGATCTCGCAGGGCGAGCTGCGGACGATGGAGTGGCGCCTGAACGACTGCTTCCGGCAGCAGCGTCTACCGGATCTGCAGTACGGGTCGGATGTCGCGGTCGCACTGACGATGTTCCTGGCCAAGAACGCAGATGGTGGTGTGCTCAGCGCACCGGCGTTGAAGCGCTGAGCGCGAGCGGAGAACTGCAATGACACCATCCAGGACTGGACTCATGGCCGCGGCACTGTGTGCGCTCGGCTTTACCGGCGCCGTTGCGGCGGAGCCGCTCGGTGACGCGCTCACGGCCTCGTTCAAGCCCAAGGGCCAAGCGACTCTGCAACGTCTGAACCAGGACGAGACGCAGAAGGCCTGCTCGACCGGCGTGGTGTTGCCGGGTGAAGCGGCTGCGAAGGTCATTGCCGATAACACCGCCAGCATCCGTTATCCCGCGCAAGGGCAGTATCTCGGCGACTGGAAGAACGGCGACAAGATTGCGCAGACTGGAACCGGCTTTCAGTCCAGCGACGACCCGGCCAAGCCTGCCGGCGGTAACTGCTACGCCTGTCATCAGCTCGCGGAAGCGGAGATCGCCTACGGTACGATCGGCCCCAGCCTGAAGCAGTACGGCAAGTTGCGCGGCAACGGCGAGGCGATGCTCAAGTACACCTGGGCCAAAATCTACAACGCGCAAGCCTTCATGCCCTGCAGCACGATGCCGCGCTTCGGGCACAAGAACATCCTCACCGAGCAGCAGATCCGCGACGTCATGGCCTTCCTGTTCGATCCGGCGTCGCCGGTGAACCAGTGAGGGTGATCCGATGAGTCTGAGCCGACGCGAGTTTGTGCGCCTGCTGGCGGCCTCGGCGGCCGCGCGCTTCACGCTGCAGGCGCCGGAGGCACTGGCGCACGGCGACGGCGGCGCGTTCTATGACATTCCCGCGTTCGGCAACGTCAGCCTGCTGCACATGACGGACAGTCATGCGCAGCTGCTGCCGATCTGGTTCCGCGAGCCGAGCGTGAATCTGGGCTTTGGCGACGGCTTCGGCCGTGCGCCGCATCTGGTCGGCGAAGCGTTGCTGTCGCGCTACGGCATCAAGCCGGGATCGCGCGAGGCGCACGCGCTCAGTTATCTCGACTTCGCGCAAGCGGCGCGCACTTACGGCAAGGTCGGCGGCTACGCGCACCTGGCGACGCTGGTGAAGCGCCTGCGCACCGGGCGCAAGGGTTCGCTGCTGCTCGACGGCGGCGATACCTGGCAGGGCTCCGCGACCGCGCTGTGGACGAATGCGCAGGACATGGTCGACGCACAGCTCGCGCTGGGCGTCGATGTGATGACCGGGCACTGGGAGTTCACCTTCGGCGCCGAGCGTGTGCAGGAAATCGTCAGCGGGCCGTTCAAGGACCGCATCGATTTCGTCGCGCACAACGTCAAGACCAACGACTTCGGCGACGCCGTATTCCGCCCGTACGTGATCCGGCCGGTCAACGGCGTGCCGGTCGCGATCATCGGCCAGGCGTTTCCGTATACGCCGATCGCCAACCCGCGCCACTTCGTGCCGGATTGGAGCTTCGGCATCCAGGAAGACAACCTGCAGCCGCAGATCGACGCGGCGCGCGCCGAGGGTGCGGAGCTGGTCGTGCTGCTGTCGCACAACGGCATGGACGTCGACCTCAAGCTTGCCGGCCGCGTGCGCGGGCTTGACGCGATTCTCGGCGGGCACACGCACGACGCCGTGCCCGAGCCGCTGCTCGTCAAGAACGCCGGCGGCCAGACACTGGTGACCAACGTCGGCTGCAACGGCAAGTTCCTCGGCGTGCTCGACTGCGACGTGCGCGGCGGCAAGCTCAAGGAATGGCGTTACCGCCTCGTGCCGGTGTTCGCGAACCTGCTGCCCGCCGATCCGGACATGCAGAAACTGATCGACAGGCACCGCGCGCCGTACGCGAAGCAGTTGGGCGAGGAACTGGCTGTCACCGAAGGCCTGCTGTACCGCCGCGGCAACTTCAACGGCAGCTTCGATCAGGTCATTCTCGATGCGCTGATGACGCAGAAGGATGCGCAGATCGCGTTCTCGCCGGGATTCCGCTGGGGCACGACGCTGCTGCAGGGCGATCCGATCACGATGGAGCGGCTGATGGACCAGACCGCCATCACCTATCCGAGTGTGACGCTGAACGAACTGTCGGGCGAACAGATCAAGGCGATACTCGAAGACGTCGCCGACAACATCTTCAACGCCGACCCCTACTACCAGCAGGGCGGCGACATGGTGCGCGTCGGCGGGCTGAGCTACGCGATCGAGCCGTCGCAGGCGATCGGCAAGCGCATCCAGGACATGCGTCTCGATGGCAAGCCGCTCGACGCCGCAAAGAAGTATCGCGTCGCCGGCTGGGCCTCGGTGTCGCCGGACGCGAAGGGCGAGGCGGTCTGGGACGTCGTTGCGCGCCATCTGCGCGACCGCAAGACCATCGCCGCGCCCAAACTCAATCTGCCGCGCCTGATTGGCGTCGGCAGCAATCCGGGACTGGCCGAAGCCACATGAGCCTGCGCCGCGCCGCCCGACTGCTGATGCTGGCCAGCGGACTGGCCGGCGCGGCATTCGCCGCGAGCGCGAGCGTCAGTAGCGGCGGGCTGCACAGCCGCCAGATCGGGCCGAACACTTGGTACGTGGAAGGTGCCGCCGGCTCGGCAACGACGGCGAATCGCGGCTTCAACTCGAATGCGGGCTTCGTAGTGACGACCGATGGCGTGGTTGTCTTCGACGCCCTGGGCACCCCCGAACTTGGCGCGGAGCTGGTCGCGGAGATCCGCACGCTCACCCGCGCGCCGATCCGCCGCGTGATTCTGAGTCACTACCACGCCGACCATGCGTATGGGCTCGCGGCCCTGCGCGCAGCGGGCGCGGAGGTGTGGGCGCATCCGGGCGCGGAGGTCTATCTCGATTCGGAGCTGGCGCGTACGCGTCTGGCGCAGCGCAAGGACACGCTCGCGCAGTGGATTGCACCGGACTTCCAGCTGGTCGAGCCCGATCACTGGGTCGGCGGCGATTTCGCATTCACGCTCGGTGGCGTGAGCTTCGACCTCCGGCACGCCGGGCCTGCCCACACGCCCGAGGATTTGTCGATGCTGGTACTGCCGGACGGTGTGCTGTTCACCGGTGATCTCGTGTTCGCCGGGCGCATCCCGTTCCTGGGCGATGCGGACAGCGGACTCTGGCTCACGGCGCTCGACCGGCTCGACGATCCGCGCGCCCGTTACGTGGTGCCCGGACACGGTGCCGCGTCCGCAGACGCCCACGGCGCGCTGCGCCTGACGCGCGACTACCTCAAGGATCTGCGCGTGCAGATGCGTCAGGCGGTGAGCGACCTAATGCCGTTTGACGAGGCGTACGCACGCGCCGACTGGAATGCTTGGACCGGACTCGCGGCCTTTGCCGAGGGACATCGGGCAAACGCCTATTCGGTCTATCTGGAAATGGAGCGGGAGAGCCTCGCGCAACCGCCGCCGCAATCGACGCCACAGTCGCCGCCACAACCACCGAGTTAGTCGATACCGACACTCGACGTGCGATGGAGAACATAGATGGAGGAGTGCACGCAGGTCCGATCTGACGAGTCTGATAAAAGAGCGCCTCGCCGAGCGGCTCATGCCGGCGGGTGCGTCCGAGTCGTGATCGATTTCAGCGTTACGAGAGGTGTTTCATGAGTCGTCGTCCAATTTCAGGGAGTGTCAGTCCGATGAATCCAAGCTCAGCCGATATCCAGATCCGCAGCGCCCGCACGGGTGTGAAATGGACCCATGCAAAGGCAGTCGCCGTCGCCTCGCTGTTCGCCGCAGCGCCAGCGTTTGCGACGAACGGTTATTTCGCGCACGGCTACAGCGCCTCGCAGAACGCGCTGGGCGGTGCGGGCACGGCGCTGACGGAAGACGCGCTGGTGGTGACGATCAACCCGGCGGGTGCGGTCTGGGTCGGTGACCGGGTCGACGTCAACCTGAGCGTGTTCTCGCCGATCCGCGACTACACCGCCGGGCCGGTGGGCGACGGTGCGCAGAACAGCATCATGCGCATCAGCGAAGGCAGCGTCGATTCCGACAACGAGATGTACTACATCCCGGGGCTGTCCTATGTCAGCCAGATCGACGAGGTGTCGAGCTGGGGCATCGCGATGTACGGCAACGGCGGCATGAACACCGAGTATCACGGCAACACCACCCACTTCGGCGAAGGCTTCGCCGATCCGACCGGTGCGATCAGCCTGGAGACGGAGTGCTACGGCAGCTTCGGCGGCGGTGGCACGGTCAACGGCGCCTCCGACATGGCCGGCTTCTGCGGCAACGACGACGCCACCGCAGCCGTCGACCTGATCCAGTTGTTCATCGTCCCCAACTACTCGCGCAAGCTCGGCGATCGCTCGTCGTTCGGCATCGCCCCGGTGCTGGCCGGACAGCGCTTCCGCGCCGACGGTCTCAAGGCCTTCGCCCAGTTCTCCAATACTCCGGACAAGGTCAGCGACAACGGCTACGAGCTGTCCTACGGCTACGGCGGCCGCGTCGGCTTTCTGACCGGCCTGATTCCGGGCGTGGGTGTGGGCGGTTCGTACCAGTCCCGCATCCGCATGAGCAAGTTCAAGGAATACGCCGGCCTGTTCGCGGATGAAGGCGGCTTCGACATCCCGTCGACCTGGAATCTGGGCATCTCGCTGCACTTCAATTCCGACTTCCGCTTCGTCTACGACTACCAGCGCATCAACTTCAGCGAGGTCAAGTCGGTCGGCAACGGCTTCGACACCAACGACTTCGTCAACAATTGCGCCATCCCGCGCCTGTTCTTCGGTTTGACCGGCGGACTGCAGGGCAGCGACGCCCCCAGCGACGCCTGCCTGGGCTCGGCCAGCGGCCCCGGCTTTGGCTGGGAGGACATCACCGTCCACAAGTTCGGCATCCAGTACAAGTTCGCAGCCTTCAAGTTGCGCGCGGGCTACAGCACAACGAAGCAGCCGATTCCGGAGACCGACATCCTGTTCAATATCCTCGCACCGGCAGTGATCAACGAGCATTTCACCTTCGGCGTCGACTACCAGTACACCCAGACGACGGGGCTGACGCTGGCGGCGATGTATGCCAAGTCCAACCCGACCGTCGGCAAGAACGCGCTGAGCAACACCGACGCGACGATGCTGGATCTGCTCACCGGTGCCGACACCTCGACCTCGTTCGGCATCGATCCCAACGATCAGGACATTTCTCTGGACATGCACCAGTGGCAGATCACGCTGGGCTACACCTACCGCTTTGAATGAGGGGAGACAGATCGATGAATCGGATCAGCAAGAGCCTCGCCGCTGCATGCACCCTGCTTGCAGCAACGGCCGTCCAGGCCGAAACCCTGCAACCCTATGTCCTCGCCTACACCGAAGCCGCACCGGTCGAGACTTCGGTTGCCGCAGTGAAGGACAAGCTCACGGCCGCCGGCTTCGAGGTCATCGGCGAGTTTTCGCCGTATGACGGTGCGCATGTTGTGGCCGTGACCAACGCCGACCTCAAGTCGGCGGCGACCAAGAGCGAATACGGCGGCTTTGGCGCGGTGCAGCATGTGGCGGTGACGCAGACCAATGGCCAGAACCAGGTCAGCTATCTGAACCTGCGTTACCTGGCCGCCGCCTACCGGCTCGGCGACAGCCTCTCCGCCACCGCCGGGCAGCTCGAATCGGCGCTCGGCGCGAAGCAGCAGTACGGCACTGAAAAAGGCCGCAGCCCCGGCGACCTGAAGTCCTTCAATTACATGGTCGGCATGGAGCACTTCGACGACTTCTACCAGCTCGGCGAGCACAAGAGCTACGAGGAAGCGGTGAGCGTCGTCGAAGCCAATCTGAACAAGAACGTCGGCGGCACCGCTCTGGTCTACAAGCTCGAAATCCCCGGCAAGAAGCAGACCGTGTTCGGCGTCTCGCGCGCCAAGGTCGGCGACGAGCGCGCCAACGACAAGCACATCATGGCCGACACCGTCGACAAGATGTTCGAGATCAAGACTACGGCTTATCTGCCGTACCAGATCCTGGTCGACGACAACGACGTCATCGCCATGCACATGCGCTTCCGCATGGCCGTCTGGCATCCCGACCTGACCATGGTCACCTTCGGCAAGCTCATGTCCAGCCCGGGTGCCATCGAGGACCTGCTCAAGCAGGTCGCCGGCGGGAAGAAGAAGGATTTCTCGTTCTGATTGCAGCGGACGTCGTACGAACAGAAAAGGCGGCTTGCTTCGGCAAGCCGCCTTTTCCTTGGCGGGCAGGTTCCACCGCCTGCGCTACTGCAGTGACAGCGGCAGATCCGCGACCAGCGCCGCAAACCGCATCCAGAACAGCTCGTCACCGCTGTAGCCGGTGATGCGGCCGATTTCCTTGTCGGCGTCGAGCAGGACGAAGGTTGGCGTGCCGCGGACTTCGGCGATGATGGCGAGTTGCGGCGGGCGCGGGGTGTGCAGGCCGATGCGATGCAAGGGAATGCGCTTGCCGTCGTTTGTGCGGGCATAGCGGTCGCCGACTTCGCGTTCGAACTGCTGGCAGGTTCCGCAGCTTGGCGAGCTGAACATCCAGATTTCGGCAGCGGACAGGGCGGGGGATGCGCCTGCAAGTGCCAACGACAGCAGCAGGCCCGCGTGCCGAAGTAACAAGAATCCCCACGACCGCGGTGCGGTCATGGGGATCGGTGATACAGCCAAGGCTTGAGACGGATCAGCCGCCGACGCCGACGACAGGCTTGCCGAGCGTGGTCCACTCGTGCATCGAGCCGTCGTACATGCGCGCCTTGCTGTTGCCGAGGATTTCGCTCTGGATGAACCACAGGCCCGAGGCCATGTGGCCGGTGTTGCAGTAGGCGATGCTCGCTGCGCCGGCGTCGACGTCCTGCGCCTTCATCACGTAGCGGTATTCGTCGGCGGTCAGGAACACCTGCGCCGGGCCGGAGGCCTTGAAGCGCACGTCGGTCGGGTAGTTCTTCGCACCGGCGACGTGGCCGCCGGCGAGCACCGCGGGCTTCTTGAACGACAGGCCCAGGTACTGCGGCAACGGGCGCGCGTCGATCAGCTGCACTTTCTTCTTCGCGGCGGCTTCGACGTCCGCGGCCTCGGCGATAAGATCGGTGCGCGCATCGCCGGCTTCCCAGTTGCCGCGCGTCACCGCCGCAGTGACCGCAGTCGTGACCGGATTGCCCGCAGCGAGCCAGGCGGCGACGCCGCCGTCGAGCACGGCCATGTGGTCGGCGCCGTAGACCTTGAGCGACCAGTAGAGACGCGTGGCTTCCTCGACCTGGCCGGCGTCGTCGCCGGTGGATGCGATGACGATCGGCATGTCCTTGTTCAGGCCCGCGGCCTGCATGATGTCCTGGAACTCGGCCTTGCCGGGCAGCATCTTGGTGATCTTCTTGCCATCGACTTCGCGGTCGACGCGGATCTTGTTGAAGTCGACCGGCAATGAACCTTCGATGCGCCCGCCGACCGCAGTCAGCTTCTTGCTGCCGGTCTTGGCGTCGGTCTCGAATTCCGGTTCAGCGGTCAAGGTCTTGAGGTCGTCGCGCACGTCGAGCACGACGACTTCACTCTGATGCTCTTTGAGCCACGACGCGCTGACGACCGGTCCCGGCAGCATGGTCTCCGCGAATGCGGGTGCTGCGAGCAGGCAGGCGAGGAAGGTTCCGCCCAGTTTCAGGGCCAGGGATGCTTTCATACGAATTCTCCAGGGTTATGAATCGAGCAGGTGTTCGATCGACTTCACCTGCTTCTCCAATGAAATGCGGCAGGAGCTGAGCACTTCGATTCGGCGGTCGTCGAGGAAGCCCGGACGGGCCGAACGAATACGCGCGTCGCGCGCACGCAACACGGTATCAATCGTCGGTGAATAGAGTGTGACGAGCGCCTTGAGCCAGCCGTGCACGGGCTTGAGTCTGGCCGGGCGCTCCATCCGGAAGCGGCGAAGATGGCCCATGACCGCGGCAGCCGGCAGCACATGCTCGTCGGTGACCCAGCGATTCGTCGTGAACAGACGCAGCGGCAGTCCATGCGCGTTGACCGCAACGCCGAGCAGGTGGGTCGGCGAACGCGTACGGCCGGTGTGGCGGAACAAGTGGAAGTGGCCGTGCTCGCCCCGCGGACAGCGTGGGTGAGCGTGGTAGTAGTAGCGATAGCGACGCGCCTCGTCGACGGCATCGTCGGCGGGAAAGTGCGCCCACTGCGTGAGCGCCGATGCGCCGACCAGCATGCCGGGGACGGTCGAGCCTTTGCGCGCCAGTTGTGCGGTGATGTCAATCAGTTGCGCAGCGGCACGCGCGGCGCTCATTACCGCGCGCTTCGATTTCCATTCGGGCGCCGAAGCACGCACCTTGCGGCCGTTCAGCCGCCGACCGCGCAGGGGCTCTTGCGCTTTTTCTTCTTGGGCGCGCACGGGCTGCTCGGACGATCCTTGTCGCCGGTGGAATCAGCGGCCTCGCCTGACGTGCCGGTGCTCGTGCCTGGCGTTGCCGCCGGCGTTCCCGGGGCGCCGCTCGCTTCCGGAGTCATGGTGGTGTCTTCCGCCTGGGCGGCGGGCATCGCGGCGACGGTACCGAGCGCGAGCAGCAGGCTGCCCACGGCGGCTGAAAGACGGGAAGGAGCGCATTTTTTCACGGGAGATCTCAAGCGGACACCGGGCGTGTCGATGGCGTAACGGTGGCGCAGGCGACACCGGCCGCACGAGCCGGATTGCGGGTAAACCAGGCCACAGTGGCAAATACGGCGCCGAGGGCAATCAGAATCACCCAGTCCGGCACCCCAAGCAGTTCCGAAACGGTCTGCGCTTCGGGGCCGGGCAGCGCATTCATCAGCGGCTCGACCCAGGTGTAGGCACCGGCGAACGCGGCGGTGCCGGCGAGGATGCCAAGGAAGAACACGAAGCCGTCGATGCGCCCGGACATGAAGCTGACCACGGACGTGCCGGGGCAGTAACCGCCGATCGCCATGCCGGCGCCGACGCCGACGCCGCCCAGCAGCGTGGCCCAGAAGTACGTCGTCGGAATGAAGATGTCTTCCTTGGCCATCATGCCCAGCAGCTGCAGGATCCAGAGCCCGGTCGCCGCGACCAGGATCGCGGTGAACATCACCTTGAACACGGCCCAGTCGGTGAAGCGCAGCTGCGCGGTGAGCTTGCAGCCGCTGGCGAATCCGGCGCGCTCGAGCGCGAAGCCGAAGACGCCGCCGCAGATCAGGCCGGACACCGGGCCGGTGTACTCGAGCGGGAAAATCATTGCCAGTACCTCTTCATGAGCATGCCGAAGGCCGCGCCGGTGGCGAAGAATCCGATCAGGAACAGAAAGCCGGCGGAGGCGAGCGTCGCCGCGCCGGACAGGCCCATGCCGCTGGTGCAGCCCAGCGACAGGCGCGCGCCGAAGCCGGCGATGGTGCCGCCAATCACCGCGAGCACGAGGCGGCGGGCGATGGACAGACGGGTGGGGCCGTCGATCGTCCAGCGGAAGCGCCCCGCGCTCATCGCGCCGACCAGCGCGCCGATGGCGACGCCGAACATCTGCCACGTGATCCACAGGTCGAGCAGGCTGCTGTCCTCGACCATCGGCCCGAAGTACTCGCTCGATTCAGTGGCGGACGGCGCGACGACGTGGCTGGCGGTGGCCGTCAGCGAGGTCGAGAAACCGCTGGCGCCGAGCCCGTGCCCGGTCAGGACGAAAGTGAGCAGCAAGCCGAGGCCGAGCAACACGCCCGCTGCATAGGGATTCCACAGCGGTTTGGGTATGCCATTCATGCAGCGCTCCCGCCGTCCATTGCGGCACCGGGTTGATTGATGTGCTCTCCTCCGTCAGGGATTACATACCCCTGCGGGTACGGGTGTTGTACACCTGCGATCCGCATCCGTCAATCGGTGGGCGGCGGCCTCTGGGCAGCCCCCTCAGTCCCCTCCCGCACTCGGTGGGGGAGAGGACTGAGGGTGGGCTCAATGAATCGAGGGACGCAGTTCGCCCTTGGCATAACGCGCCGCCAGCTGGTCCAGTGCCACCGGATGGATCTTCGCGGCCTGGCCGGCGCTGCCGAAGGCCTCGAAGCGCGCGCGGCACAGATCGCGCGCCGCGGCGGTCGCGGCCTTGAGGAAGGCGCGCGGATCGAATTCGTCGCGCCGGGTCGCCATCGCCTTGCGCATCGCGCCGGTCATCGCCAGGCGGATGTCGGTGTCGATGTTGACCTTGCGCACGCCGTGGCGGATGCCTTCCTGGATCTGCTCGACCGGCACGCCGTAGGTTTCCTTGATCTCGCCGCCGTGTTCGCGGATCACGTCCAGCCATTCCTGCGGCACGCTCGACGAACCGTGCATCACCAGATGCGTGTCGGGAATGCGCGCGTGGATTGCCCGGATGCGATCGATCGCGAGGATGTCGCCGGTCGGCGGGCGGCTGAACTTGTAGGCGCCGTGGCTGGTGCCGATGGCGATGGCGAGCGCGTCGACGCCAGTTAGGGCGACGAAGTCGGCGGCCTGGTCGGGATCGGTCAGCAGCTGCGCGTGATCGAGCACGCCTTCGGCGCCGACGCCATCCTCTTCACCCGCGGTGCCGGTTTCCAGCGAGCCCAGGCAGCCGAGTTCGCCTTCGACCGACACGCCGACGGCGTGCGCCATCTCGGCGACCTGCGCGGTGACGCGCAGGTTGTAGTCGTAGCTCGCCGGCGTCTTCATGTCGTCCTTGAGCGAGCCGTCCATCATCACGCTGGAAAAGCCGCTGCGGATCGACTGCTGGCAGACGCCGGGCGAGGCGCCGTGATCCTGGTGCAGGCAGATCGGGATGTGCGGGTACAGCTCGACCGCGGCCTCGACCATGCGCCGCAGGAACGGCTCGCCGGCGTATTTGCGCGCGCCGGCCGAGGCTTGCAGGATCACCGGGCTGTCGCAGCTGTCGGCGGCCTGCAGGATCGCCTGGATCTGTTCGAGGTTGTTGATGTTGAACGCGGGCAGGCCGTAGCGGTGCTCGGCCGCGTGGTCCAGCAGCTGGCGCAGCGAAATCAGGGCCATCAGGCGGCTCCGGTGGAGGGGGCGGATACGCGCGGAGCGATGAGTTGCAGCAGCTCGCCGAAGTGCGACAGCAGGCGGTCCGGCTTTGTGTGTTCGACTGGCGTAACGCCGTTGTAGCCGTAGGGCACGGCCCAGAACGCGATGCCGGCATTGCGCGCGGTCTGTGCGTCGACGCCGGAATCGCCGATCAAAACGGTGCGCTCGGCCCGCGCGCCGTGCCAGTCGACGCAGTGCTTTACGGGTATTGCGCTCGGCTTGCGCTGGTCGAGGCTGTCGCCGGAGATCGCCGGGCCGAAGTAGCCGCGCAGCTCGTGCCGGCGCAGAACCTGCGCAGTGAAGCGCGCTTCCTTGTTGGTCAGCAGCGCCATGCACTGGCCGCGGCCGCGCAGGGCGTCAAGCGTTTCGCGCACGCCCGGAAACAGCTCGCTGGAGGTGCCGCAGCGGCGGGTGTGGAAGAAGTCGAAGCGGCGCATCAGCGGACCGAGCAGGGCATCGATGTCGATGCGATCGGCGTAGTTGTCCGGCTGCGCCAGCAGCGCGCGGCGCAGCGTGGTGCGCGCGCCGTGACCGATCCAGCCGCGGATGCGCGCCGGCTCCTGCGCGGACAGGCCCGCTTCGGACAGCACGTCGTTGACGGTGTCGGCGATCTCGGACGCGGTGTCGACCAGCGTGCCGTCGAGATCGAAGATCAGCAGGTCGACGTCTCTCATCTGGCGTCTCTCATCTGGCGCATCTCGTCTCAGGCGCGCCGCTTGAGGTCCATCAGGCGCAGGATCATCGGCGTCAGGATCAGCTGCAAGGCCAGACCCATCTTGCCGCCGGGCACGATGATCGAGTTGGGCCGGCTCATCCACGCGTCGTGCAGCATCGACAGCAGGTAGGGGAAGTCGATGCCGTGCGGATCGGCGAAGCGGATGATCACCATGCTCTCGTCGGGGCTGGGGATGTCTTTGGCGATGAACGGATTCGACGTGTCCACCGTCGGCACGCGCTGGAAGTTGACGTGCGTGCGCGAGAACTGCGGGCAGATGTGGTTCACGTAGTCCGGCATGCGCCGCAGGATCGTGTCGACGACGGCTTCATGCGAGTAGCCGCGCTCGCCCTTGTCGCGATGCAGTTTCTGGATCCATTCCAGGTTAATGATCGGTACGACGCCGATCAGCAGGTCGACGTGGCGCGCGACGTTATGCTGTTCGTCCGCGTAACCGCCGTGCAGGCCTTCGTAGAACAGCAGGTCGGTGCCCGGATCGTTGTCCGCCCACGGCGTGAACGTGCCCGGGTCCTGGCCAGCGGCAGTGCCTTCCTGCTCGTTGTGGATGTAATGGCGCAGCTTGCATCGACCCGACTGTCCGTACTCCACGAAGGCCTGTTCGAGCTCCGCGAGCAGGTTTGCCTCGGGGCCGAAGTGGCTGAAGTTCCGATGTCCTTTCTTCTCGGCCTCCTTCTGCGCAGTGCGCATCGACTTGCGGTCGTAGCGATGGAAGGCGTCGCCTTCGACGATCGTGGCGTTGAGCTTCTCGCGCCGGAAGACGTGCTCGAAGCTGTGCATGACCGTGGACGTGCCGGCGCCGGAGGAGCCGGTGACCGCGACGATCGGATTCTTGACGGACATGGATTTGATCTCAGGGGATCTTAGGGGATGTCAGGCTTCGGCACGGTACAGCGAGCGGTCGCGGAACAGCGGCGAGTGGTACGGCTTGTCGGTGCCGCTGTCGAACTCGGCGTGGTAGCGCGCGATGCGCTCGATCTCGTGTTTCGATCCCAGAATCACCGGGATCCGCTGATGCAGTTTTTCCGGCGTCACGTCGAGCAGCCGCTGCCGGCCCGTCGATGCCGCGCCGCCCGCCTGTTCGACGACGAAGGCGATCGGATTGGCCTCGTAGAGCAGGCGCAGACGCCCCCGCTTGCTCGGCTCCTTGTAGTCGCGCGGGTACATGAACACGCCGCCGCGCATCAGCACGCGGTGGATGTCGGCGACCATCGACGCGATCCAGCGCATGTTGAAGTCGCGGCCGCGGATGCCGGTCGCGCCGGCCTTGCATTCGGTGACGTAGCGCTGCACCGGCGGCTCCCAGAAGCGCTCGTTGCTGGTGTTGATCGCGAACTCGCCGGTCTCTTCGGGGATGCTGATGGCCGGGTGCGTCAGCACGAAGTTGCCGACTTCGCGGTCGAGCGTGAAGCCGTGCGTGCCCTTGCCGACCGTAAGCACCAGCATCGTCGCCGGGCCGTAGATCGCATAGCCGGCGGCGACCTGCTGCGTCCCGGGCTGCAGGAAGTCGGCGGTGCTCGGGGCTTCGGACTTCGCGTGCTTGAGCACCGAAAAGATTGTGCCGACGGCGACGTTCATCGCGACATTGGACGAGCCGTCGAGCGGATCGAATACCAGCAGATATGCACCGCGATGCACGTCTGCCGGAATCTCGATCGGCTGCTCGTGCTCCTCGGAAGCCATGCCGGCGACGAGGCCGCCCCATTCGCAGTGTTCGACCATCAGCGTGTCGGCAAGCACGTCGAGCTGCATCTGCTGTTCGCCGTGCACGTTCTCGGCGCCGGCAAAGCCGTGGCCGCCTTCGAGCGCGCCCTTGGCGGTGACCGCGGCAATGGCCTTGATCGCCGCGGCGACGTCGACCAGCAGGCCGGCGAGCTGGCCCTGATCCGGCTCGCCGTGCAACTGGTCGATCAGGAATTTGGAGAGCGTCGTCCGCCCGGTGCGCATGCGCATGACCATGGCCTGTCCTCAGTGGTTGGATGATTGGGCGAACACGCGCGAAGCGCGCAAGTCGGCTTCGGTCAGCGCGCTCAGGGCCTGCGCGTCCAGCGTAGCGCCGTCGCTTGCCTGTGCGAACAGACGGTTGGCCTGGCGCAGGCGCGCGCGGTCGAGCGCGTTGCGGATCGAGCGCGCGTTGGCGAAGTTCGGCTGCGTGCGGCGCAGGCCGATGTATTCGCGCAGGGCGGTCTCGCCGGCGGCGTCGAGGCGGTAGTGCATCTGTTCGAGCATGCTCTGGGCGATGCGGAACAGCTCGTCCTCGCTGTAGTCGGGAAAGTCGATGTGATGGGCGATGCGTGAGGACATGCCGGGATTCGAGCGGAAGAAGGTGTCCATCCGGTCCTTGTAGCCGGCGAGGATGACGACCAGGTCGTCGCGCTGGTTTTCCATCACCTGCAGCAGGATCTCGATCGCTTCCTGACCGTAGTCGCGCTCGTTCTCGGGGCGATACAGATAGTAGGCCTCGTCGATGAACAGCACGCCGCCCATCGCGCGCTTGAGCACTTCCCGGGTCTTGGGTGCGGTGTGGCCGATGTACTGGCCGACCAGATCGTCGCGCGTGACCGCGACCAGGTGGCCTTTGCGGACATAGCCGAGGCGATGAAGGATGCTGGCCATGCGCGTCGCCACCGTGGTCTTGCCGGTGCCGGGGTTGCCGGTGAAGCACATGTGCAGCGACGGCGGTTGCGCTTCGAGGCCGAGCTGCTTGCGCGCCTTGGACACCACCAGCAGCGCGGCGATTTCGCGGATGCGCTGCTTCACCGGCGCCAGGCCGATCAGCTCGCGGTCGAGCTGGTCGAGCACCGGCGTGACGTCGGCTTCGCGCAGCAGCGCGCGCAAATCGATCCTCGCAGGCGCGGTGTTCATGGCGATGTCGTCGGCCACGTCAATACCGCTCGCCTTCGGGCCTGGCGGCGGCATAACCCTGCACCGTGTAGCGCAGGCTGCGGCCGTTGGTTTCCTGGCGCACGAGGCCGAAGCCGGGCTCGGCGGCCGGCCGCTGCACGAGGAAGCTCATCGCGATCGATTCCATGCCGCGCGTGGAGTCGAAGGCCATCAGGCGGATGTAATGGTTCGGGAAGGTCTTGCGGCAGTTGCGCACCTCCATCAGCACGCCGGCGGCGTCCTGGAGATCGAACATCGGCATGCCGAACATTTCCCAGTAGGTGTTGCGCGGATGCGGATCGTCGGTGTACTCGACGCTCCACGCGTAGTTCTTGCGCAGACCGTACTCGATCTGCGCGCGGACTTCGGCATCGCTCAGGTCCGGCAGGAAGCCGAACTGACCCTGGGTGATGCGGCCGGTGGGGTTGGTCATCATCGTGGAGTCCTCCTCAGGCGGCGCTCGCGGTGGGAACGAAGTCGCTCGCGTCGGTCGGTGTGTAGTTGAAGCTGATGTCGCCCCAGGTATCGAGCGCCGCTTTCAGCGGCGTGCACCAGCGTGCCGCCTGCTGCAGGATCTCCGGGCCTTCGGCCGCGATGTCGCGGCCCTCGTTGCGCGCCTTGACCATCGCCTCGAGGGCGACGCGGTTCGCGGTCGCGCCTGCCTGAATGCCCTGCGGATGGCCGATCGTGCCGCCGCCGAACTGCAGGATCACGTCGTCGCCGAACAGGTCGAGCAACTTGTGCATCTGGCCGGCGTGGATGCCGCCGGAGGCCACCGGCATCACCTTCTTGGTGTCGGCCCAGTCCATGTCGAAGTACAGGCCGCGTGTCAGATCGGTCTTCGTGTGGCTGTCGCGGCAGACGTGGTAGTAGCCCTGCACGGTCAGCGGATCGCCTTCGAGCTTTCCAACTGCGGTGCCGGCGTGCAGGTGATCGCATCCGGCGAGGCGCAGCCACTTGGCGATCACGCGGAAGCTGACGCCGTGATTTTTCTGCCGCGTGTAGGTGCCGTGGCCGGCGCGGTGCATGTGCATCAGCATGTCGTTCCTGCGGCACCATTCGGCCATCGACTGGATCGCGGTCCAGCCGATGACGAGGTCGACCATCACGACGACGCTGCCCAGTTCCTTGGCGAACTCGGCGCGCTCGTACATCGCCTCCATCGTGCCGGCGGTAACGTTGAGGTAGCTGCCCTTGACCTCGCCGGTCGCGGCCGAGGCCTTGTTGACCGCATCCATCACGTAGAGGAAGCGGTCGCGCCAATGCATGAACGGCTGCGAGTTGATGTTCTCGTCGTCCTTCATGAAGTCGAGGCCGCCCTTGAGGCCTTCGTAGATCACGCGGCCGTAGTTGCGGGCGGACAGGCCCAGTTTCGGCTTGGTGGTCGCGCCGAGCAGCGGGCGACCGAACTTGTCCAGGCGTTCGCGCTCGACGATCAGCCCGGTCGGTGGTCCCTTGAACGTCTTCACGTAGGCGACCGGGATGCGGATGTCTTCCAGGCGCGCCGCCTTGATCGGCTTGAACGAGAACACGTTGCCGATCAGGCTCGCGGTCATGTTCGCGATCGAGCCCTCCTCGAACAGCACGAGGTCGTAGGCGACCCAGGCGAAGTACTGCTCCGGGTTGTTCGGCACCGGGTCGACGCGGTAGGCCTTGGCGCGATAGCTGTCGCAGGCGGTGAGGCGGTCGGTCCAGACCACGGTCCAGGTCGCCGTGGACGATTCGCCGGCCACCGCGGCGGCTGCCTCTTCGGGGTCGACTCCGGCCTGTGGCGTGATGCGGAACAGGCAGATCACGTCGGTGTCCTTGGGCTCGTAGTCGGGCTGCCAGTAGCCCATCTGCTTGTACTTGAGGACGCCGGCGTCGTAGCGGCGGCGAGGGAGGTCAGGTTTGTTCATGGCTGGGGTCTCACCAAGGGTGCGCAGCCATGCTACGGGGGGGTATAGTTCAATAACTATTCAAAAATACTGACCCCATAGTTAAGTAAATACTGAATGTCGGCCTGAATGCTGCACATCACGATCCGCCAATTGCAGGTCTTTGCCGCCGTCGCCCGGCATCTGAGCTTCGCGCGCGCGGCCGAGGAGTTGCATCTGACGCCGCCTGCGGTGTCGATGCAGGTGCGGCAGCTGGAGACGCAGCTGGGGTTGCAGGTGTTCGACCGCAGCGGTGCCAACGTCAGCCTGACGATGGCGGGCGAGTACCTGCTGGTGCATGCGCGGCGCATGCTCGGCTCGCTCAAGGATGCGGAGAACCTGGTCTCGCGCTTGCGCCGCGTCGAGGCCGGGCGCATCCAGGTCGGCATGCTCGGCACCGCGAAATACTTCCTGCCGCAGTTGCTGGCCGGCTTTCTCAAGGAGCATCCGGCAGTGGAACTGGTCCTGATCGAGGGCAACCGTCAGCATCTCGTGGACCTGCTGCATCGCAACGAACTCGATCTGGCGATCATGGGCCGGCCGCCGCGCGAACTGGACACGCGCGCCGAGCCGTTTGGCGTGCATCCGCTGGGGATCGTTGCCAGTCCGGAGCACCGTCTGGCCGGCGTCGAGCACGTCGAGCCGGCGCAGCTCGCCGATCAGCCGTTCATCATCCGCGAGAGCGGGTCGGGGACGCGGCTGGTGATGGAGGAATACTTCTCGCGCTGGCACATCAGCCCGCCGGTGGTCATGCGCCTGAGCAGCAACGAGACCATCAAGCAAGCGGTGATGGCGAACCTGGGCCTCGGCTTCCTGTCGCTGCACACCACGGTCATCGAGCAGCGCCTGGGCACGCTCAGGCTGCTGCCGGTCGAGGATCTGCCGGCGCAACGTCGCTGGCACGTGGCGCACATCCGCGCGCGCACGCTGTCACCGGCGACGGAAGCCTTGCGCTACTACATTCTCGAACAGGGGCAGGCGTTTCTCGCGCGGCATTTCGCTTCGCCGCAGCCGCAGGATGCGCTCGATCCGGGAGCCCCGCTCAGCCGTACTTGACCAGCAGATCGGACACCGAGTGCAGCTTGCGGATGACTTTCTCGTCCACATCCTCGGAGCAGGCTTCGACTTCATAGGCGCAGGCCACGGTGGCGAAGAAGGCACGTTCCAGGGCTTTGCGCGCGGCTGCCATCTGCTGCAGAACCTGCTCGCAGCCTTCCTCGCGCTCGATCATGCCCTGGATGCCGCGCAGCTGGCCTTCGATGCGCCGCAGTCGCGCGATCAGGGCTTGCTTGGATTCGTTGCTGGGTTGGAGTGCAGCTGCTTTCATCGTAAGACACCTTGGTGAGGCAGGCGGCGAGGTGGACAGCTAATATACCGCTGGGGGTATTATAGGCCCAGCGTCGAGGAGACGATCGGAGCCGCTTTCTTGAAGCAGGCTCCGTACCAACAGGCTGCAACAGGGGCGCCCAGGGTCAGACAGTAAACGATCTTGTAGCCAGGTGAAACGATGACCATCACGAATTTCGCACCCATTTCCGCCGCGCTCGGCGGCTTGATCATCGGCCTGTCCGCGCTGCTGCTGATGCTCGGCGCGGGCCGGATTGCCGGGGTCAGCGGCATTCTCGGCTGCGCGCTTGGTCGCCTGCCAGAGGGCGATCGCAGCTGGCGCCTGTACTTCGTCGGCGGCCTGGTGGCGGGCGGCATGCTGTACTCGCTGTTCGCAGGCCCGGTGGGCCCGTTGCTGTCGGGCGCGGAACAGCTGTGGCCGGCGGTGCTCGGGGCGGGGCTGGTCGGCTTCGGCACGCGCATGGGCAACGGCTGCACTTCGGGTCACGGCATCTGCGGCATTTCGCGTTTTTCGGCACGCTCGATCGTCGCGACGCTGACTTTCATGCTGTTCGGCTTCCTGACGGTCTTTGTCGTCCGTCACCTCATCTGAGCGCCACGAACATGACTGGACGTGATGCAATTGCGCTGTTGTCGGGGACGCTGTTCGGGATCGGACTGGCGGTCTCCGGCATGACCGATCCGAACAAGGTCAAGAACTTCCTCGATCTCGCCGGGACCTGGGACCCGTCGCTGGCCTTCGTGATGGGCGCCGCGCTGCTGGTGGCGACGCCGGGATTCCGCCTGGTGCTGCGCCAGCCCAGGCCGCTGTATGCCGCAATGTTCCAGCTGCCGAACGCGACCGACCTGGACGTGCGGCTGATCGCCGGTTCGGCGATCTTCGGCATCGGCTGGGGCCTAGGCGGCTATTGCCCCGGTCCGGCGATCACTTCACTGTCGACCTTCAGCAGCGGTTCGCTGCTGGTGTTCGTGTCGATGGCGGGAGGCATGCTGCTGCATGACCTCACGCTGGGCCAGGTCCAGAAGCAGCGGGCCAGTGCCAATTGTCCCGCCATCTCTGGCTGACTCTGGATAACTGGCTGCTGGCCCGGATCCATTACATGCCGGCGAGCTTGTCGAGATAGCGCTCGGCGTCGAGCGCCGCCTGGCAACCGGTGCCGGCGCTGGTGACCGCCTGGCGGTAGATGTGGTCCTGCACGTCGCCCGCGGCGAACACGCCGGGCACGCTGGTCGCGGTGGCGTCGCCGTCGGAGCCGGACTTCACCTTCAGGTAGCCGCCGTTCATCTCCAGCTGGCCTTCGAACAGGCTGGTGTTCGGCGAGTGGCCGATGGCGACGAACACGCCTTTGAGCACGATCTCGCGCGTCGCGCCGGTCTTGAGGTTCTTCACGCGCATGCCGGTCACACCGCTGGCATCGCCCAGGACCTCGTCGAGCGACGAGTCCCAGATGATCTCGACCTTGCCTTCGGCGGCCTTCTTGAACAGCTTGTCGTGCAGGATCTTCTCGCCCTTGAACTTGTCGCGGCGGTGCACGATGGTGACCTTGCTGGCGATGTTGGCGAGGTACAGCGCCTCCTCGACCGCGGTGTTGCCGCCGCCGATCACCGCGACGTCCTGGCCTTTGTAGAAGAAGCCGTCGCAGGTCGCGCAGGCGGATACGCCTTTGCCGCGGAACGTCTGTTCGCTTTCGATGCCCAGGTACTTGGCGCTGGCGCCGGTGGCAATGATCAGCGCGTCGCAGCTGTATTCGCCCTGGTCGCCCTTGAAGCGGAACGGGCGCGTCTTCAGATCGACCGCATTGATGTGGTCGTAGATGAACTGTGTCTCGAAGCGCTCGGCATGCTTCTGCATGCGCGTCATCAGATCGGGGCCGAGCAGACCGTGGACGTCGCCGGGCCAGTTGTCGACCTCGGTCGTTGTCATCAGCTGCCCGCCGACTTCGAGTCCGGTGATCATCACCGGCTTGAGGTTCGCGCGCGCGGCATAGACCGCGGCGGTGTAGCCGGCGGGTCCGGAGCCGAGAATGATCAGGCGGTGGTGCTGGGCGGTCATGTGTACGTCTCGTATTTCGGGGTGTGCAGACGACAGGGGCCGGATTAACCGGCCCCTGCATCCATCGGTCAAGCGTGAGGCTTACAGCTTTTCCGCGTTCTTGGCGAGGTACTCGGCGACGCCGTCGGTCGAGGCCTTCATTCCGGCATCGCCCTTCTTCCAGCCGGCCGGGCAGACTTCACCATGCGCTTCGGTGAACTGCAGCGCATCGACCAGGCGCAGCGCTTCGTCGACGTTGCGGCCCAGCGGCAGGTTGTTGACCGTCGCGTGCTGCACGATACCGGCCTTGTCGATCAGGAACGTGGCGCGGAACGCGATGCTGTCCTGGTGCTCGACACCGTAGGCGCGGGTGATCTCGTGGTTGACGTCGGCGACCAGCGGGAACTTGACCGGGCCGATGCCGCCCTTGTTCACCGGCGTGTTGCGCCAGGCGAAGTGCGAGAAGTGGCTGTCGATCGACACGCCGATGACCTGCACGCCGCGTGCTTCGAACTCCTTGATGCGGTGGTCATGGGCAATGATTTCGGACGGGCAGACGAAGGTGAAGTCGAGCGGGTAGAAGAACAGCACGACGTACTTGCCCTTGTAGTCGGACAGCTTGATGTCCTTGAAGCTGCCGTCCGCCATGACGGCGGTGGCCTTGAATTCGGGTGCGGCGCGGTTGACCAGAGTGCTCATCACGATTTCCTGTGTAAGGGTTTGGCTAAAGGATTGACCGGGGGTTGGAGCTCGTCGGCGCAGAATCACCCAGGTGCTTCTGCGGAACGGGGTGCATGCTACGAAGGCGGGTTTGATAGGTCAAAGCATTTTTTCCGATCCTGCTCATAGAGGCTGCCAATCGATTCGCGCAGGGCTTTCGGGCTTCGGACCTGTCACGGAGCTTTAATCTCTTGTTCATATACTGCGGCTGTTTTCTAATGAGATCATGTCGATGCAGGGGAAATTGATCCTCGTGGTCGAGGACGAGGCGCCGATCCGCGAGATGTTGCGCTTCGCGTTGAGCCGGGCCGAATTCCAGGTCGCGGAAGCGGCGACGGCGCAGGATGCGCGGCTGCGCATTGCCGAGGCGCGGCCGGACCTGATTCTGATGGACTGGATGATGCCGGGCATGTCCGGGGTCGAGTTCACACGCGAACTCAAGTCGCAGCCGGGAACGCGCGATATCCCGGTGATCATGGTCACCGCGCGCGCCGAGGAGGAGGACAAGGTGCGCGGCCTCAACATCGGCTGCGACGACTATGTCTCCAAGCCGTTTTCCTATCCCGAGCTGATCGCCCGCATCCAGGCGGTGCTGCGGCGCGCCGTGCCGGGTGGCGAGGAAGAGCGCGTGGCGATCAATGGGCTCGAAGTCGACGCCGCGAGCCAGCGCGTCACGGCCAAGGGGCAGCCGGTCAGGCTCGGGCCGACGGAGTATCGCCTCCTGCATTTCTTCGTCAGTCATCCGGAGCGCGTCTACACGCGCGAACAGGTGCTCGACCGCGTCTGGGGACAGAACGTCTACGTCGAGGAGCGCACCGTCGACGTGCATATCCGCCGGCTGCGCAAGGCGCTGGAGCCGTTCGGCTACGACGGCATGATCCAGACCGTGCGCGGGTCGGGGTATCGTTTCTCGGACAAGGTCTAGCAGCCTGTCGGGCTGTGCCGCGCGGCTGCGACGGCGACAGATTTGGCCCAGCGCAAGGAGGGAGGAGCGTGGTGTACTTGACGTACATGAGCGACGAGCGACGCCGCGATGGGCCAAATCTGTCCCGTCCCTCCGGGTTGCGCCAGAAATCGCGCCATGCGGCGTTGCCGGCCGCTTGTTTGGAATCACCAAACGGCGCGTCCGGCGCCTTGCCTGGAGCAATTTCTGGCAGCAACGCAGTCGCGTGGCACAGCCCGACAGGCTGCTATCCATGATCGACCGGCCCGAGCGCACGCTGCCGCCGGTCGATGAGGCTGCGGAGCGGCTGAATCCCTTCCGTCCGATCGAGACCAGGGCCTTCTACTGGCGACACGAGTTGATTCACCTGGCGGGGTGGAGTGCGCTGGGCGGCGGGCTCGGCTGGTTGGCGGATCGGCCAGTCAGCGGGCTGACGACGGTCTTGGGCCTTTACGTGCTGGCGCAGATGCGGCGCCTGATTCAGTTGCGCGTCTGGCTGCAGCGCCCCAAGGCGACCCATCTGCCGGACGCGGGGCGCCTGTGGGGCGAGGTGTTCGACGGCCTGCACGATCTGCAGCGCAAGAACCGCAAGAAAAAGAAGAAACTCGCAACGATGCTGAGCGAGTACCAGGCGTCGACTGCCGCGCTGCCGGATGGCGCCGTCGTCCTGACCCCAAGCGGCGAGATCTCCTGGTTCAACACGGCGGCGCGCACGCTGCTCGGTTTGCGCCCGCACCAGGACTACGGCATCCGCATCGCCAATCTGATCCGCCATCCGGCGTTTACCGGGTATTTCGACCAAGGCGACTTCGACCGCGAGGTCGAGGTGCCGTCGCCGGTGAATCGCAGCAAGACGCTTTCCTTGCGCATCATTCCGTATGGCCGGCAGCAGAAGCTGCTGATCGCACGCGACGTCTCCGAACGGCAACTGCTCGACGCCGCGCGCCGCGACTTCGTCTCCAACGCCTCGCACGAGCTGCGCACGCCGCTGACCGTTCTGCGCGGTTATCTCGACATGATGGAAATGGACGCGCAGGGCAACGGCGTGCTCAAGCCCTGGCAGGCGCCGATCGGCGAAATGCGCAGCCAGGCGATCCGCATGGAGTCCCTGGTCAACGACATGCTCAAGCTGGCGCGGTTGGAGGCCGGCCGCACGCAGATGCGCGACGATCTTCTCGACGCTCCGGCGCTGATCCGCCGCGCGGTGGACGACGCCCGCCAGCTGTCCAAGGGCCAGCATCTCTTCGAGGTGGACATCGACGACCGCCTGCGGCTGACCGGCGGCGAAACGGAGTTCCAGAGCATCGTCGGCAATCTGCTCAGCAATGCGGTTCGCTACACGGCGCCCGGCGGCGCCATCCGTGTGCGCTGGGCAGAGGAATCCGGCGCGGGCGTGCGTCTGGGCGTCGCCGACAGCGGCATCGGCATCGCCGCATCCGATATTCCGCGCCTGGCGGAGCGTTTCTATCGCGTGGATGTCGGCCGCTCGCGCGCCAGCGGCGGGACCGGGCTCGGCCTGTCGATCGCACGGCACGCCCTCGAAGCCTTCGACAGCGCGCTGGAGATCGACAGCGAGCTGGGCGTGGGCAGCACCTTCAGCTGCGTGTTCCCAGTGCACCGCATGAACCGCGCCGAAATCCCGGCGCCGGCCAGCGAAAGCCGGGGCAAATAAAAAAGCCCCGGCTGTAACCCGGGGCTTCAACGAATGACGTGTCCCTCAGCCGAAACGACCGGTGATGTAGTCCTCGGTCTGCGCCTGCTTGGGCTTGGTGAACACCTGGTCGGTGGTGCCGAACTCGATCAGCTCGCCCAGATACATGAATGCGGAAAAGTCCGACGCGCGCGCCGCCTGCTGCATGTTGTGCGTCACGATCGCGATCGTGTAATCCGCCTTGAGCTGGTAGATCAGTTCCTCGATCTTCGCCGTCGAGATCGGATCGAGCGCCGAGGTCGGTTCGTCGAGCAGCAGCACAGCCGGGCGCACGGCGATCGAACGGGCGATGCACAGGCGTTGCTGCTGGCCGCCGGACAGGCCCAGGCCGCTGGCGTTGAGCTTGTTCTTGACTTCGTCCCACAGCGCCGTGCGCTTGAGCGCGTCCTCGACGCGGTCGCTCATTTCCGATTTCGGGATCTTCTCGTAGAGGCGGATGCCGAAGGCGATGTTGTCGTAGATCGACATCGGGAACGGCGTCGGCTTCTGGAACACCATGCCGACGCGTGCGCGCAGCAGGTTGAGATCGGCCTTCGGATCGAGGATGTTCTGGCCCTCGAGCAGGACCTCGCCCTCAGCGCGCTGGCCGGGATAGAGGTCGTACATGCGGTTGAGCGTGCGCAGCAGCGTCGACTTGCCGCAGCCGGACGGACCGATGAACGCCGTGACCATGCGGTCATGCAGCGGCAGCGAGATCGACTTCAGCGCTTGATGCTTGCCGTAGTAGAAGTTCAGGTTGCGGACCGATACCTTTTCGCGCAGCTCGGCGGGTTTGCCGCCGGTGCCGACGGCATCGGCGAGATCGAAGCTCGGGCGCTCTTTCATGGCAGTCATGGCGGTGGCCGTTGGGATTTGCGTGTCGTTCATCGTTCGGACGCCTTCACGGAGGATAGCGACCTAGCGATGATGTTCAGTGCCAGCACAGTCAGGGTGATCAGCAACGCGCCGACCCAGGCAAGACGCTGCCAGTCCTCATACGGCGACAGCGCGAACTGGAAGATGACCACCGGCAGGTTGGCCATCGGCGCGTTCATGTTCGTGCTCCAGAACTGATTGTTCAGGGACGTGAACAGCAACGGCGCGGTTTCGCCGCTGATGCGGGCGACGGCGAGAATCGTGCCGGTGATCAGGCCCGCACGCGCGGCGCTGTAGCACACCTTCTGGATCACCAGCCAGCGCGGTGCACCCAGGGCCGACGCGGCTTCGCGCAGGCTGTCCGGGACCAGCAGCAACATGTCCTCGGTCGTGCGCACGACCACCGGCATCACCAGGATCGCCAGCGCGACGCATCCGGCCCAGGCCGAGAAATGGCCCATCGGCTGGACCATGACTTCGTACACGAACAGACCGACGACAATGGACGGCGCCGACAGCAGCACGTCGTTGATGAAGCGTACGGTCGTCGTCAGCTTGGTATTGCGTCCGTATTCGGCCATGAACGTGCCGGCCAGAATGCCGACCGGCGTGCCGATCAGGGTGCCGATGATCGTCTGCACCAGGCTGCCGAAAATCGCGTTCAGCAGGCCGCCGTCGCTGCCCGGTGGCGGCGTCATCTCGGTGAACACCTGCGTGCCCAGACCGCCGAATCCCTTGATGATCAAGGTACCGAGAATCCAGGCCAGCGCGACCAAGGCCGCCACGGCCGCGGTGCTCGACAGGATCATCGCGGCGCGGTGCACGCGCTTGCGCCGCGCGTATTGCTTCATCGATGCGGCGTCCATCAGGTGCCCTCCCTGCGCTTGAGCCGCATCAGCAGGTAGCGCGCGGCCGCCAGCACGATGAACGTGATCACGAACAGGATCAGGCCCAGGGCGATCAGCGAGGAGGTGTAGAGCACGCCATCAGCCTCGGTGAATTCGTTGGCGATGCTCGCGGAGATCGTGGTGCCGGGCGCGAGCAGCGAGGACTTGATGCGGTGGGCATTGCCGATGACGAAGGTCACCGCCATGGTCTCGCCCAGCGCACGGCCCAGGCCGAGCATCACGCCGCCGATGACGCCGGTGCGGGTGTAGGGCAGGACCACGTAGCGGACGACTTCCCAGGTCGTGCAGCCCAGGCCGTAGGCCGATTCCTTGAGCATCGGCGGCACGGTTTCGAACACGTCGCGCGTGATCGAGGTGATGAACGGCAGCACCATGATGCTCAGAATCAGGCCGGCCGTCAGAATGCCGATGCCATACGGGGGGCCGGCAAACAGCGGTTCCAGGATCGGAATGCCCTCCGTGACGCTGATCAGCGCAGGCTGGATCCATTCCTGCAGGATCGGTGCCAGCACGAACAGGCCCCAGATGCCGTAGATGATGCTCGGGATACCGGCGAGCAGCTCGATGGCCGTGCCGACCGAGCGCTTGAGCGGGCGCGGGCACAATTCGGTCAGGAACACGGCGATGCCGATGCTCAGGGGCACGCCGATCAGCATCGCGATCAGAGACGTGATGACGGTGCCGTAGACCGGCGCGGCGGCGCCGAATACCTCGGTGACCGGATTCCAGGACTCGGTGTACAGAAAGGGAATGCCGAAGGCCTTGAGCGCGGGCCAGGCGCCGTCGATCAGCGCGATGATCACGCCGCCGAGCAGCAGCAGCACCGCGATCGCGGCGATGCGGGTCAGGGACGCAACCAGGGTATCGAGCAGACGGTTGCGGCGCACGACGGACGAGTCGGCCAGGCCGGCCAGTGGCTCAACGACGGCGTTCAAGGGGGTCCCCGAAGACATGGGATTGGTGAGTATCGTAGACCTAAAGAACAGGAAACGGGCGCGAGGGCCCGTTTCCTGTAACAGCAATCAACAACTTACTTCCAGATCGGGGCGCCGGAGGCGTCCTTGATGTCGCTGGCCCAGGTCTTCTCGACCATGGACACGACCGAATCCGGCATCGGGATGTAGACCAGCTCTTCGGCCATCGCGTCGCCCTTCTGGTAGGCCCAGTCGAAGAACTTGAGGGCTGAGAGCAGATCCGACGGGCTTTTCGGCTGCTTGTGGACCAGGATGAAGGTCGCGGCAGTCATCGGCCAGCTGTCGACGCCCGGCTGATCGGCGAGGATCAGCGCATAACCGGGCGCCTTCGACCAGTCGGCGTTGGCAGCCGCGGCCTGGAAGGCCTTCATCGACGGACTGACGGTTTTGCCGTCCTTGTTGATCATCTTCGTGTACGTCATCTTGTTCTGCTTGGCGTAGGCGTATTCGACGTAGCCGATCGCGCCCTTGGTCTGCGTGACCATGTTGGCGACGCCTTCATTGCCCTTGCCGCCGATGCCGACCGGCCATTCGACCGAGGCTTCGACGCCGACGTTGACGCGCCAGTTGTTGCTGACCAGGCCGAGGTAATAGGTGAAGTTGTAGGTCGTGCCCGAGCCGTCCGCGCGGTGCACCACGGCGATGGCGGTCTTCGGCAGGTTCACGCCCGGGTTGAGCTTGGCGATCGCCGGGTCGTTCCACTTGCTGATCTTGCCGTAGAAGATATCGGCCAGCGTCGTACCGTCGAGCACCAGCTGGTCCGCGGCGATGCCTTCGAGGTTGATCACCGGAACGATCGCGCCCATCACCATCGGGAACTGCGTCAGGCCGGCGTCGTCCAGTTCCTTGGGCTTGAGCGGCTTGTCGCTGGCGCCGAAGGTGACGGTCTTTTCCTTGATCTGCTTGATGCCGCCGCCGGAACCGATCGACTGGTAGTTCAGGCCGATGCCGGTTTCCTTCTTATAGGCGTCGGCCCACTTGGAGTAGATCGGGTACGGGAAGGTTGCGCCCGCACCGGAAATGTCGGCGGCGAACGCGCCGCAGGTGAACGCGGCGGCGGCGGCGGCCGACACGGCGCGCACGAAGGTGTTACGGAAAATGGACACTGGGTTCTCCTGAGTCATGAGGTCACAACAGCGTGCGAGCTTAAGGACGTCAGATTGCAGTTTCGTTGCAGTCCATCGTTGCACGCGTTGCAGCGGCGCTGTCACCAAACGGTAACAGGACCATCATCCGTCGGTCATTGGCGCGGCTCAGATTCCACCTCCATTTGTTTCGCTCGTCCGTGCCTACGCGGATTGTGGATCGGGCGGACGAACTGTCATAGTTTCAGCCGCATTCACCGGCCCGCAGGGCCGCCATCGTCAGGAATCGCCGATCGTCATGGAAAAGCCGAGTCTTCGCCAGCATATCTCCAGCCAGTTCAATGCCGAACTCGAAGATGTTCGCCAGCGCGTGATGGCGATGGGCGGAGCGGTCGAGCAGCAGATCATCGACGCGACCGAGTCCCTGATGACGCTTGACGCCAACATGGCCGATCAGGTGATCGAGAACGACCATCGCATCAATCAGTTCGAAGTGTCGATCGACGAGGAGTGCTCGCGCATTCTGGCGCGGCGCCAGCCGACCGCCAGCGACCTGCGGCTGGTGTACTCCGTGATCAAGACGATCACCGATCTGGAGCGGATCGGCGACGAGGCGCGCAAGATCGCGCGCATGGCCAGCGATCTGGCGTCGCAGGAGCGGATGCACGAGCAGATGCGCGAGGTCCTGCATCTGTCGCGCCAGGTGACCAGCATGGTGCACGATGCGCTGGATGCCTTTGCGCGCATGGATGCCGATGCGGCGCTTGCCGTCGCTCGTCAGGACCGCGAGGTCGATCGCGAGTACGAGTCGCTGATCCGTCAGTGCATCACGTTCATGATGGAAGATCCGCGCACGATCCGCCGCGTGATGGACATCATCTGGTGCGTGCGCTCGCTGGAACGCATCGGCGATCATTCCAAGAACATCTCGGAATACGTGATTTATTTCGTGATGGGCAAGGACGTGCGTCACCTGTCGATCGAAGCGGCCGAGAAGGAAGTTCACGGCTGATCGCCTGCCGCAGCGGCGCTGCAGCCGCTCGGCCTCAAACCGGAATTCCCATGCTGTTGAAGGCAATCAGGCTCGGAACGCTGGCGACGGCTGTCTTGTGCGCAGCCTGCGCGAGCGGACCTTTGCGTCTGTACGAAGGTGGCCCGCGGCCGGCTGCCGAGGTCGCGACGATCGGCGTGCCGGAAGCCCTCGAGGTCAGTGCGGTCAACGGCCGCGAGATTCGCGGCGCCAGCGGTTTGATGCGCGGCGGCGACCTGCAGATGGAAGTCGCGCCCGGCCGTTACGAACTGCTCGTGTTCTACCGTGAGATCTGGGAGCGGGGCGGCGAGCACGACACGCTCAAGTCCGCCCCGGTGCTGTTCGCGTTCGATACGCAGGCGGGGCACCGCTACCGCCTCGACTACGTCCGACCGCAGCGCTATGAGGAGGCCCGGGCTCTGAGCCGCGAGTTCAAGGCCTGGGTCGAGGACACGGCGTCCGGGCAGCGCGTCGAGTCGCGCCCGAGCGGACTGGAGTTCCGGACGGGGCTGGTCGCCGAACTGACCGGCGACGATCATCTCGTGCAGGCGGCCGGTCCGTCGGCCGATGCCCAGGCCGTTGCGCCGATGCCGGTGGCGCCGTCGAGCGCACAGGCAGCGACGCCCGGATCGCCGGATGGCGACTGGCTGCTGCTGATGAAAGGCTGGTGGTCCCAAGCCAGCGCCGATGAGCGCCGCGAATTCCTGCGCTGGGTCGGCGAGCAGCCGTCGAAGGCGTCCCACTGAAGCTTGCACACGCGATGCCCTGCAACGGGGCGTCTGTCATGAAAGCGTCACCTGAATGACAAACAAGCGTCACGGCGCCTGAACATACTGCGCGCCGATTGCAGAACGCTCGTTCATGCGGCGCGCCGGCAGCGGAGACATCCGCAGGGGGTGCCCGTGCGCTGCGATCCATCTGTTCCTCTCTCTTACTGTTAGGAGTGTTTTTGTGAAGAAGACTCTGCTTGCGATCGCTGTGGGGGCGACGTTCATGGCGCCGACGGTTTCGTTTGCCGCGCCGAAGGTCTATGGCAAGTTCGTGGTCTCGGCGGAAAGCCTGACCGACGAAATCGGCGCCAAGTCGACCGACGTCGATAGCGTGTTCCAGCTCAATGACGCGAAAGACGCTTCGCGCCTGGGCGTGAAGGGCGACGAGGAGCTGGGGCTGGGCGATCTCACGGCGATCTACCAGGTCGAGCTGGGCATTGACCCGTTCGGCGACGAATGCAACAACACCGTGACGTCACAAGATTCGACGACCGGTGCGGTCAAGATCGAGTGCAAGGAACAGCGCCCGCTGTCCGAACGCAACACCTTCGTCGGCCTCAAGGGTGGCTTCGGTACGGTCAAGTTTGGCTACTACGACACGCCGATCAAGGACATCGGCAGCAAGGTCGACCAGTTCAACGACTACAACCTTGGCGATATCGCCTTCTTCATGGTGGGCGAGACCCGCAATAAGAACCTGATCCAGTACATCACGCCGAAGTTCGCCGACATGATCAGCTTCTCGCTGACGGCGCAGGCCGGCGAGAACCGCACGGCGTCGGACGACACGGCGGACCAGGAGAAGGGCATCGGCGACACCTTCTACGCCGCCGCGATGTTCGAGAGCACCTATGTCGACGTGAGCCTGGCCTACGCCGGCAACGAGCACAACGCGCTCAAGCTCGACGGCAAGCCGGTCGGCGTCGACATCCTGCGTGCGACGGCGATGGTCAAGCCGTTCAAGGATCTCGAACTGGGCGTGCTGGTGCAGAACGCCGACGCGGTCGAGCAGGACCAGGCCGACGGCACGACCTCGTTCTCCGACCTGAAGGACACGAGCTGGCTGCTGTCCGCCGGCTACACGCTGAGCGCGGTCAAGTTCAAGGGCCAGTTCGGCGAGACCGAAGGCGACCAGTCCGGCAAGACCCGCACCGGGCTGTCGCTGGGCGTCGACTACAAGCTGAGCAAATCGTTCCTGTCGCAGGCGTTCTACACGACCTACACCGACGAAGCCGACGGCAGCGACGACCTGAGCACCGACAGCATCGGCCTGGGTCTGGTGTACAGCTTCTAAGCTTCGGTCTGAAGCAATAGCAGTATCGGGAGCCCGGCTTCGGCCGGGCTCTTCGTTTGTGCAGGAGCCTCAGGGCGGTCATTCATGCACCGTACGGCCGGCGATGCTCTAAAATTCGCGCCTTCATGCCGCGCCATCGTCGCTTCCCGTTTCGGACCCTCCTGCTGTCCGCGCTGATTCTCGTGCTCAGCGTGGGGCTGATCGCGTTCAGCGTCTATCTGCTCGGACTCGACCGCGAGATCCGCGGCCGCTTCGCCGGGGTGCGCTGGGCCCTGCCGGCGCAGGTGTACGCGTCGCCGCTGGAGCTGTACGCGGGGCTGAACCTGCGCGAAACCGATCTCGTCCACGAGCTTGGACGCCTGGGCTATCGCGAGGACCCGCACCTTTCCGGCACCGGCACCTACCAGCCGACCCGCGGCCGCATCGACATCCACGTGCGGCCGTTCCAGTTCTGGGACGGCGTGCAGGCCGAGCAGACGCTGGCGGTCAGCTTCGACGGCGGTGTCATCGCGGCGATCCAGCGCGTCGACCGCGCCGAGAGTCCGGAGATCGTGCGCCTCGACCCGATGCTGATCGGCAGCATCTATCCGAGTCACGGCGAAGACCGCGTGCTGCTGCGCCTGAGCGAGGTGCCGGCGCTGCTGCCGGCCGGCCTGGTCGCCGTGGAAGACCGCCATTTCCGGTCGCACATGGGTGTGAGCCTGCGCGCGATCCTGCGCGCTTCGCTGGCGAATCTGCGCGCGGGGCATGTCGTGCAGGGCGGCAGCACGATCACGCAGCAGCTGATCAAGAATTTCTTCCTGACCAGCCGCCAGACCTGGCGGCGCAAGGCCGACGAAGCGCTGATGGCCTTGCTGCTGGAGCGGCACTACAGCAAGGACGAGATCCTCGAGGCCTATCTCAACGAAGTCCATCTGGGCCAGGACGGCAACCGCGCCGTGCATGGTTTCGGCCTTGGGGCGCAGTTCTATTTCAACAAGCCGGTCGCGGAGCTGCAGCCGCATGAGATCGCGCTCATGGTCGGCCTGGTCAAGGGCACTTCGTTCTACAACCCGCGGCGCCATCCCGATCGCGTCAAGGAGCGCCGCGACCTGGTGCTGGCGGTCTTCCGCGACGAGGGCCTGATTGACGAACCGACCTATCAGCAGGCACTGGCGGCGCCGCTGGGCGTCGATGCCGGCCGCATTGGCGGCGCCGAGCGCTATCCGGGCTTCGTCGATCTGGTCAAGCGGCAGCTGCGCGGCCAGTACCACGACGAAGACCTCACCGACGAGGGCCTGCGCATCTTCACGACGCTGAATCCGCGGGCGCAAGAGGCGTTGGAGCGGAATATCGTCGAAACGCTGCCGGAGCTGGAAAAGACGCGCAAGCTCAAGCCCGGGACGCTGGAGGGCGCGGGGGTCGTCACCAGCGCGGAGGGCGGGGAAGTGCTGGCGCTGGTCGGTGGCCGCGACGTGCGTTACGCCGGCTACAATCGCGCGCTCGATGCACAGCGTCCGATCGGTTCGCTGGTCAAGCCCTTCGTCTATCTGACGGCGCTGGAGCGTCCCGGTGAATTCGGCCTGTCGACGATCCTGCCCGACGAGCCGATCGAACTGCGCATGCCCCATGGTCAGCTGTGGTCGCCGAACAACTACGACAAGGAACTCCACGGACCGCAGCCGCTGTTCCGGGCGCTGGCGCAGTCGCTCAATCTGCCAACCGTCCATATCGGCCTGCAGGTCGGCGCCGAGCATGTGTTGCGCACGCTGCGGCGTGCCGGCTACGACGGCGATGCGCAGCCGCTGCCATCCATGTTTCTCGGCGCGGTCGGCATCGCTCCGCTGAAAGTGGCGCAGATGTACGCAACGCTGGCCGCGGGCGGCTTCCAGGCGCCGCTTTCGGCCATCCGCGAGGTGCAGACCAAGGATGGCGAGCCGCTGACGCGCTTCCCGATCCAGGTCAAGCAGACCCTGCCGGACGGCCCGGTCTACCTGGTCGACTGGGCCTTGCGTCAGGTCGTCGCCCAGGGCACCGGACGCGGCGTCTATTCCACTCTGCCGCCCGATGTCGTCGTCGCCGGCAAGACCGGCACCACGGACGATTACCGCGACAGCTGGTTTGCCGGCTTCTCCGCCGATCATGTCGCCGTGGTCTGGGTAGGCCGCGACGACAATCAGCCGACCGGCTTGTCCGGCTCGTCCGGCGCGCTGCCGATCTGGGCGCGCGTGATGCGCGATCTGAACGTGCAGAGCTTCGATCCGATCGAGCCGGGCAGCGTCGAGACGGTGCTGGTCGACATCCAGAGCGGTCTGCGCGCCGACGAAAACTGCGTGGACGCGGTGAGCGTGCCCTACCTGCGCGGCTGGGCCCCCGCCGACTGGGCCCCCTGCGCGAACGGCCCCGTAAACCCGCTGGAGTGGCTGCGGAACATCTTCGGCTGATCGCGTCGGTCGACCGGCTAAACTAGCCGGGTGAACAAGAAGACTTTCAATTTGCGCAGTGCAGCCATCGCCGCGCTGTGCGCGGTAGTGCTTGCCGGCTGTGCGACGTCGGGCAAGCGGCGCGTATGGTCGGAACCGGAGCCGGCGGTGTCGTCGCGGCCGACGCCGGCGCCTTCGCCGCGGCCGCTGGAGCAGGGGCCGATCGTCGAGCGGCGCGGTCCGCAGCCGGGCGTGCAGCCGGCACCGGATTTTCCACGCAACGCGGAAGAGGTCAGCGGCAGCGCCGTCACCTCGCTGATGCGCCAGGCGCGCAGCGCCCTGTCGGCGGGACAACCCGCACAGGCGGCCTCTTCCCTGGAGCGCGCCCTGCGCATCGAGCCGCGCAATTACTTCGTCTGGTCGATGCTGGCGAAAACCTATCTGGCGCAGAACAACTACGCCCAGGCCGACAGCGTCGCCGGCAAGTCCAATGCACTGGCGCACGGCAATGTCTACGTCGAGCTGGAGAACTGGCGCACGATCGGCGCGGCGCGACAGGCGCAGGGTGACGCCGCTGGCGCGGAGGCGGCACGTGAGCGCGCGCAGATGCTGGAGCAGTCGCTGGCGGAGCGCGCGCCGCAGTGAGCGTCGAAGAACGCGGGCAGCTCGACTCGGCGGCGCAGTTGCTCGGCCCGACGGGACCGCTGGCGCACGGCATCGCGGGTTTCGCGCCGCGCCGGCCGCAGCAACAGATGGCCGACGCCGTCGCCCACGCACTCGCGGAAGGCGAAGCGCTGGTGGTCGAGGCCGGCACCGGCACCGGCAAGACCTACGCGTATCTGGTCCCGGCGCTGATGTCGGGCTTGCGCGTCGTCGTTTCCACCGGCACGCGCACCCTGCAGGACCAGTTGTTCCATCGCGACCTGCCGCGCGTGCGCGACGCGCTGGCCGTGCCGGCACGCGTTGCGCTGCTCAAGGGACGTTCGAACTACCTGTGCCTGTATCGCATGAAGCGTGCGCGTGCGTTGCCCACGCTGCGCGGCGTGTTCGACGAGTTGCGCCGGGTCGAGGAGTGGGCGCGATCCACCGACTCGGGCGAGCTCTCGGAGCTGGGCGAGTTCCGCGACGACGCGGCGTTGACGCGGCAGATCACCTCGACCGCCGACAACTGTCTGGGCAGCCGCTGCGCGGATTTCGAGAAATGTTTCGTGGCACGGGCGCGGCGCCAGGCCCAGGCGGCGGATCTGGTGATCGTCAATCATCACCTGCTGTTTGCCGATTTCACGCTCAAGGATCAGGGCTTCGGCCAGATCCTGTCCGGAGCGGACGCGGTGATCGTTGACGAGGCGCACCAGTTGCCGGAGCTGGCGGCGCAGTTCTTCGGCAGTCGCGTGTCGACACGCCAGCTGCAGGAGCTGGCGCGCGACGTGCAAGTCGAAGCGCAGAACTGCGGCGATGTGCCGGCCCTGGTCGAATGCGCGCAGCGCCTGTCCGGCGACGTCACCGCGCTGGAGCAGTGCTTCGTGACCACGCCCGGGCGCATGCCGCTGCAGCGGTTCCGCAGCGGCCAGGGGCCGCAGTTCGCGATCGAGCGGATCGGGCAGTCTCTCGAAGAGCTGTATCAGGCGCTGCGGCCGCTGGAGGAGCGCAAGGCCGAACTGTCGGCCGGTCTGGAACGCGCGCACGCGTTGCGTGAACGCTGGCAGCACATCCTGGACGACGCGTCCCCCGGCGCCAACGACGAGGAACGGGAAGTGCGCTGGGCCGAGAGCCTGCAGCGCGGCGGCACGCTCAACGCGACGCCGATCGATCTGGCCGACGGCTTCCAGCGCATGCGCGCGACCTATCCCGGCGCGTGGATCTTCACCTCGGCAACGCTGGCCGCCGGCACCGATTTCGGTCACTACCAGCGCGAACTGGGCCTGGGCGATGCGCGGACCGAACGGCTCGACAGTCCGTTCGACTATCCGCGGCAGGCGCGCCTGTATCTGCCGCGCGGCTTGCCGGATCCGAATCTGCCCGGTTATGCCGAAGCGGTGGCCGCGGCGGCGATGCCTGTGATCGAGGCGGCCGGCGGCGGCGCGTTCGTGCTCTGCACCAGTCATCGCGCGCTGCGGATCATCGCCGAGCGATTGCGCGCCCGGCTGGGTCTGCAGGTGTTGATGCAGGGCGAAGACGCGCGCTCGGCGCTGCTCGATCGTTTCGTAGCCGACGGCAATGCCGTGCTGGTCGGCACCAGCAGTTTCTGGGAGGGCGTTGACGTGCGCGGCCAGGCCCTGCGCGTGGTCATCATCGATCGCCTGCCGTTCGCCGCGCCCGGCGATCCGGTCTACGAGGCCAAGCTGGCGGCGATCCGCGCGCGCGGCGGCTCGCCCTTCGCCGAGCTGCAACTGCCGGAGGCGATCGTCACGCTGCGCCAGGGCGTCGGCCGGCTCATCCGCGATCCGGCCGATCGCGGTTTGCTGATGCTCTGCGATCCGCGCCTGACCGGGAAATCCTACGGCCGGCGCATCCTCGGCGCGCTGCCGGACATGCCGGTGCTGCGCGAGCTCGATGCGGCGCGCAACTGGCTGGCGACTCTGGCCGATCCGGCGGTCGAGCTGGAATCGACATGAACATCCTCGCGATCGACACCGCCACGGAAGCCTGCTCCGCCGCGCTGTCCGTCGGCGGGCGCGTGCTGGCGCGCTTCGAGGTGGCCGGCCGTTCGCATACCGAGCGGCTGATGCCGATGGTGCTGGAGCTGATGGCCGAGGCCGGACTCGCATTCACGCAGCTCGACGGCTATGTCTGCGGCGTCGGGCCCGGGAGCTTTGCCGGCGTGCGCATCGGCGTCGGCTATGTGAAAGGTCTGGCGCTGGCGGTCGATCGGCCCGTCGCCGGAGTGTCTTCGCTGGCGATGCTGGCGCTGCCGCCGATTCACCGAGGGCAGCCGCAGGTGATCGCGGCCATCGATGCGCGCATGAACGAGGTTTATGTCGGCCACTACGCCTGCGGGCGCGACGGTCTGCCGGAGCTGCGCGGCGCCGAGTCGGTGTGCGATCCGGCGCATGCCCCGGCGGCTGCGCCCGGCGCCTGGGCGGCGGTCGGCAGCGGTTGGCGCAGTTACGAACAGCCCTTGCGACTCGCTTCGGCGGCCGAGCTCGTTGCGGTCGATGGCGATGCCCTGCCGCGCGCCGAGCATGCTCTGACCCTGGGCCTTCCGGCGCTGATGCAGGGGCGCGGACTCGCCGCGGATGCCGTCGTGCCGACTTATCTGCGCAACAAGGTCGCGCTGACGATCGACGAGCAGCGGGCGCTGCGGCGGCGGACGTAGGTCGGCAAGCCTTCGCCGACGCGCGCGGGTTCGGCGACTGCCCTGGCGGCGGGGGATTGCCGCCCTACAAATCGCGGGCCAATTCAGGCACACTTCGCGTCCCTTCGCGGAGGATCTTCCGCGAACGTCCATGGTGGCCCGTGCCGGCCCTCCGCGACGGCAAGCCGCGAAACCCGCCAGGCCCGGAAGGGAGCAACGGTAACGGTGACGCCGGGTGCCGGAGATCGCTGGTACGGGCCGCCGCCTTTATGGCTCCCGCGATCGGTCGCCGCGACTGGAAACTGGCGTTCGGAAACTGGAAACTTGCGCCCCATGAGCTATCTAGCACTCGCCCGCAAGTACCGTCCGCGCCGCTTCGAGGACGTGATGGGGCAGGACCATGTCGTCAAGGCCTTGTCGCATTCGCTCGCCGGCGATCGTCTGCATCCGGCGATCCTCCTGACCGGCACGCGCGGCGTCGGCAAGACCACGCTGGCGCGCATCATCGCCAAGTGCCTGAACTGCGAGACTGGCGTCAGCGCCAACCCCTGCGGCAAGTGCTCGGCCTGCAACGAGGTCGACCAGGGGCGTTTCGTCGATCTGCTGGAAATCGATGCGGCCTCGAATACCGGCGTCGACGACGTGCGCCAGGTCATCGAGAACGCGCAGTACGCGCCGGCGCGCGGCCGCTACAAGGTCTACCTGATCGACGAAGTCCACATGCTGTCGAAGAGCGCGTTCAATGCGCTGCTCAAGACGCTGGAGGAGCCGCCGCCGCAGGTGAAGTTCATCCTCGCCACGACCGACCCGCAGAAGCTGCTGGTGACCGTGCTGTCGCGCTGCCTGCAGTTCAACCTCAAGCGCCTGCCGGTTGCGGTGATCCGCGACCAGCTGGCGAAGGTGCTGGACGCCGAGTGCGTCGGCTACGAGACGCCCGCCCTCACCGAGATCGCGCGCGCCGCGGACGGGTCGATGCGCGACGGGCTGTCGTTGGTCGACCAGGCCATTGCCTTCGCCGGCGGAGATACGCTCAAGCGCGACGTCGTCGCCGACATGCTCGGCACCAGCGGACGCCAGATCCTGTTCGATCTGCTCGGCGCGCTGGCGGCGCGCAGCGGCGAGGAGCTGCTGGGTTGCCTGCAACGGATGGAGGCGCAGGCCCCGGATTACGCAGCGCTGCTCAACGATCTTGCGGCGGCCTTGCAGCGCCTGGCCGTTCTGCAGGTACTGCCGACCGCGCAGAGCGAGGACGACGATCCGGCGCTGCTGGTGCTGCGCGAGCGCTTTGCTCCGGAAGACGTGCAGCTGTACTACCAGATCGCCGTGCACGGCCGGCGCGATCTGATGTGGGCGCCGGATCCGCGCCTGGGTTTCGAGATGACCGTGCTGCGCATGCTGGCTTTCGTCCCGGAGCCGGACGAGACACCCGCAAGCGCGGCGCCGGGCGGCGGCTCCGCTCGGGCGGCCGCCGGCACGGGCACGACCGCAGCGTCGGCGGTGGCTGCGCCGGCGGCGATGCAGAAGGCGGATGCCCCGCGCCTGCCGGCCGATGCGCCCTGGGCGCTGCGGGTCGACGCGCTGCGGGTCGAGGGCTTCACGCGCCAGCTTGCGCGGCACTGCGCCTGGATCGGCCGCGACGGTGCGACCCTGCGCCTGGGCCTGGACGGCAAGGCGCGGCACCTGCTGCTCGAAGAGCGGCGCGCTGCGCTGGAGGCCGCATTGTCCGAACAGCTGGGCGAGGCGGTGCGCCTGCGCATCGAGTTGGCCGAAGAGGCGGCGCCGCTCGATTCTCCGGCGCAGCTGGCGCAACAGCGCGAGATTGAACGCCAGCGCGCCGCGGAAGAGGCGATCCTTGCCGATCCGGTGGTGCGCGCATTCCGCGACCAGTTTGGCGCGCAGATCCGCGCCGGATCCATCCATCCGCTCGATTCTTGACGGAGGCATACGATGAAAGCACAAATGGGCAATCTGCTGCGCCAGGCGCAGCAGATGCAGGAAAACATGAAGCGCGTGCAGGACGAGATCGCGCGCATGGAGATCACCGGCGAATCCGGTGCCGGCCTCGTCAAGGTCACGCTGACCGGCCACCATCAGGCGCGCAAGGTCGAGATCAGCGCCGACGCGCTCAAGGAGGACAAGGAGTTCGTCGAGGACCTGGTTGCCGCCGCGATCAACGATGCCGCGCAGAAGGTCGAGGAAGCATCGAAAGCAAAGCTTGCGGCGGTGACGGCGGGGATGCAGCTGCCGCCCGGGATGAATTTCGGACTTTGAATCTCAACGGGTAGGGCGGGGCAATGCCCGCCGGCGGCCACGGGCTGCCCTCTGGCTCGCCGTCTACGTCACCAGCGTCGGTGCGCGCCGTCCGGTGAGTTCGCCGATGCGGCCGAATTTCTCCGCAACGGCGGCGAGCGGCGCGAGCGCGTCGGCCGGCCGCCAGTGCAGGGCGGAGGGTTCGCGCTCGTATCGTTCCAGGTAAATCCGCAGCGTCGCGCCCTTGGTGCCGGTACCGGACAGGCGCATGACGATGCGCGCGTGATCGCCGCAGACGATGCGCAGGCCCTGGCCGACGGCGACGCTGCCGTCGATCTTGTCCTGATAGCCGAACTCGTCCGCGAGCGTGACTTCGTTGTCGGCGACGGCCTGGCCCCTCAGACTCGCCAGCGCGCCCGAGAAGGCCTGCATCACGGATTCGGCGGCCGGCCCGGCCAGTTCCTCGTAGTCGAGCCGCTGGAAGTAATGCCGACCGTGACGCCGCCAGTGCTCGTCGGCCAGCTCTGCGATGGTCTTGCCGCTGATCGCGAGGACGTTGAGCCAGGCCAGCACGGCCCACAAGCCGTCCTTCTCGCGCGCGTGCACGGAACTCGTGCCGAAGCTCTCCTCGCCGCAGATCGTGACTTGTCCGGAGTCGAGCAGATTGCAGAAGAATTTCCAGCCGGTCGGCGTCTCGTACAGCGGCACTTTCATCGCCGATGCGACGTGGTCCGCTGCGCGCGAGGTCGGCATCGACCGGGCGATGCCCTTGAGGCCGTCGCGATACCCCGGCAGCTTCGGCAGCTGCGCGGCGAGCATCGCCAGCGAATCGCCGGGCGAGACGAAGATGCCGCGGCCGAGGATCATGTTGCGGTCGCCGTCGCCGTCGCTCGCGGCGACGAGCTGCGGTGCACCCTCGCCGAACGCCAGTTCGACCAGGTGCTTGCCGTAGACCAGGTTGGGGTCCGGGTGGCCGCCGCCGAAGTCCTCCAGCGGACTGCCGTTGAGGACTGCGGCCGGGGGCGCGCCAAGCTGTTCAACGAGGATGCGGTGCGCGTAAGGGCCGGTCGCGGCGTGCATCGCGTCGAAGCGCAAGCCGTTGCCGCGCTTGATCCAGTCGCGCATGCGGTCGAAATCGAACAGGCTCTGCATCAGTTGCGCATAGTCATCGACGCAGTCGACGATCTCCACCTGCAGGCGCTCGACCTGCTGCGTAATGCGGCGGTCCAGATCGAGCTCGACTTCGTCAACGCTGCGATAACGCGTGATGCGTTTGCTGGCTTCGTAGATGCGCTCGGTGAGGCCTTCGCCGGCCTGGCCGCCGCCGGCGATGTTGAACTTGATGCCGAAGTCGCCGTCGGGTCCGGCGGGATTGTGGCTGGCGGTGAACAGGAAACCGCCGGCGGCGCCGAGCTTGCGGATCAGGTGTGCCGCCGCTGGCGTCGACAGCAGGCCACCCTGGCCGACGACGACGCGGGCGACGCCGTTGGCGGCGGCGATGCCGATCGCAGCGCGGATCGCATCGCGGTTGTGGTAGCGGCCGTCGCCGCCCATCACCAGCGTCGCATTCTTCAGTTCCGGCACGCAGTCGAAGATCGACTGCAGGAAATTCTCCAGGTAGTGCGGCTGCTGGAACACTGCGACCTTCTTGCGCAGGCCCGCCGTACCGGGTTTCTGATCGAGATAAGGCTTGGTTGTGATTTCTCTGATCGTCATGTTGGCCTCTTCTCGTTGTGGGGCTGTGCACCCGTATCTTATAGTCGGCTCATGCAAGCCTCCACGCATCTGTGTCCCTGTTGCGGCAAACCGCGCAGCATCGCGCACCTGGTCGAACTGTATGAGCGCAATTTCCGCCTGATGCAGCGCCTGGTGCCGGAGCTGGACGCTCCGTACCGCGAAGCGGTGTCGCGCAGTCAGAGCGATTGCCCGCTGCACCTGCAGATCGGCGATCGCGACCGCTACACCGTCACGCTGCGCCTGAGCTATGAATTCACCGACGAGACCGGCGTTCGTCGCCAGCCGGATCTGTGGGTACGGCTGTACCGCGACGCGGGCGTCGCCGAGGCACTGGAGTGCAATGAGCGTCCGCCCTGGCGGGCGGAAGACGAGGCCGATCCGGCGGCGAACGCTTTCCTGTCGGCGCAGTGGCGGCGGAACCTGATGTTGAACAAGTGGCTGGAGTACCTGCTCGATCACGGCCATGGCTTCGGCATGGCCGAACGGCCGCGCCTGGCCGAGATCGCTTAAATCGCCTAGACCGCGCCGGCGTCCTTGAGCAAGCGGGCGATGGCATCGGCGATCTGCTGGTAGCCCTCGGCGTTGGGGTGGATCTGATCGGATTTGAGATCGCGGTCGCCGAGCACCTCGGGGATCGCGCGCGCCTCCAGCGGGATCTTGAACTCGGCCGCAAGCTCGGCGTACATCGGCTCCGCACGCAAGCGCAGGATCTTGGGTTCCGGTACGCCAAGCAGCACGACGGGAATGCCGCGACCGCGGATTTCGCGAATCATCGCGGCGAGGTTGGCACGCATCGCACCGCGATCGAGCTGGTGCAGCATGTCGTTACCACCCAGGCACAGAATCACCAGGTCCGGTTCGGTGTCGTCGAGCACATCGGTCAGACGATCGCGTCCCTCCGCGGTTGTTTCGCCGGGGATTCCGCCATTGATCACCCGGCGGCCGATCTGGGTCTGCAGCCGCGCCGGGTAGGCGCGGTCCGTCGTCGTGCCGGTGCCGGCGGTCAGGCTGTCGCCGAAGGCGAGCACGACGGCGTCGGTGGCCAGCCGCGGCAGCCGCGGCGACGAATCGCCGCAGGCCACGAGCAGCAGCAGCGCGGCGGCTTGCAGCCAGAAGAACCGCAACGGCAAACTGCCGCGCCCTTTCATGACAGGTCTTCTCGAAATGCTGTACTCACTCGATCATCGCACGCCGCAGATCGCCGAAGACGCCTGGGTCGCCGAGAACGCGACCGTCATCGGCGCGGTGACCCTCGGTGCCCGCGCCAGCGTCTGGTTCAACTGCGTGCTGCGCGGCGACACTGACCAGATCCTGATCGGCGAGGGCAGCAACGTGCAGGACGGATCGGTGCTGCATACCGATCAGGGCATCGTGATGCGCCTCGGCCGCGGCTGTACCGTCGGCCACATGGTGATGCTGCATGGCTGCGAGGTGGGCGACTACAGCCTGATCGGAATCGGCTCGGTGGTGCTCAACGGCGCGCGCATCGGCGCCAATTCCATCGTCGGCGCGCGTTCGCTGGTTACCGAGGGCAAGCAGTTTCCGGACGGCGTGTTGATCGTGGGTTCGCCGGCCAAGGTCGTGCGCGAACTGACCGCCGCCGAGAAACAACTTGTTGCCGGCATGGGCGAGCATTACGTCGCCAATGCGGCGCGCTATCGGAGCGGTCTCAAGTCCGTTGCCTGAGCTGCTTGGGAAAGGCGTAGAAACGCTGCGTGCCGCCGCGTTCGTCGGCATCGCTCCACTGCTTGACGTCGAAACCGATCTGCACGACGGCGCAGGTCGGCAGATCGTCGAAACTGCAGCGCGCGAGCAAATGAGCGAGCTCAGTCAGGCCGGGATTGTGGCCGAACAGCATCACGTGCCGGTCGCGTTCGTCGAATCGTTGCACGAGGCCAAGCAGTGTTTCGGCGGAGGCTTCATAGACACGCGGCTGCTCCACGATCCGGTCGGGCGGGATTCCGAACACTTCTGCGAACGTCCTGGCGGTCGTGATCGCACGCGCCGCCGGGCTCGACACGAGGCGGTCTGGCACGCCCAGCGCACGCTTGACCCACTCCGCCATGCGCGGCGTATCGCGCTGGCCGCGTTCGTTGAGCGGTCGCTCGAAGTCGTCGAGCGACGGATGGTCCCAGGACGACTTGGCGTGGCGCACGAGAGTCAGCAGGTGCATGGCCGGATCAGCGGTTGCGATACGCGCAGTTTAGGCCGAGGCCGGTGAAGCGGGGATGTACACGTCGTAGCGCGCCTGCGTACCGGTCAGCTGGAAGTCCGGCTTGCGGCCACCGAGACAGGGGGCGTGAACCGGCCGTTTGACGACGACGCGCTGCCGGCAAGCCGCCAGCGCCGGGGCGAGCAGGGTGTCGGCGTCCACGTCGGCACCGCTGAGCTCGCGCAAGATCTGCATTTCCTTCTGCGGCAGGGCGTCCTTGCCGCGATGCGGGTACATCGGATCGAGATGCACGACGTCCCAGCGTTCGCCGCTGCCCAGGACCGCCAGGGCTTCGGCCTCCAGAATCCGCATGCGCCCGGTCACCGCCGTCCACGCCGGGTCGGCCTGCGCGCGGCCGAGCGCATCGCGCAGCAGCGCAGCGAGCAGCGGCTGGCGCTCGACCAGCGTGATGTGTGCGCCCAGCGCAGCGAGCGTGAACGCATCGCGGCCCAGGCCGGCGGTGGCGTCGAGCACGCCGAGCGTCCGCATCTTGTGCAGGCCGATCGCGCGCGCCAGCAGCTGGCGCCGGCCTGCGGCAATCCGCCGCCGGATCGCCTCGCCGGTCCAGTCGAGTCGCAGCGGTGAGAACTGCGGATGATGGTGGGCGACGAGCTCAAGCCCACCGTCGCGTTCGATCAGCTCAAATGAAAAACCCCGGGCATCGACGCCCGGGGCTTGGGAACCTGACGCGGACAATCAGAGCTTGCTGGCGTCGAAGAAGCTGGCCATGCGCTGCGCCAGCATCAGATCGCCTTCGATCTGCAGCTTGCCGGTCATGAACGCGGTCATACCGTTGAGTTCACCCTTGAGCAGCGCGATCAGATCGTCGTCTTCCATCGTGATGGTGACGTCGGCGCTCGGCGACTGGCCGTTGTTGACGGCGCAGGCGCCGTCCTTGATCACCGCATGCATCGGCGTCGAGCACATGAACTGGATCGTGCAGTTCGTGCCGGAAGCCTCGTTGGGGTTGAAGGCGGCGGACAACTTGCTGAGGAACGCTTCTGCGGACATGGGAGTCTCCCGGAGAGTGGCCAAATGGATGAGCCCAGCATCCTAACCATCGCCCACCCGCCGGGCAACCTGTTTTTGGAGCTTTCGGAAACGACGCTTACCGGCCCGTGGAGGTCGATATCCGCAACACGTCGGCGATGCGTTCCGCAGTGGCGGGACCGAGCAGCAGGACGTTGACGCTGCCGGCGTAGATGCGGTCCCGCGACCGCAGTTCGGAAATCGCGTCGCGATCGCGGCCGGCGTGCAGGACAACATAGTCGCGGCCCTCGTCGAGCGTGGCTTCGACGCGCTTGAAGCAGCGGAACGCCGTGCCCTTGCGTGCGCCGGCGGCAGCATCGATTTCGCGCAGACTCAGCCAGTCGCGGTGGTAATCCTTCATTCCGGGGCTCATTCTGGCGAGGCCAGCAGGAAGTGCGCGCGTGCGATTGCGATCGGATGTTCGGGATCTTTCTGCCAACAGCGGATCATCGTCTGCGCAACGCGCAGGCCGGCGCGCGAGACGACGCATTCGGCGTAGCAATCCTCCGCACGGTTCGGCAGCAGGTAGTCGATCGCGAAGTCGATGCTCTTGGGCACGCGGGACTGGTCGAGCTGCAGCAGCAGTTGCAGGATCGCCGCGTTCTCCATGAAGGCCGCCGTCACGCCGCCGTGGACGGCCGGGAGTCTGGGGTTGCCGATCAGGCTCGGACGATAGGGCAGGCGCGAGCGCAGCACGCCGTCGTGCAGCTCCACACGCACGTCGAGGAAGCGTGCATACGGCACCAGCGCGACCAGGCCGCCGTAGTCCTGGTTTTCACGCGCTGCGCGGCGTGCCTCGGTCGCGGCGCTCATGCTTCTCCCGGCGCGGTACGCCGCTGCGTGCGCATGAACACCGATTGGGAAATCGCGATCGGCTCGTCGCGTTGATGTTGCCAGACCGTCGCACGCGCGAAGGCAATGCTCGAAGTGAGCCGGTAGCACTCGGCACGGCAGTGGACGTCGACACCGCCGACACCGGCACGCAGGTAATCCATGCGCAGGTCCAGCGTGGCGATCGGATCGAGGCGCTCGATGCGCGCCATCACCGCGGCGCCGCAGGCCGAATCGACCAGCGTCGTCACGATGCCGGGATGGATCAGGCCACGTTCGGTGTCGCCGATCCATTCGGGGCGGAACGGCAGTGTGACCTCGGCGCCCGCCGCGTCCAGATGGGTAATACGCATTCCGCATTCGGCGACGTGCGGGGTCGAGTCGATGAAGTACGTGCGCAGGATTTCGTGGAAGCTTGGACTGGCCATGCCGCGATTGTAAGGAACGGCGCGGCGCATCCGCTAAACTGGGTCCGATGAAACAAGCGTCCGCGGTAAGCACGAGTACCGATATCGAACGCCGCCTGCGCGGCGCACTGGCGAGCACCGGCTTGCAGACGCCGCGACCGATGTCGGGGCTCGAACTGCCGTTCAAGCTGGACAAGCTGATCACGCCGGCGATTCTGAACAGCCTGCGGCCGGCCGCGGTCCTGGCGCCGGTGATCCGCCGCGGCGAGGAACTGTCGATGCTGTTCACGGTACGCGCGCAGCATCTGCGCTCGCATCGCGGCCAGATCAGTTTTCCCGGCGGGGGACGCGACGATTCGGATCGCGACGCGGTGGAAAACGCCCTGCGCGAGGCACAGGAAGAGGTGGGCTTGAATCCGGCGCGCGTCGAGGTGATCGGCTACCTGGACGACTATCCGACTTTGACCCGCTACCTGGTGACGCCCGTGGTCGGCTTGATTGACGGCGAGCCGGAGCTGCAGATCGACGCAAACGAGGTCGCCGAGGTGTTCGAGGCGCCGCTGTCGTTCCTGCTGGATCCGGCCAGCTACGAGCGCAAACTGCTGTCGCGCGACGGACTCAACGTGCCGTTCTTCGAGCTCAACTGGGAGCAGCACCGTATCTGGGGCGCGACCGCGGGCATGCTGTGGAATCTGGCGCAGAAGGTCGCGCGCTTGTGACGAAGGGCGAGCCCCTCAAGGAAGCGCTGCGTCTGCAGCACGAGGCCGCAGCACTCGGTTTCGACTGGCGTCACCTCGACGAGCTGTGGGACAAGCTGGCGGAAGAGGTGGGCGAACTGCAGCAGGCCGCCCGCGGCAGCCGCGACGAAGCCGAGGACGAGTTGGGCGATCTGCTCTTCATGGCGGTCAACCTGGCGCGTCACCTGGGGGTTGACCCGGTATCGGCGCTGGCCCGCACGAATGCAAAATTCATCCGACGCTTCGCGCACATCGCGGCGCAGCTTGAGAAGCTGCCACCGATGGGGGATGCTCGGCGCCTGGACGCGATGGAAGCGCTTTGGCAGGACGCGAAGCGACTCGAAAAACAGAACGGACTCTGAACCATAGAGGGCCCGCTACGGGTCAACGGCCGGCGCGGGGGCGCTGGCGGGGAAGGAGGGGGAATATGCGCATTGGAGTCGTCGTCGATTCGGGCTGCGATCTGCCGCACGAGTTCATCGAGCAGAACCGCATCGGCATCCTGCCGATCACCATTCACCTGGACGGGCAGGATCTCGTCGATCGGCGCGATCCGAAGGCCACGCTGCAGTTCTACAAGCGGCACCAGAGTTCTGCCGCCGCCGACGCCGGCACTTCGCCCTTTTCGCCGGAGCAGATCAGGGAGTTCTTCCTCGCCGACCTGGTGCGCGAATACGACTTCGTGTTCTGCCTGACCATCGCCAGCAGCCGCAGTCCGATTTACGAGAACGCGGTCAAGGCCTCGTTCGCGATCCTGAGCGAGTACAAACCGGTGCGCGCGGCGGCCGGCGTGGCCGGGCCGTTTTCCCTGCGCGTGGTCGATACGCAGAATCTGTTCGCCGGACAGGCGATCACGGCGGTCGAGGTCGTGCGCATGGTCAAGGAGGGCGTGACCAACCCGAACAAGATCCGCGAGCGGCTCGAACAGCTGGTGCAGAACACCTACGGCTACATGATCCCGCGCGATCTGCACTACCTGCGCTCGCGTGCGCAGAAGAAGGGCGACCGCAGCGTCGGCTGGTTCGGCGCCGTGCTCGGGTCCGCCCTCGACATCAAGCCGCTGATCCGCGGCTACCGCAACGAAACCGGCCCGGTCGCCAAGCTGCGCCATTTCGATGACGCCTCGCAGAAGGTCTTCGGCTACATCACCGCGCGCGTCGAGCAGGGTCTGCTGACGCCGACGCTGGCGCTGAGCTATGGCGGCGATCTCGCCGAGATGCGCAAGCTGCCCGGCTACGCCGAGGCGATGGTTGCCTGCAGGCGCAAGGGCGTCGAGGTCTACGAAAGCATCATGAGCGTCACCGGTGGCATCAACGTCGGCGAGGGTGCACTGGCCTTCGCGTTCGCCGCCGAACCGCACGATCTGGATCTGTAGCACGGCTTGTAACGGGGCGTCCGTAGTGGGGCCTCGACAGCGGGTAAGCTATGCGCCCCTCAAATCAAGATGGAGCGCGCATGGTCACTCGTATCGCCATTCTCGGTGCCACCGGGCGCATGGGACGGTCCGTGATCGAGGCTGCGGCGCAGAATCCGTCGGTGCGTCTGGGGGCGGCGATCGAGCGGTCCGGTCATGCCGAACTGGGCCGCGACGCGGCGGTGCTCGCCGGTCAGAACGCGTCCGGCGTGTCCATCAGCGATGATCTGGCCGCCCGCGCCTCTGCTTACGACGTGCTGATCGACTTTACGCGTCCCGAGGGGACCCTCGCGGCGCTGCCGGTGTGCGTGGCTGCCGGCAAGGGCATGGTGATCGGCACCACAGGGCTGACGCCGGAGCAGCGCGCGCAGATCGACGCCGCGGCGCAGCGCATCCCCATCTGCCTGGCCGCGAATTTCAGTGTCGGCGTCAACTTGTGCCTGAAGCTGTTGGAGGAAGCCGCGCGCGTGCTCGCGGACGATTTCGACATCGAGATCGTCGAGGCGCATCACCGGCACAAGGTCGATGCGCCATCGGGTACCGCGCTGGCGATGGGCGAGGCAGTGGCGCGCGGCGCCGGCATCGACCTGAAGGCGCAGGCCGTGTATGCACGCGAAGGCCACACCGGCGCGCGGCCCAAGGGCGCGATCGGCTTCGCGACCGTGCGTGGCGGCGATGTCGTCGGCGACCACACGGTGATGTTTCTCGGCGAAGGCGAGCGCGTCGAGATCACGCACAAAGCCAGCAGCCGCCAGAACTTCGCGCGCGGCGCGGTACGCGCGGCCGCCTGGCTCAAGGGCCGCGCCCCCGGACTGTATTCGATGCGCGACGTGCTGGGCCTGTGACGATGGCGGTCGAGATCCGCGCCGCGACCGCGACCGACGTGCCGGTGCTGCTGGAACTGGTGCGCGCGCTGGCCGAGTACGAGAAGCTGCTTGACGAGGTCGTCGCGACCGAAGAGGCGCTGCGCGAGACGCTGTTCGGCGAGCGCCGCTATGCCGAGGCGATCATCGCCTGGCAAGACGATCGCGCCCTCGGTTTCGCGCTGTACTTTCACAACTACTCGACCTTCCTCGCCAAGCCGGGGATCTACCTCGAAGACCTGTTCGTGCGCCCCGAGCATCGCGGGTCGGGGCTGGGGCGCAAGCTGCTGGCCGCCGTCGCCGGCATCGCGGTCGAGCGTGGCTGCGGCCGGCTCGAATGGGCGGTGCTCGACTGGAACGCACCGGCGATCGCGTTCTATGCGCGGCTGGGTGCGCGTCCGCTCAAGGAATGGATCGTCAACCGCGTGACGGGGGAGACGCTGCGGGCGCTGGCGGCGAAAGACTAAACGGGTTACAAGGGCGGGGTTCCGATTGACCGAGCCCACCATGAAACCCTGGTGTCTGAGTCTGTGCATCGTCGTGGGCGCGTTGCCGGCGGCCGGTGCTGCCGCGGCACAGAGCTTCGACGCGGCGATCGACGCCGCCGAGCCGCGCGTGATCGCGCATCGCCGTCACCTGCATCAGCATCCCGAGCTGTCGAATCGCGAGTTCGAGACGGCGAAGTACCTGGCGAAGCACTTGCGCACGCTGGGGCTCGAGGTCGAAACCGGCGTCGCGCACACCGGTGTCGTCGCCGTGCTCAAGGGTGGCAAGCCGGGCAAGGTTGTCGCGCTGCGCGCGGACATGGATGCGCTGCCGGTGGCCGAGGAGGTCGAGGTGCCGTTCCGCTCGATCGTGCGGACGCGCTACGACGGCGAGGACGTCGGCGTGATGCACGCCTGCGGGCACGACGGCCACATGGCGATCCTGCTGGGCGTCGCCGAGGTGCTCGCCGCGCGCCGCAGCGAGCTGCCGGGCGCGGTGAAATTCATCTTCCAGCCCGCCGAAGAGAGCCCGCCGACCGGCGAGGACGGCGGCGCGCAGTTGATGGTGAAGGAGGGCGTGCTGCAGAAGGCCCCGAAGCCGGACGCGATCTTCGGCCTGCACCTGCTGTCGACGTTCGAGACCGGCCGCGTGGGCTACCGCTCCGGCGGCATCATGGCCAGTGCCGACGACATGCGCATCGTCGTGCACGGCAAGCAGACGCACGGCGCCGCACCCTGGCTGGGCGTCGACCCGATCGTCGTCGCCGCGCAGATCGTGCTCGGCCTGCAGACGATCCCGAGCCGCCAGACCGAGGCAACCAAGGCGCCCGTGATCGTGACGATCGGCAAGATCGAGGGCGGCGTGCGCGACAACATCGTGCCGGACACGGTGGAGATGAAAGGCACGCTGCGCGCGCTCGACGAGGCCATGCGCACGGACCTGCATCAGCGCGTGCGCCGCACCGCCGAGAAGATCGCCGAGTCCGCCGGCGCGACCGCGGAGTTCTTCGTCGCCGAGCGCCATGCCTATCCGGTGACCTTCAACGATCCGGCGCTGACCGCCCGCATGCTGCCCTCGCTGCGCGACGAGTTCGGCGAGGCGCTGTTCGAGGCGCAGCCGATTCTGGGCGCCGAGGACTTCTCGTTTTTCCAGCGCGAGATTCCGGGCCTGTATCTGTTCGTCGGCATCCGCCCGCCGGGCGTCGCACCGGAGGACTTTGCCTCCAACCATTCGCCGCGCTTCACGATGGATGAGGCGGCGCTCAAGACCGGCGTGCGCCTGCTGACCCGGCTGACCTGGGATTACCTGGGGAGCTGAAAGGTGGCCGGCCCACAGGAGTCGATCAAGGGGCGCGGTGCGACGATCAATCCCGAGGGTCGCTTCGAGACGCGCCGCCGGCAAGATTTCGACGACGGCTGGACGCGCGACGAGGATCCGCCGTCGTCACCGATCACCGAGCTGTTCATCGACCACGCGCGCAGCATCATCACGCGCAACGATTCGCCGGATATTCCGTTCACGCAGTCGGTCAATCCGTACAGGGGATGTGAACATGGCTGCGTGTATTGCCTGGCCGGGGAGACTCCAATACTCATGGCGGATGGCAGCCTGCGTCCGCTGGCCGAGCTGCGCACAGGCGCGCAGGTTTACGGGACCGTGCGGGACGGCTGGTATCGGCGCTATGTCCCCAGCCGGGTGCTTGCGCACTGGAGCGTCATCAAGCCCGCGTATCGGATTGGGTTGGAAGATGGAACGGTGTTGATCGCGGGTGGTGATCACCGTTTCCTGACCGAACGTGGCTGGAAATTCGTCGCGGACGCCCTGCAAGGCGGCCCCCGGAGAGCGCATCTGACCTCCAACAACAAGCTGATGGGCACGGGCGCTTTTTCTGTACGCGTGCCGCAGGATGGCGATTACCAGCTCGGTTACCTGTGCGGGCTGATCCGCGGCGACGGTTTGCTTGGCGAGTACCTTTATACGAGGCCAGGACGTAGCAGCGCCGATCAGTACCAGTTCCGCCTGGCGTTATGCGATCTGGAGGCGCTCAACAGGGCCAGGGACTACCTGCAGTCTTGGGGCGTGCCGGTGTACGAGTTTGTGTTCGCGCAAGCAGGAGGCCGCCGCAAGGCAATGCATGGCATCCGCAATCATGGGCGGCAGGCCGTTGCGGAGGTCCGCAAATTGATTGACTGGCCTGGGGCGCCGTCGCGGACGTGGTGTGCCGGGTTTCTGGCCGGAATCTTCGACGCCGAAGGTAGTTACAGCGAAGGTGTACTGCGGATCAGCAACACGGATCACGACATCATCGACTGGATCACGCGCTGTCTCAACGCACTGGGCTTCGGTTTCGCCATCGAACAGGCCGCGCGCACGCTTACAAAGCCTATCCAGGTCGTGCGTCTCATCGGCGGGTTAAGCGCCCATCTGCGTTTCTTCCACACGGTCGACCCGGCGATATCACGCAAGCGGAGCATCGCCGGGCAAGCAGTCAAGAGTAGCGCCCAGCTCAAGGTGGTGTCCGTTGAGCCCCTGGGCCGTTCGATGCGGTTGTACGACATCACGACCGAGACGGAAGACTTCATCGCCAATGGAGTGGTGAGCCACAACTGCTACGCCCGCCCGGCGCACGCCTACCTGAACCTGTCACCCGGCCTCGATTTCGAAACCAAGCTGTTCTACAAGCCCAATGCGGCGGCGTTGCTGGAAGAGGAACTGCGCAAGCCCGGCTACAAACCCGAATGGATTTCGCTGGGGGCGAACACCGATCCCTGGCAGCCGGTCGAGCGCAAGCTTGGCATCACGCGCAGCATCCTGGAAGTGCTGGCGCGCTTCCGCCACCCGGTCGGCATCGTGACCAAGGGCGCGGCGATCATCGAGCGCGACCTGGAGCTTCTTGCGGAGATGGCGCGCGACCAGCTGGTGATGGTCGCGATCTCGGTCACGACGCTCGATCCCGAGCTCAAGCGCACGCTGGAGCCACGCGCCTCGGCGCCGGCGACGCGCTTGCGCGTGATGCGCCAGCTCGCCGAAGCCGGCGTGCCGGTGATGGTGATGTTCTCGCCGGTGATTCCCTGCGTGAACGATGCCGAGATGGAGCGCGTGCTCAAAGCCGCGAGCGAGGCCGGTGCCCGTCATGCCAGCTACGTGATGCTGCGCCTGCCGCACGAGGTCAAGGATCTGTTCCGCGACTGGCTGCAGACGCACCTGCCGCTGCGCGCGGAGCACGTCATGAGCCTGGTCCAGCAGATGCGCGGCGGCAAGGACTACGACAGCGACTATGCGACGCGAATGAGCGGGCAGGGCGTGTATGCCGGGGTGATCGCGCAGCGCTTTCGCACGGCCTGCCGACGGCTCGGACTCAATACCGAGCGCTTCGTCGGATTGTCGACAGCGCACTTCCGCGTGCCGCCGCGCAGCGGCGATCAGCTCGGTCTGGGTTTCTGAAGAAAAAAGCCAAAAAGCGTGGACGATGACGCGCTGCACCAATATAATGCCCGGCTAATCCTGAACGGGGGCGCGAGCCCCCGTTTTGCTGAGGCAAACCTCGGCAAAACACACGGAGCGTAGTTTGTGATTGATCCGGCACACGTGCCGGATCAATGGTGTACAAAGCCCGGATTAGAACGACACCCATGCCAGACCTCAAACCGGCCTTGCTCGCGCTCGCGGACGGCTCCATTTTCAAGGGTGTTTCGATCGGCGCCGACGGCCAGACCGTCGGTGAAGTGGTCTTCAACACCGCCATGACCGGTTACCAGGAGATCCTCACCGATCCCTCGTACCGCGAGCAGATCGTCACGCTGACCTATCCGCACATCGGCAACGTCGGCGTCAACGCCGAGGACGCCGAGTCCGACCGCGTCAATATCGCCGGCCTGGTGCTGCGCGAGGTGCCGCGGCGGGCGAGCAACTTCCGCTCGACCCAGGACTTCCGCGAGTACCTCAAGGCCGGCAAGGTCGTGGCGATCGCCGGCATCGACACGCGGCGCCTGACACGCATCCTGCGCGACAAGGGCGCGCAGAACGGCTGCATCGTCGCCGGCGGACGCATCAGCGAGAAGAAGGCGCTGGACGCGGCGCGCGCGTTCCCGGGCCTCAAGGGCATGGACCTGGCGAAGGTCGTGAGCGTCAAGGACAGCTACCGCTGGACCAAGGGCTCGTGGGAGCTGGCGTCGAACCGCGAGACCGAACCCGGTGAGACCGGGGCGGGCAAGGGGCAGCGCCACGTCGTCGTCTACGACTTCGGCGTCAAGCGCAACATCCTGCGCATGCTCGCCGATCGCGGCTGCCGCGTGACCGTCGTGCCGGCGCAGACGCCGGCGGCCCAGGTGCTCAAGCTCAAGCCGGACGGCGTGATGCTGTCGAACGGCCCCGGCGATCCGGAGCCCTGCGACTATGCGATCGCCGCGGCGCGCGAATTCATGCAGCGCAAGCTGCCGCTGTTCGGCATCTGCCTCGGCCACCAGATTCTCGGCCTCGCGGTCGGCGCGCAGACGGTCAAGATGAAGTTCGGCCACCACGGCGCCAACCATCCGGTCCAGGACCTGGAATCGGGGCGCGTGATGATCACCAGCCAGAACCATGGTTTTGCGGTTGACGAATCGACGCTGCCCGACAACATCGTCGCCACACACCGCTCGCTGTTCGACGGCTCGTTGCAGGGGCTGCGCGTGACGAACGCGCCGGCGTTCAGCTTCCAGGGCCATCCCGAGGCCAGTCCGGGTCCGCACGATGTCGGCGAGTTGTTCGACCGCTTCGTGCGCCTGATGTCGGACGCGACCTGAGCCATGTTCGGAATCACCGACATCGCCACTTACGTGATCGGGGTGGTGATCATCGTGCTGCTGCCCGGCCCGAATTCGCTGTACGTGCTCAGCGTGGCGTCGCGGCAGGGTGTGCGGAAAGGTTACCGAGCGGCCTGCGGCGTGTTCGTCGGTGACCTGGTGCTGATGGTACTGGCGGCGGCTGGCATGGCCTCGCTGCTGCAGCTCTATCCCAGCCTGTTCCTGCTGCTCAAGTATTCCGGCGCGGCCTATCTGGCGTGGCTGGGTCTGACGATGCTGCTGGCGGCCCGGCGCAACTGGGCCGCGCCGCTTGAGCCGGCTGCGGCGGCGCCGGCGGTGGGGTCGGCGGCCGATCCGTTCCGGCGCGCGCTGGGAATCAGCCTGCTCAACCCGAAGGCGATCCTGTTCTTCATGTCTTTCTTCATCCAGTTCGTCGACCGCAGCTACCCGCACCCGGCGCTGCCCTTCGCAATTCTGGGTGCGATCGGGCAGTGCGTCAGCTTCACGTACCTGAGCACCCTGATCTTCGCCGGACACCGCCTGGCCGCTGCGTTCCGCGCGCGCCGGCGGCTCGCCGCGTCTGCGACCGGCAGCGTCGGTGCCCTGTTCCTGAGTTTCAGCGCGCGGCTCGCCACCGCGACCGCCACGTAGAGAGTTGAACGATGCCCAAGCGCACAGACATCCAGAGCATCCTGATCATCGGCGCCGGCCCGATCGTCATCGGCCAGGCCTGCGAGTTCGACTACTCGGGGGCGCAGGCGTGCAAGGCGCTGCGCCAGGAGGGCTACCGCGTCATCCTGGTGAATTCGAATCCGGCGACGATCATGACCGACCCGGAGATGGCCGATGCGACCTACATCGAGCCGATCCGCTGGCAGGCGATCAAGAAGATCATCGAGAAGGAACGTCCAAGCGCGCTGCTGCCGACGATGGGCGGTCAGACTGCGCTCAATTGCGCGCTCGACCTCGCCAAGCACGGCGTGCTCGAGAAGTTCGGTGTCGAGCTGATCGGTGCCAAGGAGCACGCGATCGACGTCGCCGAGGACCGCCAGAAGTTCCGCGACGCGATGACCGAGATCGGACTCGGCTCGGCGCGCTCCAGCGTCGCGCACACGATCGAGGAGGCGCGCAAGATCCAGACCGGGATTGGTTACCCGGTGATCATCCGTCCGAGTTTCACGCTCGGCGGCACCGGCGGCGGCGTTGCCTACAACGTCGACGAGTTCGAGGAGATTGCAACACGCGGGCTCGACCTGTCGCCGACCACCGAAGTGCTGATCGAGGAGTCGCTGCTCGGCTGGAAAGAGTTCGAGATGGAGGTGGTGCGCGACCGTAAGGACAACTGCATCATCGTCTGCTCGATCGAGAACTTCGATCCGATGGGCGTGCACACCGGCGACTCGATCACCGTCGCGCCGGCGCAGACGCTCACCGACAAGGAATACCAGATCATGCGCAACGCCAGCATCGCGGTGCTGCGCAAGATCGGCGTCGACACCGGCGGCTCCAACGTGCAGTTCGCGATCAACCCGAAGGACGGGCGCATGATCGTGATCGAGATGAACCCGCGCGTGTCGCGCTCCTCAGCACTTGCGTCGAAGGCCACGGGATTTCCGATCGCCAAGATCGCGGCCAAGCTCGCGGTCGGTTACACACTCGACGAGCTGAAGAACGACATCACCGGCGGCAGCACACCGGCTTCGTTCGAGCCGACGATCGATTACGTCGTCACCAAGGTGCCGCGCTTCACCTTCGAGAAGTTCCCGCAGGCCGATTCGCGCCTGACCACGCAGATGAAGTCGGTCGGCGAGGTGATGGCGATCGGCCGCAATTTCCAGGAATCGCTGCAGAAGGCAATGCGCGGCCTGGAAGTCAGCTCCGACGGCTTCGATCCGCAGGTGCAGGAGTACACGGCCGAGGCGCTCAACCGCATCCGCACCGAGCTGGCGATCCCGCGCGCCAAGCGCCTGTGGTACGTCGGTGATGCGTTCCGCGCCGGCATGAGTGTCGACGACGTCCATCAGGTGTCGAAGATCGACCCCTGGTTCCTCGAGCAGATCGAGGAACTGATCAAGACCGAGCGCGAAATCGCCGCCGGCAAGATCAGCACGCTCGAGGCCGATGATCTGCGTCGCTACAAGCGTCTGGGCTTCTCCGATGCGCGCCTCGCCCGGCTGATGGGGGCCAAGGAAGACTCGGTGCGTCGTGCGCGCCACAAGAACGGCATCCGCCCGGTCTACAAGCGCGTCGACACCTGCGCCGCCGAGTTCCCGACCTCGACGGCCTATCTGTACTCCTCGTACGACGAGGAATGCGAGGCGCAGCCGACCGGTCGCGACAAGATCGTGATTCTCGGCGGCGGTCCGAACCGCATCGGCCAGGGCATCGAGTTCGACTACTGCTGCGTGCATGCCGCGCTGGCGCTGCGCGAAGACGGCTACGAGACCATCATGGTCAACTGCAATCCGGAGACGGTGTCGACCGACTACGACACCTCGGATCGCCTGTACTTCGAGCCGCTCACCTTCGAGGACGTGATGGAAATCATCGAACTCGAAAAGCCCAAGGGCGTGATCGTGCAGTTCGGCGGTCAGACGCCGCTCAAGCTGGCGCAGAAACTCGAGGCTGCGGGGGCTCCGATCATCGGTACGACGCCGGACGCGATCGACCTCGCCGAGGACCGCGAGCGGTTTCAGAAACTGGTCGACAAGCTCGGCCTGCTGCAGCCGCCCAACGGCACCGCGACCTCCGAGAAGCAGGCGCTCGCAGTCGCGAAGAAGGTCGGATATCCGCTGGTCGTGCGTCCGTCCTACGTGCTCGGCGGGCGCGCGATGGAAATCGTCTACGACGACGAGGACCTCAATCGCTACATGCGCGAGGCGGTGCAGGTGTCCAACGACTCGCCGGTGCTGCTCGACCGCTTCCTCAACGATGCGATCGAGGTCGACGTCGACGCGCTCGCCGACGGTACCGACGTCGTCATCGGCGGCATCATGGAGCACATCGAGGAAGCCGGCGTGCACAGCGGCGACTCGGCCTGCTCGCTGCCGGCGCATTCGCTGCCGAAGAAGGTCCAGGACGAGATCCGCAGACAGATCGTCAAGCTGGCGAAGGCGCTCGACGTCGTCGGCCTGATGAACACGCAGTTCGCGGTCCAGGACGGCCGCGTCTTCCTGCTCGAGGTCAATCCACGCGCATCACGCACCTCACCGTTCGTGTCGAAGGCGACCGGGCGGCCGCTGGCGAAGATCGCGGCGCGCTGCATGGTGGGCCAGTCGCTGAAGTCGCAGGGAGTCACGAAGGAGATCCTGCCGCCGTACTACTCGGTCAAGGAGTCGGTGTTCCCGTTCAACAAGTTCCCGTCGGTCGATCCGCTGCTGGGGCCGGAGATGCGCTCGACCGGCGAAGTCATGGGCACCGGGGCGCATTTCGGGGAGGCTTTCCACAAGGCCATCCTCGCTGCCGGCATGGACATCCCGCGTGAGGGCAATGCCTTCATCTCGGTCCGCGAGCAGGACAAGAAGAAGGCTGTCGAGCTGGCGCGCATCCTCTCCGCCAAGGGCTTCAAGGTCTTCGCGACGCACGGCACCGCGGCAGCGATCCACAAGGCCGGCATCGCCTGCGAGGGCGTCAACAAGGTCAAGGAAGGCCGTCCGCACTGCGTCGACATGATCAAGAACGGCGAGATCCATTTCATCGCCAACACGACCGAAGGCAAACAGTCGATCGAAGAGTCGCGCTCGATCCGGGCTTCGGCGATCCAGGGTAAGATCTGTTACTTCACGACGATTGCCGGTGCGCTGGCGGCCGCGGCGGCGATGGATCATCTGGATCGCCTGGACGTCAATCGCCTGCAGGGTTTGCACGCATCGATTCAATAGGTACCATTCGCTGAACTGGTTTTTGAGGCCTGCCGCGCACGCGCGGCGGGCATTGCTTTTGCCTAAATTAATGATCATGAGCAAAGTCCCGATGACGGCCCGCGGCGCCGAAAAGCTGCGCGAAGAACTCAAGTACCGCAAGGGCGAGTTGCGCCAGAAGATCATTGCCGCGATCGAGGAGGCGCGTAAGCAGGGCGACCTGCGCGAGAACGCGGAATACCACGCGGCCCGCGAGCAACATGGCTTCAACGAAGGTCGCATCCAGGAAATCGAGTCCAAGCTCGGGTCTGCGCAAGTCATTGATGTGACTCAGATGACGTCCTCCGGCAAGATCATTTTCGGCGTCACGGTGGATCTGGCCGATGCGGATTCGGGCGAGGAACTGCGCTACCGGATCGTCGGCGAGGATGAGGCCGACGCCAAGAGCGGCCTGATTTCGGTCAATTCGCCGATCGCACGCGCGCTGATCGGCAAGAGCGAGGGCGACATCGTGCAGGTCGTCACGCCGGTGGGTGCGCGCGAACTTGAAATCGTGAAAGTGCACTACATATGAGGTAAGGCGGGTCCGGGGCACGGATGCCGGAACCGCATCCGCTTGTCTATCAGACCCGCTTTGCCATGCCGTCCCTGATGACCCAGAAACGCCGTCCCAGCTCGGCCCGTTGGTTAGCCGAACACGCAAACGATCCTTACGTCCAGGAAGCACGGCGGCTGGGCCTGCGCTCGCGCGCAGCGTTCAAGCTCAAGGAAATCCACGAAAAGGATCGCATCCTCAAACCGGGCCAGATCGTCGTGGACCTGGGCGCCGCGCCGGGCGGCTGGAGCCAGGTCGCGCGTCCGCTGCTGGGTGGCCGCGGCCAGCTGTTTGCGCTGGACATCCTGCCGTTCGACCCGATTCCCGGCGTCGACATCCTCGTCGGCGATTTCCGCGAGGACGCAGTGCTGCACCAGCTTGAAGCGCGCGTCGGCGATCAGATGGTGGATCTGGTCCTGAGCGACATGGCGCCCAATATCAGTGGTGTGGAAACCACCGACCAGACTGCGAGCATGTATCTGTGCGAGCTGGCGCTGGAGTTCGCGAAAGCGCATCTCAAGCCGCGCGGCACCCTGTTGGTCAAGGCCTTCCAAGGCGACGGCTTTGAAGCGTATGTGAAGGCGATGCGGGCGTCGTTCGAGACGGTGACGATCCGCAAGCCAAAGGCCTCTCGTCCGCGCAGCAGTGAGGTTTATCTGCTGGCGCGCAACTTTCACGCGGTGTAGTGTTCTGATCAGATGGCGCATCGATTCCGATGCGCGGCTCATGCAAGCCGGCAGGCATGGGTGACGTTCCGCGACGTACCACGTAACCGGTTGCTGAGGAACTGCATTGAACGATCTGGCCAAGAATCTGCTGCTCTGGGTGGTGATCCTCGTCGTGTTGATGAGCGTCTTCCAGAGCTTTTCGTCGCGCTCGCGCACCCAGCCCGAGCTGGCGTATTCCGAATTCATGAGCCAGGTCGAACAGGGCAACGTCGCCGAGGTCGCAATCAGCGGGCCGACGATCCGCGGCGAGCTCAAGGGTGGTTCGCGCTTCGTGACGATCAGCCCGGAGACGGACAACCGGGCGATGGTCGGCAGCCTGCTCGAAAACAAGGTCAAGTTCAGCGGCGAGCTGCCCAAAGAGACGCCGTGGATCCTGCAGTTGCTGTTCAACGCTTTCCCGATCCTGCTGCTGATCGCTGTCTGGGTCTACTTCATGCGCCAGATGCAGGGCGGCGGCGGCGGTCGCGGCGCGCTGTCCTTCGGCAAGAGCCGGGCGCGCATGCTCAACGCCGATCAGGTCAAGATCACGTTCAACGAGGTCGCCGGCTGCGAGGAAGCCAAGCAGGAAGTTTCCGAGCTGGTCGACTTCCTCAAGGACCCGGGCAAGTTCCAGAAGCTCGGCGGCAAGATCCCGCGCGGCGTGCTGATGGTCGGCAGCCCCGGTACCGGCAAGACGCTGCTCGCCAAGGCGATCGCCGGCGAGGCCGGCGTGCCGTTCTTCACGATCTCCGGCTCAGACTTCGTCGAGATGTTTGTCGGCGTCGGCGCTTCGCGCGTGCGCGACATGTTCGAGCAGGCCAAGAAGCACGCGCCGTGCATCATCTTCATTGACGAGATCGACGCGGTCGGCCGCCATCGCGGCGCCGGTCTGGGCGGCGGTCACGACGAGCGCGAGCAGACGCTGAACCAGCTGCTGGTCGAGATGGATGGCTTTGAAGGCAATGAGGGCGTGATCGTCATCGCCGCGACCAACCGTCCCGATGTGCTCGACCCCGCGCTGCTGCGTCCGGGTCGCTTCGACCGCCAGGTCGTCGTGCCGCTGCCGGACGTGCGCGGCCGCGAGCAGATCCTGAAAGTGCACATGCGTGCGGTGCCGCTGGCGGACAACGTCAAGCCGGAAATCATCGCGCGTGCCACGCCGGGCTTCTCCGGCGCCGATCTCGCCAACCTGGTCAACGAAGCCGCGCTGTTCGCGGCGCGTGCGAACAAGCGCCTGGTCGATCACGAGGATTTCGAGCGCGCCAAGGACAAGATCATGATGGGCGCCGAGCGCCGCTCGATGGTCATGTCCGAGGACGAAAAGAAGCTGACCGCCTACCACGAGGCCGGACATGCGATCGTCGGCATTTCGGTGCCGGATCACGATCCCGTGTACAAGGTCACGATCATTCCGCGCGGTCGCGCGCTGGGTGTGACGATGTACCTGCCCGAGGCGGATCGTTACAGCACCAGCAAGGAACGGTTGAACAGCCGGATCAGCACGCTGTTTGGCGGGCGCATCGCCGAGGAGATCATTTTCGGCTCCGAAAAGGTCACCACGGGCGCGACGAACGACATCGAGCGTGCGACCGAGCTCGCCAGGAACATGGTGACCAAGTGGGGTCTTTCGGACAAGCTGGGTCCGTTGACCTATTCCGAGGACGAAGGCGAAGTGTTCCTGGGGCGGAGCGTCACCCAGACCAAGCACGTGTCCGACGAGACGGCGCACGCGATCGACGAGGAGATCCGCAAGCTCATCGAAAACAACTACGCGCGGGCGCAACGCATCCTCGAAAACAATGTCGACAAGCTGCACGCACTGGCCGACGCGTTGATCAAGTACGAGACCATCGATGCGGAGCAGATCCGCCGCGTCATGGCCGGACAGGATCCGGGTCCGCCCGAGAGCTGGACCGACAGCAGCGGCCGGCCGGGGCCGGGCGGCGCGGCGCCCAAGGCGGGACCGGAACCGGCCGCCAAGCCCGCCGTGCCGCCGCCCAAACCGGCGAGCCTCACCTGATCCGAACCTTAGACTAAGGGCCGGCATTCGCCGGCCCTTTTTGATTTCGACGACGTGCAGCTCGTTCTTCCGACCCGCGTTCTGGACCTGCGTGTTCCCTGCGTGATGGGGGTGCTCAACGTCACCCCCGATTCGTTTTCGGACGGCGGCCGCCACGCCGGCGTCGACCGCGCCGTCGAACGCGCGCTGGCGATGGCAGCGGAGGGTGCGGCGATCGTCGACGTCGGCGGCGAGTCGACGCGACCGGGGGCCGCGGCCGTCGGCGAGCAGGAGGAATTGGACCGGGTCGTGCCGGTGATCGAACACCTGCGGGCGCGCTCCGGCGTCGTCATCTCGGTGGACACGATGAAACCGGCGGTGATGCGCGCCGCCTGCGCGGCCGGCGCCGAGATCGTCAACGACGTGATGGCGCTGCGGGCGCCGGGCGCGCTCGATGCGGTCCGGGACGCAGGCGCGGCCGTGTGCCTGATGCACATGCAGGGCGAGCCGCGCACGATGCAGGCATCCCCGGCCTATGCCAACGTACTCGCCGAGGTGCGCGAATTCCTGGAACAGCGGCTCAGGGCCTGCCGGGCGGCAGGTATCGCCGAGGGCCGCATGGTCCTTGATCCCGGCATCGGATTCGGCAAGACCCTGGAGCACAATCTGACCTTGCTCGCGAACCTGGAACACTTGGCCATCGACCGCAGCCCCTTGCTGATCGGCATCTCGCGCAAGTCGATGTTCGGCAGCCTGCTCGGGCGCGCGGTCGAGGATCGCCTGGCCGGAGGGCTGGCCGGGGCCGCACTTGCGGTTTGGCAGGGGGCGGCTATAGTGCGCGCCCACGACGTCGCGCAGACCGTGGACGCGGTGCGCACGGCCTATCAGATTAAATCGAGGAGGGCGCCAACTTGAGTCGCAAGTACTTCGGTACCGACGGCGTCCGCGGGCGCGTCGGGCAGCCGCCAATGACGCCGGAGTTCGCGCTCAAGCTCGGCTGGGCCGCGGGGCGGGTGCTCGGTGGCGGCGCGGGCACACGGGTGCTGATCGGCAAGGACACGCGGCGTTCCGGATACCTGTTCGAGTCGGCGCTCGAGGCGGGGTTTGCCGCCGCGGGCGTCGAGTCCGACCTGCTCGGGCCTCTGCCGACCCCCGGCGTCGCCTACCTGACCCGTGCCCTGCGCGCCAAGGCCGGTGTCGTGATTTCGGCTTCGCACAACCCGCATCAGGACAACGGCGTGAAGTTCTTCGGCGCCGACGGCGGCAAGCTCAGCGACGCCGTGGAGCTGGAGATCGAAGCGATGCTCGATCGGCCGATGGCCTGCGTCGCGCCGGAAGACCTGGGCCGTGCCAAGCGCATCGACGACGCGGCCGGGCGTTACATCGAGTTCTGCAAAGGCACGTTCGGCGAGCGCAGCCTCAACGGCATGCGGCTGGTCGTGGACTGCGCCAACGGCGCCGCGTACCGGGTCGGTCCGGCGGTGTTCGAGGAACTCGGCGCGAACGTCACCGCAATCGGCGTTCAGCCGAACGGCCTGAACATCAATCTCGACTGCGGATCGACGCATATCGATCTGCTCAAGGCGCGCGTGCGCGAGAGCGGCGCGCAGCTCGGCATCGCGCTCGACGGTGACGCGGACCGCTGCCTGATGGTCGACGCCAACGGCGAGGAGATCGACGGCGACCAGATCCTGTACGTCATTGCGCGTTCGCGTCTGGCCAACGGCGGTCTCGTCGGCCCGGTGGTCGGTACGCAGATGTCCAACCTGGGGCTGGAGCGCGCGCTTGAACAGGCTGGCGCGCGGCTGCTGCGGGCGAATGTCGGCGACCGCTACGTCATGGAAATGCTCAAGGCACATGGCGGCGTGCTCGGCGGCGAGACTTCCGGGCACACGATCTGCCTGGACAAGACGACAACCGGCGACGGCATCGTCACCGCGTTGCAGGTGCTGACCGTGCTGGCGCGCGAAGGCCGTAGCCTGGCGCAGGCTGCCGGCGGCATGGCCAAATACCCGCAGGTTCTGATCAATGTGCCGGTGTCGGGCACCGCGACCGAAGCGCTCAAGGCGCCGGCGGTGGTCGCAGCGCAGGCCGAGATCGAGGCCCGGCTGGGCAGCCGCGGGCGCATCCTGCTGCGTGCCTCCGGAACCGAGCCGCTGATCCGCGTCATGGTCGAGGCGGAAGATGCGGGCGAGACACGGCGGGCAGCGGAATATCTGGCGGATTGCGTGCGGGAGGTGTGCCGATGAAGAACACAACGGCTGGGACGCGTGGGAACAGGACGATGAATCGACGGACCATGGTGGCCGGCAACTGGAAGATGAACGGTTCGCGCGATAGCAACGCGCATCTGGTTCACGACATCCTGCTGGAGGTGCGCAAGTACCCGGACATCGACGTCCTGGTCTGCCCGCCTGCGATCTATCTCGACGCGGTCGGGCGCCAGCTCGACGGCAGCGCGGTGCAACTCGGTGGCCAGAACCTCGGCGACCAGGAGAAGCAGGGCGCGTTCACCGGTGAAGTGCACGGCGGCATGCTGCGCGACGTCGGCTGCTCCTACGTGATCGTCGGACATTCGGAGCGGCGCGCCCTGTACGGCGAAATCGACGCGGTCGTCGCGGCCAAGTTCCGCACCGCGCAGGCCTGCGGCCTGACACCGATCCTGTGTGTCGGCGAGACCTTGCAGGAGCGCGAGAGCGGCCAGACGCAGAGCGTCCTCGCGCGGCAGCTCAGGGCCGTGCTCGATCTGTGCGGTATCGCCGCGTTCAAACAGGCCGTCGTCGCCTACGAGCCGGTGTGGGCGATCGGTACCGGCCGCACGGCCACTCCGGAGCAGGCGCAGGAAGCGCACGCCTTCATCCGTGGCCAGTTGACTGCTGCCGATGCTAAAATCGCAAATTCGGTTCGTATCCTGTATGGCGGCAGCGTCAAGGCCGACAACGCGGAATCTTTGTTCAACTGCCCGGACGTCGACGGCGGCCTCATCGGAGGCGCGTCGCTGAAGCCGGGCGAATTCATGTCGATCTGCGCCGCTGCGCAGTCGCGGAGCAAGTGAGTAAGGCATGTACACGGTTCTGGTCATCGTTCAAGTTCTGGTTGCGGTCGCGTTGGTGGGTCTGATCCTCCTGCAGCACGGCAAGGGTGCCGATGCCGGCGCCGCGTTCGGCAGCGGCGCCTCGGGCACGGTTTTCGGCTCGCGCGGTTCGGCCAATTTCCTGTCGCGGGCAACGAGCTGGCTGGCGACGGTATTTTTCGCCGCCAGCCTGGCGCTGGCCTATCTTGTGCACGGCGAGCGCAAGCAGGATTCCATCGTCGACCGCGTGCAGACGACTGAGGTGCCCGCTTCCCAGGATGCGGCCGCGCAGCAGCAGCCGCAGGCCAGCGCCGAGCCTTCGCCGGAACAGCAGGCGCCGGTCGTCCCGGAATAAGAGTTTGGGCGGGGAATTCGGGCGCTCAGACCTAGAGACAAATGCGTTTTCGGGCGCTAAACTTCGCGCCCCTTACGATGCCCACGTGGTGGAATTGGTAGACACGCTACCTTGAGGTGGTAGTGGCGAAAGTCGTGGGAGTTCGAGTCTCTCCGTGGGCACCAGCAAGGGGATTGCGGTTCGCGCAAGCGGTACGACGGACAGGTTTCCGTCGCTAGATGATTTCACAGGAGGCCCGGGCAACCGGGCCTTCGTCGTTGTAGCCCGCCATCCAGGCGAGCGACTGTCGCGATTGGCATGTCCGGCCTCGCTTCGATGCCGATGACCGCGCGGTCGAAATCTGCCGAAGGACATGCACGGCGTCCCGTCCCCGATGGACACGATGTTCCTGAATTCGGAATCGCCGTCCACGCTCGCGCACGGCGCCGGCCTGCAGATCTTCGCTATGCCCGCGGTTGCGCTTCCGGACTTCCTGAGCAGGCTCGCTGTCGAGCTGCCCGGTCCGCACGAGCGGGTCCAACTGATGTGGCGTCTGCATAGTCACCGAGCTTGCGACGTCCGCGCTGGTCGGCCATGACAGGTTGACCGCCTTTCTCGCATTGCCGCAAACCGCGCTCGCTTGCATTGAAATTGGAGCGAGCAATCCGGTGGGTCCGAAATCTGTGACGAGACCTCCCGGGAGTCTCATGCTGGGGGTCGGCCCCGTCGAGCGGACCCCTCTATCCGTGATTGTGGCGCTCCGGGTCAATGACTGTGCTTGCTTAAGATTTGTCCACGACGGCACAGGTTTGCCCATCTTTTTCCACCGTCGAGTACATCCCGTCACGCGCATTTACATCCCATCATTGCCGACGTATGATCGACAACAGTGGTGATTTATAAGCGTTCGAGCAGGCCCGCTGAAACAGGCACCTGACCCGAACCTGGTGCGAGGCGTTCCCGCCCTTAATAAGGCGGCGAGTAGGAAAGACGAATGGCGCAGGATATCTATATCGCTCGAAACCGGCAGCACGTCGTTGAAATCGACGACGGCGCTACGCTGTTTCGCGCGGCTGTAGATAGTCTTGCTTGCGGGCGGGCCGGCAAGTCGAATCGCGGTGACGTACGCTGCGGGCATCTTCTTTCGCGCCGACCCGATCGGGCGCAGGCCGCCCAGGTGTTCGCGTCGTGAGCCTTGAAGCAGGCAAGAGCGAGGGCGGTCCGGTCGTGGTTGTGACCGGCGCGTCGCAAGGCATAGGAGCGGCGATCGCCGAACGCTTTGCGGCGGATATCCCGGGTCTTCGCCTCGCGCTCGTGGCGCGCAACCGGGACCGCCTCGGCGCCGTTGCCGAGCGTTGCAGCCGCAACGGTGCACAGATCGCGAAGACGTTTTCGGCCGAGCTGACCGAGCCCGCCGAGGTACAGCGCATGGCCGAGGGAGTCCGCACCGCGTTCGGCACGGTCGATGTACTGGTCAACAACGCCGGCCAATGGCGTGGCGGGGCGGTACACGAGATGCCGGTGGAAGAGTTCTCACGCGCACTGCAGGAGAATCTGGTCAGCATGTTTGCGGTCACGCGCGCGTTTCTGCCGGGAATGCTGGAGCGTGGTCGCGGCGACATTTTCTTTATGTCATCGACGTCGGGACTCGACGGACTGCCGAACAACGCGGCCTACTGCGCTGCGAAGCACGGTGTCGCGGGCCTGTCCAAGGCGTTGCGCGCGGAAGTCGCAGGCCGCGGAATCCGCGTGTGCTGCGTGTACCCGGGTCCGACCCAATCCCCGACGTGGGAAGGAAGCGATGTCGACACGACAAAGCTGATGCCGGCGACGGATGTCGCCCAGGTCTTGGTGGATGCGTACCGGCTATCGGGTAAGACGATGATGGAGGACGTGGTGCTGCGTCCGGCGATCCGCGCATGATGCGGCGGCGATGGAGCAGGCACGGTCAGTTTTGAGGCCGGCCATGTTAGCTTTCGGCAGGTGATGGCGGTGTGGTATCGGTGGATCCATGCAAGAGGCGAGATGCCCAATCGATAGAGTTGGCATGGAGCGATTCAAGCGGGCCCTCGAGCTCGGATGTGTGCACAACGGAGAGGAGAGCGGAATGCAACGTGCGGGAATGCATGTTTCGCCGGTGGTCCGGCCAAGTTCCTTGGCAGTCGGACGCTTTTCTCCTGTCACCACACAGATCGATCGAGCCCGGAGGCGCGAATGGCATCCCGTCGTGGGCAGCCGCTCGTACATAGGACCGTCGATGGCAGCGCGGATTGAGGCCAGGCTTACTGGAACAAGGATATGAGAGCTATGTTTGAGAACCTTCAGTGCATGCATCGAGGATCAGCGGCTCCGGAATCGGGTTCCGGAGCGGTTGCCGGATTCCTCTCCAGAAGCCTTGTGCTGCTGACCGTCGCTTCGTCGGCGCTGTACGGCCACACGGCTTTGGCCGCAAAGGTGTCCGACGTTGCCGCGGCCAGCGACCAATGGCTGGTGGCACAGGTCCAATCGCAGCAGCGCGTGGACTCGCTCAACGAGCAAGGCCGCGATCTGTCGGAGCGCTACCGCTCGACGCTGCGTGAATCGGACGGTCTGCGTCTGTACCTGCAGCAACTGCGTTCGCAGCTGGCGTCGCAGGAAGAGGAGATGGAGGTGATCCGCAGCGAATCGCGCGAACTGGATCGCACCAACATCG
>JBAZXW010000019.1:0-86733 GCA_041659605.1 Sinimarinibacterium sp. | reverse complement strand
GGCCCTAGTAGCGCTGAGTTGCTTGCCAATCGTTGTTAAGCCAGAAATGAAATCGCCGTACGCACCGATGCCTAGATAAAGTGCCCCTACGGCGGTGCCCATCTTGGCTAATCCTTTGATCGAACCTTCTTCAACTTGAAGGAACAGTGAGTAATCTGGCAACGCTAGCGATTGATCAACGTAGGCTTCCCACCGGTCAAATAGAGAAGTGGACAGAGATTCAAGCTCGCCCGGATCGACGCCGGGTATTATCAGATTGAAATCTGTCGAGCCCACATCGAGCATAGAGCTTTGGCCTTGCGACTACCGTTTGAAGTGAGCGGATGGTTGCAAGTGCAACTTGCAGGCCGTTCTCTCGACTGAGTGATTAGGCGGCATTGCCTCTAAAACCCCTGACAATCCAAGCCAGAACTACACCTAAAAAATACACGACGGCTGAAAGCACTATGGCGCCGACGAAGCCCAGGCCGGACAACATTAAAAGTTCACTCCATAGCTCGTCCCTGAAATCCCTGTCGAGGTCATCCGGCGTGTACGGCGTTTGAGTAGGGTTGTTGTATTTTCTGTAGTTGTAGATGTGGTAGCACCCACTGTTTCCTTCGCTGTCCTGATACTCAGGCTCAGTTAGCTCTGTCAAAGGCTTCGCCGAATACGACTGGCACTCTGGGTTCTTGAATTCCTTTTCTACAGCCCATCGGTATTGATATGCGGAAAGGTCGTTCCGGCTGCTGAACACGAAGGGATTAACAATGGTCGTATAGAACAGACCGAACGCAGACAATACGAACCATAGCCGCCTCCAGCCGTTAGCCGTTTGTAGCCAATTCTTGAGCTTACTCACGTGTGCGTTCCTCTGATCTAACGCCATACCCATCAGACACGTTCGGTCTCAAAACAGTCGCAGCTATTCGTACGGCAATCCGACTAACGACTCGATCATAAGGTCGCCTTGGAGTTCGACCTCGGAAACGGATCGACGGGTTCCAATCAGCCGCTCATGTTTACTGATGCGTGTAGCTCTCTGGAACCACGCAGTAGCCTATGATCTGGGGAGGATTGGATAGGTCGTATACGTGCAATCCAAAGCTCTCTTGGACGATATGTGGCCCTCCGAGACGCCAGAATCGCACTGCGATCACAACGCCTTTAGGTGACAAACCGCCGCGAGCGTTACATGCGTATCCAAGGCAGAGGCTACTATTCCTTCCAAAAGAAACCGATGGTAAAGGTCCAGAAATCCTGAACCCATTCTCAAGGATAGATTGAAGCTTGCTCTCCGCTGTCCCATGAAAGAACACAAGCGCGTCGCTTTCCAAATCGTCGGGAAAGAGTCGGTAGTCGGCACTCTCAGGATCACTAGGAAATGGAAACTCCTTTGGTGCATTTTCCTCAGCCATAACTGCTATTTTTTAATGGACAAAAATGGATCAAAGCGATTCTCCAACGATTTGAGCTGATCGTAGAGCCATGTTTTCAGGTCTCGCTGTTTGCGAATATTGTTAGTGCGCTCATCGCCCGGAGGCATATCCACCAATTCTGATCGGACACTCTCCAGATCGACCGATTTACTCCAGACTTCGTCAATGAAATCCGCAGTAGCCTTGTCGAAAGTAAAGCGGGCACCAGTAGTAGCCCCTAGAAATGTCACTTGGGCTTCTTTTGATGGATAGCCTGCAGCTACGATGCTGCCGATGTAGTGCCGAATCCCTTCGAAAATGGCAAAGCGCCGATCAAACTGGTCATGGCGAAATTTGGCTTCGGCAAGTCTCCACTGATTCGTGGCGATGATGGCACCGACAATGGCAATGGTCGGCGTAAGGAGCGCCGACAGACCGGTTATCAGATTGGGGTCTAGCGCGCACATAGCTCGATATGCCTGAGAACGAATAGGTATGTATATGCACTATCCCTGCTTTTAGCTTTGAAGGACAGCAGCCAACCCCGCGATGCAGTCTGATTTTTGAGGTTCGAGATTTTTTTGCTATGTCCCAAGCTGGGAGGCCCCAATGCAGATGGGGGTGCTTGGGGGAGGGAGAGGGTAGTGTCAAACTGAGTGCGCCATCTGGCGCATACCCATCCTAGCGCGCTCCAAACCAGCTTTGTGGTCTGATTTGTGGGCTCGAAGCAATGCAAATAAAATAACCCATATATTTCAATGGGTTAGTTCATCAAATGGCGGAGAGAGAGGGATTCGAACCCTCGATACGGCTTTCACCGTATACACGCTTTCCAGGCGTGCTCCTTCAACCGCTCGGACATCTCTCCGTAAACTCGTCTTCCACTGCCTGAGCGCGAAACGGCGCGCATTATAGCGGCACGGAATCAGGACTTCTCGCCGGGCTGCTCGACTTCGGGTTTCGGCTCCGGAGCGGCTTCCGGAGCCGGCTCAGGCGGTTCCGGCTGCACAACGAGCCGCGGCGGAACGTCCAGGCATTCGGTGCGCATGTCCCCTGGGTTTTCCGGATCGGGGATTTCGCGCGCGTACGGCACCGGATTCTCCGGCGGCGGCGGAATCTGCAGCGCGGACGCGGAGTCCGGCAGCGACAGGCCTTCAATCTTTCCCGGCGGCGGCAGGGTCTGCGCCTGCTGGTAATCGAATTCACCGACGCAATGGCGGCTGACGCCGCCGCACGCGGACAGCAGCACCGCGGCGCACAGCGTTCCTGCGAGCGGCAGCCTCATCAAAGTGCCCCCGCGGCGCGCAGGGCCGCGCGCACGGCGCCGTAGTGGGCCGCATCGAGCGGCACGAGCGGCAGTCGCAGGCCGTTCTGGATTTTTTTCATTTCGGTGAGGGCCCACTTGACGGGAATCGGATTGGGTTCGACGAACAGATCCTTGTGCAGCGCGCGGAGTTCCGCGTCGAGCGCTTCCGCGCTCGCACGGTCGCCGGCCAGCGCGGCGGCGCACATCTGGTGCATCTTGCGCGGCGCGACGTTGGCGGTGACGGAGATATCGCCGTGGCAGCCGGCCAGGATCGACTCGCAGGCGGTGGCATCATCGCCCGAATAGATCGCGAAATGGCTGCCCAAGTTCAGCCCCAGCAGTTCGCGCATGCGCGACAGCTCGCCCTTGGCTTCCTTGAGGCCGACGATGTTCGGGATCTTGGCCAGACGCGCAACGGTGGCCGGCAGCATGTCGCAGCCGGTGCGCCCGGGCACGTTGTAGAGGATCTGCGGCAGTTCAACGGCTTCGGCCACCGCCTTGTAATGGCGAAACATGCCTTCCTGCGGCGGCTTGTTGTAGTACGGCGTGACCAGCAGGGCCGCGTCAGCGCCGACTTGCTTGGCCGCGCGCGTCTGGTCGATCGCCTCGGCGGTGGAATTGGAACCGGTGCCGGCGATGATCGGCACGCGCTTCTTCGCGTAGCCGATGACCCGACGGATGACGTCGATATGCTCTTCGAAATCGAGCGTCGCCGATTCGCCGGTGGTGCCGACGGCAACGATCGCGTCGGTGCCTTCGGCGATGTGCCATTCGACGAGCCCGGCGAGACTGGTCCAGTCGACCGAGCCGTCCGGAAACATCGGCGTGACGATGGCAACGATGCTGCCCTTGATCATGGGGGACAAACACGGCAAAAAAGGGCGTGAAGTATAGCGGCAGCGCCTCCGGCGCTGCGACAGGCGCCGCGCCCTCGGGGCCGCAACCGGCACGAATCGATTAAACTTGCGGCTTCCTTCGAAGCCGGCACCATGGCAACAACCGATACCCTGCTCACCGTTTCCGCGATCGGCAAGCCGAAGGGCAATGTCCCGCTCGAACTGTTCAAGGCGATCCGCGAGCGTGGCGGCGAGGTCGTGGACTGCCGCATCGCGCAGATCGGCGATCGGCTGACCGCAAACCTGCTGGTTTCCGGCAACTGGAGCACCCTCGGCCGCCTCGAAACCGCGCTGCCGGGTATCGCCGAGAAGCTCGAACTGCAGGTGCGCTTCGAGCGCTGCGACCCGCGGCCGGTCAACCCCGAGTTCCGCCCGTACGCGGCCGAGGTGGTCGCGCCGCAGGACTCGAACCTGTTGGTAAACATCCTGGAGTTTTTCCAGCACCAGGACGTGATGGTCGTGGAAATCTCGACGCAGAAGTACCAGTCGACCTACACCGGCGCGGAAATGGCGAGCGTGCAGATGGTGCTGCACGTGCCGGTCAACCAGCATCCGCAGGCGCTGCGCGAGTCGTTCATGGATTTGTGCGACGACCTCAATGCCGACGGCATGCTCGATCCCATCAAGACCTGATGGGCAAGACGTGACCGGTAATACCTGGTGACCCTGCAAGTCGGCGATGCCGTTCCGGACCTGACGCTGCCTGCCACCGGTGGCCAGGACATCAGTCTGCGCGCATTCAAGGGCAAGGCGCTGGTGGTCTATTTCTACCCCAAGGACAACACCCCCGGCTGCACCCAGGAAGGCCAGGACTTCCGCGACCTGCACACGGAATTCCAGAAGGCCGGCGCCGTGATCCTGGGTGTGTCGCGCGACAGCGTGCGCTCGCACGAGAATTTCGCGGCGAAGTTCGAGTTCCCGTTCCCGCTGCTCTCCGACAGCGCGGAAAAGGCCTGCGCGGCCTTCGACGTGATCCGCGAAAAGAGCCTGTACGGCAAGAAGTACATCGGCGTCGACCGCAGCACCTTCCTGTTCGACGCGAAGGGACGGCTGCGGGAGGTCTGGCGCGGCGTCAAGGTGAAAAACCACGCACAGCTGGTCTTGGACGCGATCCGCGCGCTCTGAATCGATCGCGGCGCGGTGGATCGAAACCATAGCGCGAATTTCCCCGCAGCGGGAGTCTTTTTCGCACGGGGGAGAATGGTCTAGATTGGGGGTGCACGATCCCATCGAGACGGATCGGCACGATCAGACCAGACGACCATTACTACCCTCCGCGACAGCGCGCCACGCCGATCAGGCTTCTTCGACCGGGATGGCCGCCGTTTCCCAACCGCACTCAATCGGCCTGCCGCACTCCGCGGCGGGCCCGGGATCATTCCGCACTCATGAGCAAGCGCAAGATCTTCGTGCTCGACACGAACGTTCTGCTTCACGACCCGACCAGTCTCTACCGCTTCGAAGAACACGATCTCTTCATCCCGATGGTGGTGCTCGAGGAACTCGACAACTCGAAGAAAGGCACCAGCGAAGTCGCGCGCAACGCCCGCCAGGTCAGCCGTTTCCTTGACGAGCTGATGTTCGGACGCAACCACGAGCAGATCGAGAAAGGGCTGCCGCTACCCGGCACCCGCTCGGGCGCGGGCAATGGGCCGAACCGCGGTCGCGGCGGCAAGCCGTCCAGCGGCCATCTGTTCTTCCAGACGCGGCCGGCCGACACCGCGCTGCCCGGCCTGATTCCCGGCAACAAGCCGGACAACAGCATCCTGGTCAACGCGCTGGAGCTGCAGACCAAGCATCCGACGCGCCGGGTGACGCTGGTCAGCAAGGACATCAACCTGCGCATCAAGGCGGCGATCATCGGTGTCCACACCGAGGACTACCACAACGACCAGGTCCTCGACGATCTCGACCTGCTGTACAGCGGATACAAGGAGCTGCCGGCGGATTTCTGGTCGACGCACGGCGACAAGATGGAAAGCTGGCAGGACGGCCGCGCCCGTGCCGCCTACCGCATCAAGGGTCCACTGGTGAAGGACTGGCACGTCAACCAGTTTCTCTACATTCCCGACGACACCGAGCGCGGCCTGGAGCTGGTCGTCAGCCGCATCGAGGGCAACGCCGCCGAGCTGCGCGTCACCCGCGATTACCGACATGGCAAGAGCAGCGTCTGGGGCATCCACGCCAAGAACCGCGAGCAGAACTTCGCGCTGAATCTGCTGCTCGATCCGGATATCGATTTCGTCACCGTGCTGGGCACCGCCGGCACCGGCAAGACGCTGCTGACGCTCGCGTCGGGCCTGGCGCAAACGATGGACGAGCAGCGCTACCGCGAAATCATCATGACCCGCGTCACCGTGCCGGTCGGCGAGGACATCGGCTTCCTGCCGGGCACCGAGGAAGAAAAGATGACGCCGTGGATGGGCGCGCTGATGGACAACCTTGAGGTGCTGACGCAGACCAGCACCGCCGGCGACTGGGAGCGCGCGGCGACCAACGATCTGCTCGCCAAGCGCATCAAGATCCGCTCGCTGAACTTCATGCGAGGCCGCACGTTCCTCAACCGCTTCATCATCATCGACGAGGCGCAGAACCTGACGGCCAAGCAGATGAAGACGCTGATCACGCGCACCGGCCCGGGGTCGAAGATGATCTGCCTCGGCAACCTGAGCCAGATCGACACACCCTACCTGACCGAAACGACGTCCGGATTGACCTATGTCGTTGACCGCTTCCAGGGCTGGCCGCATGGTGGACATGTGACGCTGGCGCGCGGCGAACGTTCGCGGCTGGCGGCGTACGCATCGGACATCCTCTGAGGACAGGCATGATCATCGGGCGGCTCGGCAAGGCGGTGAAGGACGGCGCCCTGGGCGTCGGGCTCAAGGCGTTCTTCAACGAAAAGTTTGGCGAGTACGGCGACATCCGCGATTGCACCGTCGACACGGCGAAAGGCCGCATCGTCGCGCACGCGCTGATGCGCGGCGAACGCGAGCCGATCACGGTCACGATCGAGCGCTATGAGATCCTCGAAGAGGGCAGCAAGGTCTTCATCGTCATCCGCAAGCTGACGACGACGCGCCAGTGGATCACGCTGCTCCTCAACCGCGTGCTCGACGGCCGCCGCTTCGAGATTCCGGCCAGCGTCAGCAAGATCCTCTGAGGGATCACATCGCTTGGACGTCGGCTACGAACTGCTGGCGCTCTGCGGTTTTGCGTTTCTCGCCGGGTTCATCGATTCGGTGGTCGGCGGCGGCGGGCTGATCCAGATCCCGGCGCTGTTCGTGCTGCTGCCGGACATCGCGCCGGTGACGCTGCTCGGCACCAACAAGTTCGCGAGCATCTGGGGCACGGCGTCGGCGACGATCCAGTATCTGCGTCGCGTACCGATGGAATGGCGCGCGACCCTGCCGACCGCGGGCAGCGCGCTGCTGTTCGGCTTCCTTGGCGCCCGTGTCGCCGCCCTGCTGCCGGCCGCCGCCTTCCGCCCGCTGATCGTGGTGCTGTTGCTGGGCGTATTGGCCTACACGCTATGGAAGAAGGACCTCGGCGCGCTGCACGCGCCGCATCTGAGCCACCGCCAGCAGCACTGGATCGGCCTTGCGACCGGCGCGGCGATCGGTTTCTACGACGGCTTTTTCGGTCCCGGCACCGGCAGCTTCCTGGTGTTCGCCTTCGTCGGCCTGTTCGGCTTCAGCTTTCTGGCGGCCTCGGCCTCTGCGAAGTTCGTCAACGTCGTAACCAACCTCGCCGCGCTGAGCTACTTCGTCTACGCCGGCTACGTACGCTACGACATCGCCGCGCCGATGGCTGTGTTCAATGTCGCCGGCAGCCTGGTCGGATCGAAGCTGGCGATCCGCAAGGGCAGCGCCTTCGTACGCCGGCTGTTCATCGGTATCGTCGGCGTGCTGGTGCTGCGCTTCGCCTGGGACGTCTGGCGCAGCGCGTAGGGCGGGACATGCCCGCCGGCGGCCCTACGACGGGTCGCGGAACGAAGGGCGGGCCGTGCCCGCCGGCCGCCCTATGCCCGGTCGCTGGGAAAGGCCAATGTCTCGGCGAGCGAACCCAATCCCAGTTTGAGCATCAGCAGCCGATCGAGCCCGAGCGCCACGCCGGCGCAGGGCGGCAATCCGGTCGCCATGGCGTCGATCAGGCTCGCGTCGTACGGCGGCACGACGCGGCCGCGCTCGCGCCGCCAATCCTGGTCGGCGATGAAACGCCGCGCCTGCTCCGCCGCATCGGTCAGCTCATGAAACCCGTTCGCGAGCTCGATGCCGCGCCAGAACAGCTCGAAGCGCTCGGCGACCGGCGGATCGTCGTCGCGCACGCGCGCGAGCGCGGCCTGCGACGCGGGAAAGTCGTAGATGAATTCCGGCGCGTCTGCACCCAGGCGCGGACCGACCACGAGCGACATCCACAGGTCGAGCCAGAAATCGCGATCCGCCAGCTCGTCTGCCGTCAGGCCCGACGGTTCGGCGATGCCCTGCGCGCGCATCCGGGTACGCAGATCGGCGGCATCGATCGCCAGCGGGTCGAAGCCCGCATGCTGCTCGAAGGCCTCGCGGTAACTCAGGCCGTCGCAGTCACCGGCGATCCCGGCGATGCCGCAGGCCGCCAGCAGCTCGGCGACCTCGTCCATCAGGTCGTGGTGATCGAAGCCGAGGCGATACCACTCCAGCATCGAGAATTCGGGATTGTGGTGACGCCCCTGCTCGTCGACGCGGAACACGCGCGCGATCTGCCAGATCGGCCCGCTGCCTGCGGCCAGCAGCCGTTTCATCGCGAACTCGGGCGAGGTGTGCAGCCAGCGACCGTCGCTCGTGCGGAAACTTTCGATGTGCCGGTCCACCGTCGCGTGCCGCGACAGGATCGGCGTTTCCACCTCCAGCACGCCACGAGCGGCGAAAAAAGAACGGACGGCGCCGTAAAGCGCCGCCCGTTCCTGAAGCGATTCGAGCGTGGCGTCGGGACGCCAGTGCGCGGATGCGCCGCCCGGCCCCGTCATCGACTTATTTACCCGCGCGCGCGAGATATTCGCCGGTACGCGTGTCGACCTTGATCTTCTCGCCCTGCTGGATGAACAGCGGCACCTTCACGACGGCGCCGGTTTCGAGCTTGGCCGGCTTACCGCCGCCGGTGGCGGTGTCGCCCTTGAGGCCCGGATCGGTCTCGGAAATCACCAGCTCGACCGTGTTCGGCGCGTTGACGACCAGCGGCACTTCGTTCCAGAACGTGATGCGCACCGTCTCTTCGCCCTTCAGCCACCGCGAGGCGTCGCCCATCGCTTCCTTGCCGGCCTGCACCTGCTCATAGGACTTCGGGTCCATGAACGTCCAGAACTCGCCGTCGTTGTACAGGTACTGCATGTCCTTGTCTTCGACGTCGGCGACTTCGAGGGTGTCGCCCGACTTCAGGGTCCGATCGAGGACACGGCCGGTCTTGAGATTGCGGATCTTGAGCGAGTTGGTCGCCTGGCCCTTGCCCGGCTTGCGGTATTCGTTATCGATCACCGAGTACGGATCTCCATCGATCAGGAGCTTGGTACCGGCCTTCATTTCGTTGGTGCTGACAGTTGCCATGATGACTCTGCTGAGTGCATGTATTGAAGGTCGCGGCCAGGACGGCCGCGGCTGTGCCAAGGACGGCATAGAATTCAATAATGATAGCGTTCCACCAACACACCCGCCAGCTGGCGCCGCAGTGGCAGCACGCGCTGCGCGACGCGTTTACGCGTCCGGCCGACCTGCTGCAGTTCCTCGCGCTCGATCCGTCCCTGCCCGCCCTCGCCCATGACCGCGTCCGCGACTTCCCCCTGCGCGTGCCGCGCGGGTTCGCCGCGCGCATGCGCAAATCGGACCCGCGCGATCCGCTGTTCCTGCAGGTCTGGCCACAGCCGCAGGAGGCGGACGCGGCACCCGGGTTCGGTGCCGACGCGGTCGGCGACCTGCACAAGGCGCGCGGCGGCGGCCTGATCCACAAGTACCAGGGCCGCGTGCTGGTCGTCGCAACCGGCGCCTGCGCGATCCACTGTCGCTACTGCTTCCGCCGCCACTTCCCCTACAACGAACACGTCGGTGCGCGCGACCACTGGCGCGAGGCACTGCAGGTCATCGAGTCCGATCCTTCGATCACCGAGGTCATCCTCTCCGGCGGCGACCCCTTGTCGCTGGCCGACGACAAGCTGGCCGAGTTCGCCGAAGCGCTCGACCGCATCCCGCAGCTGCGGCGTCTGCGCCTGCATACGCGCCAGCCGATTGTCCTGCCGGAGCGCGTCGACGAGCGCTTGCTGGCGTGGCTGGGCCGCGGCCGGCTGGCGAAAGTGGTGGTGCTGCACGCCAATCACGCCAGCGAGCTCGACGAGAGCGTCGCCGCGGCGCTGCGACCGCTGCGCGCGCTCGGAATTCCGCTGCTGAACCAGTCCGTGCTGCTGCGCGGCATCAACGACAACGCGATCGCACTGCAGCAGTTGTCCGAACGGCTGTCGGAATGTGGCATCCTTCCGTACTATCTGCACCTGCTGGACCGGGTGCAGGGTGCGGCCCATTTCGAGGTCGACGAAGAAACCGCGTGCGCATTGATGCGGACGCTGGCAGCGCAGCTGCCGGGGTATCTCGTCCCGCGACTGGTCCGAGAGGAATCCGGCGCACACTCGAAGACGACGATTGCATGGCAGCCACCGCGGAACACGTGAAGATCGACACCGCCAAGACCAGCGCCCAGAGTCAGGTTGTTCTTGTCGTCGCGCCCTCCGAGAGCGCGGCCAAGAGCATCGAAAGCTATCTGCGCAATGCCGGCCATCCGCTGCGCTGCGCCTGGGTCACCGACCTGGAAGACGTTGAGAACGCCCTGCGCGCCGGCACGCCGGATCTGTTGCTCTGTGCGGAAGGCTCGGCCGGCGCATCGGTCAAGGACGTCATCGATCTCGGACGGCGCCTGATGCCCGATCTGCCGCTGGTCGCGCTGACGCCGCGCATCACGCCTGAGGAGGTCGTCGCCGCACTCGCGGCCGGTGCCAGCGACCTGGTCTCCGACGAAGACCTGAGGCACATGCGCCATCTGGAGCTGGTCGTCCTGCGCGAGATCGCCAAGCACCGCCATCTGCGCGAACTGCGCAACACGCGCCAGCGGCTCGCCGCCTTCGAATCCCGCCACCAGCAGCTCGTCGCCGGCACCAAGGACGCCGTCGCGCATATCCAGGAAGGCATCCTGTCGGAGGTCAACCCGGCTTTCGCGCAGCTGCTCGGCTACGACGACCCGGCGGACCTGAGCGCGCTGCCTCTGATGGATCTGATCGCCGAGGACTACCAGCCCAAGGTCAAGGATCACCTCAAACTACTGCGCCGCGGCAAGACCGACAACAAACCGCTGGACTGCTGCCTCGTCCACAAGGATGGTCGGCGCGTGTCGATCAATACGCGCCTGAGCGAAAGCATCGTCGACGGCGAACACCAGATCGAGATGCTGATCCGCTCGGAAGCGCCGCCCGCCGCTGCGGTGGCCACGACCAGCGCCACGGCGACGGCGCATGGGCGCCTGGCCTACTTCGATGCGCTGGCCGCTTCGATCGCCGTCGCCGGCCAGCAGAAGGACAAGCGTGCCGCCGTGCTGATCACGGTGGACGATTTTTCCGGCAACGAGGAACGACTCGGCCTGCACGACGCGGTGCAGGCGGTCGACCAGTGCCTGGACTGGCTGCAGAAGCGCGTCGACGCACAGGATCAGCTGTTCCGTTTTTCGACGCACGAGATCGCCTGCATCGTCGTGCGCTCGTCGATGTCCGAAATCATCGAGTTCGGCGAAGGCATCATCCGCGACATCGGCAAGCAGATTTTCAATACCGCCGGCCACGAAGCGCAGCTGTCGCTGACGGTTGCCGCCTATCCTTTCGCCGGGTCGGAGCAGGCCGCCGCGCTGACCGCCGAACTGGTACGCGACACGCGCAAGCTGTCCGCAAAGGGCGGCGGCCAGTTCGCCAATGTTGGTCCTTCCGCCAAGAGCTCGCTCGACGAGGTCGAGGATGCGCGCAAGGCGGCAGTGGTGAAGAAAGCGCTCGAGGACAACCGCCTCAAGCTGGCCTACCAGTCGATCGCGAGCCTGGAGGGCGACACCCGCCAGCACTTCGACGTACTGGTCCGCGTCGTCGACGAGAATGGCACCGAACTGCACGCTTCGGAGTTCATTCGCGCGGCGGAAAGGCACAATCTGGTTGGCGCGATCGACCGCTGGGTGACCGCGCGTGCGCTCAAGGTGCAGTCCAAGCGTGAAAGCGCGCAGGAAGCGTCCAGCCTGTTCCTGAAGGTCTCCGAGGACACGCTCAAGGACGCCGAAGGTTTCGTCGCCTGGTTTGCGGAGCTGGTCAAGGCGCGTCCGCTCAAGCCGGGCGAGCTGGTGTTCGAGCTGCGCGAACTGGTGGTGCAGAACCACATCCGCAAGGCGCGCATGCTGACCAAGGCGCTGTCGGACCTGGGCGCGCAGATCGCCGTCGAGCACTTCGGCATCGGCTCGAACTCACCGCAGATGCTCGAACATATCCCGATGCAGTTCATCAAGTTCCATCAGTCGTTCACAGCGAACTTCAACGACAAGGAACTGCACAAGAAGATGGTGAATCTGATGGAGATTGCCAAGGGCAAGCGCATCCGCATCATCGTCTCGCACGTCGAGGACGCCAACGTGATGGCACGGCTGTGGCAGATGGGCGTGAACTTCATCCAGGGCTACCACGTGCAAGAGCCCGAGGTCGTTCTTCTCTCCGCGGACGTGAGATAAGTCGTATGCGCGTCCTGCGCAAGCCGGGGCCATCCATGGCCCCGACTTTCAAAACAAGCCTGGCTTACTGACTCGCCTGCAGCGCCGCGATTCGTACTTCCAGCGGCGGGTGCGTCGAGAACAGCCTGGCGAGCTGACCGCCGCTGATGCCCATCGCGGTCATGTTCTGCGGCAGCGACGAAGGCGCATGCGCCGCTTGCAGGCGCTGCAGCGCGCCGATCATCTTGCGCTTGCCGGCCAGGTGCGCACCACCGCTGTCGGCGCGGAACTCGCGCTGGCGCGAGAACCAGGCGACGATCATCGACGCCAGCACGCCGAACAGGATCTCCAGCACCATCACGGTGATCATGTAGCCGAAGCCGGGACCGCGATCGTCCGAGCCGCGCTTGAACACGGTCTGGTCGATGAAGTAGCCGACCACCCGCGCCATGAAGATCACGAAGGTGTTGACGACACCCTGGATCAGCGACAGCGTGACCATGTCGCCGTTGGCGACGTGGCTGATCTCGTGGCCAAGCACGGCCTCGACCTCATCCTGGCTCATGTCGCGCAGCAGGCCGGTGGACACGGCGACCAGGGCGTTGTTCTTGTTCATGCCGGTGGCGAAGGCGTTGGGCTCCGGCGCCTCGTAGACCGCAACTTCCGGCATGCCGATGCCGGCCGCGCGCGCCTGGCGCTCGACCGTCTGCAGCAGCCACATCTCGGCCGAATTGCGCGGCTGCGTGATGATCTGTGCGCCGGTGGAGCGCTTGGCGATCCACTTCGACAGCGCCAGCGAAATGAAGCTGCCGCCGAAGCCGAACACCAGCGCGAAACCGAGCAAGGCCTCCAGATTGAGGCCGTTCGCGGTCAGATAGCGGTTCACGCCCAGCAGCGACGCGACCACGCTCAGCACGAGCATGACCGCAAGGTTGGTGGCCAGGAACAGGAAGATGCGCTTCATCGATTTTTCAGCCTTTCAGTGTCAGGGGCAAAGTCGAAATATGAGGCCATAGACCAGACATTCAAGAGGAAGGTTTCGCGACCTCGGGCGCCATCGTGTCGACGCGCTGGAAGCCGCGCGGCAGATGGCTGCCGCGGCTGGCGCGGGCGCCCGCATAGCCTTCCAGGTCCGAGGCCTTCAGCGTCAGCGTGCGCTTGCCGCAGACCAGTTCCAGGCTGATCGTCGCCGGCACCACCGCTGCCGCCAGAATCCGGTCCTCGCCCTTGAGTGCGATCAGCTTGTTGCCCTTGCCCTTGGCCAGCTCCGGCAACTCCGCCAGCGGGAACACCAGGAGGCGTCCTTCCGCGGTCGCCAGCGCCAGGCGCTCGCTCAAGCTGTCCATCACGCGCTTGGGCAACAGCACCGCAGCGGTCGCGGCAAGATTCACCACCGCCTTGCCGGCGCGCTTGTTCGACTCCAGCTCGCCGAGCTTCGCAATGAAGCCATAGCCCTCGTCGCTGCCGAGCACGTAGCGGTCGGCCGCCTCGCCCATCATCATGCCGACGATGCGACCGCCGTCCTGCAGATCGAGACGCGTGGTCACCGGCTCGCCCTGCGAGCGCGCGCTCGGCAGCTCGCGCGGATTGAGGGTGTAGCAGCGTCCCTTGTGATCGATCAGCACCAGCAGCTGGTTGGTCTTGCCCTGCACGTGGCACAGGTATTCGTCGCCGGCCTTGTAGCTGAGCGCCACCGGATCGAGATCGTGCCCCTTGCCGGCACGGATCCAGCCGGCCTTAGACAGCACGACGGTCACCGGCTCGGCCGGCAGAATCTCGGTGGCTTCCAGCGCCTGGGCCGGCGGACGCGCGTTGATCAGGCAGCGGCGCTCGTCGCCGTATTTCTTCGCGTCCTCCTTCAGTTCGTCGCCGATCAGCTTCTTGAGCCGATCGTCATCGCCGAGCAGCGCTTCGAGGCGCGCGCGCTCGGCGGCGAGCTCTTCCTGCTCGCCCTTGATCTTCATCTCCTCAATCTTCTGCAGGTGCCTCAGCTTGAGGTCAAGGATGTAATCCGCCTGGATCTCGCTGAGCGCGAAGGTGCTCATCAGCTTGGCCTTCGGATCATCCTCGTAGCGGATGATGCGAATGACCTCGTCGATGTTGAGGTAGGCGATCAGCAGACCTTCGAGCAGGTGCAGGCGCTCGTTGACCTTGCCGAGCCGGTGATTGAGGCGCCTCGTCACGGTCGCGAAGCGGTACTCCAGCCACTCGGTGAGGATGTCCTTGAGGTTCTTGACCTTGGGCCGGCCGTCGAGGCCGATCATGTTGAGGTTGACGCGGTAGCTGCGTTCGAGATCGGTCGTCGCGAACAGATGCGCCATCAGCTGATCGGCGTCGACGCGGTTGGAGCGCGGCACGATGACCAGGCGTGTCGGGTTCTCGTGGTCCGATTCGTCGCGCAGATCCTCGACCAGCGGCAGCTTCTTCGCGCGCATCTGCTCGGCGATCTGCTCGAGCACCTTGGCCGGCGACACCTGGTACGGCAGGTGAGTGACGATGACGTTGCCGTCCTCGTCGCGCTCCCAGCGTGCGCGCGCACGCACCTGGCCGTTGCCGGTCTGGTAGATCTTCAGCAGGTCGTGCGGCTCGGAGACGATCTCGCAGGCGGTCGGAAAGTCCGGCGCCGGCACGAACTCGCAGAGTTTCTCGATGTGCGCGTTCGGGTGCTTGAGCAGATGCAGGCAGGCCTGCACCAGCTCACGGATGTTGTGCGGTGGAATGTCGGTCGCCATGCCGACGGCGATGCCGGTCGTGCCGTTGACCAGGATGTTCGGCAGTCGCGCCGGCAGCAGCTTGGGCTCCTGCAGCGTGCCGTCGAAGTTCGGCGCCCACTCGACCGTGCCCTGCTCCAGCTCGCTCAGCAGCGTCGCCGCATACGGCGTCAGACGCGACTCGGTGTAGCGCATCGCGGCAAAGGACTTGGGATCGTCCGCCGAGCCCCAGTTGCCCTGCCCGTCCACCAGCGGGTAGCGGTAGTTGAACGGCTGCGCCATCGTCACCATCGCTTCATAGCAGGCGGAGTCGCCGTGCGGATGGAACTTGCCGATGACATCGCCGACGGTGCGCGCGGACTTCTTGTGCTTCTGGCCAGCGGACAGGCCCAGCTCACTCATCGCGTAGACGATGCGCCGCTGCACCGGCTTGAGACCGTCGGCGATGTTCGGCAGCGCGCGGTCCAGGACCACGTACATCGAGTAGTCGAGGTAGGCCTTCTCCGCAAAGACGCGCAGGGACAGGCGTTCGGTTTCGGTGATTTCAGTCATGGGTTCTTACACTTCAGCGCGGTTGCCTTCCCGTTCCAGCCAATCCTTGCGATCGCCAGCGCGCTTCTTCGCCAGCAGCATGTCGAGCACCGCGTCCGCCGCGCTCGGCTCCCCTGGCGTCTCGCCTTCCAGCGTCATCTGCACCAGGCGACGCGTGTCCGGTGTCATCGTCGTCTCGCGCAGCTGCAGCGGGTTCATCTCGCCCAGGCCCTTGAAGCGCGTCACGCTGATCTTGGACTTGTTGCCCTCGGCGGCGAGCCGGTCGAGCACACCCTGCTTCTCGGCTTCGTCAAGTGCGTAGAACACCTGCTTGCCGGCGTCGATACGGAACAGCGGCGGCATCGCGATGTAGATGTTGCCGGCCTCGACCAGCGGCCGGTAGTGCTTGAGGAACAGCGCGCACAGCAAGGTTGCGATGTGCAGACCGTCGGAGTCGGCGTCTGCCAACACGCAGATCTTGCCGTAGCGCAGACCGGAAATGTCCGCGCTGCCCGGATCGACGCCGATGGCGACGCTGATGTTGTGGATCTCGTCGGAGCCCAGCGCTTCGTTGGCGTCGACTTCCCAGGTGTTCAGGATCTTGCCGCGCAACGGCATGATCGCCTGGAAGTCGCGATCGCGCGCCTGCTTGGCGGAACCGCCGGCGGAATCACCCTCGACCAGGAACAGCTCGGTGCGCGTGACGTCGCTGAGCACGCAGTCGGCGAGCTTGCCCGGCAGCGCCGGGCCGCTGGTGATCTTCTTGCGCACGACCTGCTTGGACAGCTTGAGCCGTGCGTTGGCGTTGGCGATGACCAGCTGCGCGATCTGCTCGCCCTGGTCCGGGTGCTGGTTCAGCCACAGGCTGAACGAGTCGTGCACGACCCCGGAGACGAAGGTTGCGGTCTCGCGCGACGACAGGCGTTCCTTGGTCTGCCCGGCGAATTGCGGATCGTGCATCTTCACCGACAGCACGTAGGCGCAGCCCTGCCAGACATCCTCGGGCGCGAGCTTCAATCCGCGCGGCAGCAGGTTGCGGAACTCGCAGAACTCGCGGATCGCTTCCGTCAGCCCGGTGCGCAGGCCGTTGACGTGCGTGCCGCCCTGCACCGTCGGAATCAGGTTGACGTAGCTCTCGGCGACCGGCTCGGTGCGGCCGCCCTCCTGGTTGAGCCAGACCAGCGCCCACTCGGCTTCTTCGCGGCTACCCTTGAACTTGCCGATGAAAGCCTCGGCCGGCAGTACCTCGGCGCCGCCGAGTGCGTCGCGCAGATAGTCGGGCAGACCGTTCTCGTACTGCCAGACCACCTGTTCGCCGCCGATGCGGTCGTCAAGCGTGACCTTCAGGTTCGGGCACAGCACCGCCTTGGCGCGCAGCACCTGCTTGAGACGCGGGATCGAGAACTTCGGCGAATCGAAATACTTGGGATCGGGCCAGAAGCGCACGGTGCTGCCGCTGCGGTTCTTCGCCACCGCACCGACGACCACCAGCGGCTTGCTGCGCTCGCCATCGCGGAACTCGATCAGGTGCTCCTGCGCGCCGCGGAACACGCGCACTTCGAGCTTGTTCGACAACGCATTGACCACCGACACGCCGACGCCGTGCAGGCCGCCGGAGTACTCGTACATCTTGTTCGAGAACTTCGCGCCCGAGTGCAGCTTGGTCAGGATCAGTTCGACGCCGGTGACTTTGTGCACCGGGTGCACGTCCACCGGCATGCCGCGGCCGTCGTCGGCGACTTCCAGCGAGCCGTCTTCGTAGACGGTCACCGTGATGTTCTTGCAGTACCCGGCCAGGGCTTCATCGACCGCGTTGTCGACGACTTCCTGCGCGAGGTGATTGGGGCGGGTGGTTTCGGTGTACATGCCCGGCCGCTTGCGGACCGGGTCGAGACCCTGCAGGACCTCGATCGCTTCTGCGCTGTATTGGTTGGAATTCGCCATGGCGTCGGATGGGGAAAAGCGCGCGGACACTAGCCGATGCGCGGGGGGTCGGCAACCGGGCTACACTGCCGGCCCGGACGGAACCGGGCGTGAGTTATTATATTTTTGTTTATTAAATAAGTAGATAAATAAACACAGCCGGAATCGACATGGCGAAAAAGCCGGAGATGCCCACCCCCGACGCCGACCCGGTCGGACGTTTCGAGGACTCTATGAAGGAACTCGAAGCGATCGTGCAGAGTCTCGAACGCGGCGAGCTGCGGCTGGAAGAATCGCTGAAGCTGTTCGAGCGCGGCGTCGATCTCGCCCGCCAATGCCGCGGTGCGCTCGATACCGCCGAGCTGAAGGTCCGCAATCTGGTCGACACGCCCGCAGACGAAGGCGCAGCCCCGTGAATCCCGCGCCCCCCCTCGCGATAGACACCCGCCTTGCCGCCTACCGCGAACGGCTGGAAGCGATGCTGCAGCGGACGCTGCCTTCCGCCGAGCAATATCCCGCACGCCTGCATCAGGCGATGCGCTACGCCTGCGAAGGCGGCAAGCGTCTGCGTCCGTTGCTGGTCTATCTGGCCGGCGATGTGCTCGGCCTGGATCCGCGCCGCCTCGATGCGGCGGCCTGTGCGGTCGAGATGATTCACGTCTACTCGCTGGTGCACGACGACCTGCCGGCAATGGACGACGACGACCTGCGCCGCGGCCGGCCGACGACGCACAAGGCCTATGACGAGGCCAGCGCCATCCTGGTCGGCGACGGCTTGCAGGCGCTGGCGTTCCAGCTGCTCGCGACCGACGCCGCGTCGGGTCTGAGCGCCGAGCAGCGCGTGCAGATGATCGCGATACTCGCCGAAGCCGCCGGCACGCGCGGCATGGTCGGCGGTCAGGCCGTCGATCTCGATTCCGAGCATCGCCACTTGAGCCTCGCCGAACTCGAAGCCCTGCATATCCACAAAACCGGCGCACTGATCCGCGCCTGCCTGCGCATGGCCAGCACCGCGGCCCAGAGCCTCGCGGAGGCGCAGCGCGAGGCCCTGGACCGCTACGGCAAGTGCATAGGCCTCGCCTTCCAGATCCAGGACGACGTGCTCGACGTCGAAGGCAATTCGGCGACGCTCGGCAAGACCGCCGGCAAGGACACCGCCAACGGCAAGTCGACCTACCCGGCGATTCTCGGCCTGCCCGCAGCACGTGCGCGCGCCGCGGAACTGTTCGCGCAGGCCCGGTCCGCCCTCGACGTTTTCGGCGCGCAGGCACTTCCCCTGCTGGAGTTCGCGGACCAGATCCGGGCCCGGGACCGCTGATCGGGGGGCACTTTTGCGCGTTGCAGCATTCCCGGATAATGCCGGGCTGACATCTCTTACAATGCGCGCGCACCATCGAGGTGCATCGCGCTGACCCAGCTCCGATGACCGAAATTCCCGGCTATGCCCTCCTCGGCAACGTGCAGACGCCCGCCGATCTGCGCCGTCTCGCGTCGGAGGACCTGCCGCACCTCGCGGTGGAGATGCGGCGCTACCTGATCGAGACGCTGGGCCGCATCGGCGGACATTTCGCCGCCAACCTGGGCACGGTCGAGCTGTCGATCGCCCTGCATCGCTGCTTCGACACGCCGCACGACCGCCTGGTCTGGGATGTCGGCCATCAAGCCTACCCGCACAAGATGCTGACCGGCCGCCGCGCACGCCTGGAGACGATCCGCCGCCTCGAAGGACTGGCGCCATTCTGCCTTCGCGCCGAGAGCGAATACGACACCTTCGGCGTTGGCCACTCGTCGACCTCGATCTCCGCCGCTGCCGGCATGGCCGCCGCAGTGCGCCTGAAGAACGAGAAGCGCCGCGTCGTCGCCGTGATCGGCGACGGCGGCATGACCGCGGGCATGGCCTTCGAGGCGCTCAATCACGCCGGCCATCTCAAGCTCGACCTGCTCGCGATCTACAACGACAACGACATGTCGATCTCCGAGAACGTCGGCGCGCTGCGCAACCATTCGGCGCGCCTGCTCAAAAAAATGGGCATGCCGGCGCCGCACGGCACGCGCCCGCTCGCCGACGAGCACAACGAGGCGCACCTCGACAATCCGGGCGGGATGTTCGAAACGCTGGGCTTTACCTATCACGGCCCGATCGACGGCCATGATCTCGGCGCGCTGACCGAGGCGCTGGACCGCCTCAAGGACGCCAAGGGCCCGCAGCTGCTGCACGTGCTCACCGTCAAGGGCAAGGGCTTCGATCCGGCCGAGGCCGACCCGATCAAGTATCACGGCGTCGCCCAGTTCGATCCGGTCACCGGTGCGTTTCCGGGCAAGAAGGCGGCGGTCAAGCCCAGCTACACACAGGTATTCGGCGACTGGCTGTGCGAGGCCGCGACCGCGGACTCCAGCGTGGTCGCGATCACGCCGGCGATGCGCGAAGGCTCCGGCCTGGTCGAATTCGCCCAGCGTTTCCCGGAACGCTACTTTGACGTCGGCATTGCCGAACAACATGCCGTCACGCTGTCCGCCGGTCTGGCCTGCGAAGGTCTCAAGCCGGTGTGCGCGATCTACTCGACTTTCCTGCAGCGCGGCTACGACCAGCTGATCCACGACGTCGCGATTCAGAACCTGCCGGTGCTGTTCGCGATCGACCGCGGCGGCCTGGTCGGCGCCGACGGCGCGACGCATCACGGCGCCTTCGACCTGTCCTACCTGCGCTGCATCCCCAACCTGGTGGTGATGGCGCCGGCGGACGAGAACGAATGCCGGCGCATGCTCAGCACCGGACTCACGCTGAGCCAGCCCAGTGCGGTGCGCTATCCGCGCGGCACCGGCACCGGCGTCGCCTGCGAGCGCGAGCCCAAGCCGCTGGCGATCGGCAAGGGCCGCATCGTGCGCGAGGCGCATGGTCGCCGCCGCCCGCGCGTCGCCATCCTCGCCTTCGGCGCGATGGTGCAACCGGCGATCGAGGCCGCGGAAATATTTGACGCGGTCGTTGCCGACATGCGCTTCGTCAAGCCGCTCGATACCGAACTGATCCTCGAACTCGCCAACGAGAACGACCTGCTGGTGACGCTCGAAGACAACGCCCGCGTCGGCGGCGCCGGCTCCGGCGTCAACGAGGTGCTGGTGGCGCAGCACCATACCGTGCCGGTGCTCAACCTCGGGCTGCCCGACCATTTCGTCGAACACGGCACGCGCGAGGAACTGATGGCCCTGTGCGGCCTCGACACCGCCGGCATCCAGCGCGCGATCCAGAAGCGCCTGCGTAGCCGCGATCTGGACCGCTCCAGCTCCGCGCAGGCCGGTTAGCGGTAGCCCGGGCGCAGCCCGGGGCGTCGCCACTGTGTTTCCCCGGACTCCGTCCGGGCTACGCGGCTACGATGATTCGCCGCGCCAGGAAAGCCGTTCGCGCAGGCGCACGACCTCGCCGACAATCAGCAGGCTCGGTCCCTTGAGGTTCGCTTCGGATACACGCTGCGGCAGATCGGCGAGCGTGCCGGCGATCACGCGCTGACGCGGCGAAGTGCCGTCGTCGATCATCGCCGCCGGCCAATCGGGTGGCAGACCGTGCTCGATCAGGCGCGCGCACAACTCTGGCAGCGTGGCGAGCCCCATGTAGACGACAACCGTCTGGCCGCGCCGCGCGAGCTGGTCCCAGTGCAGGTCCAGCGTGCCGTCCGCTCGTGCGTGGCCGGTGACGAACACGCAGGCCTGTGCGTAGTCGCGGTGCGTCAGGGGAATGCCGGCGTAGGCCGAGCAGCCGCTCGCGGCGGTGATGCCTGGCACGACCTGGAACGGAATGCCGTGCTCCATCAGGCGGTCGATCTCCTCGCCGCCGCGGCCGAAGATGAAGGGATCGCCGCCCTTGAGGCGCAGCACGCGCTGGCCCGACTGCGCCAGCCGAACCAGCTCGTCGTTGATCTCGTCCTGCGGCACCGCATGCTGGCTGCGCGCCTTGCCGACGAACATGCGCCGCGCGTCGCGTCGCACCAGCTCCAGGATTTCCGGTGCGACCAGCCGGTCATAGAGCACGACATCGCACTGCTGCATCAGCCGCAGGGCCTTGAAGGTCAGCAGGTCCGGATCGCCCGGACCCGCACCGACCAGATACACCTCTCCCTTGGCCTCGCCAACCCCGGCGCGCTGCTGCGCCATCTCCTGCAGATCGCTCGTCGCGCGCGCCTCGTTGCCCGTCAGCACCTGCTCGGCGGCCGGACTGTCGAGAAAGCGCTCCCAGATCGCACGGCGCGCGGTGTGCGCGGCGGCGCTGCGCACGGATTCGCGGCGGCTGTGCATGAACGCGGCCAGCCGGCCGTACGCGGACGGCAGCATCGCTTCGAGGCGCTCGCGCAGGCGGCGCGCAAGCACCGGCGCGGCGCCGCCGGTCGAGATCGCGATCAGCAGCGGCGAGCGGTCGACGATCGCCGGCGTCACGAAACTGCTCAGGGTCGAGTCGTCGACGACGTTGACCGGGATGCCCTGCGCCTCGGCCGCATCGGCCACGCGCCGGTTCAGCGCCGCATCGTCGGTCGCGGCGACCGCGAGCCGGCAGCCGCCCAGCTGTCGCGGCTCGAAGGCGACGCCGGCATGTACCGCTTCGCCGCTCGCGCACAGCTCCGCAAGCTCGTCGTTGAGTTGCTCGGCCACCACGTGCACGCGCGCGTCGGCGCGCAACAGCAGGCGCAGCTTGCGCGCCGCGACTTCGCCGCCGCCGACCAGCAGCACGCGCTGGCCGCGCAGGCGCATGAACACCGGGTAGTAAGGCCAGGAACCGGACGTCATCGCATTACAGGACTTCGACAAATGGCATAACAGCCTATACTTCGAGGCAAGAAACGCATATACCCTGCCAGCGGACTTCCGGTCGAAGCATGAAACTCCGTCAGCTGCGTTACATCCATGAAGTCGCCCAGCGCGGCCTCAACGTCACCGCCGCCGCCGAGGCGCTGTACACGTCGCAGCCGGGCGTGAGCAAGCAGATCCGCCTGCTCGAAGAAGAGCTGGGCGTCGATATCTTCGTGCGCAGCGGCAAGCACCTGTCGGAGATCACGCCGGCCGGTCAGCGCATCCTCGAGCACGCCCGCCTGTTGCTCGGCGAGGTCGACAACATCGAGCGCGTCGCCGCCGAGTTCCACGACACCGATCGCGGCGACCTGTCGATCGCGACCACGCACACGCAGGCGCGCTACGCGCTGCCGCCGGTGATCACCGCCTTTCGCAAGCGCTATCCGCGCGTGACCCTGCACCTGCACCAGGGCTCGCCGCCGCAGATCGCCAAGATGGCCGCCGACAGCCAGGCCGACTTCGCCATCGCCACCGAAGCCATGCATCACTTCGACAGCCTGGTGATGCTGCCCTGCTACCGCTGGAACCGCTGCGTGCTGGTCAAGCCCGAGCACCCGCTGACCAAGCTCAAGCAGATCGAACTGCGCGACATCGCGCAATACCCGATCGTCACCTACACCTTCGGCTTCACCGGCCGCTCCAAGCTCGACCAGGCGTTCACGGCGCACGGGCTCAAGCCCGACGTCGTCCTGACCGCGGTCGATGCCGACGTCATCAAGACTTACGTCCGCCTCGGCCTGGGCATCGGCATCATCGCCAACATGGCCTACGACGAGCGCACCGACCGCGACCTGGTGCGCCTGCCGGTCGATCACCTGTTCGAGCCCAGCGTCACCCACATCGGCTTTCGGCGCGGGCTGTTCCTGCGCGGCTACATGTACGACTTCCTGCAGACCTTCGCGCCGCATCTCAAGCGCGAACTGGTCGAAGAAATCAGCGCGGTGGCCGAACCCGAAGAGCGCCGCAAGCTGACGCTGCAGCGGATTCCCGTCATCCCCTAATAACGCTTCGTTCTGACCTTAGGTCTGCAATCCCCTTCGGTGCATCAGGAGGTGTTGGTAGGCTGCGCGCCACCGAACTGCCACGCATTCCGCCCGACCCGCATTCCGACGATGTACCGCTACGACGAATACGATCAGGCCCTGGTCGACCAGCGCGTCGCCGAGTTCCGCGACCAGACGCAGCGTTTCCTCGCCGGCCAGCTGCCGGAGGATGAGTTCCGCGCGCTGCGCCTGCGCAACGGCCTGTATCTGCAGCGCTTCGCGCCGATGCTGCGCATCTCGATTCCCTACGGCCTGCTGTCGTCGAAGCAGGTGCACATGCTCGCGCACATCGCCCGTACCTACGACAAGGGTTACGGCCATTTCACGACGCGCCAGAACATCCAGTTCAACTGGCCGAAGCTCGAAACCGTCCCGGACATCCTCGCCGACCTGGCGTCGGTCGAGATGCACGCGATCCAGACCTCGGGCAACTGCATCCGCAACATCACCGCCGATCACCTCGCCGGCGTCGCCCGGGACGAGCTGGTCGATCCGCGTCCCTACTGCGAGATCACCCGCCAGTGGGCGACCTTCCACCCCGAGTTCAACTGGCTGCCGCGCAAGTTCAAGTTCGCGTTCTCGTCGTCGACGACCGATCGCGCGGCGACGCGGGTGCACGATGTCGGTGTGCACATCGTGCGCAACGAGACGGGTGAACTCGGCTACAGCATCTTCGTCGGCGGTGGCCTTGGCCGCATGCCGATGCTGGCGCACAAGATCCGCGAGTTCCTGCCGGAAGCCGACCTGCTCTCGTACCTGGAAGCGGTCCTGCGCGTCTACAACCGCCTCGGCCGGCGCGACAACATCCATCGCGCGCGCATCAAGATCCTGGTCAAGGAGCTGGGACCGGCCAAGTTCACCGAACTGGTCGAAGCCGAGTGGGCGCAGATCGACAAGGCCGCGTTCACCCTGAATCCAGACGAGCTGCAGCGCATGAAGGCGCATTTCACGCCCCATTCGTACGCGGCGGGCGCCGATGCCGACCGCAGCTATGCCGCCGCGTTGGCTGCCGACAGCGCCTTCGCGTCGTTCGTGCGCCGCAACGTGCGCGAACACCGCGTGCCGGGCTACAAGGCCGTATTCGTCTCGCTCAAGCCGCTGGGCGTCGCGCCCGGCGACATCACCGCTGCACAGATGGATCTCGTCGCCGAACTGGCGAAGCTCTACAGCTTCGGCGAAGTGCGCGCGACGCACGACCAGAACCTGGTGCTCGCCGACGTCGCCCAGAAAGACGTCTACTCGCTCTGGCAGGCGCTCAAGGCCGCCGGTCTGGCGACGCCGAATATCGGCCTGCTCACCGACATGATCTGCTGCCCGGGCCTGGATTTCTGCTCGCTCGCCAACGCCGGCTCGATCGGCGTCGCCGCGGACATCAACGACCGCTTCGATTCGCTCGACCATCTGTATGACATCGGCGAGATCAAGCTGAAGATGTCCGGCTGCATGAACGGCTGCGGCCATCACACGGTCGGCCACATCGGCATCCTCGGCGTCGACAAGAAAGGCGAGGAGTGGTACCAGGTCACGCTCGGCGGCAGTGCCGAGAACGACGCCAGCCTGGGCGACCGCACCGGCCCGTCGTTCAGCCGCGACGAGATCGCCGGCGCCGTCGTGCGCATCGTCGAGACCTATCTCGGGCAGCGCCGCGACGAAGACGAAACCTTTCTGCAGTGCTATCGCCGCGTCGGCATGGCGCCGTTCAAGACGCGCCTGTACAGCGAAGATGCGGTGGCCGCATGAGTGAGTTCATTCGCAACACCGAAATCGCGGCCGACGACTTCGTCGCGCTGGCCGACGACCAGCCGCTGCCGGCAACGGGCAGGTTCATCGTGCCGCTCGCGCGCTGGCTCGAGCTTCGACCGACCACAGGAAGCGATGTGGTGATCGGCGTCAGCCTGCCCAATACCACGGACATCGACACCGTCTGGACCGCGCTTGCGGACCGCCCGCTGATCGAGCTGCAGTTCCCCACGTTCGGCGATGGCCGCGCCTACAGCCAGGCGCGCGTGCTGCGCGACCGCTACGGATTTACCGGCGAGCTGCGCGCGCGCGGCAGTGCAGTCGTCGTGGATCAAGCGGTGCAGCTGGCGCGCTGCGGCTTTAACGCCTACGTGCTGCGCGCCGACCAGCATGCCGAGGAATTCCTCGCGCGCTTGCTGAGCACGGCCGACACCGCCTGGTATCAGCGTCCGTCCAGGCGCCGCCTGCCCGCGACCGCGCGTCAGACGTAGCGCCAGCGCTGCCCGTCCTTCGAGTCTTCGATCAGCACGCCACGCGCCTTGAGCTCGTCGCGGATGCGGTCGGACTCGGCCCACTGCTTGTTCTTGCGCGCATCGGCGCGCTGAATCAGCAGCGCTTCGATCTCCTCAGCCGTCGGGCGTCCGTCGACCTGCGGCGCCCACGCAAACCAGTCCGCCGGCTTCTGCTGCAGCAGACCCAGCATGGCGCCGGCATCCAGCATCTGCGCCTTGATGCGCGCCTTGTCGGCGACCGACTCCGCTTTGTTCGCCGCGCGCGCGAGTTCGAACAGCTCGGCCAGCGCCATCGGCGTGTTGACGTCGTCTTCGAGCGCATCGATGAAAGCCTGCGGCGCCTTCACGCCATCGGCGGGCGCGATGTCGCCCAGATCGCGCAGCGCGCCGTAGAGCCGGTCCAGCTTCTTGCGCGACTCGGCGACGACTTCGTCGGTCCAGTCGATCGGTTGGCGGTAGTGCCCGGTCAGCAGCACCAGGCGGATCGCCTCGCCCGGCAGGTGCTTGAGCAGCTCATGCACCAGCAGCACGTTGCCGATCGACTTCGACATCTTCTGGCTGTCGACATTGAGGAAGCCGTTGTGCAGCCAGTAGCGCGCGAACACCTTGCCGCCGTGGGCGCAGGTCGACTGCGCAATCTCGTTCTCGTGGTGCGGAAAGATCAGGTCGTGTCCGCCGCCGTGGATGTCGATGGTCTCGCCCAGCAGCGCCTCGGCCATTGCCGAGCACTCGATGTGCCATCCCGGCCGGCCGCGGCCCCAGGGTGAATCCCAGCCCGGCTGCTCCGGCGTCGACGGTTTCCACAGCACGAAATCGCCGGCGTGCTTCTTGTACGGCGCGACCTCAACGCGCGCGCCGGCCATCAGCGCCTGCTCGTCGCGGCCGGACAGCTGGCCGTATTCCTTGAAGCTGAGCGTGTGAAACAGGACGTGGCCCTGCGCTTCGTAGGCATGCCCCGCGGCGACCAAGCGCCGAATCATGTCGATGATCGGCTCCAGGTGCGCGGTCACGCGCGGCTCAAAATCCGGCGGCAGTACGCCCAGCGCCGCCATGTCCTCGCGGTAGATCGCCGCGAAGCGCTGCGTGATGACGCCGATATCGACGCCCTCCTTCGCCGCCGCCGCGTTGATCTTGTCGTCGATGTCGGTGATGTTGCGCGCGTAGACGACGCTCGCAAATCGCCGCCGCAGCACCCGCGCGAGCACGTCGAACACCACGGCCGGACGCGCGTTGCCGATATGGGCGTAGCTGTAGACCGTCGGCCCGCAAACGTACATCGTCACCCGCTGCGGATCGAGCGGAACGAATTCCTCCTTGCGGCCGGAGAGCGTGTTGTGGAGCTGCATGGTCAGGATCACGGGCGAAAAAGCCCGCGAAGGATACCCGCAGGCGTTGCCGAAGTCGCGCGCTTGCGCCCGGCCGCGGGCCTGCTACCGTAAGCGCCTGATCCGACGCCACCGCGCCAATGGCTGACTCTTCTTCCCGCCCGCGGCACCACACGGTCCGCGGCTTTCGCAACAACCACACCATCGACCAGCATGGCGGCTTCGACGTGCTGCGCTGGCTGCCGGGCTTTCTGCTCAAGCCCTACCGCAAGCCGCAGTTCACGGTGCTGCGCCCGCCCGTCGAACGGCTGCGGCACAACCGCACGCAGGACACGCTGACCTGGATCGGCCATGCGAGCTTCCTGCTGCAGCTGGGCGGGCGCAATCTGGTGACTGACCCGCACCTGAGCGAGCGGGCCTCGCCGCTCGGTTTCGCCGGGCCGCAGCGACTCAATCCGCCGTCACTGCACCACGCCGACCTGCCGCCGCTGGATCTGGCGCTGATCTCGCACAACCACTACGACCATCTCGACGAAGCGACCGTGCGCCGGCTAGCGCACGAGCACCCGCAGCTGCACTTCGTCGTGCCGCTGGGCCTGAAGCGCTGGTTCGCGCAGCACCGCATCGAGCGCGTGATCGAACTCGACTGGTGGCAGAGCGCGGAGGTCGCCGGCCTGCGCGTGCATGCGGTGCCGGCGCAGCATTTCTCCGGCCGCAATGCCAGCGACCGCAATGCCACGCTCTGGTGCGGCTTCGTGGTCGAGGCGCAGGACCGACGCGTCTACTTCGCCGGCGACAGCGGCTACTCGGCGGACTTTGCCGACATCGGCGCGCGCTTTGCGCCGATCGACCTCGCGCTGCTGCCAATCGGCGCCTACGAACCGCGCTGGTTCATGCAGTTCATGCACGTCAATCCCGAGGACGCGGTGAAGATCCACCGCGACATCGGCAGCCGCCAGTCGGTGGCGATGCACTGGGGCACGTTTCGGCTTACCGAGGAACCGCTCGACGAGCCGCCGCAGCGCCTGCGCCGTGCGCTCGACGACGCCGGCATTTCGCACGACCGCTTCTGGGTGCTGCAGCACGGCGAGACGCGGGAACTGTTCGGCGACGCAAAGCCCGACTCCCTGCAGCGGTAGCCCGGGCGCAGCCCGGGGTGGGGGCGCGGATCCCGGACTTCGTCCAGGCTACGAGCTACGGGCTGCGCCGCCCCCTTGGGCCGCTGCTACAACAGCGGGAGCAGCTGATCGAGTTGGGCCTTGCGCTGGTCCGCGGGGAGTTCGGCAAGTTGCTGTGCCTCGACATGGAAGCGCGTCCAGTCGCGGCCGGCGCGCTCGAACAGCGCGGCAAAGGCCGGTTCGTATTCGTCGTACAGTCCGAAAGGCAGCAGCCTGGCGTTGTTGGGAGTGATGTCTGCGAACCACGCGTCGTAGCGCCGGTCGCCGTTCCAGTCCGCATCGCGCAGGCGCTCGTAATCCGCGCGCAACCGCGCGAACTCCTCCGACTTGCGTGCACGCATCGTTTCGAGATCGAGCGGCTGCGCGTACAGCTCGTTCAGGCGCTGGCGCAAGTCCAGCACCAGCCGCACGAACTGCGTGCGCCGCGGCTGCGCCGCTTCGTCTCCCGCCGGCAGCTGCGGATGTGCCGCGGTGTAGGCGCGCAGGCCTTCCTGCTGGACGAAAGCGGCGTAGGACTCGTTGAAGCGCGTGTCGTCCTGCACGTAGAGCTTCTGGTGCGCCAACTCGTGAAACACCGTGCCGACCAGCTGCGCGTCATCCCAGCGCATCATCGTGTTCAGCACCGGATCGTCGAACCAGCCCAGCGTCGAATACGCCGGCACGCCGCCGACGTAGACGTCGTAGCCCTCGGCGCGCAGGTCGGCGGCGCGTGCCTCGGCTTGCGCGCGCTCGTAATAGCCCTGATAGGCGACGCAACCGGCGAACAGAAAGCAGTGTTCCAGCGGCTTGAGCGAAAGCTCGGGCGTCGCGAACACGTTCCACATCACGTACGGACGCCCGAGGTCGGCGTAGTTGCGGTAGCTGCCGTTGTCCGGCAGGTGCAGCGCGCCCACCGCCCAACTGCGCGCCTGCACCACCTGCTGCAGTCGCGCCTTCAGCTCCGGTGCGGTGTCCGGGCTGGCTAGGACTTCCGCAATCGGGTGGCGCTCATGCAGCAGCTGCCATTGCCCGCCAGCCAGATGGGCGTAATAGCGCAGCCGGGTGCAGCCGCTCAGCGTGGCCAGCACCAGGCCCGCCAGCAGGGTCAACCTTACTACTCGCATGAAACGTCACAACTCCTTAATGTGGATCCTTCGAAGCGGTTTTCCCAGGCACAGACATAGTGCCGTTTCTGGAGGATGAGGTTCCATGCTGCGTTCCAGACTGTGGCCGGTCGCGTTGATCCTGCTGGTTTCCGCCTGCGGCGGTTCGAACTCGGGCGGTTCCGGCGGCAACGCGCCGACCAGCGGCGACACCGCGCCCCGGGTTCCGGTGGCTGCCGATCGTGCCGGCACCAGCTATCGCCAGGCGATCGAGGTCGCAGCGACCGGCGACACGATCGTGTTCCAGGTGTTCGAGCCGACCCAGATCCAGGTCGGCAAGACCTATCCGCTGGTGCTGCAAGGCCACGGCTACGGCGGCTCGCGCATGCTTGAGGCCAGCGAGTTCGCGCAGCGTCTGCTCGACGCCGGCTACTACGTGATCTCGATCGACGAGCGCGGCTTCGGCGAATCCGGCGGCACGGTGCGCGTGATGGACCCGGAATTCGAAGGCCAGGATCTGATCGCGATCCTCGACTGGGCCGAAGACCTCGAAGGCCTGCGCCGGCGCGGCAACGGCGAGATGTATGTCGGGTCTTACGGCGGCTCCTACGGCGGCATGTACCAGATCCTGCTGTACGCCGCCGATCCCAAGCATCGCCTGCGCGTGCTGTCGCCCGACATCACGCCGCATGACCTCACCTACGCGTTGAACTCGCACAACGTCATCAAGTCCGGCTACGCACTGGCGCTGTCGGCCGGCGGCGAAAGCCTGACCGCGCTGCCCGACGCGCTCGGCGCGCTCGATCCGGCGCCGGTCATGGGCTATCTCGATCGCTCCGGCCCACGCCAGGATCCGCTGATCTACGAAACCCTCGTGCAGGGCGCGCTGACCAACATCTTCACCGAGGCCGGCACCAACGCCTTCAAGTACCACAGCGTCGCCTATTTCTGCGACGGCCAGCCGGCCGGCCCTCAGCCATTCCTGTTCGCGACGCCCGATGCGCTGACGGTTGCACCGACGCTCCCCCCGGCCGCTGACGTGCTGCTGACCCAGGGCTTCCGCGACACGCTGTTCAACTTCAACGACGGTCTCGGCAACTACGAATGCCTCAAGGCGCTGGGCGGCGACGTGCGCCTGCTCACGCACCAGTCGGGGCACATCCTGCCGGTCAGCCTGACCTCGGCGCCCGGCGCGGAGGAAGCGCTCGATCCGTTCTTTGCCGCCATCACCGTGCCCAACTTCCAGGACGCCGGCGGCTCGCAGACCTGCGGCAGCGTCGACCTGACCGAGGCGACCTTCGCCTGGCTCGAAGAGAAGCTGCGCGATCAGGCCGGCGCCGTCGACGCGGCCCTCAAGACCGGTGACGCGCTGTGTCTGAGTCTGGGCGAAGGCGATGCCGTGGCGGTCAACTCGGTGAAGCGCGGCGGCACGTCGTTCGCGATCGACGCCAGCACGCCGCAGTTCAGCAGCACGCTGGGCGTGATCGGTGCCGTGCTTGGCAACGGCGCACGCGAACAGTTGCTCGCCAACCAGACGCTGATGACCGCCGCAGCCGGCGGCGCGGTACTGGCCGGCGTGCCGCTGCTGGATATCGAGATCACCGGCTTGAGCGGCATGGAGATGGCCGACTGCAGCGCGACTGAACCGCTCCCGCTCGGCTGCGATCCGATCCTTTATCTGGCGATCGGCCATCGCAAGGCCGGCACCGAGCGCTGGGACGTCATCGACGATCAGATCACGCCGGTGCGCGGCTTTGGCAGCCACGCGATCGAGATGAACGGCATCGCCGAGCGCCTTGCCGAGGGCGACGAACTCGCCCTGCTGCTCTACGGCTTCCAGGCGCAGTACCCGGTGAGCTGGTCGCGCGATCTCTTCGTCCCGGCCATCGGCATCACCGGCAGCGTGCAGCTGCCGCTGCTGTCTCCAGGCGAAATCGCGCAGGACGGTGTGTAGGATGGACTGAGCATCGCGAAGCCCATCGATGGCGTGAACGATGGGCTTGTTCGGCCCGTCCATGGGCCTCACCCCTCGCTTTGCTCAGGGCTACGCTCAAATGCGTTCCTACGCATTTGTCACATGCGTTCAGCCCATCCTACGTTACACCTCGCTCCAGCCAGACTTCGAGACCCTGCGCGTTCAGCTCCATGTCGAACGCCAGCAGCTCGCGGGCCCTGGCCTCGCCGATCGGGCACTGCAGGCGCTGCAGCTGCGCCAGCGCATCCGCTGCAAGCGCGTTGACCAGCTTGGCGTGGCGGTCGGGCGCGTCGGCGTAGCGGCGCGCCAGTTCCGCATAGTGGCCGATGTGGGCACGCAGCTCAGTGGCCAGGCGTGCCACCTCGCCGACGCGGCCGAAGTGGGTCAGGTACATGTACTGCGGGTCGAAGCCCAGCAGACGATCGAGCGTCGCCGTCCAGGCGTCCGGCTCGAATTGCACCGGCGTGGTCGTCGGGATCAGGAACACGCCGCCCGGTCCGTCGAAGTCCCGGTACGACAGCCCGAAGGTGTCGCCGGCAAAGAAGCCGCGGCTGACGGGGTCCCAGACACAGAAGTGGTGGCGCGCGTGCCCGGGCGCATCGACGAACTGCAACTCGCCATCCCCCAGTGCCAGGCGATGGCCATCGCCGGCGACGATCACGCGCGCCTCCGGAATCGGGACGATCTCGCCGTACATGCGCGCCACGGCATCGGCACCGTAGACCGCCTGTGCCCCGGCGATCAGCTTCGACGGATCGATCAGGTGGCGTGCGCCACGTGGATGCGCGACGAGCGTTGCGTCCGGCAACGCCCGCATCAGCGCGCCGGCGCCGCCGGCATGGTCGAGGTGCACATGCGTCGGGATGACGTAGCGCACGCGCTCGCGCGCAATGCCGCGCGCATCCATCAGCGCGAGCAGGCCCGGCACGCCGTGCGCCGTGCCGGTCTCGATGACGGCGCAGTCGTCGCCGCGCTGCACGAGATAGCAGCACGCGAGCCCGGGGCGCTCCTGCAGCGTGTCGACACAGGTGATGCCGTGGTCGTAGTCGATGACCGGCGGAAGCGGAGAGTTGGCAGCGATGCTCATGGCAAACTAAGGCGGGAAGGGCCGCCATTGTCGCGGATTGCGGAAGGCGCGTCAGGCGGCCGAAGCGCTCGGGGTCGCCGCCTTGCGCAGCAGGCCGACCAGCTCCTCGCGCCGGTAGATGCCGAGCTTCTTGTAGATGCGCGACGCGTGGTTCGCGACCGTGCTGATCGCGATGTCGCACTCGCGGGCGACGCTCTTGAACGTCTTGCCGGCCGCCAGCGCGCGCGCGATCTGCTGTTCGCGCGGCGACAGCACGTCGACCGGATGCGGGCGGCGCGCATGCAGCAGATACAGCCCGCCTTCGCGCGACAGCCGGAAATGCAGGGTTCCGACCACAAAGGACGCGCGCGGGTCCTCGATCGCTGACGCTGGCATGGCAAACGGCAGTCTCGAACGATCGACCTCGCCGTACTCGTCGGCGACCAGTTCATAGAAACGCGAACTGGCGAGATAGACGCCGCCGCTCGCATCGACCAGGGCCGCCGAGCCGCGCGACACACGCCCCATCGCCTGCAGCCACTCGTCATGGCGGAGAAATTGCGACAGCGCCAGCGTCCCCGCCTGGACGAGGTGTCCGACGAGACGGCGCAGGACCGCGCGATCGGGTTGACACCGCGGCGGAAACGCAAGGCAAAGCACGCTGCGCATGCCGGAATCGCGATGGGCAACATTGAACGCCAGAGCCCAGCCGCCCGCCGCAGAATCGGAACGCCAGTCCGCGGGCATGGGCCGCAGTTCACGCTCCCGCACCCCGGACGCAAATCCCAGATGGGCGACGGAGTCGTGCGAAATTCCGGCGTCGCCAGGCCACACGGCGAACTCGCCATGCAAGTCCGCCGCCGCCCGCGTCAGCCAGGCCGCCGCGACCGCCCCGGACCATTCGCACAAGCGTTCCATCGCCTGCGCCCGGAACTCCGCCCACGGGCGCTGAAACGCGGTGGCGTAGAAAACCTGGATCAGGCGATCCGGCTCACCCCATTCCTTGTCCCCCATCGGCTCTCTCTTCTTCAGGGCCTGCCGAGAAAATCGCCTTTGCCCAGCTCGACACCGTTGTGGCGCAGGATCGCGTACGCGGTGGCGCAGTGGAAGAACACGTTGGGCAGCACGAAATACTGCAGGTAGGTCAACGCGGGAAACGTGACCAGCTCGCGCAGCTTGACGGTGACCGTGCGCGACTCGGCGCCATCGATCTCCGCGGCCGGCACGCCCTGGATGTACTCAAGCGTGCGGGTGATGCGCGCCTGCAGCTCGGTAAACGTGGTCTCGGTGTCTTCGTAGACGGGCGGCTCGCGTCCGGCCAGGCGCGCCGCGCAGCTCTTGGCGAGATCGCTCGCGATCTGCACCTGTCGCGTCAGCGGCAGCATGTCGGGATACAGCCGGCCACTGAGCAGGACCGAAGGATCGATCTTGCGCGCCTCGGCATGCGCCTCGGCCTTGGCCAGCACGTGCGACAGGTTCTTGAGCGCGCGGGTGATGACCGGGATCGAGATGGCAGACATCGACAGAGACATGAGACTTCTCCTGAAAGCAGCAGACCGGACCGCAGCCGCGATCGACTATACGTCCTTGGAACCGTTCGCGGGCGGCTGCCGGTCCAGCTCGCCGTCGTCCTGCGACAGCGGGTCCTCGATCGGCTCCACGTGCGTCAGCACGCTGATCGGCGCCAGTTCGGCGGCGATCCGGGCTTCGATGCCTTCGACGAAATCGTGCGCACGCTGCACGGTCCAGCTGCCGGGCACGAGCACGTGGAACGACACGAAATGGCGCTGGCCGGCGCGGCGCGTGCGCACCGCGTGGAAATCGATGCCTGCCGCCCGGTACTCGCCGAGGATCGCATCGAGGCGCGTGCGCTCGGGCTGCGGCCAGGCCGCGTCCATCAATCCGGCCATCGACTCGCCGAGCAGGTGCCAGCCGGTCCACAGGATGTTGAATGCCACTGCCAGCGCCAGCAACGGATCGAGAATCAGCCAGCCGCCCAGGCTGACCAGCGCAACCCCGGCGATGACACCGGCCGAAGTCCAGACGTCGGTCATCAGGTGGCGGGCATCCGCCTTGAGCGCCAGAGAGCGATGGCGCGCGGCCCCTTTCATCAACACCCGGGCGACGCCCCAGTTGATCGCCGACGCCAGCGCGCAAACCGCAATGCCCAGCCCGGTCTGCTGCAGCGGTTGCGGGTCGAACAGGCGCGGCCACGCCGCCCAAATGATCGACACTGCCGCCACGGCGATCATCATGCCCTCGAACGCACTGGCGAAATATTCGGCCTTGCCGTGGCCGTAGGCATGGTGTTCGTCCGGCGGCAGGATCGCCAGCCGCAGCATCCACCACGCCACCAGCGCCGCACTCAGGTTGACCAGGCTTTCCATCGCGTCGGACAGCAGGCCGACCGATCCGGTCATCCACCAGGCCAGCGCCTTGAGCGCCATCGTCACGATCGCCGCGGCGATCGACAGGCGCGCATAGGACGCGGCGTCGTGACCGCGCAGCAGATCAGACGGATTCATGGCGCTGTTCCGGCGTCCGTGGCTCAGGCGGCGATCTGCGCCCGCGCAATCTCCGCTTCGACCGTCACCAGATCCGGGATCAGCGCGACCTGGCTGGCGATGCGCACGCGCGACAGCACCAGATCGGCACGATCGACCGCGTCCAGCTCGACCGGATGCAGCGCCGCGCGATTCAGCGTCACCAGGTGCGGATAGCCCAGCGTCATGATCGCCAGATTGCCCGCCGGCAGATGGCGTCCGACGGAATTGAGCACGACGACGCGCTCGCGCCGCGGATCGCCCTCCGCCTTGCCGCCGTTGAGCAGCTCGAAGCGGATCACCGGCACGCGCCGGTTGTTCCACTCGCAGTGTCCGAGCAGCCACGGCGGGCCGGCAACGCCCTTGCGCACCGCATCCCGCGGCAGGACTTCGGCGACGGCGGCGTTGGGCAGCAGCATCGTGTCGTCGTGCAGCGCCATCAACACGGCATAAATCTGATCACGACTCACGCGCTGCGCTCCTTGAGGACGCCGTTAAGCTCATCGAGCAGCTGATCTTCCTGGTAGGGCTTGATCAGATAGCGCTCGACGCCGATCGCCTGTGCGCGCTCGCGGTGCTTCTCGCCGGACCGCGAGGTGATCATCAGGATCGGCGTGCGCGCGATCGGCGTGCTGTTGCGCACGAAGGTCGCGACTTCGAAGCCGTCCGCGCGCGGCATCTCGATGTCGAGCAGGATCGCGTCGGGACGCTCGGTCTGCAGCTGCGCCATCGCGTCCAGGCCGTCCTTCGCGGTGATCACCTCGAATCCGTGCTTGGTGAGCAGGCGCTCGGTGACGCGGCGGATCGTGATCGAGTCGTCGACCACCATGATCAGCTCGCGCCGGGTCTCCACCGGCTGCTCGCGCACGCCGTGGTCGACCGCGGCCTGGGTGCGCAGCACGCGACGCGTGCGGTCCTGCACCAGTTCGCTGACGTCCAGGATCAGCACGACGCGTCCGTCGGCGAGGATGGTCGCGCCGCTGATGCCGGGAATCGTGCTGATCTGCGGTCCCACCGCCTTGGACACGATCTGGCGGCTGCCGAGCAGATGGTCGACGACGACCGCGACTCGCCGCTCCTCGCCGCCGATGCCTTCCGGCATGCGCACCAGGATCGCGTGCACGGTCTTGACGTCGCCCGGTGTCTCGCGCGGCAGACCGACCAGATCGGCGAGATGGCGCACCCGGTAATGCTGGCCGCCGTAGGCGAACTCCGGGCCGGTCTCTGCGAGCAGGCCATCGAGTTCGTCACGCGGGATGCGCGTGATGCCCTCGACGCTCGACAGCGGCGCCGCATACAGCTCGTGACCGACGCCGAGCAGCAGCGACTGCGACATCGCCAGCGTCAGCGGCAGGCGGACCTTGAAGCGCGCGCCCTTGCCCGATTCGGACGCCAGTTCGAGACTGCCGCCGAGCTGCTTGACCTCGGCCGCGACGACGTCCATGCCGACACCGCGACCGGCGTCCTGCGTCAGCTGCTTGGCCGTGGAAAAACCCGGCATGAAGATGAACTGCGCCGCCTCGTCGTCGCTCACGACGGCGTCCGGCGGCATCAGCCCGCGGCGGATCGCGGTTTCACGGATCGCCTGCAGGTCGAGGCCCTTGCCGTCGTCGGCGAGCTCGATGAACAGCTGACTGCCTTCGCGCCACAGGTGCAGGCGCAGCTGGCCGTGGGCCGCCTTGCCGGCGCGTTCGCGCTCGGCCGGCAGCTCGATGCCGTGAATGACCGCGTTGCGCAGCAGATGCTCAAGAGGCGCCGTCATGCGCTCCAGCACGTTGCGGTCCAGCTCGGCCTCGACACCCTCGAACGAGATGTCGACGCGCTTGCTGTTCTCCATCGCAGTCTGCTGCACCACACGCTGCAGGCGCGCGACCTGGCGCGAGAACGGCACCATCAGCGTGCGCATCAGGCCCTGCTGCACCTCGGTCGTGATCCGCCCCTGCTGCAGCAGGATCGTCGTCGACTCGCTGGCCAGCTGGTCGATGGAGGTGCGCACGGCCGCGAGGTCGCCGACCGACTCGTTGAGTGCGCGCGACAGCTCCTGCATGCGCGTGAACCGGTCCATCTCCAGCGGATCGAACTCGCCGGCGTAGCGGTCCGGACGGTCGGTCTGGATCAGGCCGCGCGCGGCGATCTGCGCTTCGGTCTCGATCTCGAGCAGGCGCAGCTGGTCGCGCACGCGGTGAATCGCCTGCGTCATGTCCTCCAGCTGCACCTGGACCGCGGCGTTGTGCTCGTCCATACGCGAGCGGTAGATCGAGATTTCGCCGGCTTCGTTGAGCAGACGGTCCAGTGTTTCGACCGGCACGCGCGCCGTTTCGCGGCGCTGCGATGCCAGCGAATCGGCGTCCTCGGCCGGTCGCCAGAACAGCAGCGGATGCCACATGCCGGCCGGCGGCGCCTCGCCCGCGACCGGCGCCGCCGGCGCGGCGGCCTGCGCCGGCGATGCGGCCGGAAACTCGAAGGCCTGCGCGACGCCCGCAGCGGTCGTCTCGGGAGCGGTCGTCTCGGGAGCGGTCGACGCCTCTTCGAATGGAACCTCCTCCTCGGGCGCTCCGCCGACCGCGATCAGCGGTATGTAGTCGCCGCGCTGCAGGCGATCGGTCAGGTGGCGCAGCTCGGACACCGCGCCGGCCACGACCTTGAGCGCACCGGCGTCGAGCTCGCCGGCGTACTCCAGGCCCTCGATCAGCGATTCGAGCTCGTGCGCAGCCTCGCCCAGGCCCATCAGACCCGACATGCGCGCACCGCCCTTGTAGGTATGCAGTGCACGCAGCATGTCGCGGGCCGGCGAATAATCGCCCGGCAAGGCCTGCCAGCGCGGCAGTGCCTCTTCGAGCATCTCCATCAGCTCTTCGGCCTCGCCGGTGAAGGTCTGCGCCACCTCGACGTCGAATCCGTCGGGGAACGCCGGCGCCTTGGGCGCAGCGGTCGGCGGCACGAAGACCGGCGGCTGCGGCGCAGCCAACGGAGCCCAGGCAGCGCCTGGCGCGGGTTCAGACGCCGCGACGGCCGTATCCGGAACCAAGGGCTGCGCCAGTTCGTCGAGCAGCTGCTGCGGATTCGGAATCACGCCGCGGCGGATATCGTCGAGCGCGAGATTCAAGCCATCGAGCGTGTTCTGGACGCGGGCGAAGAAGTAGGTTCCCGCCGTCGCCTCGCCGAACTCGAGCTGTTCGAACAGCGACTCCAGACCGTGCGCGACGTCGCCCACCGTGCGCAAACCGGAGACGCGTGCGCTGCCCTTGAGCGTATGCAGCAGCCGCTTGATCTCGCCCAGCGGCGTCAGATTGCGCGGATTGCGTTCCAGCGCGGAGACGCTCTGGTCGAGCCCTTCGAGCAGCTCCTCGGCTTCGGCCTGAAAGATGCCGAGCAATTCCGGATCCGGTTCTGCGGATTCCTCCACGGACTCGACCGGCGGCATCTCGAGGATTTCTTCGGCACCGGCGAAGCCCTCGAACGGCGCCGCCGCCGGACTTGTTTCCGGCAGCTCCGGCGCCAGCGGCTCGGCAAACTCCGCGGGCGATTCGACCAAGGGCGCGGACAGCGCGGGCTCTTCGAGCGTGAGCGCCGTTTCGAACCGGGCCGGCGCAAGCGCCGGCGGCTGCGTTCCGGGAATCTCCGCGGCCCAGCCCAGGGCCGTGACGCGCCCGGCCCAGCCGGCGTCGTCGCTGCCGAGGCGGCCCTCGCGAAACCGGTCCAGGTACTGGAACAGGCCTTCGCAGACGGCCAGCAGCGTCGCGATCGCCTCCGCGTCGGGCACGGTCGCGGCCGCCGCCGCACCGTCGAACGCGCGGTTGAGCGCGCGTGCAACGTCGCCGATCGCCGGACAGGACGACATCTGCGCCGCGCCGAGCAGGGTGTGACTCAGAACCGTGAGCTCCTGTGCCGCGCGGATGTTGTCGGGAGCCTGCCCCCAGCCACGGACCTGATCCTCGATCCTGGAGACCAGGTCGAAGGTTTCGCCGGCGAAAATCTCGGCCAGCTGCCGGTCGGCGGTCGACCGGACTGCGTCTTCCGGCACTTCGCTGCGCATCTTGTCGATGCGCTCGAGCCAGGGTCCCGGATCCTGCGTCGCAGCGGCCGGCGTTCCCAGCTCGCCGACCCAACTGCGCAGCAGGGCAGCCATCTCACGCAAGCTGCCGCGCGCATCGGCTGCGAGATAAACCCGAGCTTCCGCCGCCGCATCCAGATAGGACTCGATCGCGCCGGCGATCGCGCCGATCGCATTGGCTTCCACCGCCCGCGCGGCACCGCGCACCGTGTGGAACGCGCGCACGATGTCGCGCTCCACGGCGACTTCACCATCCGTCGCGTGCGCGTCGACCCAGGCATCGACGCTGGTCAGGCGCTCGATCGCATCCTCGCGGAAGATCGCCAGCATGTCCGGTTCCGGCGCCGCGCCCGGCGTGCGCCCGGCGGCATACTCGCCCGCGTGCTCAGTGACGGTGGCGACATCGCCCGGCGCGGACCTGCGCTCGCGAAATGCCTCGATCAGCCCCGGCAGAACCGCCAACGCGCGGCTGACGGTCTCGACGACGCCGGGACTGGCGGCGATCGACCCGTCGAGGCACTTGTTGAGCATGCTCTCCAGCGCCCAGCCAAACTCGCCGATGTCGGCGGCGCCCACCGTGCGGCCGCTGCCCTTGAGCGTATGGAAGGCCCGCCGCAGCGTCGTCAGCGCTTCGTGATCCTGCGGATCGCGGCTCCACGCGACGTACGACGACTGCAGCGTCTGCAGCACCTCCGCAGCTTCCTCGAGGAAGATTTCGCGGATCTCCGGATCTTCGCCCGCATCGAAAACGTCGACCGGCTCGGCAGCCGCAGCGGTCGGCGGCGGTACTGCCTCCGCCTCCACCGGCTCGGAAGCCGGCGCCGCCTCGATCAGCTCAGACTCCGGCGCAGCGCCCTCGGCCGCCGCGACGTCAAGCACATCGAGTGCGCGCGCGAGATCGTCGAGAATGCCTTCCGCGGTCGGCAGCTGCGCTCGCACCGCTTCGATGTAGTACTCGATCGCCGCGATGGCGTCGGCGAAACGCTCGGCGCGGCTGACGTCGTCGCGCAGGCGCACGAAGTCGGGGCTGGCGACGAAGCGGCGCGCGCGCCGGCACAGCTCGGCCGCGTGCGGCTGCGCGAGGATCTCGAAACCGGCGGCGATCTCGCCGATCAGCAGGACGGCGTCCGGCACTTCGGTCCCGGCACCACTCCTGAAAAAGGCATCCGCCGCGGACTTGATGCGCGCAAGATTGACCAGAAACTCGCGATACAGCGCTTCCTGGCCCTCGGCCAGATCGCGCGACGCCGGAACATCGACCGTGACTTCGTCGTCGGTATCTTCCTCGCGCCGCTGCATCTGCCGGAACAGCGCCTCTTCGAGGTCGTTCTCGACGCGCAGGATCGAGGTCGCCAACTCCATCCACAGCGCCGGCTCGGCGCCCGAACCCGCCTTCGTCAGCAGGCGGACCTGGCTGGCCACGACCTGCTGCAGCCGCACCAGGCCGAGCGCACCGAGCGTCGGACCGATGCGGTTGAGGCCATCGACCGTCACGCTGGTGTCGCCCGCGCCACCGGCGCGGACGATCAGGTCAATCTGGTCCTTGACGCGCGAAAAATCGGCGCGGATTTCCTCGGCCACCTTGGACAACAGCGAGGTGCTGGGTCCGTGGATACGCCGGCGCAGGTGATCCAGCGTGGCCGCATCCGGCAGATGGGCTTCGAGATCGAAGGCCTGGCGCACGGCCTGCACGCGCGCGCCGTTCGCAGTCGAACGGCCGAGCAGGAACAGCATCTGCAGCGATAGATCGCCGGCTGCCGCGGCCGCCGCATCCTCGCCTGCAGCGGCCAGGATCTTGAGCTGCGCCACGAGCCGGCCGAACAGGCGCTTGAGTTCGAGAACGTTGCCGATCCCGCGCACCAGATAAGCCTCGACGCAGGCCGCCGCCACGCGCCACAGCTGGTGCACCGGCGTGCGCACCGCAGCCTGCGCAACCAGCTCCGCAACCTTGCCGGCGCGCGCCGCGCCAGTCTGCGCGTCGGCGCCGCTGCGGATCCAGGTCAGCAGTGCGGCCTGGAACACCGGCAGCAGGCGTGCCGCTTCGCGCGCCGCGGCACCGGGCCGCGCCGCCACTCCGTCCAGCGGCGCCAGCTCGGCGCCGAGCGACTGCAGCTGCGCGACGAAGATATCGCTCTCGGTCAGCACCGGCTGTCCGCGCGACAATCTCAGTTCGTTGATCGCCGGCTGCATTACCAGCGCGCAGTCGGGCGTGCCGTCGGCCAGGGCCTGCAGGTAGTCGGACAACTGGATCGTGCCGCCGAGCAGCGCCGAGTACAGCGGCTCCGGTTCGGCAATCCGTTGTTGCGACAGATCCTGCAGTCCCGCCGCCATCTCGCCGGCCACGGCCGCAAGGCCATAGCACTGGATCATCGTCGCCGTGCCACGCACCTGGTTCAGCTCGGTGTAGGCCTGCTGCAATTGCAGGGCGTCGCCGCCGCTTTCGGCGTAGTGATCGATCAGGCCGCGCGCGCGCCCGATGCTCTGCTCGATTTCGCCGCGCACCCAATGAATGCCGGCGATCAGTTGTGGCCGCTGACGTTCGTTCATAGCCCTGCGGACCGGAAAGGCTCGCCCTGCGCGAGCTTGTGCAGCGAAAATGCCAGCCAGGGCTGGCCCTCGTGCACGAAGGCGCCAAGCAGATAGGGCGTGAAAGGCTGTGCCTGCGCCGCGATTTCGATGCGCTGCTCGCCGGGCGTGAACTGGCGGTAGCCCGCCACTTCGTCGACCAGCAGGCCGACCGGCACTTCCTTGGAGTTGAGCACCAGGATGCGTTGCAGACGGTGATGCTCGGAATCGTGCAGGCCGAGCAATCCGCCCAGGTCGACGATCGCCAGCAACTCGCCGCGCACGTTCGCCATGCCGCGCATCCATGCGCGCGCATTGGGCACGCGCGTCGTCGCCGGCGGCGGCAGGACTTCGCGCACGTCCTCGCGCGGCGCAGCCAGCCACGTCTGACCGATGCGGAAACCCAGACCGGTCCAGGTCTGGGATTCGCCGGCGACCGCGTCCATGCGCGCCGCGCGCAGGAGTCCTTCGAGCTCAAGCAGCTGCCCGAACGGATCGTCCCGCATGGCCCTCAAGTCCCCTGGCATGCCTCCCCCCGCTGCGTCCCTGAGCTATTTCTTGGTGTGTGCACGAACCGCCCCGAGCAGTTCGTCTTTCGTAAATGGCTTCGTGAGATATTCATCCGATCCCACGATCCGGCCGCGCGCGCGATCGAACAAGCCATCCTTCGACGACAGCATGATCACCGGCGTGCGCGCAAAGCGCGGATTGCCCTTGATCAGCGCACAGGCCTGATAGCCGTCGAGGCGCGGCATCATGATGTCGATGAAGATCAGATCGGGGGCGTGATCGGCGATCTTCGCCAGCGCCTCGAATCCGTCCTGGGCCGTGATGACCTGGTAACCCTCGCGCGCAAGCAGGGTTTCGGCAGTGCGCCGAATGGTTTGGCTGTCATCAATGACCATGACCTTCACGGTCGACTCTTTTGACACTCAGTTCTCCCTGAAGATGCACGTGCGTCAATCGATGCGTTTTAACACAGTCACCGGGCTGCTTAACAGCGGGACCCGCACGGACGCAGCCGCCGACGGTACGGCCATGCGCTACCATGCGCGCTCCAGCGCAAGGCGCACGCTCGAATCCCCCCGAGCGCCCCATCGCGAACGAATACGAGCATCGACATGCACAGCCCTGTTCCCCATCTCACCACCGCGCAGACCGGACCGCTGCTGGCGCTGGAATCGAAGCTGCTGCAGCGCTCGGCCGACTTCGAAGCCTGGTTCCGCGAGCAGTGGCTGAAGACGCCGCCGCCGTTCTACAGCTCGGTCGACCTGCGCAATGCCGGATTCAAGCTGGCCCCGGTCGACACGAACCTGTTCCCGGGCGGCTTCAACAACCTCAATACGGCGTTCGAGCCGCTGTGCGTGCAGGCGCTGCAGACCGCGATCCAGCGCGTCTGTCCGACCGCGCGGCGCGTGCTTCTGGTCCCGGAAAACCACACGCGCAACAAGTTCTACCTGGAGAACGTCGGCACCCTGGTCGACCTGATCACCAAGGCCGGTTTCCACGTCCGCGTCGGTTCGTTGATCCCGGATCTGCGCGAGCCGACCGATCTCAAGCTCGAAATCTCCGGCCGCACGCTGCGACTGGAGCCGCTGCAGCGCAGCGGCGATCGCCTGCACGTCGGCGACTTCCAGCCCTGCGCGGTGCTGCTCAACAACGACCTGTCGGCGGGCGTGCCCGACATCCTGCGCAATCTCGACCAGGACGTGATTCCGCCGCTGGACCTGGGCTGGCATGCTCGGCAGAAATCCAATCACTTCGGCTTCTACCGCGAAGTGGCCAAGGAAGTCGGCTCGCTGATCGACCTCGACCCTTGGCTGATCGATCCGCTGTTCCGCAACTGCGGCCAGATCAACTTCCAGAATCGCGAAGGCCAGGAGTGCCTGGAAGCGAACGTCGCGCTGCTGCTCGAGGACATCACCGCCAAGTACAAGGAATACGGCATCCAGGACCAGCCTTTCGTCATCGTCAAGTCCGAAGCCGGCACCTATGGCATGGGCGTGATGACGGCGCGCAGCGTCGAGGACATCCGCAACATGAACCGCAAGGCGCGCACGCACATGTCCAGCGCCAAGGAAGGCCGCGAGGTCACCGGCGCGATCATCCAGGAAGGCGTCTACACCTTCGAGAAGATGGGCGCCGACGGCGCGACCGCCGAGCCGGTGGTCTACATGATCGACAAGTTCGTCGTCGGCGGTTTCTATCGCCTGAACTCGCAGCGCGGCAACCAGGAAAATCTCAACGCGCCGGGCATGCGCTTCGAGCCGCTGGCCTTCGACGAGTGCTGCAGCCATCCCGACCCGGCCTGCGGCCCCGACGAGCGCCCGAACCGCTTCTATGCCTACGGCGTCGTCGCGCGGCTCGCCGCGCTCGCCGCCGCGCGCGAGATCGAGGCGACCGCCGAGCTGGCCAAGCCCGCGGCGGCCTGAACGTGCGGCCGGGGAATTCGCCGTCATGAACCGCACGCTGGCGGTGGTCATGGATCCGATCGGGTCCATCAAGCCGTACAAGGACACGACGCTCGCACTGATGCTGGCGGCGCAGAAGCGCGGCTGGGCGCTGCGTTATCTGGAGATGCAGGATCTGTGGATCCGCGACGGCGTCGCGATGGGCCGCGCGCGACCGGCGACAGTGTTCGACGACAAGAAACACTGGTTCGAGCTCGGCGACGCGATTGAGCAGCGCCTGGACGCATTCGACGCGATCCTGATGCGCAAGGATCCGCCGTTCGACCTGGAATTCGTCGCCGCGACCTACATCCTGGAGCGCGCCGAACTCGACGGCGCACTGGTGGTCAACCGCCCGCGCTCGCTGCGCGACGCCAACGAAAAGGTGTTCATCAGCTGGTTTTCGCAATGCTGCGCGCCGACGGTGATCGCGCGCGACACGGCGACGCTGCGTGCGTTCCACGCCGAGCATGGCGACGTGATTTTCAAGCCGCTCGACGGCATGGGCGGTGCCGGCATCTTCCGCGTCGGCCGCGACGGCCTGAATCTGGGCGCGATCATCGAGACGCTCACCGACAACGGCCGCCGCCACATCATGGCGCAGCGCTACATCCCGGAGATCGTGCTCGGCGACAAGCGCATCCTGATGGTCGACGGCGAGCCGGTGCCTTTCGCGCTGGCGCGCATCCCGCAGGCCGGCGAAACCCGCGGCAACCTCGCGGCTGGCGGCCGCGGCGAGCCGCGGCCGCTGTCCGAGCGCGACCGCTGGATCGCCGCGCAGGTCGGGCCGAAACTGCGCGAGATGGGCCTGCTGTTCGTCGGCCTCGACGTCATCGGCGACTATCTGACCGAAATCAACGTCACCTCGCCGACCTGCGCACGCGAGCTGGACGCCGGCTGCGGCCTCGACATCGGCGGCGACGTCATCGCCGCGATCGAGCGCAGATTGACGTAGGGCGGGCCTCCCGAGCCTGTCGAGTGGCCGCCGGCGGCCACGGGTCGCCCTACCATTGCACGCGAAATCTCCATGAAGCTGCCCGACTCCCCGCATCTGCGCCTGTTCCTGCGCCGCCTCGTTTTCGGCCTCGCTCTCGCCGCGCTGTTCACCTGGCTGGCGCTGCGCCCGCAACCCGGCAACGACCCGCGCCTGGTCGAACGCGAGTTCCTGGCGATGGGCACCATCGTTTCGGTGTCGCTGTACCTCGAACCGGAGCAGGATCGCACCGTCGCCGAGACCTCGCTGCATGAGCTGGAAGTCTTTCTGCACGAATACGAACAACGCTGGAGCGCCTGGGGCGACGGTGCGCTGGGCCGCATCAACCTGGCGCTCGCGCGCGGCGAGGCGGCAGCCATCCCGGCCGAGCTGCGTCCCTTGTTCGCGCGTGCGGCGCAGCTGTCGACCGCGAGCGACGGACGCTTCGACGTGCGCCTCGGCCGGCTCGTGGAGCTGTGGGGCTTTCACGACGAAACGAAGTTCCGCAGCGAGCCGCCGCCGGCCGCCGACATCGGCGCGGCCGTTGCCGCGCTGCAATCTGCACCGGTGTTGAACACTGAGGCAACGACCTACGGGCCCGCAGCCGGCATCTGGTTCGATTTCGGCGCGATCGCCAAGGGCGACGCGACCGACCTGGCGATCGAGCGCCTGCGCGCAGCCGGTTATGGCCATGCCATCGTCAATGCCGGCGGCAATCTGCGTGCCGCCGGCCGGCGCGGCGAACGGCCGTGGCGCATCGGTGTGCGCCACCCGCGTCCCGACGCGCAGCATCGCGTGCTTGCGACGCTGGACATCGACGGCGACGAGGCGGTCATCACCAGCGGCGACTACGAGCGCTACTTCGAGTTCGAAGGCCGCCGCTACCACCACCTGCTCGATCCGCACAGCGGCTATCCGGCTGCCGGCCTGCAGGCGGTCACCGTCGTTGCCGCGAGCGGCGCGCAGGCCGACGCCGCGAGCACCGCACTGTTCGTCGCCGGCCCGCAGACCTGGCGCGAAACCGCGCGCCGGCTGGGCGTCGACCAGGCCTTCGTCGTCGATGCCGACGGGCGTATCGAGGTCACGGCGACGTTGGCGCAGCGGATCCACTTCGCCGACGACACCGCCTTCGAGACGGTGCCGTGACCGGACGCCTGCGGTGACGCGGGGCGACGTGCTGGCGATCGGCATCGCCGCCGCGATCGTCGGTGCGCTGTACGCGCGCTACTGGCAGCCGCCCGTTGCCGCCACGCGCTTCGAGGTTCGCGTCAGCGGCCAGACCATCGGCCGCTACCCTCTCGACATCGATCGCGAGTTCACCGTCGACGGCAAGCTGGGGGTGGCGCGGCTCAAGGTCGAGAACGGCCGCGTGCGCTTCGTCGCGAGCCCGTGCCGCAACCAGGTCTGTGTACGCAGCGGCTGGTTGAGCCACAGCGGCGACGCTACAGCCTGCTTGCCGAGCCGCATCAGCGTCGTGCTCGCCGGCGACGCCGGCGCCGGCCTGGATGCGATGAGCTTCTGATGGCCTGGCGCAGCCTGCAACCCGATCGCGAGGATCGCCTGGTCGCCGGCTACGCGGCACTGGCGATCGTGATCCACGTCATCGAGGCCGGCTTCCCGTCGCCGATTCCCGGCGTCAAGCCGGGCCTGGCCAACGTCGTCACCCTGATCGTGCTGATGCGTCACTCGCTGCGCCTGGCGCTGTGGGTTGCACTGCTGCGTGTGCTCGTCGGCAGCCTGCTGGTCGGCAGCTTCATGGCACCCGGGTTCTGGCTGTCGCTCGCCGGCGCGTGTGCGAGCCTGGTGGCCCTGTTTCTGGGCGCGGCGTGGAACCGCGGCCTGCCGGCACTGCGACTCTCGGCACTGGGCCTGTCGGTCTGTTCGGCGCTGGCGCACATGGCCGGACAGTTCGCAGTGGCCTATGGTTTCTTCGTGCCGCATCCAGGCCTGCTGCGCCTGCTGCCGCTGCTGATGACCGCCGCGCTGGCCTTCGGGCTGGCCACCGGCGGCGCCGCGCAGGCGATCCTGCGTCGCCTACCCCCGATCCGCTCCGCCGATACCGTTTGACCGCCCCGTCGCCGACGCCCTTGACTACCGCGCCGACCGGCCGATACTGGGCTCATGAGCGACGTCAGCGCCTTTCTCAAGAACCAGTTCCTCGTCGCGATGCCCAGCCTCGAAGACGAGAACTTCAGTCACACGGTGTCGCTGCTGTGCGAGCACAGCGACGACGGCGCGATCGGCCTGATCATCAACCGACCGACCGAGCTCAAGCTCACCGACATGATGGAGCAGATGGAACTGGACCACGAAAAGATCGACGGCGACGCGATCGTCTATTGGGGCGGCCCGGTGCAGCCCGAACGCGGCTTCGTCATCCATCTCGAGCCGGGCGGCTGGGAGTCCTGCCTGTCCCTTGAGCAGGGTCTTTTCATCACCACCTCGCGCGACATCCTGCGCGCGATCGGCAAAGGCGAAGGTCCATCGGACTATGTCGTCGTGCTCGGCTACGCCGGCTGGGGCGCCGGCCAGCTCGAAACCGAAATCCTGCACAACGCCTGGCTGAATGCGCCGCTCGACGAGCAGATTCTGTTTCGCACGCCGGTGCAGCAGCGCTGGCAGGCGGCGACCAAGCTGCTCGGCGTCGACGTCACCCAGCTCGCCGGCGACGCCGGTCACGCCTGACGGCCGCACTGCGCCGCGTGCCGCTGTTCCTGGCCTTCGACTACGGCGAAAAACGCATCGGCACCGCGGTCGGCGACGACGTCACCCGCAGCGCGCGCGCGCTCGCGGCGATTGCCGGCAACGACTGGAAGGCCGTCGAGAAGCTGGTATCCGACTGGAAGCCGTCGGCGCTGATCGTCGGCCTGCCGTTGCACGAGGACGGTTCCGAGCAGGCCACGACCACAGCCGCACGGCGCTTCGCCGCGCAGCTCGGGGAACGGCTGAAACTGCCCGTGCACCTCGCCGACGAACGCTACAGCTCTCGCGCCGCCGACGACTGGCTGCGCGACGCGCGTTCCAGCGGTCGCATGACGCGGCGCGTGCGCAAGGGGGATCGGGACGCGCAGGCGGCGCGGGTGATTTTGCAGCAGTGGCTGGAGGAAAATTGCTGAGCCTTCTCCACCATTGATTTCGCCCCTGTCGGGGCGAGTGACTTTTCTTTGCTTGTGCAAAGAAAAGCTCACCAAAAGAAAGCACACCCCGAGTAAGCGCCCGCTGTCGCGGGTTCCCTCACTGCGCATCGTGCTCGGGGCCCGCGCCGACGCGACATCCTGTCGCAACGGCGCTTTCGCGGCCGTCCATGGCCGCTCAACCCCTGCGCGCGCTACTCCGTTCGGCGCTTCCAAGGGGCCCCAACAGCACCCCCTCACCCCAGCCCTCTCCCCCTCGCGGGGGAGAGGGGGCTTTCTTTGGCGGCGCAGCCGCTGCTGTTGCTGTCGGGCCCCTTTGGTCGCACCGAGCAGCACAGCGCGCGCAGCGGGTCCGACGGCCAGGACGGCCGGCGGAGCGCCGTCACGGCACGGATGCCGTGTCGGCGCGTGCCCCGAGCACGCGAGCAGCGCAGGGCACCCGCAACGCGGGTGCGACCTCAGGGTGTCCTTTCTTTTCGCCTCTTTTCTTTGGACAAGCAAAGAAAAGAGGCTCGCCCCGGCAGGGGCGAAAACCTGCCGCACGAGATGCAACTGATGCTTTCATTGCGCCCAGCGAAAGCCCAGAATACGCGCCCAGCATGAGCCCAGAACTTCAACTCGACAGCCACGGCCATCTGCGCCATCTGCTCACGCTGGAAGGCCTGAACGCCGACCTGCTGACGGAAATCCTCGACACCGCGGAAGAACTCGACAAAACCCTGCGCGGGCCCGACAAGAAGCTGCCGCTGCTGCGCGGCCGCACCATCGTCAACCTGTTCTTCGAGCCGAGCACGCGCACGCGCACGACCTTCGAGCTGGCCGCCAAGCGCCTGTCGGCGGACGTGCTCAACCTGCAGGTCGCTGCGTCGAGCACCTCCAAGGGCGAGACCCTGTTCGACACGCTCAAGACTCTGGAGGCGATGCAGGCCGACATGTTCGTCGTGCGCCACGAGGCGTCCGGCGCGGCGCACTTCTTTGCCGAACACGCGGCGCCGGGCGTTGCGATCCTCAATGCCGGCGACGGCCGCCACGCGCACCCGACCCAGGGCCTGCTCGACCTGTTCACGATCCGCCGCTACAAAGCTGGATCGGGGGGCCCCGGCACTGACTGCTTCCGCAAGCTGCGCGTCGCCATCGTCGGCGACGTGCTGCATTCGCGCGTCGCCCGCTCGGACATCCACGGGCTGCGCGCGCTGGGCACGACCGACATCCGTGTCGTCGCGCCGCCGACCCTGATTCCGGCCGGCATCGAACAGATGGGCGTGCGCGTCTGTCATCGGATCGACGAAGGTCTCGACGGGGTCGACGTCGTCATCCTGTTGCGCCTGCAGAAGGAACGGATGCTGGGTGCCTACCTGCCGTCGATGAGCGAATTCCACCGTGACTTCGGCCTGACCCGCAAGCGCATCGAAGCGCTGCGCCGCGACGCCATCATCATGCATCCCGGGCCGATCAACCGCGGCGTCGAAATCGAGGGCGACATGGCCTACGGCCCGCAGTCGCTGATCCTGCAGCAGGTCACCCATGGCATCGCCGTGCGCATGGCGGTGATGGCGATGATTCTTGGGCAGACCGGCGGCCAGGCGCGGCCGCGCAAACCGGATAAAGGACGCGCGCAGCGTCGTCGCGCGCGGAGCGACGCATGACCCGCCCCGGCAAGATGCGCGAGTGGTCGGCGCAAGCGCGGCGCGGCGGCGGCGCCAGCTGCAACGGTACGGTACTGATCCGCGGTGCCCGCGTGCTCGATCCGGCCAGCGGCCTCGACGCCACGACGCCGGTCCTGCTGCAGAACGGCATCGTCGCTGCGATCGGCTCGACTGCCGCCCGTACGCAGGCCGAGTGCAGCATCGACGCCCAGGGCTGCTGGCTGACGCCCGGCCTGGTCGACCTCTGCGCCCGGTTCCGCGAACCGGGCCAGACACACAAGGCGACCTTCGCCAGTGAGACGCGCGCCGCGCAGGCCGCCGGCATCACGCATGTGCTGATCCCGCCGGACACGCAGCCGGTGATCGATACGCCGGCGATGATGCTGCGTCTGCAGCGCATCGCCGAGCAGGCCGGCGGCGGTCTGGGCGTGCATGGACTCGGCGCCTTGACCAAGGATCTGAACGGCGACGCGCTCGCCGAGCTGTCAGCGCTGAAGGCGGCCGGCGCCGTCGGCGCGAGCAACGGCCTGGCGCCGGTGCGCGACTCGCGCATCGCCCGCCGCGCCCTGGAGTACGCCAAGGGCCTGGATCTACCGGTGCACGTCTTCGCCCAGGATGCCGCCCTCGCCTCCGGCGGCTGCGCCCATGAAGGGCCGGTCGCGACCCGTCTGGGCCTGACGCCGATCCCGGTCGCGGCCGAAGTCGCCGCGCTGCGCTTCTGGATTTCGCTGGTCGAGGACACCGGCGCGCGCGTGCATTTCTGCCGCCTGTCCACCGCCCGCGGCGCCGAGCTGCTCGCGTCCGCGCTGCGCCGCAAGCTGCCGGTGTCCGCCGACGTCGCCGCGCATCAGCTGCATCTGACGGACCTGGACGTCGACGGCTTCGACGCCCGTTGCCACGTCATACCCCCGCTGCGCTCGCGCGACGATCGCGACGCGCTGCGCGACGCGGTGCGCAGCGGCGTCGTGCAGGCGATCTGCTCCGATCACCAGCCGCACGAAGCCGACGCCAAGATCAATCCCTTCCCGTTGACCGAGCCCGGCATTTCCGGGCTCGAGTCGCTGCTGCCGCTGACGCTGGCGCTGGTGCACGAGGGTCTGCTGACGCCGCTCGATGCGGTGGCGCGGCTGACCTGCGGGCCGGCGGCAATCGCCGGCATCGGCGCCGGGCGCATCACAGTCGGCGAACCGGCGGATCTGGTGCTGATCGACCCGGACCGCGACTGGATCCTGCGTCCCGAAAACCTGGTCAGCTCGGGGCGCAACACTCCGTTTTCCGGCCGCACGATGCGCGGCAAGGTGCTGCGCAGCTTCCACGCCGGAATCGAGGTCTACACCGCGGCAGGTTCCACCTGAGGGGCAACCCTTTCGTCTTTGGCCGGAGTCTTTGCCGCAGATCGGCGGGGCTTGGTATAAAGTCCGGAATTACTGTCTGTTATCTACTATATGACGTCCGCACCCGCGGACGGGGGCAAGACTATGGCACGCATCATGATCGTTGATGATTCACCGACGGACGTCGAGAACCTGCGTAGCCTGCTGCAGAAGGCCGGCCACGCGGTCAGCGACGCGTCATCGGGCGAAGCCGCCATCCCGCGGGTGCGTCTGGAGAAACCGGACGTGATCATCATGGACGTCGTCATGCCCGGCGTGAACGGCTTCCAGGCGACCCGCACCCTGTCCAAGGACCCGGTCACCGCGCACATCCCGGTGATCGTCGTCAGCAGCAAGAACCAGGAGACCGACCGCGTCTGGGCGCTGCGGCAGGGCGCCAAGGAATACATGGTCAAGCCGGTCAAGGAAGCGGATCTGCTGGCGAAGATCAACGCCGTGCTCGGCAAGTAGGCAAGCGGTACCAGAGGTAGGCGTTCTCACGGGGGAGACATGGCCGAACAGAGAAGAGTCAGGGGGAGCCGGCGCGAACTTGCGACGCTGATCGCCGCGGTGTTGTTGATCATCGTGGCGATGGGTGGCTTCTATACGATCCAGCGCGCCGGAACCCAGGACGAAACCTGGGTCGAGCTGGCGCGCAGCGTTTCCGGCGACGTCGGCGAAGTCGTCGACGTCGGCGAAACGGCGACGCGCGGACAGGCGCCGGACTTCCTGACGCTGTCGTCCCGCGCCGAGGATCTCGACTTCACGGTCGGCGCCCTCGCCAAGGGCGATGCGGATTCCGGCATTACCCCTGCGCCCGGCGCCGCACAGGCAGACGTCGCCAAGGTGGGCGAGGCCTGGGGCCAGATGAAGGCCACGGTGCAGACCATCGTCGACGGCGAGTCGGCGTGGCGCCAGTCCGCCGACAGCATCCGCACGATCGCCCAGACGGCGCACGCGGACTCGGGCGAGGATGTCTTCAGGATCTACGAGCGCATCGCCGAAGGGCTCGGCGGCCGCGCCGGCAGGAATCCGGCGATCGCCCAGCTGGTGCGTCTCGAACGGATCAGCAACAACTCGCGCCGGGTGCTGAGCCAGGGCCGCGACGCCGCCGCGACGATCCAGGCGCTCGCCACCGAAGTCGCCGAGTTCGGCCAGGTCAATCAGCAGCTGCGCGCGATTCCGGAAGTGAGCGCACTGGCGCGCGACGCCGAGGAGCGCTTCGCGCCGATCGCCGAGAATGTCGAAATCCTGAAGAGCAACGGCGCGACGATCGACGGCCTGCAGATCGCCGCGGGCCAGCTGCAGGGCGCGGCGGCCAACGTCATCGCAACGGCCAAGGCCCTCGAACAGAAACTGCTCGACACACGGGTACAGCAGGTCATCCTGCCGATCGTCGTCGCGGCCTCCGGCGGCCTGGCGATCGTGCTGCTGATCGTGTTCATCGTCATCACCGTGCGCAACACGCGCAGGCGCCTGCAGAACGCCGAAGAGCGTGACGCCAAGCAGCAGCAGGCGATTCTGTCGCTGCTCGATGAAATCACCAACCTTGCCGACGGCGATCTCACCGTCGACGTCACCGTGACTGAGGATTTCACCGGCGCGATCGCGGACTCGATCAACTACACCGTCCAGAACATGCGCAACCTGGTCGGCACGATCAACACCACGTCGGCGGAAATCGCCAATGCGGCGTCGAACACCAAGGACACCGCGATCCGCATGAACGAGGCCTCGGAGCGCCAGGCCAAGGAAATCACCGCGGTGACCACGACGATCAACGCAACGTCGCAGTCGATGCAGCAGGTGGCCGCCAACGCCGAACAGCTGGCGCAGCAGGCGCAGCAGTCGGTGCAGATCGCGCACAACGGCGCCGAAACCGTGAACCGCACGATCCAGGGCATGACCTCGCTGCGCGAGCAGATCCAGGACACCTCCAAGCGCATCAAGCGCCTGGGCGAGTCCTCGCAGGAAATCGGCAACATCATCGAGTTCATCAACGACATCGCCGAACAGACCAACACGCTGGCGCTCAACGCATCGATCCAGGCCGCGATGGCCGGCGACGCGGGCCGCGGTTTCGCGGTCGTCGCCGACGAAGTCCAGCGCCTGGCCGAACGTGCCGGTAACGCGACACGACAGGTGGAAACGCTGGTCAAGACGATTCAGGCCGACACCAACGAAGCGATCATCTCGATGGAGCGCTCGACCCAGAACGTGGTCGTCGGCGCGAAGAGTGCCGAAGAGGCCGGCCAGGCGCTGACCAAGGTCGAGACCTCGTCGCAGGAACTGGCCAAGCTGATCACCGACATCTCCTCGTCCGCGCGCAACCAGTCGGCGCAGGCGATCAAGATCGCCGGCACGATGCAGGTCATCCGCGACATCGCGGTGCAGACCTCGGGCTCTGCGAGCCAGACCGCGAGCGCGGTCCAGGAGCTGACGGTGCTGTCGGAAAAGCTGCGCGAATCGGTCGCCGGCTTCAAGCTGCCCTGATCCCGACCGGGTGCGGCGCGAGCCGCCGCACTCGCTTTTGCGCCACATCCGGCGGGCGCTGCGCAACTTGCCTCGCCGCCCCCCCCTCCTTACCATTTGCGCTCCCTTGGGGCCGGTGCTTGCCGGAAATCCCGTTCTTTGAGGTATTTGCATGACTTTTCAGGCCGATCTCGAAAAAATTCTTGGACTCAAAACAGTCACTTACAAGTACAACCTGTCCAAGGAAGAGCTGTTCCACGAAGCCATTGCCAATGACAAGGGTCGCGTCCGCCGCGATGGCCCGTCGAATGAGCGCAAGGCTTACGCCACCAAGCTCGGCGTGAAAGGTCCGCTGGTCTACTACACCGACCCCGACTGCACCGGCCGCCGCACCAAGGACACCTACGCCGTGAAGTGGCCTGAAGTCGCCGACCAGATCTGGTTCAAGGCTGACCTCAACCCCTACGATCCGGACAAGTACCAGGGCCTGCTCAAGCGCGTCGTCGATTACGTCAACGCCAGGCAGGCCTCGCTGTATGTGCAGGACGTGTTCATGGGCTCTGACCCCGACTTCGCGGTGCCCTACCGCTTCGTCGGCGAGTACGCGACGCACGCGATGTTTGCGCACAACATGTTCCCGAAGGACTTGATGGGCGTGAAGGACGTCGCCGCGCGCCGCTGGACCATGCTCAACGTGCCGAGCTTCTTCTGCGAGCCTGAGCGTGACGGCTGCCGCGCCGAAGCCGCGATCGTGATCGACACGCGCAACAAGATCTGCCTTGTTGCCGGCCGCGCCGACTACTGCGGCGTCGTCAAGAAGTCGATCTTCACCGTCGGCAACTTCCTGCTGCCGCTGGACGGCCGCCTGTCGATGCACTGCTCCGCCAACGTCGGCCCGAACGGCGACGGCGCGATCCTGTTCGGCCTGTCCGGCACCGGCAAGACCACGCTCTCCGCCGACCCGGCGCGCCGCCTGATCGGCGACGACGAGACCATCTGGTCGGACAACGGCCTGTGCAATCTCGAGGACGGCTGCTACGCCAAGCTGATCAACCTCGACAAGGACGCCGAACCGATCATCGCTGCAGGCCTGTCGAAAGCCGGCACGATCATCGAGAACGTGCCGCCGCTGCCGGGCAAGAAGATGGAGGACTGCGATCCGCAGGAACTCGATCTCAACGACGATTCGCTGGCCGAGAACACCCGCTTCAGCTACCCGCTGACCGCAAATCCGAACGTCATGCCCAACGGCCGCGGACCGCATCCGCAGACGATCGTGCTGCTGACTGCCGATGCCTTCGGCGTGCTGCCGCCGCTGGCGATCCTCGAGCCCAAGGACGTGATGTACCACTTCGTCTCCGGCTTCACCTCGCGCGTCGCCGGCACCGAAGTCGGCATCACCGAGCCGACGCCGACCTTTTCGGCCTGCTTCGGCGGCCCGTTCATGGCGCACAAGCCCAACGTCTACGCCAAGCTGCTGGCCGAGAAGATGGAGCACCACCAGGCGCGCTGCATCCTGCTCAACACCGGCTGGCAGGGCGGTCCGTTCGGTGTCGGCAAGCGCATCTCCATCCGCATGACGCGCGCGCTGCTCAACGCCGCGCTCAACGGTGACCTCGACAAGGTGCCGACCGAAACCCACGCGATCCTGAACCTGAAGATGCCCAAGGAATGCCCGGGCGTGCCTACCGAAATGCTCAACCCGCGCGCTGGCTGGACGGACAAGGCGGCCTACGACGCGCAGGCGATCAAGCTGCGTGACATGTTCCGTGACAACTTCAAGAAGAAGGGCTTCGCCGCGTTCGGCATCGAAGAACGCATCTGAAGCATCCATGCGGTATACAGGAACGGCTGCTTCGGCAGCCGTTCCTCTTTGCGGAGCCAGGAATATGAGCGCCTCATGAGCGTCAATCGCATCTTCTGCATCGGCAAGAACTACGCCGAGCACGTGCAGGAACTCGCGCATCTCGGACACGCGCCGGATGGCGACTGCGTGGTCTTCATGAAGCCGGCGAGCTGCATCGTGCCGGAGGGTGAGCCGATTCCGCTGCCGCGCGGTCGCGGCGGCATTCACCACGAAGCCGAGCTGGTCGTGCAGCTGACGGGCGGCGGCCGCGACATTCCGCTCGACGAGGCGCTGGACTGTATCGCCGGCATCACGCTGGGTCTGGATCTGACGCTGCGCGAGCTCCAGACCGAGCTGAAGAACAAGGGCAAGCCCTGGGAACTGTCGAAAGCCTTCGACGGCGCAGCACCGCTCGGCGACATGCGGCCGTACCTCGAGCAGGATCTGCAGGACATCGAGTTCACCTGCCACGTCAACAACCAGCTGCGCCAGCGCGGCCATACGAAGGACATGCTGTTTTCCGTCGCGCGCCAGATCCACATCCTTTCGCAGACCTGGGCGCTGCAGCCCGGCGACACCCTCTTCACCGGCACGCCCAAGGGCGTCGGCCCGCTGCTGCTTGGCGATCACGTCGTGCTGGAAAGCGCCGCCATCGGTCGTTTCGAGTGGCGTTGCGCCTGAAGCTGCGTCCTCGCCGATGAGCCGCGGCCATCGCTGGCTGCTGCTGGCCGCGCTGTACCTCGCACAGGGCCTGCCCTACGGCTTCTTCACGCAGGCCCTGCCGGTGTTGCTGCGCGAGCAAGGACTGTCGCTCAAAGCCATCGGCGCAACCAGCCTGCTGTACCTGCCGTGGGCGCTCAAATTTCTGTGGGCGCCGCTGGTCGATCGCCATGGCACGCGCCGGGCCTGGCTGCTGCCGCTGCAGGTCGTCTCGGTGCTCGCGGCCGTCGCGCTGTCCTTCGTCGATCTCGCCAGCGGACTGTGGGTAATGCTCGCCGCGCTGCTGCTGTTCAACCTGCTCTCGGCCACGCAGGACATCGCCACCGACGGCCTCGCCGTGAATCTGCTCGGGCCGCGCGAGCGCGGCCTGGGTAACGGCATCCAGGTCGGCGCCTATCGAGTCGGCATGATTCTCGGCGGCGGATCGCTGCTGTGGGTGTTCGCGCGCTACGGCTGGAGCCCGATGACGCTGGGCATGGCGGCGATCCTCGCGTTGACCGTGCTCCCGGTGCTCGGTCTGCGGGAGATCGACGCACCGCGCCCCGGGCACACCGCGCTGTGGCGCGAACTGGCCTCAGACTGGGTCGCGCGCCTGCGCCAACCGGGCATCCCCGCCCTCATCGGACTGATCTGCCTGTACAAGCTCGGCGACTCGATGGGCGCCGCGATGGTCGGTCCGTTCATGCACGACGCCGGCATGAGCAAGGAGCAGATCGCCTGGATCAAGGGCACGCTGGGCTCGGTCACGGCGCTGGCCGGCGCCGGTGCCGGTGCCTGGCTCGCCTGGCGCATCGGCCGCCGCAACGCCCTGCTGTATTGCGGCCTGGCGCAGTCCGCGAGCCTGATCCCCTATGCGCTGGCCGGCGTCGGCGTCGGCGGCCACGACATGATCGTCGCCGCCTGCATCGCCGAGCACGTGCTCGGCGGCATGGCCACCGTGGCGCTGTTCACGCTGATGATGGATGCATCGGATCCGGCGCACGCCGGCACCGATTACACGCTGCTGGCCTGCGCGCTGGTGCTCGGTCAGGGCGTGGCGTCGATCCTCGCCGGCATCATCGCCGACGCCGCCGGTTATGCCCCCCTGTTCGTTCTGGGCATCGCTGTCTCGGGCCTCGGTTGCCTGGCGCTCGGGCGCGCACTCGATCGCGGCCGCGGACCATCGCGTCTGGACGCGGTCTGGCGCGTGCCGACATGAGCTCAGAACGAATCTCACCGCGATGCAGGATCGCAGCGCCGATGCTGGTATCGTTCGCGCCGTCCGCTATACAAGAATGATCATGGAATTGAATGCCTGGATCACCCTGGGCGTGTTGGGGCTGACCCTCGCGCTGCTGGTCTCCGAAAAGCTCGCAGCCGAGCTGGTCCTGCTGCTGTCGATGCTGATTCTGTTGACCTTGGGCGTGCTCGGCCCCAAAGAGGCGCTCGCCGGCTTCGCCAACGAAGGCATGATCACCGTCGCCGCGATGTATATCGTCGCGGCCGGTTTGCGCGACACCGGTGCGATCGACCTCGTCGTCCAGCGCCTGCTCGGCCGGCCGAACTCGACGGCCAGCGCGCAGCTGCGCGTCATCGCGCCGACCATCGGCCTGTCCGCGTTCATCAACAACACCCCGGTCGTCGCGGCCTTCCTGCCGGCGATCCTGGCGTGGGCCAAGCGCAACAAGCTCACCGCCTCGAAGCTGCTGATCCCGCTGAGCTATGCCGCGATTCTCGGCGGCACCTGCACGCTGATCGGCACGTCGACCAACCTCGTCGTCAACGGGCTGTGGACCGGCGAGGGGCACGCGGGCCTGGGCATGTTCGACATCGCCTGGGTCGGCATCCCGACCGCGATCGCCGGCACGCTGTACCTGATGACGATCGGCCGACGCCTGCTGCCCGACCGCAAGACCGGCACCAGCGCTTTCGAGAACCCGCGCGAGTACACCGTCGAGATGATGGTCGAGTCCGCGGGACCGCTGGTCGGCCGCACCATCGCCGAAGCGGGCCTGCGCCACCTCGGCCGGTTGTTCGTGGTCGAGATCGAGCGCGACGGCTCCATCATCCCGGCGGTCGGCTCGACGGAGCGCCTGCTCGCCGACGACCGCCTGGTCTTCGCCGGCGACATCGAAGCCATCGTCGAGCTGCAACGCATCCGCGGACTGCGCGCACCGCTCAACGGAGACGCGTCGATCAGCAAGCAGGCACCGGAACGCAAGCTGGTCGAAGTCGTGATCTCGACGCGCTGCCCGCTGATCAACCAGACCCTGCGCGACAGCCGCTTCCACACCTACTACGGCGCGGCGGTCGTCGCCGTCGCGCGCGACGGCCAGCGGGTCCGCGGCGGCCTCGGCGATGTCGTGCTCAAGCCGGCGGACACGCTGCTGCTCGAAGCACGCCCGGTGTGGGTCGATCGCCATCGCCATTCGCCCGACTTCCTGCTCGTCAGCGACGTTGCCGATTCGGAAGTGCCGCGTTTCGATCGCGCATTGCGCGCCTGGGGCGTCCTCGCCGCGGTCATCGTCGCCGCGACCGCCGGCTGGACCGAGATGGTCACCGCGGCGTTGCTGGGCGCGGGTGCCACCTTGGCGCTGGGCTGCGTCAGCCTGAGCGCCGCGCGCCGCAGCATCGACACCCAGGTGTTGCTCGTGATCGCCTGCTCGTTCGCGCTCGGCAAGGCGCTGGAAACCACCGGCGCCGCCGCGTCGATCGCGCAACTACTGCTGACGATTCCGGGCGACAACCCGTGGTTCGTGCTGGCGCTGGCCTACCTGATGACGATGCTGCTGACGGAGATGATCACCAATAACGCGGCCGCGGTGCTGATGTATCCGATCTGCATGGCCGCAGCGAAGTCGCTGGGCGTCAGCCCGCTACCCTTCGTCTTTGCGGTGATGATGGCGGCGTCGGCAAGCTTCTCGACGCCGCTGGGCTACCAGACCAACCTGATGGTGTTCGGTCCCGGCGGCTATCGCTTCACCGACTTCTTCAAGGTCGGCATTCCGCTACAGCTGCTGCTGTGGGCGGTGGCGGTGGCCATCATTCCGCTGGTGTGGCCGTTCCACCCATAAGGCGGCTCAGCGGCCTTTCACCTTGGCCATCAGGCGCCGCTTCTTCTTGATCTGGCGCGCGGTCAGCTCGTTCTTCTTGTCCTTGAACGGGTTGTCGCCGGTCTTGAAGCTCAGCAGCAGCGGCACACCGGTGAGCTTGAACGCTTCCCTGAACCGGTTCGCCAGATAGCGCTTGTAGGACAGCGGCAGCTTCTCGGTCTGGTTGCCGTGCACGACGATGCGCGGCGGATTGCGCCCGCCCTGATGCGCGTAGCGCAGCTTGATGCGGCGGCCGAGCACCGCCGGCGGCTGGTGCGAATCGACCGCCTGCTCCAGCACGCGATTGATCTCGCCGGTCGGCAGCTCGCGCATGGTCGAGTTGTAGGCGGCCTGCACGTTCTCCATCAGCTCGCCCAGGCCCGAGCCATGGCGTGCAGAGATAAACACCACCGGCGCGTAATCCAGGAACGGCAGCTTGAGATTGACCTGGTAGCGCACCTGCTCGCGCACGTCGGGCGCCAAGCCGTCCCACTTGTTGACCGCGAGCACCAGCGCACGGCCGCGCTGCGCGATCAGGCCCATCAGGCGCGCATCCTGCTCGCCGATGTCAGCCTGCGCATCGACCACGGCGATGATGACGTGCGCGTTCTCGATTGCCTGCAGGCTCTTGACGATGGAAATCTTCTCGACGCCCTCCCACACCCGCGCGCGCCGGCGCACGCCGGCGGTGTCGATCAGCTGGTAGGGCTGGCCGTCGTACTCGAACGGCACCGCGATCGCATCGCGTGTCGTGCCGGGCACGTCCGCCGCGAGCAGGCGTTCCTCGCCGATCAGGCGATTCACCAGCGTCGATTTGCCAACGTTCGGACGCCCGATGATGGCCACGCGCACCATGCCGTCCGCGGGCGCTTCTTCCGGTTCGACCTCCGGCAGATCCTTGAGCACTTCGCGCAGCGTCGCGGCGACGCCCTGGCCATGCTCTGCGGAAATGGCGCTGGGTTCGCCCAGGCCGAGGCGGAAGAAATCCGCAGCCGCACTCGCCGGCAGCTGGCCTTCGGCCTTGTTGACGAGCAGCGTCAGCGGCTTGCCGCGCTTGCGCAGCTCGCGGGCGATCGCCGCATCCGCGGGCGTGCAGCCGGCCTTCGCGTCGACGATCAGCAGGATGTGGTCAGCCTCGTCCAGCGCCATGCGCGCCTGGTCTTCGGCCAGCTCGGCAAGCGGATCGCGCGATTCCGGCATCAGGCCGCCAGTGTCGACGACGACGAAGGTGTGCCGCTCGAACGTCGCGGTGCCGTACTGACGGTCGCGCGTCAGCCCCGGCAGGTCGGCGACGAGGGCATCGCGCGTGCCGGTCAGGCGGTTGAACAGGGTCGACTTGCCGACATTGGGTCGGCCGACAAGCACAATCGTCGGAAGGCGCTGGGTCATGAGTGCGTTATCCAGAAAGGCGCAGCGACGAAAAAGGCGGGCCGCAGCCCGCCTTCACTCTACGGACAATGCCGGACTCAGTCGACCCGGATCGCCGAGAGGCGGCCCGAGGTGTTGAGCACATAGAGCTCGCGCTCGCCGGCGACCGGGGCACTGCGGATCGGATCGCTGCCTGCGCGCATGCGCGCGACGAGGCGGCCGTCCTTCGGATCGAGCCAGTGCAGATAGCCCTCGAAGTCGCCGACGACCAGGCGTCCCTGGAACGCCGCGGGCGCCGACAGGCGCCGATACTTCAGATCCTCGTTCTTCCACGCCGCGGCGCCGGAATTCGCGTCCAGCGCCCAGACGACACCGGCCTCGTCGGTCGTGACCACGAGGTCGCCGATGCGGGCAAAGCCGTTGTAGCTCTTGACCGTGCGCCGCCACAGCACCTGCCCGGTGTCGCCGTCGACGCGCGCCAGCTCGCCGCCGAAACTCGCGGCGAAAAGGTCGCCGTCGTCGAACAGGAGCGCTGCGTCGACGTCGTTGAGACGCTCGAGCTCGTTGCGTCCGGTCGGCGCCGCGATCAGCTGTTCCCAGATCGGCTGGCCGTCGAGCATGCGCAGTGCGGCGACGCGCCCGTTGTCCATGCCGACGAAAGCCGCGCTGCCGGCAACGACCGGCGCGCCGAGGCCGCGCAGGGTGAGATTGGGCACGCCGCGATCGAAGATCCAGACGCGCGCGCCGCTGACCGCGGACAGACCGTATACACGGCCGTCGCCGGCGCGAGCGAGCACCAGCGTGCCGTCGCTGACGGGCGGCGCCAGGGCCTCGCTGGAAATCGTCGTGCGCCAGTATTGCGTGCCGTCGGCGCGCTTGAGCGCGATGATCTCGCCTTCCATCGTGCCGACAAGCACGGCATTGCCGGAGACCGTCGGCCCGGAAATGACGCGGACGCCGGTTTCCACCTGCCAGATACGCTCGCCGTTCTTGGGATCGAGCGCATAGACGCGGCCATCGACATCCGCGGCGTACACCGCGTCTTCAGCGATCGCCGCTTCGAGTTCGCCGTGAAGCCCGTCGCTGCCCGACCCGATGTTCGCGCGCCAAGCCACCGACGGCTGCAGCTGCGGACTGACGATGTCCTGCAGCTCGGCCGGTTCGCGCACCTTGCCGTCGCTGGAGCAGGCCGCCAGCGTCGCGGCCGCGAAGAGCAGCGCAAGCTGGCGCATCACGACTGCACCACGTCGGCCAGATCGTCGATCTTGCGCTGCAAGCCGCTACGCAGCGCAGGGTCCTCTTCGCCGATCGCCGCAAGCGCCTTTTCGTACGCCGCGCGCGCCGCGCCGCGGTCGCCCTGGGCGAGGCGAATATCGCCGCGCAGTTCCTCGACGAGACTCACGAACTCGGGGCCCTTGACGCCATCCAGCAGGGCCAGCGCGGGATCGATCTGTCCTTGCTGCCACAGCACGCGTGCCTCGCGCAGGCGCGCCAGCTGGCGCAAGCCATCATCCGCGCCATGCTCGCGCACCCACTGCAGGCGGCTCAGCGCCTGATCCAGCGTTCCGGCCTTGACCGCGTCGGCAGCCAGGTAGAGCGCGGCGTCCGACGCATACGGACTGCCGCCGTGCTCCTTGATCAGCGCGTCACCGATGCTGGCCGCTTCGTCGCGGCGCGCGTCGGCGATCGCCAGCTTCAGATCCTCGTACATGCGCGAAGCCTTTTCCGCGCGCTGGCTCTGGTACTTGCCCCAGCCCTCCCAGCCGAAAATCGCGGCCAGGCCGATCGCCAGGCCGCCGGCCAGCGCCATCCAGTTCTCCTTCCACCAGGTCTTGAGTCGTTCGGCCTGGGCTTCGTCTTCGTAATGTGTCGTCACTGTTGAGATCTTCCTGTTTTCATGCGTTCAGCAGACCCGCGAGCCGCCGCGGCAGTTCCGTCCACGGCAGCATCTCTTGTGGGCCTGATGAGGATTCGTTGGGACCGGCGGCCCCGGTGCGCAGCAATTTTACTTGAACGCTCGCCGCCGCCACTTCGTTGTCGCCGAGGATCAGCGCCAGGCTCGCCCCGCTGCGGTCGGCGCGCTTGAGCTGGGCCGCGAGCTTGCCGCCACCTGCGTTGACGATCAGCCGCAGCGCCGGGAACTGGTCGCGCAAGCGCTCGGACAAACGCATCGCCTCGCGCTGCGCCGCGTCGCCCAGCGCACAGACGTAGGCATGGGCCGCCGCATCCGGCGCGGTGATGCCTTGGGCCCGCATCAGCAGCAGCAGGCGCTCGACGCCGCTGGCCCAGCCCACCGCCGGGGTCGGCGAGCCGCCCAGCTGCTCGACCAGGCCGTCGTAGCGCCCGCCGGCACAGACCGTGCCCTGGGCACCGAGCTGATCGGTGGTCCACTCGAACACGGTGCGCCCGTAATAGTCGAGGCCGCGGACCAAGCGCGGATTGAGCGTGTAGGCGATGTCCAGATCGCGCAGTCCCTGCTGCAGTGTCTCGAAATGGGTGCGCGATTCGGCATCCAGCGCGTCGAGCATCGTCGGTGCGTCGCGCAGGATTTCCTGGGTCTGCGGCGACTTGGAATCCAGAACACGCAAGGGGTTGCTGTGCAAACGCCGCTTCGAGTCGGCGTCGAGGCCGGCTTCGTGGCGCTCCAAGAACGCAACGAGCGCCGCCCGATAGGCGGTCCGCGCCTCCGAGCTGCCCAGCGAATTGAGTTCGAGCGTCAGACCGCCGATGCCGAGATTGCGCATCAGCCGCGCCGACAGCGCGATGACCTCGAGATCGACGTCCGGCCCGGTCATGCCGTAGGCCTCGGCGCCGAGTTGGTGGAACTGGCGGTAACGCCCGGCCTGCGGCCGCTCGTGGCGGAACATCGGCCCTGCATACCAGAGACGCTGCTGCTGGTTGTGCAGCAGGCCATGCTCCAGGCCCGCGCGGACCGTGCTCGCGGTGCCTTCCGGGCGCAGCGTCAGGCTGTCGCCCTCGCGGTCCTGGAAGGTGAACATCTCCTTCTCGACGATGTCGGTGACCTCGCCGATCGAACGCGCGAACAACGAGGTGTGCTCCAGCAGCGGCAGGCGGATCTCGCCATAGCCGTAGGCCGCGAAAGTGCGCGTCGCGACGGCATGCAGGTGCTGCCAGAGCGCGGTGTCGGGCGGCAGGATGTCGTTGAAGCCGCGGACGGACTGGAATCTACTCATGGGCCGGGTTCATGCTGCCGGGGCGACTTGCAGGCTGGGCCTTGCCCGTCGGCGGCCAAGGGCCGCCCTACGCAACATCGCGATCACGATGTGGTCCTCGCGGCCTTGCGCTGGGCAATCTTCTCGCGCACCAGCTTTTCGAGCACTTCGACCAGCTCGTCGTTGTGCACCTTGTGCTGGATCTTGCCGTCGACAAAGATCGAATTCGGATAGCCGCCGGCGATGCCGATCGCCGCTTCGCGTGCCTCGCCCGGCCCATTGACGACGCAGCCGATCACGGCAACGTCGAGCGGCTCGTCGATGTCGTCAAAGCGCGATTCCAGCTCCGTCACCGCCTTGATCACGTCGAAGTTCTGCCGCGAGCACGACGGGCACGCGACCAGGTTGATGCCGCGGTGGCGCAGGTGCAGACACTTGAGCAGGTCCCAGCCGACCTTGACCTCTTCCACCGGATCGGCGGCGAGCGAGATACGGATGGTGTCGCCGATGCCGTCGGCGAGCAGCATGCCCAGGCCGACCGCCGACTTGACCGCACCGGCGCGCGCGCCGCCCGCCTCGGTGATGCCCAGGTGCAGCGGCTGGTCGATCAGCGTCGCCAGCTTGCGGTACGCGAACACGGTCATGAAGATCTCGCTGGCCTTGAGCGAAACCTTGAAGTCCTCGAAGTTGTGGCGCTTGAGGATGTCGATGTGGCGCAGCGCCGATTCGACCAGCGCGTCGGCGTTCGGCTCGCCGTACTTTTCCTGCAGATCCGCTTCGAGCGATCCGGCGTTCACACCGATGCGGATCGGAATGCCGTGATGCTTGGCGCAGGCCACCACTTCGGCCACCTTGCGGTCGCCGCCGATATTGCCCGGGTTGATGCGCAGGCAGTCGGCGCCGGCCGCGGCGGCCGCGAGCGCGCACTTGTAGTTGAAGTGGATGTCCGCGATCAACGGCACGTAACCGACCTGCTTCTTGATCTCGCCAAAGGCCTCGGCGGCTTTGAGCGTCGGCACCGACACGCGCACGATATCCGCGCCCGCCTTCACGCAGGCCTTGACCTGCGCGACCGTCGAGGCGACGTCCTCGGTGTCGGTGTTGGTCATCGTCTGCACCGCCACCGGCGCGCCGCCGCCGATCGCGACGCGGCCGACGCGCAACTGCCGCGACACGCGGCGTGCGATCTGATGGTGACTGGTCATGGCCATGGCTGCCGCCCTTCCGTTGGCCTCAGGGCGCCGGCAGGCTGAAGCGCGCGGTGTTGCTGTCGCGGACGTAGGACCGGATATCGACCGCCTTGCCGTCGTACTCCACTTCGACACCCGGTGCGTTGCCCAGGTAGATGTTCAGCGGCGTCACGCCGTTGACCGTCTGCTCGGTACCTGCCGCCTGGGTCTGGTTGATCAGCACCTTGCCGGCCGCATCGTCCACGCGCACCCAGGAGGTCTGGCGGAAACGCAGTCGTACCACGGCCGTGGCAGCGGAAGCGACGCCAGGGCCCGGCGTCGCATCGGGACCGGCGGCGTCCGCGGCCGGCGTCGCGGCGGCCGCTTCGGGTGCGGCCGCGTCCACAGCGACCGGCTGCGGCGCAACCGGCGGTGCCGTCGGCATCGGCGTTTCGCTGACGATGGCATCGCGGAACACGGGGTAGCTGTCCTGGCCATCGCGCGCGAGCCAGATGAAACCGCAGACGACGATCGCGACCACCGCGGCGAACACCGCCATCGCCACCGGCAGCCGGCTCGACGAACCCAGCTCGGTGCCAGAAGCCAGGCGCAGCTTGGAGGGCGCCTCCGGCTGCCTGGGCGCGACGCGCGCTTCGTACGCGGCGATCAGCGCGCCTTCATCCATGTCCAGCACTTTGGCGCACTTGCGGTAATAGCCGCGTACGTAGACCGGCTCCAGGAGCGCCTTGTAGTCGTCGCGCTCGAGCGCATCAAGCGTCTGCCGCGCCAGCTTGGTGTGCGCCGCCATGTCCTCCAGCGACAGGCGCGCACGCTGTCGCGCCTCGCGGATCAGCGCGCCAGGACCCGGCCTCGGCTCCGGAACGGGGGCGGCGTTGGTTGCGGATTCGTCGGTGGATGCGGGATCCGGCGTATCGGTCGTCATTTCGTGCTCTGGTTCGAAGAGGCAGCCTCTTCGGACTCCGGGAATTCCAGCTTGAGGCGCTGCTCGTACTGCCGGGCCGCGGCCATGTCGCCCAGTTCCGCTTCCGTGCGCGTGGCGACATACAGCAACTCGGCCGTGGCCGAGGCCTTCAGGTTATAGCGCTGCAGGAAGGCACGTGCGCTCAGATACTCGGCCTTCTCGTAGCTGATGATTGCCATCTGCGCCAACGCCTCGCGCGAATCCGGGCGCAGCCCAAGCGCTTCGCGCAGATACTTCGCGGCCTTGTCGAGGTCGGAGGACTTCGCGCACAGTCCGGCGTTGGTCCATGCCGCCTCGGGCGTCGCATAACGCGGATTGCGCGCGGCTTCGAGGAAGTACCGTTCGGCCTCCTCGTTGCGCAGCTGTCCGCACAGAAAGACGCCGAAGTTGTTTTTCAGCGACGGGTCTTCGACGTCGAGTTCCAGCGCCAGGCGGTAGTGGCGTTCCGCTCTCTCGGCGTCGCCGGTTTTCTGGTAGACGAAAGCCATGGCCGCGTGCGCGGAGGCGAGCTTTTCGTCCTGCTTGATCGCGCGGTTCAGCTTCTCCAGCGCAATGTCGTACTGCCCACGCTCGGCATAGTTGATGCCCAGCTGCGTGTTCACGCGCGCCGCATTGCGGTTTTCCGAGCGCGTCTGCTCCGACGCGCAGGCCATCAGGCCCAGCGCCAGCAGCAGCGCAAATGGCAACGGTCTGCTCATGACGCGACGACGGGGACGTCGCCGATCCGGTTGCCGAGCCGGTTCTTCTGCCGCGACTGCACGCGGCCCACCAGCTGGCCGCATGCGGCATCGATGTCGTCGCCGCGGGTACGGCGCGTGGTCGTCAGGATGTGCTTGTCGCGCAGGATCTTGGCGAAGGCCTGGATCGTCTCCGGCTTCGAGCGCCGATAGGCCGTCTGCGGGAACGGGTTGAACGGAATCAGGTTGACCTTGGCCGCCATGCCGCCGAGCAGCTTTGCCAGCGCACGCGCATGCTCGGGGTGATCGTTGACGCCGTCGAGCATCACGTACTCGTAGACGATGTGTGTCTTGCGGTCCTTGCCGGCGGTGTAGCGGCGGCAGGCGTCGAGCAGGTCCGCGATCGGATACTTGCGGTTGATCGGCACCAGCTCGTTGCGCAGCGCATCGTCCGGCGCGTGCAGCGAGACTGCGAGCGCGGTGTCGACGTCCTCGCGCAGGCGGTCGATGAACGGCACCAGCCCGGAAGTCGACACGGTGACGCGGCGCTTCGACAAGCCGAAGCCGAAGTCGTCGAGCAGGATGCGGATCGCCGGCAGCACCGCGTTGTAGTTCGCCAGCGGCTCGCCCATGCCCATGAAAACGATGTTGGAGATCACCCGCTCGTTCTGGAAGTCGCCGCCGAGCGTGCGCGCGGCGAACCAGACCTGGGCGATGACTTCCGCGGTCGTCATGTTGCGGTTGAGGCCCTGCTGCGCGGTCGAGCAGAACGAGCAGTCCATCGCGCAGCCGACCTGCGAGCTGATGCACAGCGTCGCGCGGCCTTCCTCGGGAATGTAGACGGTCTCGATCGCGTTGCCGCCGTCGAGCCGCAGCACCCACTTGCGCGTCCCGTCCTGTGACACCTGCTCGGTGATCAACTCCGGTGTGCGGATCTCGAAATGCGCCACGAGCCGCTCGCGCAGATCCTTCGAGATGTTCGACATCTCGTCGAAACTGTCCTTGCCGCGGCGATAGATCCACTGCATGACCTGGTCGGCGCGATAGGGCTTTTCCCCCATCGCCGCGAACGACGCGCGCAACTGCTCGCGGTCGAGGCCGAACAGATTGACCCGGGACGCGGGCGTGGGACGACGGGTGGCGTCAGCGCCCCCGTCCACCGCCGCCTGCATATCCCGGTTCATGTCTGTGTTCTCCGGTGCTCAGCGCGTGCGCGCGCAGAGTTCGGTCGCGCGGAAAAAGTACGCGATCTCGTTCATGGCGTTGTCGAGGCTGTCCGATCCGTGGCAGGCGTTCTCGTCGATCGACGACGCGAAGTCCGCGCGGATCGTGCCCGGCGCAGCCTTCTTCGGATCGGTGGCGCCCATGATGTCGCGATAGGTGGCGACCGCATTTTCGCCTTCGAGCACCATGATCATGACCGGGCCGCTGGTCATGAACTTCACCAGGTCGCCGAAGAACGGACGCGCGCGGTGGACCGCGTAGAAGCCCTCCGCTTCGGCCTGCGTGAGTTGCTGCATGCGCGCGGCGATGACCTGCAGTCCGGCTTTCTCGATGTACGAAATGACACCGCCGACCTGATTCTTGGCAACGACGTCCGGCTTGAGGATGGAGAGGGTGCGTTCAACCGACACTGCGGAACTCCTTCAAATACAAAAGAAAAATGAAGCCCGCCGGCTTTTCCGGCAGACCCAATGAAATCAGGCAATTATAGCGGTCGCTGCTGCACCGCGGCAATCATTGCCGCGTGGCGGAAGACCGCTCAGCTCCCGTCTTCGTCAGCCGTGGCGGTCGTGAAGCTTTCGCCGCAGCCGCAGTACGCCGCCGCGTTGGGATTCAGGAACTTGAAGGACTCGTTGAGCCCCTGCTTCTGGAAATCCAGGGTCATGCCCTCCAGAAGCGCCAGATGCGCGCGATCGACCACCACGCGCGCGCCGTGCTGTTCGTAGACCTGATCATTCGCGCCGACCGCTTCGGCATAGTCGAGCGTATAGGCGTTGCCTGAACAACCCGACTTGCGGATGCCGACGCGCAGACCCACGCCGCTGCCGCGCTGCTGCAGCTGCTGCTGGATGCGGTATGCCGCCCGCTCGGTCAATTGGATACTCATGACGTCGATTCGATCTGTGACAACAGGCTATGGACCACGTCCTCGCCCATGAGGGCACAATGGGCCCGCTCCTCGGGAATTTCAAGCGCCGAACGGATCGCGGCCGCATCGATCCGCCGCAGCACAGGGAGCCCATCGCGTTCGAGGACCTCGGCCAGCCACTCGCCGACCGCCAGCGTGTACGGACAGCCATAGGCGCGGAAGCGGGCTTCGAGCGGCGCCCCCGGCTTCAGCGACAGCTCCATCTCTGCGCGCGACGCCGGCGTGGTGGCGCGCGCCACCCGCACCGCGGCGCCTTGCAGACATCCGCCGTGCGCCGGATTCGAGAACCGGGCCCACACCGACAACGGGTACACGTCGCCTATGTCCTGCACAGCGCTGCGCCGTCCATGGCGCGGACTTTCAATACAGGCAGAATCCCCACGGGATAGAGCCCGCAGAAACTCCACCGCCTCAATCATCTGCGCGGCCGCCGCGTCGACTTCGGCGGCGGTCGTGTTGCGCCCCAACGAGAAGCGCAACGAGGCGCCGGCCAGCTCGTCGTCGCGGCCCAGCGCGCGCAGCACGTACGAAGGCTCGCGCGTCGCCGCGGAGCAGGCCGAACCACTGGATATCGCCAGGCCCGGCAGCCGGGCGCGCAGACTTTCGCCTTCGACACCGGCAAAACTCAGATTGAGGATGTGCGGCACCGTGCGCGTCGCATCGCCGTTTCGCAGCACGTCGGGCAAGCCGCCTAGGGCCTGCCACAGGCGGTCGCGCAAGACGGCGATGCGCGCGCCATCGCCGCTCGGGCGCTCGTCTGCCAGGCGCTCGCCGGCCAGCGCCGCGGCGGCGCCCATGCCGACGATCTGATGCGTCGCCAGCGTGCCCGAGCGCATGCCTTGTTCGTGTCCGCCGCCGTGCATCTGCGGCGCCAGCCGCGCACGTGGTCGCTTGCGCACGAACAGCGCGCCGATGCCCTTGGGGCCGTAGAACTTGTGGGCCGTCAGCGACAGCAGGTCGATTGGCACGTCGGCCATATTCACCGGCAGCTTGCCGGCTGCCTGCACGGCGTCGACGTGGAACAGGATGCCGCGCTCACGCAGCTGCGGCGCCAGCTCGACCACCGGGTTGATCGTGCCGGTTTCGTTGTTCACCCACATCAAGGAGACCAGCACCGTTTCCGGTCGCAGCGCGGCCAGCACCTGCTCGGCCGTGATCCGCCCGTCGCGATCCGGACCGAGCCAGCCGACGCGCACGCCCTTGGACTCCAGATGCCGGCAGGTGTCCAGCACCGACTTGTGCTCGATGCGGCTGGTCACGATGTGCGCGCCGGCCGCGCCGCGGAATTCCAGCGCGCCCTTGATCGCGAGGTTGTTCGACTCCGTCGCGCCCGAAGTCCAGACGATCTCTTCGGCCTGTGCGCCGATCAGCTGCGCGACCTGGGCCCGCGCCGCCTCGACGGCTGCGCGCGCGCGGCGACCGGGCAGATGATCGGAGGCCGGATTGCCAAAGCCCGACACTTCGTCGAGCCAGGGCAGCATCGCCGCGCGGACCGCCGGGTCCAGCGGCGTCGTCGCCGCGTAGTCGAGGTAAATCATGCCGGCACCAGCGCCGACAAGGCGGCCAGGAAGCCGTCAATCTCGGCTTCGGTGTTATCACGGCCGAGGCTGACGCGAATCGCGCCGCGCGCCACCTCGGGTGCGTAGCCCATGCCAAGCAGCACGTGGCTGGGCTCGCCCTTGCCGCTCGAACAGGCGGATCCGCTCGACACCGCGAAACCCTTGCGGTCGAGCTGCATCAGCAAGGCTTCGCCGTCGTAGCCCGCCAGCGCGAACTGCACGGTATTCGGTAGACGCTCGACGCCGGCGCCGAAGATACGCACGCCGCGCAGCGTGCGCAGACCCGCTTCGAGCCGGTCGCGCAGCCGCAGCGCGGGCACGGCCCGCGCCTCGAGCTCCTGTTGCGCCAGCTCGGCCGCGTGCCCGAAGCCGACGATCGCCGCCATGTTCTCGGTGCCGCCGCGCAAGCCCTTCTCCTGCGGTCCGCCGTGATGCAGCGGCGCCAGCTCGACCTCGCTCTTGCGGATCAGCGCGCCGATGCCCTTGGGCCCGTACAGCTTGTGGCTCGACAGGCTCATCAGATCCGCGCCCAGGGCCACGAAGTCCACCGCAATCTTGCCCGCCGCCTGCACGGCATCGACGTGCAGCCAAGCCCCGGCCGCATGCACCAGCGCCGCCGCGCGCGCGACGTCCTGGATCACGCCGGTCTCGTTGTTGGCGCGCATCAGCGCCGCCAGGCGCACTGGTCCAGTGAGCAACTGCGCTTCAAATCGCGGCCAGTCGACGCGTCCGCTGGCGTCCACCGCGATCGGCTCGACCGCCCAGCCCGACGCCTTCAGGGTCTCGGCTGCTTCCATCACCGCCGGATGCTCGGTCGCACCGTAGAGAACGCGGGTGGGCGTCACCCCCGCGGCGACGCCCTTGATCGCGAGGTTGTTCGACTCGGTACCGCCGGAAGTCCAGATCACTTCGCCCGGCTGGCAGTTCACCAGGCGCGCGACCTGCTCGCGCGCGCGCTCGACCGCGTCGCGCGCGGCGCGGCCGAAGCGGTGCAACGAGGACGCATTGCCGTACGGCCCGCTCAAGTACGGCAGCATCGCCTCGAGCACGCGCGGATCGAGGCGCGTGGTGGCGTTATGGTCGAGGTAGACCGGCATGATCTAACCCGTCTTCGCGTCGTCCTTGTCGGCGCAGAACTCAGGCAATTCCAGGCGCGGCAGGCCGTTCTCCGGCATCTGAGCGTCGAGCCGATGCAGCGCGGCGCAGAGCTGCACCACGCGGGCGTCGAGCTGCTGGATGTGTTCGAGCGTCGCCGCGAAAGCGTTGGCGACCGGATCCGGCATGTCGCGCGACAGGCCGTAGGCGTCGAAGCCGAGCTTCTGCGCCATCGCCTTCATCGATTCGGTCGGCGCCGTCTCGCGCACGATGCGTGCGGGGATGCCGATCGCGGTCGCGCCCGGCGGCACTTCCTTGACGACGACCGCGTTCGAGCCAATGCGCGCGCCCTCGCCGACCGTGAACGGCCCGAGCACCTTGGCGCCAGCGCCGACGACGACGTTGTTGGCCAGCGTTGGATGACGCTTGCCCTTGTTCCAGCTGGTGCCGCCCAGCGTCACGCCCTGGTACAGCGTCACGTCATCGCCGATCTCCGCAGTCTCGCCGATCACAACGCCCATGCCGTGATCGATGAAGAAGCGCTTGCCGATCTGCGCCCCCGGATGGATCTCGATGCCGGTGACGAGCCGCGCGATGTTGGAGTTCAGGCGCGCCGGCCAGCGCAAACCGTGCGTCCACAACCAGTGGCTGACGCGATGCGCCCAGACCGCGTGCAGACCCGGATAACAGGTCAGCACTTCCCAGTTGTTGCGCGCGGCGGGGTCGCGCTGGAAAACGCTGGCGATGTCTTCACGCATGCGGGCTAGCATCGACGGACTCGGGTGGGTGGAAACTGGATTCGAAAGTGATGCGAATACATTGTAGACCGATATGGTCCGAATTGGCGTCGCGGCGGCTCATTCGCCGTCCGGCGTGAGCGGGATGCGGCGGTTCTTCGGGCGCTCGAACGAGGTCAGGATGCCGCGCAAGATATTGAGTTCGTTGCGATCCGGTGCCGAGCGGTTGAAATAAGTGCGCAGCCGCCGCATCAGCACGCGCGGATTGGCCGGATCGAGAAAGCCGGTCGACAGCAGGATCCGCTCCAGGTGTTCGTAGAAGCGCTCGATGTCCGCGGCCGCCGGCGGTCCATACCGTTCGTGCAACCAGGGGTCCTTCTTTTTCGCGGACATCTCGACCTGTTCCGGGCAGGCCGTGCGCCGCAGCTCGTAAGCGATGATCTGCACCGCCTGCGAAAGGTTCAGCGAGCTGAAGTCGGGATTGGTCGGGATCAGCGTCGTGGCGTGGCAGCGCTCGATTTCCTCGTTGAGCAGGCCGGTGCGCTCGCAGCCGAAGACAAAGGCGACCGGCGCCTCCTCGGCAACGGCCAGTGCGCGCTCGGCAGCCTGCCAGGGCCGCAGCGGCTCGTCGCCGAGCGTGCGCGGACGCGCCGACAGCGCCACGACCCAGCCGCAGTCGGCAACCGCTTCATCCAGGCTCGACACAACCCGCGCGCGTTCGAGCACGTCCACTGCATGGGTTGCCGTGGCGCGGGCCTGCGGATGGGGAAAGCGGTCGGGCTTGACCAGGACGAGATCGGTCAGGCCCATGGTCAGCATCGCGCGCGCACTGGCGCCGATGTTGCCCGGATGCTGCGTGGACACGAGCACGATGCGGATGCGCGCAAGAAGGTCAGGGGATGTCATCGTGATATTCTATGGCCTTCGTTTTCCCCGCTCCTTCCAAAGTTCCGGCCTGTTATGCATCCGCTGGTCAATATCGCCGTGATGGCCGCACGTTCGGCCGGCAATTTCATCATGCGCAACTACGACCGAGCCGATCAGCTCCAGGTCGAGCGCAAGAGCCGCAACGATTTCGTCACCCAGGTCGACCTGGGCGCGGAGGCGGAGATCATCCGCACGATCCGCAAGGCCTATCCCGACCACGCGGTCCTCGCCGAAGAATCCGGGGCACAGGACGGCGCACGCGGCGCGTCGGACGTGACCTGGATCGTCGACCCGCTCGACGGCACCACCAATTTCCTGCACCGCATCCCGCATTTCGCGGTTTCGATCGGCATCCAGGTCAAGGGCCGCCTCGAACACGGCGTGATCTATGCGCCCTCAACCCAGGATCTGTACTGCGCCAGCCGCGGTCAGGGTGCGACGGTCAACAATCGCAAGCTGCGCGTCAGCGCCTGCAAGGAGCTATCGCAAGCCCTGATCGGCACCGGCGTGCCGCTGCGCGAGGAATACCTCGACCGCTATCTGCCGATGATGCGCAACGTCGCCACGCATACCGCCGGCGTGCGTCGCGCCGGAGCGGCCTCGCTCGATCTGGCCTACGTCGCCGGCGGGCGTCTCGAAGGCTTCTGGGAACTGAACCTCAAGCCCTGGGATATGGCCGCCGGCATTGTGCTGGTCCAGGAGGCCGGTGGCGTCGTGCGCGAACTCGACGGCGAAGCCGATCCGCTGGCCACCGGCAACCTGCTCGCCGGCACCATTCACCTGATCGATGCCGTCTCCGACTTGCTGCCGCGTCGGCCCAGGCCCGCGCAGACCTGATCCCCATCCGTTGGCGACGCGTCCCGCATGGCCAAGACCCTGCTCATCACCGGCGGCGCCGGCTTCATCGGTTCCGCGCTGATCCGCCACCTGCTGCGCCACAGCGACGCGCAGATCGTCAACGTCGACAAGCTGACCTACGCCGCCAGCCTGGAGTCGCTCGAAGACGCGCCCAGGAACGCGCGTTACCGTTTCGAGAAAGCCGACATCTGCGATACGGTCGCGATGGCGCGACTGTTCGAAACGCACCGGCCCGATGGCGTGATTCACCTCGCGGCCGAATCGCACGTCGACCGCTCGATCGACGGCCCGGCGGAATTCATCCACACCAATATCGTCGGCAGCTTCCGCCTGCTTGAAGCCGCGCTGGCGTACTGGCAGAAGCTCGACTCACCGGCGCGCACCGCGTTCCGCTTCCACCACGTGTCGACCGACGAGGTCTACGGCACGCTCGGTGAAACCGGACTCTTCACCGAGACCACGCCCTACGCGCCGAACTCCCCCTATTCGGCGAGCAAGGCCGGCTCGGATCAGCTGGCGCGCGCCTGGCACCACACCTACGGCCTGCCGGTCGTCATCACCAACTGCTCGAACAACTACGGCCCGTATCAGTTTCCCGAGAAGCTGATCCCGCTGATGATTCTCAACGCCGTCGAAGGCAAACCGCTGCCGGTCTACGGCACCGGCGCCAACGTGCGCGACTGGCTCTATGTCGAAGATCACGCGCGCGCGCTGCAGGTCGTGTTCGAGCGCGGTCGCATCGGCGAGCAGTACAACATCGGCGGCCACAACGAGAAGCGCAATCTCGACATCGTCGAGCACCTGTGCGTGCTGCTCGACGAGCTGCGACCAGACTCGCCGCACCGGCCGCACCGCGGCCTGGTGACCTTCGTCGAGGACCGCAAGGGCCACGATCTGCGTTACGCGATCGACGCCGGCAAGATCGAGCGCGAGCTGGGCTGGACGCCGAGTGAGACCTTCGAGACCGGCATCCGCAAGACCGTGCAGTGGTACCTGCACAACCAGGCGTGGTGCAAGACCGTGCAGGATCGCGGCTACGCCCGCCAGCGGCTCGGACTGGGGAGGAAAGCCGGATGACAAGCGCTTGTAGGAGCGGCCCATGGCCGCGATCCTTCTCGGTGCGCCGCAAAATCGCGGCCATGGGCCGCTCCTACAGGAATCCGCGATGAAGGGGATCATTCTCGCGGGCGGCAGCGGCACGCGCCTGTACCCGGTCACGCAGGCGGTGTCGAAGCAGCTGCTGCCGGTGTACGACAAGCCGATGATCTACTACCCGCTGACGACGCTGATGCTGGCGGGCATCCGCGACATCCTGATCATCTCGACGTCGCAGGACACGCCGCGCTTCGAGGCCTTGCTCGGCGATGGCCGGCAGTGGGGCATCTCGCTGTCGTACGCGGTGCAGCCGAGCCCCGACGGGCTGGCGCAAGCCTTCCTGATCGGCGAGACCTTCATCGGCGGCGACGCTTGCGCGCTGGTGCTCGGCGACAACCTCTTTTACGGTCACGATCTGGGCCCCGCGCTCAAGCGCGCGGCGACGCGCCGTGACGGCGCCACCGTGTTCGCGTACCCGGTCACCGATCCGGAACGCTACGGCGTCGTCGAGTTCGGCAATGACGGCAAGGTGGTGTCCATTGAGGAGAAGCCGGCGCAGCCGAAGTCGCGCTACGCCGTTACCGGCCTGTACTTCTACGACGCCGATGTCGTCGCACTGGCCAAGCAGATCCGTCCGTCGCCGCGCGGCGAGCTGGAAATCACCGACCTCAACCGCCTGTACCTGGAACGCGCGGCGCTGCAGGTGGAGCTGATGGGCCGCGGCATGGCCTGGCTCGACACCGGCACGCACGACTCGCTGCTCGACGCCGGCACCTTCATCCAGACGCTGGAAAAGCGCCAGGGCCTCAAGATTGCCTGCCCCGAGGAAGTCGCCTACCGCGGTGGCTTCATCGACGCCGAGCAGCTGCGCCGGCTCGCGGCACCGCTGCTGAAGAGCGGCTACGGCACCTACCTGCTGCGCATGCTCGAAGAAAAGATCTTCTGATGAACGCTACACCGACCGACATCGCCGGCGTCGTCGTCCTCGAACCGAAGGTCTTCGGCGACGATCGCGGCTTCTTCCTCGAAAGCTTTCATGCACGCCGCTTCGCCGAGCTGACCGGCTGCAGCGAACCGATGGTGCAGGACAACCACTCGCGCTCTGCGCGCGGCGTGCTGCGCGGCCTGCACTACCAGCTGCCGCCGATGGCACAGGGCAAGCTCGTCCGCGTCGTCAGCGGCGAGATCTACGACGTCGCCGTCGACATCCGCCGCGGATCGAAAACCTTCGGCAAATGGGTCGGCGTCACGCTGTCCGCCGACAACAAGCGCCAGCTTTGGGTGCCGCCCGGCTTCGCCCACGGTTTCGTCGTCACTTCGGACACGGCGGATGTGATCTACAAGGTCACCGCCTACTACTCGCCGGAGCATGACCGCGGCATCCGCTGGAACGATCCCGCGATCGGCATCGAATGGCCGCTCGCCGGCATACAACCGCTGCTGTCCGGCAAGGATACGAATGCGCCGCTGCTGAAGGACGCGCAGGTGTTCGCGTGACACTTCGAGAAAATGCTCCCTCGCCCCACGTCAGTGGGGAGAGGGTTGGGGTGAGGGGCGCCGACGCAGTCGGCGACTACGTCATGGATCACAGATCGCGAGCGTCGAAGACTCCCCCTCTCCCCCACATGCGTGGGGGAGAGGGAGCCAGGCACCGCGCCGCATGAAAACCGTCCTCGTCACCGGTGCGCGCGGCCAGCTCGGCACCGAAGTTGCGCTGAACTGCCCGGCCGGCATCGCGCTGACCACGGTAGACCGCGCACAGCTCGACATCGGCGACGAAGCCGCCGTTCGCCGCATCGTCGACGAACTGCGCCCGGACGCGATCATCAACTGCGCCGCCTACACCGCGGTCGATCGCGCCGAGTCGGAGCGCGACGCGGCTTTTCGCATCAATCGCGACGGCAGCCGCCATCTTGCGCAGGCCGCGCAGCGCATTGGCGCGCGCCTGCTGCATGTGTCCACCGATTTCGTGTTCGACGGCCGCAAGTCCTCGCCCTATCTGCCGGACGACCCGACGCAGCCGCTGGGTGTCTACGGCGCCAGCAAACTCGACGGCGAGCTTGCCGTGCGCGAAACGGCCGGCGAGTCGGCGCTGATCGTACGCACCGGCTGGGTCTATTCGGCGCATGGGAGCAACTTCGTCAAGACGATGCTGCGCCTGATGCAGGAGAAGCCCGAGCTGCGCGTCGTCGCCGACCAGATCGGTACTCCGACCTCGGCGGCCTCGCTGGCAAGCGCGCTGTGGGCCTTGCTCGCGAGAAGCGCGCCGGCCGGCACCTATCACTACTCCGATGCTGGCGCCGCGAGCTGGTACGACCTCGCCTGCGCCGTCCGCGACTTCGCCGCTCCGCGCCTGCCCAAGACACCGGCGACGATCCTGCCGATCCGTACGCAGGACTATCCGACGCCTGCGAAGCGCCCGGCCTACAGCGTGCTCGACAAGACCTCGACCTGGGCGCTGATCGGCAGCGGTCGGCACTGGCGCGAACCTCTGGTCGAAGTCGTCAACGAACTGACGGCGTAGCCCGGGCGCAGCCCGGGAGACGATGCACGAATCCCCGGGTTCCACCCGGGCTACACGACGATCACGCGCCCGCTGCGGATCGCCAGCACCTCGCCTTCCGCGAGCGGACGCCAGCCGTCCTCGGGCGTCAACGGCACGCTGGCGACGAGCACGACGTCCTGTGCGCCGGTCTCGGTCGCGTCGATTTCCAGGCCCGGTACTTCGAGCCGCGCCATTTGCAGCGGACAGTGCCGCTCGAGCACGTGCAGACCCGGCGGCTCGATCCGTCCCGGCGCCTGCGTGCGCCGGTGCGCGTGGACGAACAGCGCATCGCCGTCCGTGTAGAGAAAATTCGCCGGCCCAAGCGCTCGCAGCTGCGCGGCCAGCGCGGTCACGACGGCCAGACGCGCAGCCAGCTCAGGCACCGCATCGGCGGCCATCCAGAGCGCGCGCAAGCGCTGCAGCAGCACACAGAACGCCAGTTCCGAATCCGTCTCGCCAACCGGGCGATGACCGTCCCCGTGCAGCATCGGCCGCAAGGCGCCGACATCGAGCTTGCCGTTGTGCGCGAACAGATGCACGCGGCCCCCCAGCTCGCGCTGGAACGGCTGTGTGTTGCGCAGCAGCCGCGCACCGACGGTCGCCAGGCGGATGTGCGAGATGACCAGATCGCTGGCGAACGGCGCCTCATTCAGCAGGCGCGCACAGGAACTCGCGACGGCAGGCTCGGCTTCGCGGATCACGCGCACGTCGCGATCGACGTAATAGCCGATGCCCCAACCGTCCGCATGCGGCGCCGTCCCGCCGCCGCGCCGCGAGAACTCGGCAAACGAGTAGCGCACCGTTGCCGGCAAGCGGCTCGACATCGCAAACAGTTCGCACATGGGTTGATGTAACACGCAATTCACGGACGCACCCGATCATTGCGACTGCAGCGGTCGGCGCATTGATCCAGGTCAACCCGCGCGCCCGACCGCTCCGCAATTCTCGTCGCAGGCGTTCCGGATCGTCGGTGCGCTCTTGCCGCCCGTCCCGGAATCCGCATGTCCGCCATGACCGTCGCAGCACCCGCCCCCACATCCGCCGCCGAGGCGCAAGCGCTCGCCGAGCTGCGCGACACCAGCCTGCGCGAAGTCCGCGCGCACATCAGCGCGGTCTGCGAACAGCGCTCACCGCTGCGCACCTTCGGTCCGCTGGCGCTGGATTTCGCGCTCTACACCGTCTGCATTGCGGTTGCGCTCGCCGCCGATGCGCTCTGGCTCAAGCTGCTCGCGGGTCTGGGCGCCGGCTGCTGCGTCGCCTTCCTGTTTGTCTGGGCGCACGATGCCGCGCACGGCGCGCTGTTCGCGAACCGCAACACCGCGGAGCTGTTCGGCACGCTGGCGATGCTGCCGTCGCTGAACATGTACCGGCTGTGGGCATTCGGCCACAACCGCGTGCACCACGGCTTCACTTCGCTGTCGACGATTGACTGGATCTGGCGGCCGTGGACACCGGAGGAATACGCCGCCGCGCCGCCCGCCCGGCGCGCGCTGTACCGCGTCGAGCGCACGCCGTGGGGCTGCGCCCTGCACTACCTGATCCACGTCTGGTGGGCACGCATGGTGCGCTTCAATCCCGGCCAGACCCCGGAGGAGCGCACGCGCATGCGCAACAACAAATGGCTGACGCTGGTGTTCGCGCTCGTGGCGTCCGCGCTGGCCTGGATGTACGGCGGCGGCATCGCCGGCGTGTTCTGCGCGGTCGTTCTGCCGTTCATCGTGTTCAACTACTTCATCGCGCTGTTCATCTACCTGCACCACACGCACCCGGACATCCCGTTCTTCGTCCAGCGCGATCAATGGAGCCCGGCGATCGCACAGCTGTACTGCAGCACCGTCGTGCGCTTCTCGTGGCTGATGGAAAATCTCACGCACAACATCATGATCCACGTCCCCCACCACGTGAATCCGCACATCCCCTACTACCGCCTGCCGCAGGCCTACGCCGACATCAAGGCGCACTACGCCCGCTACATCCACGAATACAAATTCACCTGGGTCGGCCTGTTCGACACCTTCCGCCGCTGCAAGCTGTTCGATTACGAGCAGCGTCGCTGGTACGGCTACGAACCTCTGCCCGTCTGATTCTGCTCTCCCCGACTACCCGTCCGCCCGCGACTGCGGAAAGCCCGGCAACTCATCCCCGAACCTCACCCACGTCAGGTCGTGCTTCATCCACGAATGATGCGTCGGTGGAAACGCTTCGGGGTCGTGCAGCGTGCAGGTGGTCACATCGATCTCGCCGGGGCTCGTCTCGTTCTCGTAGGTCAGTGGCGTACCGCAGGCGGCGCAGAACCTGCGACGCACGCCCTTGGACGATTGCAGCTCGGCGGGCACTCCGTGCGTGAACGCAAACTCGCTGCCCGCAAAGGTCAGCCACGCCACCACCGGCGATCCCGCCACGCGCCGGCAGGTGCGGCAATGACAGATCATGCTGCCCAGCGGCGCCTGCGTTGCGCAGTAGCGAACCGCGCCGCAGAAACAACCGCCCTCGATGTGATTCGCAGCCATGCGCGTCGCTCCTCATGCACAAGCCTCAACCGCTCGCCCCGAGTAGCCGTGCGCAGCGCGGCGTATCGACGGGACCGCAGGTGTGTCTCGATACGTCGCTTCGCGACTACTCGACACGAACGGGGATGAACTGAGACTCATCGATAATCACGCCCAAGTTCACTTCCCGCCCGCCGCCTCGGTCGATACGGTCGTGGCATTCTCGATATACGGAACCTCGACGTCCGCGAGCCCCGCGCGCATCGCGTCCTGCGCCGCCTGCGGCAACTGTTCGAGATCGCGCCGACGGTACGGGCGCTGCGCACAGGACTGCTCGTAATCGAGCTTGGTTTGGTTGATGGCCGCGATGTCGCGGCGGATCTGGTCGATCCGGGCATTGAACGAGGTCACCTCGGCGTTCAAGCCCTGGCGCCGCTCGCTCAGCCCCATCCCCTTTGCCAGATCGTCGCGACTCTGCGCCGCCGCCTCGGCATCGATCTGGCGCCGCCGATCGAAAATGCTGGCACGCTGCACATCGAGCCGCGCGTTGTCGCCGAGGAGGCGTGCGGATTCCGTGCGCAACTGCTGGACCTGGCTCGCACAGCGCGCCAGCTCATCTGCCGACAGCGGTACCGCATCTCCGGCTTGTGCCGCCGACAACACACTACAGACCGCGACGGCGGCTGCGATGACGAATGGCGATTGTGAATTCATGGCGTCCCATTTCCGCATGAAATGCAGGCTCCACTCTATCCCAGACCCGAGCCCCTAAGGCGTGCAGGCCACGTCGGCGTAGCCGGCACCGGCGCGCTCGACGATGTTGTCGCAGCGCACGACGTTGCCGACACCGCCGCGATCGAGCGCGAAGCCATAGCCGTCGGCATCGACCCGGGCAATGTTGTCTTCGAACACATTGTCGCGGCCCCAGCCGCCGACGCGCACGTGCAGCTGGAAGCCGTCGCGCAGCGCGGCGCGGCCGGTGTTGGCCGCGATCCGATAGCCGTTGCCCTTGACGTCGACCCAGGAATCTCCGGAGTTCACGCCCGAAAGACCGGTCCCGTCGAAGACGTTTCCGCGCAGCAGACCGTCGCTCGTGCCCTCCTTGACGTCGACGTGCTCGGCGGCGACGCCGGGACCGATCGTGTTGTTCAGCACGCGGTTGCGATCGCTCCGGTCAGGCGTGTCGGCCGCGCCCATCACCTCCGCCCAGTTGCCGACCGCGCTGCCGATGTAGACGCCCTCGCCGTAGCCCGGCTCGTACAGGCCGGTGTCGCGAATCGCCGAATACGACAGCACGTTGTCGCTGCTGTTTCGGCGGAAATGCACCGCGCTCTGACCGACGTCGTGGATCGCCAGCCCGGTGAGCAGATTGTCGCTCGACGCGTCGAGCATCACGCCGTTCTTGCCGCGAGTGATCGTCAGCCCCGAGAGCACCCAGTGGCTGACGTTCTTGAAATGGAAGACATAGCCGGTCTGAACGCTGCCGCCATCGAGCACGCTGTCGCGGCCGCCACAGACGACGATCGGATCGTCCGCCGTTCCGGACGCCTCAACCGTGTAGCGGCCAGCATAAATCCCCGGCGCGAGCCGGATCAGTGTTCCCGCGCGGGCATCGGACAAGGCGGTGCGCAAGGCCGCGGCGTCGGCAACGACGACCTCGGAGCGATGCGGGAGGTTGCAGGGCTCCGTCAGCGCGGCGCTGCCGTCGCCGCCATCGTCCTCTGTGTCGGGCGATGCTGGCGTGGGCTGCGGTATCGGCGAGTCGGCCGGTGCTTCGGATGCTGCGCCGTCCGCACCGCCGCCACCCGAACAGGCTGCGGACAGCGCGGCGAGAACACACACGCAGACAAGTGTGAAACGCGAAAAAGTGCGGGACATCGGGCGTGCGGCCATCCATGGTCGTCAAGGACGCGCGCAGCACATCCGGACCGATCGCGGTCCGGTGGTCGGGTTCGCGTGCCCCACTGCGCCAATCTTCAGGCGCGGAAAACGCCATGCGGCATACCGGCATCCGTCGCCGGGGGCCGCAATGGTGTGAACCAAGAATGAACGCCGGGCACAACGCTGACAAGCGCGGCGACCGCAGTCGGCGCCGCTGCGCGGATGGACGGCGACGCGTGTCGCCGTCAGCGGGGTCAGCGCGACTTACGAGCCGGCTGCGGCGGCGCGGGCCGTGCGACCGGCAGCACCGGCTCGGTGGGGATGAGCACCGGCTCCGTCGACGGTGTCACGGGTTCGGTCGGGATGAAGACCGGCTCGGTAGACGGCCGCACCGGCTCGATCCGCATGATCAGCGCAGGCGGCGGCTGCACCACTTCCGGCGCCGGCTGCACCACCTCGGGCGACTGCGCCGCCACTTCGTAAGCGACCGATACCAGCAACATGCAGGCAGCGCATCCGTGCATTCCGTTCATCGCCGCACCTCCATCGCGTTGCACGGGTGTGTTGGCTTCGACATCTGCGGCGGCGCCGCGGTTCCTGAGCCTCGCGAGGATCGGCGGGCCGTTCTGGCGAGCGCGCGCGAATCCGCGCATGCTCGCCCTTCATGCGCTACGACCACATCCCCGCCCGCACGGTCCGCTTCTGGGCCTGGCTCGATTCCGCCGTGACCTGGATGCTCGCCCTGCCGCCGCTGGCGCCCAAGTTCATCGCCACACTGTACTGGCTCAACGGCCTGATCGGCGGCAGCGCGACCGCGCCTGCATTCGAGCCCATCCAGCTCCTGTTCGTCTGCCTCACCGGCGCGCTGGTCAGCGTCTGGGTCGTCGCGCGACTGCTGCACCCGGTCGGACTGCTGGCGGTGATCGACGGCTGGGCGCGGCTGTACGTCGCCCTCGTGCTGGTCTGGTTCATCGTCGGCATGGGCGGACCGCCGGTGCTGTGGCTGTTCGTGTTCACCGAAGGCGCGGGAACCATCGCCCAGCTGCGCGCCGCCTACTGGCCGCGTGCACAGACCTCGACAGTTCAGAGCGTCGAAGCACGCTGACCTGCTCCACCCGCGGCGTTCAGTTCGCCTGCGGCAGGTGCACCTCGATGAACCACTTGGGCCGGATGCGCCAGAAGTCGGTCCGCACGTGGCTTCGCAATGCCTTCTTGGAATCCAGCACGACCGCGCCTTCAGGCCCACGCCAGAACACCGCCCAGTGCCAGAACGGCCGCCCGCGCTCCAGATGCCACTTCGTCGCGAGCAACGCGGTCGAAGGCAACGACTCCCACGACCGGAACGGCAGCTCCGTCGCCGACGCGCCCAGGCCGAAGTGCCGCAGCAGAGCACGCACGTGATAGGTCTCCGACCACAGCCGCTGGTCCTCCGCGAAGATGCCCAATTCATTTGCAGCGGCCTGCGACTGCGCGTAGCTCACGCCGGCGAGCGCTGCAACGCTGGCGATGCCGCAACCGGAAACTTCTCCCTGAACGACGGGTTTGATATCGCGCACCTTCACGACATCTGTCGCGCGTAGCTGACCGTCAGCATTTCCCACTGATGGCCGTCCGGCTCGTTCCAGTAGACGATGCGACCGCCGTGCGCGGTGTCAATCTGATAGTCGACCGGCCCGCGCACCGCGCTGCGATACGCGATGCCCGCCGCCTGCAGACGCGACAGAATCGAATCGAACTCATCCGCGTCGACGCGGAAGCAGTAGTGAATCAGCGGAATCGGGTCGGGCCATTCGTCGAAATCGAACGTCAGTTCATCGTTGACGAACACCGGCGCGAATGGCCCGACGCCCGTCTCCGACCATGACACGCCGAGCAGCTCGGCCAGCTGCTTCGCCGCGGCGAGCTTGTTGCGGGATGGCACCAGCAGATGATCGAGATGAACCGTCATGCGTCCTCCGCTAAGCCGGTGTCCGGTCGCCCAAGATGTAGCGCACGACGTCGACATAGTCGATTGCCAGCGAAGCCAGATCGGACGCGACGAGCAGGTACAACCACATCGCGAAAGCGCCCGCCGGCCGCTCCCGCCGCAGCCACGGCACCAGCCACAGGAACAGCGGCGTCCACCAGAGCACGTGCGACAACCCGAGCAGGCGCACGTACCCGAACAGCCAGTACATCGTCATCATCGTCACGACGTTGCCGATCCAGACGACAGCGACGATACGCGCGGCCTTCTGCGACAGGAACAGGAAGCACGCGCTGTTGACGACCATCAGCCAGATCACCCACAGCCGCCAGTCCATCGGCAGCGCGAAAATGCGCCACACCAGGTTGTCGTTCCACAGTTGTTCGATCACGGCGAGCTCCCCTGGTGCAGCTCAGCATCCTTGAGGATCGGCCGCAGATCATCAAGCTTGTCGAACAGGTGCCAGATGTAATTGCGCGTGCCGTTGACGCGGTGCGGATGCAGATCCTTCAACGCGGGATCGCTGCAGTAGCTGTCGAACGCCGCCTTCGACGCCCACTCCACCAGGATCAGAACCCGCCGCGGCGCAATGTCGCCGGTCGCCGCCTCCCGGAACTTGCCGAGCGCCACGACGCGCCCGCCGTGCGCGGCCACCTCGCGGGCGGACCGTCGTGAGTACGCCAGGTATTCATCCTTGTTCGCAATGTCGAACAGGTTCAACGCGTAGACGGGCTGCGTCATTCCTTCCCTCCCAGCATGCCGGCCCGATCGGCCGACGCGTGTTCACGGCGCCTGAAGTAGAGATTCAAATTCTCACCCTCCGGGGTCCGCAAGCGTTCGTCCTCGAGACGAAAGCCCAGCTTGACCAGGACTTGGCCCGAAGCCTCATTCGTCAGCGTCGTAATCGCCGCCAGCCGGACAAAGTCGAGCGCGTCATGTGCGTGTGCCACCACGGCAGCCGCCGCCTCGACGGCGTAGCCCTGGCCCCAGTGCGCCTCGAGCAGCGCAAAGCCGACGTCCGGGCAATCCAGGTACGCGCGCTTCACCAGTCCGCAGACGCCGACGGGTTCGCCGGATGCCCGCAGCTCCACCACGTTCATGCCGTAGCCCAGCGTCCGGTACTGCTCGAACGTCTTCGTCTCGATGTAGCGACGCGCGTCGTCGAGGTTACGGACGCCGCGGTCGCCAATATGCCGATGCCACGACGGCTCATTCAGTTGCCGCAGCAGGAACTCGCCATCGTCCAGGACCATTCGCCGCACGCGCAGTCGCCCGGATTCGCAGACGATCACCGGCACCTGCTCGGAGCGATCGGAAGGCACCGCGCTCACATCCGGGCCACCTGGTTGATGTCCTCACCAGCCACCAGCACGAACCGCCCTTGCGACCCGGCGATGCGGGCATCGCGAAACGGCCGGTATTCCTCCGATTCGTAGAACGCCTGCGCCGCGTCTCGCGACGGCCACTCGATGATCAGGAAAACCTGCGGTCGCGCTGGATCACCTTCCAGCACCTCCACGTTCGGTGTCCGCGCTAGATAGCGGCCACCGTGACGCTCGACCATGGGCGTGACCCGCGCGACATAGGCCTTCACCCAGGCACGGTCCGTCACGTTCAATTCAGCCACTGAGTAGTACTTCATGGCGACCTCCGCGGCAGGGACGACGTTACCGATGTCTGGCGATTATTTTGTTACCCATGTCCCCGGGCGCTCAGTACACGTTACTTTCGGAACCCGAAAGCGACAATGAGGACCAGGCACAGTGCTTCGAGCAGTACACACAGACGACCCTCCCATTTGGAGTTTCTAGACGCGGCCTTCTTCTGCTGCAGTTCCTCCGGAGTAATCTCCATCGACTCCATGCGCCCGGCGCATCTACGACACAAGTAGCCTCCAGCTTCGCTGTAGGCACGCAGCTGTTCAGTATCTGTCGCTACGTCGCCACAGCTCGCGCAGACTGTTGCTTTCATCTGTTACGTCCAACACCAGGTTAAGGGGATGTGCCCGCGAAGCGGGCACATCCCCTTAACCCGTTTGTTGGGCGCCCCGCTCACGCGACTAGCCCTTGCGCCGAAAGATGTGCGCCGATGGTAGTTCCAAGTAGCTTTGAGTGAAGTGCGAGTATGGCGGTAGACGAGACTGCGACCCCCAGTTGCATTGCCTCGTAGCGTTGAACAATGGTGGTTGTTCCTTCTACGATCTCTTCACGATCTGTGAAGACGTTCATCTCAGTGGACTGGTTTCCTATAACAACGCCTGCTACATCAGGGCGCTTACCCCAGATGCAGAGCGGTGCACCCGATAGACCTCGCGCACATTGAAAGGTCAGTTCGTAGACCTGCGGGGCAAGCGCCAACTTAGAAAAGGTACGAACTCCGGACACATGACCTATAAAGGCTCGCGCCGAAACAACCATCGCTTCGTTGTCTAGCGCGAACGGATAACCGGCGGCAAAGACCTGTTCTAGGCGAGCTAGATCATGTGACGCCCAGCGAAACGGAGGCGCGGCTGGGAGTTCAGGTACGCGAAGAAGCGCTATGTCTAAGCCATCAAGAACTTCAGCGTCTTGGACTAAGACGCCAATCAAGTTCTTGTCCTTGTCCACGTAACCCAACCTGCGCTGATGCTCAGAAGTGTTATGAGCAACGTGCGCGGCGGTTAAGAAGATGCCACGACCAATAGAGAAAGCCGTGCCCGCAACCTGCGTAATGATCGTTCTATAGACACCGTTTTCGAAGCGCTCCGGCCCCGCGGTCAGCGGGAAGACGTGGCTGTAGATATCCACCATAGACATGCTCACTCTCCCCCGGGCGCCCAACGCCGGCGCTCAGGCGCGGCCTCGCCGAAGGCGAGGACGTCGCACTGGAGCGCCTTGTTAGCCACCAAGCTCTCAAACGCTAGGGCAAGCCACGTACTTCCGACCGCCCTCATACCGCTTTGCCT
>JBAZXW010000018.1:0-89009 GCA_041659605.1 Sinimarinibacterium sp. | reverse complement strand
GCCGCTCGATTCGGCGATCTGCGCGCCGGCAATCGAAAACAGCGCAAGGCCAAGCGCGTCGGCCAGCTGCAGCAACGCGTCCGGTGGGCGCCGGAAGCGCACATAAACGACCGTGAACAGGGCCGCGCCGATGATCGTCACCAGGTAGCGCGGATCGGCGATCCAGAACGCGGTGCGGTCGAGCAGCAGATCGCGCAGCGTGCCGCCGCCGATCGAGGTCACGATCGCGATGACGACGACGCCGAGCAGATCGAGCGACTTGCGCCCGGCCGCCAGCGCGCCGGACACCGCGAACACGGCGACGCCGGCGAAGTCGAGAAAATGCAGCAGCGTGGACGGACTCATGCGGCCGCGTAGCGTGAATGGGGTTCGAGTCCGGGTCAACGGCCACGCCCGTCCTGGCTGCGCCGACGCCCCGGGATGTGGACAATGCCGGCACCCAATCCGAGGACGCGATGGACTACCTCTCGCTGCGCGCAATCCACATCGGCTGCGTCATCCTCAGCGGCAGCCTGTTTCTGCTGCGCGGGATGTTCATGCTGACCGAAGCGCGCGCCGCGCAGTGGCGGCTGTGGCGCTGGCTGCCGCATGCCATCGACACCGGCCTGCTTGCGAGCGCGGTTGCCCTCGCCTGGACGATTCGCCAATACCCGTTTGTGCACGACTGGCTGACGGTCAAGGTGCTGGCGCTGCTGGCTTATATCGCGCTCGGCTCGCTCGCGCTCAAGCGTGGCCGCACGCGCCGCCAACGCGCAGGGGCATTTGTCGCTGCGGTGCTCGTTTTTCTGTTCATCGTGTCGGTCGCGCGCAGCCACGATCCGCTGGGCGCGATGCGGCTCGTGCTGCGGTGATTGATGCAGGTCAGTGATGCGGAGGGCGTGAGACCATACCGTCGCAGGGCTAATTAGAACCAAGGAGCTTGGCGATGAAACCCATCAATGGTTTGCGCGGGACGGCGCTTGCGCTGGCGGTCCTTGCCGCACTGTCGGCGTGCAACGGCGAGCAGCCCCATGCCGCGGGGGCGGCCGTGAGCGCTGCGCAGGCGACCCAGGACACCGGCGGCTCTGCCAGGGGCGACTTCGGACCGCCGCAGGGCGAACCGATCAAGGCGGTGCTGACCAGCCCGCCGAACGTGCCGCCGCCGGTCAACCGCAAGCATCCGGCGAAGGTGATCGTCGATCTCGAAGTGCGTGAGCTCGACATGGAGATCTCCGAGGGCGTGAAGTACACGTTCTGGACCTTCGGCGGCACCGTGCCGGGCAGCTTCATCCGCATCCGCCAGGGCGACACCGTCGAGTTCCACCTCAAGAATCATCCCGATTCGAAGATGCCGCACAACATCGACCTGCACGGCGTCACCGGGCCGGGCGGCGGCGCGGCGTCGAGCTTCACCGCGCCGGGCCACGAATCGCAGTTCACGTTCAAGGCGCTGAACCAGGGCCTCTTCATCTACCACTGCGCAACGGCGCCGGTGGGCATGCACGTCGCCAACGGCATGTACGGCCTGATCCTGGTCGAGCCGCCCGAAGGCCTGTCCAAGGTCGACCGCGAGTACTACGTCGTGCAGGGCGACTACTACACCGTCGGCAAGTACCGCGAGAAGGGCTACCAGGCCTTCGACATGCAGAAGGCGATCGACGAGAACCCGACCTACGTCCTGTTCAACGGCGCCGAGAGCGCACTCGTGGGCGCGAACGCGCTCAAGGCCAATGTCGGCGAGACGGTGCGGCTGTACGTCGGCAACGGCGGCCCCAACCTGGTGTCGAGCTTCCACGTCATCGGCGAGATCTTCGACAAGCTCTGGTTCGAGGGCGGCACGCGCTTCCAGGAGAACGTGCAGACCACGCTGATCCCGGCCGGCGGCGCGGCGATCACCGAGTTCCGTCTCGAAGTGCCCGGCAGCTACGTGCTGGTCGACCACTCGATCTTCCGCGCCTTCAACAAGGGCGCGCTGGCAATCCTGAAAGTCGACGGCGCCGAGGACAAGTCGATCTACTCCGGCAAGGAAGTCGACAACACCTACCTCGGCGACAAGGCGGTCAGCCTCGCATCGGTGTCCGAGGCTTCGCAGGCGGCGGCCAGCGGGACGCTGACCAAGGAGCAGCAGATCAAGGCTGGCGGCTCGCTGTACAACGGCACCTGCTCGGTCTGCCACCAGGCCAACGGCGAAGGCCTGCCCGACGTGTTCCCACCGCTGGCGAAGTCGGACTTCCTGATGGCGGACAAGACGCGCGCGATCACCGTCGTGCTCAACGGCTTGTCCGGCAAGGTCACCGTCAACGGCAAGGATTTCACCTCGGTGATGCCGCCGATGAGCCAGCTCAACGACGACGAGGTCGCCAACATCCTGAGCTACGTGACCAACAGCTGGGGTAACCAGGGTCCGGCGGTGAGCCCGGAGGAGGTCGCCAAGGTGCGCGCGACGACCCAGCGGCCGCAAGGCGCGGCCCATTGATCAACTGCGCATGATGAACCGCGCACGCTGGCTTGCGGCGGCATTCGGGCTGGCGGCGGCGCAGCTGGGCGCCGCCGCCTTTGCCGACGCCATCGCCAACGACTTCCGTCCGATCCCGGCGGGGCGCTTCGAGTCGGTGATCGCGCCGCAGCCTGGCGTCACGGCGGCCGACGTGCGCGCATTTGATCTTGCGATCACACCGGTGACCAACGCGCAGTTCGCCGCGTTCGTGCGCGCACAGCCGGCCTGGCGTCGCGGCCGCGTCGCGCCGCTGTTCGCGGACACCCGCTATCTCGCGCACTGGCCCGACGCCGAAACCCCCACGCCGGCGCAGGCGCAGCAGCCGGTGACGCAGGTCAGCTGGTTTGCCGCGCGTGCGTACTGTGCCGCGCAGGGTGGGCGGCTGCCGACCTGGCACGAGTGGGAATACGCCGCCGCGGCCGATGCGACGCGGCGCGACGCGCGCGCCGACCCGGCGTGGCGCCAGCGCCTGCTCGACTGGTACGCGCAGCCTGCGGATGAGCTGCTGCCCGCCGTCGGACAGTCGCCGGCCAACGTCTACGGCGTGCGCGATCTGCACGGGCTGGTGTGGGAATGGGTCGACGACGCCGGCAGCCTGATGGTCAGCGCCGACAACCGCGATCAGGGCGATGATCCGGATCTGCTCAAGTTCTGCGGCAGCGGCGCGGTGACGATGGAGCAGAAGGATCAATACGCGGTGCTGATGCGCGTGGCGATGCTCTCCAGCCTCAAGGCGTCCTACACGACCGCCACGCTGGGGTTCCGCTGCGCACGCGACGCCGACGGAGAATCCAGATGAAACGACGCACGACGATCGCCGCATTCCTTGCCGCCCTGTGCATGCCGATCCTCGCCGTCGCGGCCGAGCCGCCGGCGGATTCGATCTACCAGCTGCAGGCGCAGCTGACTGACCAGTCCGGTCGCGTCTCCGGGCTCGACGTGTTTCGTGGCGAGCCGGTCCTGATCAGCATGTTCTATGCGTCCTGCCCGAACGCCTGTCCGACCCTGATCGCCGCGATGCGGCGCCTGGAGAACCGGCTGGAGCCGGCGCAGCGCGACCGGCTGCGCGTGCTGATGATCAGCATCGACCCGAAGCACGACACGCCGGAAAAACTGGGCGAGCTGGCCGAGCGTCATCACGCCGACCTGCAGCGCTGGCGCTTCACCCGCCCCGAAGCTGCGGACGTGCGCGGCATCGCCGCGGTGCTCGACATCCAGTATCGCGAACTGGGCGACGGCGAATTCAATCACTCGTCGATCGTGACCCTGCTCGACCGCGAAGGCCGCATCGTCGCGACGACCCAGCAGGTATTGCGCGCCGACGAAGAGTTTCTGGGCAAACTGCGCGCGCTGATCGGAGCGCTGTAGGAGCGGCCCATGGCCGCGATTCTTTGTCGTGCGGCGCGCACCCCGCATCGCGGCCATGGGCCGCTCCTACAACGGCAACGGCGTCGGCAGCCCCAGGTTCTTCCACAGGCGCAGCGTCGGCTCGGCCTGGTTGAGCGTGTAGAAGTGCAGGCCGGGCGCGCCGTTGTCGAGCAGCGTGCGGCTCAGGCGCGTGACGACGTCGAGGCCGAAGTCGAGCAGGGCCTGCTTGTCGTCCTGCAGCTGTTCCAGGCGCAGACGGATCCAGCGCGGAATGTCGGCGCCGCAGGCGGCGGAAAAGCGCGTCAGCTGCGCAAAGTTGGTGATCGGCATGATGCCGGCCACGACGGGGATCGTGATGCCGGCGCGGGCGCAGCGTTCGAGGAAATCGAAATAGGCGTCGGCGGTGTAGAAGTACTGCGTCACCGCGCCGTCGGCGCCGGCCTCGACCTTGCGGCGGAAATTCTCGAAATCGGCGTCGGGACTCGGCGCCTGCGGGTGCATCTCCGGGTACGCCGCGACTTCGAGCTTGAAATGATCGCCGTGCGTCTCGCGGATGAAGCTGACCAGCTCATTGGCGTAGCGGAACTCGCCCGGCGCCTCGCTCGACACCGCCGTCGCCGGCAGATCGCCGCGCAGCGCGACAATGCGCGTGATACCGCTGTCGCGGTACTGCTGCAGCAGCGCGGCGATGTTCGCGCGCGTCGAACCGACGCAGGTCAGGTGCGGCGCAGCCTCGATGCCGGTGTCGTCGACGACCCGCATCACCGTCTCGTAGGTGCCCTGCTGCTCCGAGCCGCCGGCGCCGTAGGTCACCGAGAAGAACGCCGGCTGCACCGCCGCCAGCTGGGCGACGACCGCGGGCAGTTTCGCGGCGCCCGCCGGCGTGCGCGGCGGGAACAGTTCGAAGGAGAAATGGATCTGTTGCGCGTTCATGGGGAGTTGTCGTAGCCCGGACGCAGTCCGGGGCAGGGTCACGATGCCCCGGGCTGCGCCCGGGCTACGGATCGCCTCAGTAGCGGTAGTGCTCGGGCTTGTACGGCCCTTCGACCGGCACGCCCAGGTACGCGGCCTGCTCGGCGGTGAGCGTGGTCAGCTTCACGCCGATCTGCGCCAGGTGCAGGCGCGCGACTTCCTCGTCGAGCTTCTTCGGCAGGCGGTAGACCGTCTTCTGATACGCATCCTTGTTCTTCCACAGGTCCATCGCCGCGAGCGTCTGGTTCGAGAACGAGTTCGACATGACGAACGCCGGGTGGCCGTGCGCGCAGCCGAGGTTGATCAGGCGGCCCTCGGCGAGCACGTAGATCGAGCGGCCGCTGTCGGGGAAGGTGTAGCGGTCGACCTGCGGTTTGATGTTGTCGCGCACCGCGCCGGAGGCGTTGAGGCGATCCATCTGGATCTCGTTGTCGAAGTGGCCGATGTTGCACACCAGCGCGTTGTTCTTCATCGCCTTCATGTGATCGAGGCGGATGATGTCCTTGTTGCCGGTCGTGGTGACGTAGATGTCGGCGAACGGCAGCACGTCGTCGATGGTCTTGACTTCGAAGCCTTCCATCGCCGCCTGCAGGGCATTGATGGGATCGATCTCGGAGATGATGACGCGCGCGCCGAGGCCGCGCAGCGAGTGCGCCGAGCCCTTGCCGACGTCGCCGTAGCCGGCGACGAACGCAACTTTGCCGGCGATCATCAGGTCGGTGGCGCGCTTGATGCCGTCGGCCAGCGACTCACGGCAGCCATAGAGGTTGTCGAACTTCGACTTGGTGACCGAGTCGTTGACGTTGATCGCCGGCACCAGCAGCTTGCCCGCTTCCATCATCTGGTAAAGGCGGTGCACACCCGTCGTCGTCTCCTCGGAGACGCCGCGCCAGTCCTTGACCACCTTGGTCCAGAACCCCGGGCGCTCCTTGGCGACCTTCTTCAGGAGGTTCTTGATGACGCTGACTTCGTGGTTGTCGGACGGCGTGTCGACCCAGGTGTCGCCGCGCTCCATCTCGTAGCCCTTGTGGATCAGCAGCGTGACGTCGCCGCCGTCGTCGACCACCAGTTCCGGGCCGGCGAGGCTGCCGTCGGCAAGCGTGTGCGTGACCGCGTCCAGCGTCAGGTCCCAGTACTCTTCGAGCGTCTCGCCCTTCCACGCGAACACCGGCGTGCCGGCGGCGGCGACCGCGGCTGCCGCGTCGTCCTGGGTCGAGAAGATGTTGCACGAAGCCCAGCGCACGTTGGCGCCCAGCGCCTTGAGCGTCTCCAGCAGTACCGCCGTCTCCTTGGTCATGTGCAAGGATCCGGTCAGGCGCACGCCCTTGAGCGGCTGCAGCGGCGCGTACTGGGCGCGGATCGACATCAGACCGGGCATTTCTTCTTCGGCCATGCGGACGCGCTTGCGGCCGAACTCGGCGAGGGACAGGTCGCGGACCTTGAAGTCCTGTTTGGCGGACGGTTTGATCTGGGCGTTCATGGGTGTTTGCGGCTTTCGAATCGGAAGAGGCGGCGAGTATATCCGCTTATGCGGATGGAAGGATATAGGTCTCCCGGACTGCGTCCGGGCTGCACCTCTCGTAGCCCGGGCGCAGCCCGGGACAAGCTGTTCACTCGCCGAATCGCCCGGTAATCGTCTTCGCGCTCACGCCACCCCAATCGGCACTCAACAGGCCGTCGCGTACGTACCGATGAAACGACGAATGCGGCCATGCGAGCGCGCTCTGTGCGACCCCGTGCTTGACCGGATTGAAGTGGATGTAATCGACGTGACGCTGCATGTCGGTTTCATCGCGAATCGTGTGCTCCCAGAATCGTCGCTGCCACAGTGCGTACTCGCCACGGCTGTTCCGTTGCAGCGGGATTCCGCCATCGATCAGGCGCAGCGTGAACGTTCGCTTGATCTGCATGATGCGTGTCGAATAGTCCGCGTCGCCGTCTGGCAGCGTGCAGATCCAGTGAAAGTGATCCGGCAGGACGACGATGGCTTCCGGTCGCGAATGGGCGTGCAACCTTGGCCTCGGCAAAAGCGGCACGCAGTTCGTCAATGTGTTCGATCAGAGTCGACGCGCGGCGATCGAGAAGCGTGACCGTCAGGAAATACGGCGCATTGGCGATCCTGCTGCGGCGGTATTGAACCATGCCGGCAGCGTATTCCTCGGGGCGCTGAGCGGGGGAGTGCAAAAGTCTCAGTTCTGCGTTGAAGTAGCCCGGACGCAGTCCGGGTCGCGCACCTCCCCGGACTGCGTCCGGGCTACATATGTGCGCGTGACAAAAACAAAGGCCGCCTTGCGGCGGCCTTTGTTGGCGCAACCCCGGACTGCGTCCGGGCTACTACTTCATCTTCTTCGCGTCGGCGGCGAGCGCCTCGGCCTTGTCGGTCTTCTCCCACGAGAACGCGGTGAAGGTTTCGCCGTTGGCGAGCGTCACTTCGTAGGGCTTGCGGCCGAAGTGGCCGTAGGCGGCGGTGGCCTGGTACATCGGGTGCACGAGGTCGAGCATCTTGCTGATGCCGTAGGGGCGCAGGTCGAAGTGCTTGCGCACCAGCTTGTCGAGCGCGTGGTCGCTGATCTTGCCGGTGCCGAAGGTCGTGACCATGATCGACGTCGGCTCGGCGACGCCGATCGCGTAGCTCACCTGCACCTCGCAGCGGTCGGCGAGGCCGGCGGCGACGATGTTCTTGGCGACGTAGCGCGCGGCATACGCGGCCGAGCGGTCGACCTTGGACGGATCCTTGCCCGAGAACGCGCCGCCGCCGTGGCGGGCCCAGCCGCCGTAGGAGTCGACGATGATCTTGCGGCCGGTGAGGCCGCAGTCGCCGACCGGGCCGCCGATCACAAAATTACCCGTAGGGTTGATGTGGAACTTGGTCTGCTTGCTGATCCACTTCGCCGGCAGCACCGGCTTGATGATCTCTTCCATCACCGCTTCGCGCAGATTCTTGAGCTTGACGTCCGGGTTGTGCTGCGTGGAGAGCACGACCGCGTCGATGCCGACGGCGACGTCGTTCTCGTAGCGCAGCGTGACCTGCGACTTCGCGTCCGGGCGCAGCCAGGGCAGGCCGCCCTTCTTCGCCTTGCGCACCTTGGCCTGCTGCTCGACCAGGCGGTGCGAGTAGTAGATCGGCGCCGGCATCAGCTCCTTGGTCTCGTTGGTCGCGTAGCCGAACATCAGGCCCTGGTCGCCCGCGCCTTGTTCTTCCGGCTTCTTGCGGTCGACGCCCATCGCGATGTCGGGCGACTGCTTGCCGATCAGGTTGAGCACGCCGCAGGTGGCGCCGTCGAAGCCCACTGCCGACGAGGTGTAGCCGATGTCGGTGATGACCTTGCGCGTCAGCGCTTCAAGATCGATCCAGGCGCTGGTGGTGATCTCGCCGGCGACGATCGCCACGCCGGTCTTCACCATCGTCTCGCAGGCCACGCGCGCGCGCTTGTCCTGCAGCAGGATCGCGTCGAGCACCGCGTCCGAAATCTGGTCGGCGACCTTGTCCGGGTGGCCTTCGGAAACGGACTCGGAAGTGAACAAATAATTGTGGTGGACCTGGCTCACGTCGTGGACCTCAACTCATCGGTGAAATGGGAATACAGCAAGGCAGCGCCGCATGGACGAATCGCCGTGCGTCGACATCTGTTCATACGGATGAACGGATATTCTAATGAACCTCGGCAGCGGGGGCCAGCGGCGGGCGTCATTGTAGGAGCGGCCCACGGCCGCGATGATGTGCGGAATCGCGGCCGTGGGCCGCTCTCCTAAGGTGATCGCGCATGGCACTCACTCCTTCGACGATGCTGCCGCTGGGCACCGCGGCTCCGCAGTTCACGCTGACCGACGCCGTATCGGGCAAGACCCTGAGCCTGTCCGAACTGAAGTCCGACAAGGCGACGGTGGTCATGTTCATCTGCAACCATTGCCCCTATGTGAAGCACGTCAATCCCGAGCTCATGCGGGTCGCGCGCGACTACCAGCCCAGGGGCGCGGCCTTCGTCGCGATCTCCAGCAACGACGCCGAACGCTATCCCGACGACGGCCCGGCACAAATGAAGCGCGTCGCCGCGCAGCTCGGCTACCCGTTTCCTTATCTGTATGACCAGACGCAGTCGGTTGCGCGTGACTACCGCGCCGCATGCACGCCGGACCTGTACCTGTTCGACGGCGCGCTGAAGCTGGTCTATCGCGGCCGGCTCGACGGCTCCTCGCCGGGTAACAAGGTTCCGCTCACGGGCGCGGATCTGCGCGCGGCGCTCGACGCAGTGCTCGCCGGGCGCGCGCCCGACGCGCAGCAGTTGCCGAGCATGGGCTGCAACATCAAGTGGGCGACGCCTTCCGCGTAATGCTCCGCATGCGTCTGGCTGTTTGGCGCGCGCTGGGTTGACCCGCAATGGCGCGAGCGGCTGGACGTGCACGGTCTGCCCGCGTCCCTGACGCGCATTTCGTAGCCCGGGCGCAGCGCGGGACGGATCGCGCAGATACACCCCGGGCTGCGCCCGGGCTACTTGTGCTTGCACGCTTTTCGTAGGAGCGGCCCATGGCCGCAATTCTTTTCCGTGTGCATGCGTGGCACTCGCGGCCGAAGGCCGCGCCCAGTATGCGCGCGTCCGCTTGTCGCTGTTCGGAGTCATCAGCCTGCGCGACAGTCCTTTGTGTGATGCAGTTCGCGCGGCGTACGCGATGTCACGCAAATTCTCTTGACACTGAAAAACCGCGAGCGTAGTTTCGCCAATGGCACTCGCCGTAGTCAGCGGGGCCTTGATAGATGTGCTGGTCAACTGCAGTACGAACGGTGGGTGGGGAGGTGCAGTGACTCAATCGCAATTACTCATCGATCCTTCGTGGTTGGATAGAAGTCCGCACGGACTGTGGTAGAGTCCGCGCCGGATGTTCTATAAGAAGCAAGCAGTAAGCGTCCGGCACCTGCAGCGGTCCAGGACGATCATCCGGGTTCATCAATCCTTTGGGAGTTTCAAGTCATGAAAGTACTTCGCAGTACAGTGGCACTCTCCGCCATTGCCGCGGCGATGCTCTCGTCCAATGCTTCGGCCGTCAATCTGACGACCGGTGGTGTTGGCGAGGTCGCTATCGCGCCGTTCTACACGGTGCGTGACGGCTGGTCCACGCTCATCAACCTCACCAACACGACCGATTCGCCGATCATCGTCAAGGTCCGTTTCCACGAAGGCGCCAACAGCCGTGACGTGCTGGACTTCAACGTCGCGCTGTCGTCGTTCGACGTCTTCACCGGCATCGTCCGCGAGAACGCCAACGGCATCGCCGAGTTCGCGGCGACCGACCAGGCCAACGATCTGGGCAAGGTCACCTGCACGATCCCGAGCGTCGTCGCGACGACGCCGCAGCGCCTCAACCCGCTGGGCTTCTCCGGCGGCACGGGCACGCAGACCAACGATGACGGCGGTCTGGGCGGCGACACTGGGTTCGCCAACCCGAACGCCGGCGCCATCGAGCGCCTCAGCGAAGGCTATGTCGAGTTCGTCGTCATGGGTTATGCCGACAACTTCTACGCCGATGCGGCTTTCCCGGTGAACCTCACGGGCCTCGAGGGCGTCAGCAGCAACACGGGTAACGACACGACCGGCCTCGCCGGCGCGATCAACATCGCCCGTGCGATCGAGCAGCACGACTGCGCGAGCCTCGACAAGGCGTTCAACGTCACCACCAACCCGAACACGGGCAACCGCTACATCCTCGACACCGCCCGCCAGATGGGCGAGCCGATCAACGCGCTGAAGTTCAACTTCCGCCTGTTGAACGGCGCCCGTGGCACGGAAGCGGGCAGCAACACCACGACCTGGGCGAACTTCTTCAACCCGCTCGGTTTTGGTATCCCGGATGGTTCGTGGCAGCCGCTCGATGACAAGCTGTGCGTGACGACCCGTGGCGACTTCCGTTCGAACGGCATCGTCGGTCCGACCGAGTGGTCGCCGAACGACACCTCGGACGGTGCCACGCCGAACGTGAACGGCGAGTCCTGCAACAACCTCGTGACGGCGCAGACTCAGTATCCGTTCTTGGAGCCGAGCCTGAACGACGCCTTCCCGGCGACCGGCGCCTGGTTCAGCGACGAGCTCAACACGCTTGACGCGCGTACGTCGGTCGGTGCGACCGTGGCCTCCGATGCACGTCCGCGTGGTGTCGACGCCGTGTCGGCGACGCTGCAGAACTCCGCTGTGCTGAACGAGTGGTCCAGCAACAGCGCGCTGGGCGTGTCGACCGACTGGATCGTGACGCTGCCGACGAAGAGCTTCTACGTCGACCAGGGTCGTGGCCCGCAGTTCGGCATGACGCTGAGCGAGACCAACGCGGTCGTCCCGACCTTCGGTCGTCCGGACGCCTGCACGACGACGGACCTCGACGGTGGCGCTGATGGCGTCGACTTCGACACCGACGACGCCAACGCGCTGACGTTTGACTGCGAAGAAGCGCCGTATCCTCCGTTCGTGCGTCCGTTCGCGCAGCTCGTCCCGGCTGATCGCTCTTCGGCTTCGTCCTGCAACACGATCGGCTTCGTGTTCTTCGACCGCGCCGAGCAGACGATCGTCCCGCTCGATCCGGGCGTCATCGTGTCGCCGGCTCCGCCGCCGACCCTCGACACCGACTCGCTGTGCTTCGAAGCCAACGTGATCACCTTCAACGGTGGCACGGCGATCGATCCGGTGCACTCGGTCAACGTCGACACCGCTCCGCTGACCGCGGAAGCCGGCTGGATGTTCATCGCGCTCGACGCCGAAGCTGATGCGGACCTGGGTCCGTTGGTGGGTGGCACGGTCACGCGTGGCCTGCCGATCACCGGCTTCATGCTCAAGCAGCGTAACTTCGGTGATGTGACGAAGAACTTCGCCAGCAGCATCGATCACGGCTACGTGCGTTAATCTGTGAACTGACCGGCGGCCCGCATTCGCGGGCCGCCGTAATCAGCAAACTGAAGTACCCTGCGCCGACGGTAGCCCCGTCGGCGTTTTTCTATCCATTGCTTCCGTTCATTGCATCCGTATTCCATGAAAGTAAGTCATGTGGGCAAGCTGATTCTTCCCGTCTTCCTCCTCTGCTTAGGGGCGCAGGCGGCGGCCGCCGGGTCCGACGCCAAGGTCATCAGCCAGTCCGACCAGCTGTCGCTGACCACCGACGACTACCGCAACTACTTCGCGAACCGCGATCCCAAGGAGCTCAAGCAGCTCGCCTCCGAGGACAAGCTGCTGATCGACCGCGTGCTCGATGTCCATTCAGACAGTGCGCTGATGCGCGAAGCGCAGCGGCTCGGGCTCGACCAGGAGCCGCGGATCCAGCGCCAGCTCGAGGATACGCGTCGCCGGATTCTGGCCAGCGCGGTGCTGGAGAACGCCAAGAAGACCGTGGACATGAGCCAGGTCGAGACGCTGGCGCGCGAGCGTTACACGCAGCAGAAGGACAAGTTACGCACGCCGGAGCGGCGCAAGGTCGCGCACATGCTGTTCAAGAGTTCGACGGGGGATTGCCCCTGCGACAAGCGTCCGCCGGCCATCGATCAGGCCAGGGCGGTGCACAAGAAATTGATGGCGGGCGGCGATTTCGCGCAGCTCGCCAAGGAAAATTCGGCCGATGCCGCATCTGCCAAGAACGGCGGCGTCATCGAGAAATGGATCGAGCAGAACAAGGAAACGCCGCCGGCGTTCGAAGACACGGTGTTCGACCTGGCCAAGGTCGGCGATTTCAGCGACGCATTCAAGACGCAGTTCGGCGCGCATATCGTGCGCCTGCTCGAAATCGATCCGTCGCGCCAGCTTGGCTACGAGGAAGTTCACGACAAGCTGGTCGAGCAGATCCGTACCGATATCGTCACCGCGGCGATCAACAAGCAGCGCTCGTTGGCCTATCCCGACCCGACGAAGGTCGATCTGACCGCGCTGCGCGGGGTGCTGGAGACGCTCCAGGCACCGACCGAATCGCAGCCGGCGACTCAAGGGACGCCGTAAACCGTCCTGAACTTCCGGTGCAGCGCGCAGGTCTGCTGCGTGCTGTTCCCGAACCGCTTACCTTCACCCTGCCGGGTGATCAGGAGAATCGATGCGAATCCGTAATTTCTTTCTTGCGTTGTCGGCCCTGCTGTGCGCGATCGCGCTGCCAGGCTGTGCCGTGTTCGGCGAAACGGATCCTGTGGCCCGGATCGCCGCCGATCAGAAGAAGATCGAGAAGCGCGTCCTCGCGCGCTGGGACGCGATCATCGCGGTCAATTTCGATGCCGTGTACGAGTTCGCGTCGCCGGCCTATCGCCAGACCTACGACCTGGTGCACCTGAAGAACCAGTACGCGGCGCAGCTCAAGCGCAAGCGGGTCGAGATCTACAAGACCGAAATCGATCCCGCGACGCCGGACTCGGCCAAGGTCGTCGTGCTGCTGTATTTCGAAGCTGAGGGCGGCGCGCCCGGCACGACGTTCGAAACCTTCAGCCGCGTCGTCGAGACCTGGGTGCGCGACGGCGGCAAATGGTGGTACGTCGAACCGCGCTGATGAGCGTCGAGCGCCATGCTTGATTTTCTCTGCATCGGCGCCCAGAAGGCCGGCACCAGCTGGCTGCACAGCCAGCTGGTGCCGCATCCGGAGGTCCTGTTTCCCGCCGGCAAGGAGGCGCATTACTGGGACTGGGTGCAGCGCGGCAAGCGGCCGGATGACATCGACGGCTACCGCCGCAAGTTCGCCGACGTCGCCGGCAAGCGCCTTGGCGACATGACGCCGGCGTACGCGGTGCTGGAAGCCCGCTACGTCGAGCAGATCCGGGCGCAGTTCCCCGAGGTGCGCATCCTGTTCGCGCTGCGCAATCCGATCGACCGCGCCTGGGCGGCGGCGCGCATGGCGCTCGACGATGCCCAGCTCGAAGACGACGAGATCGACCAGGTCGACGAATCCTGGTTTGTTCCCTTGCTGCGCTCACGCGCTTCGCAGGCGCGCGGCGACTACGAAACCACGCTGCGGCGCTGGCGCGCGGTCTTCGCGCCGGAGCAGATCCGCGTGCTGTTCTACGACGAGCTAAAGACCGATCCGCTCGGCGTCCTGCGAGCGGTTGCCGCGCACATCGGCATCGACGCGGCACCACTGGAAAGTCTTGATGCAGGACAGCTGCAGCGGCGCGTCCGCGCCGGTCCGAGCGTCGAACTGCCCGCCGCTCTGCGCGCCGAGCTAACGGCTCTGTACCGTGCGCGCATCGAGTCGCTGGGGCGCTATCTGAATACCGATCTGTCGCACTGGCTGGACGCCTGATCAGCCGGTGTAGGCGGCCACCCACCGGCCGCGACAAACGGGGGAGAGTCAATGAACGAGCAGCACACGCCGGCATCGCCCGACGGCGAGGCCTACGCGTGGTTGGTCGTCGCGATCCTGATGATCGCCTACGTGCTCTCCTTCGTGGACCGGCAGATTCTCAACCTGCTGGTCGGCCCGATCCGCCGCGACCTGGGCATCAGTGACACGCAGATGAGCCTGCTGATGGGCTTCTCGTTCGCGATCTTCTACACCATCCTCGGCATTCCGCTGGACCGCATCGCCGACAGCAAGAACCGTCGCGGCCTGATCGCCGCGGGCGTCGTCGTCTGGAGCGTGATGACTGCGCTGTGCGGCACGGCCAAGCACTATGGCCAGCTGTTCCTGTACCGCATCGGCGTCGGCGAAGCGGCGCTCTCGCCCGCCGCGTACTCGATGATCGCCGACTACTTCCCGCCGCGGCGGCCGCGGTCCAGGAAATCGTTCCCAACCGCATGCGCGGCTAGACCTCGGCGGTGTACCTGTTCATCGTCAACCTGATCGGCCTGGGCATCGGCCCAACCGCGGTCGCCGTCTGCACCGACTACGTGTTCCGCGACGACAACGCGCTGCGCTGGTCGATCCTGATCGTCGGCACATTCTCGAACATCACGGCGATCGGATTCCTCGCCGCCGGCCTGCGACCCTACCGGGAAACACTGATGCGGCTGCGCGACGGCAGCCCGTGAAGGCTCAGCGAACTGGCTTGTAGCCGGTGGGACCCGAGCACACCGCGTAGGGATCATGGGTACAGTTACACACCGCTCTCGATCCGGCCGGGCAGGTCACGGTGAAGGAACCGCCGCTGCAGACGGCCTCGCAGCTCGTCTCGCCGGCCGGCGCGGCATTGCCCGCCGTCGATGTCTGGCCAGACGAACCTGCGCAACCCGCCAACAGGCACAGGCCCAGGCACAGCACCAACGATGCCATTGCTTTCATTTCGATTCTGCGCGGATTATCCAGCGCGCATCCTGCCCTGCGTGCCCGCACGACGCAACACGGGCGGACTCTCGCTAACGGGCGTCTTTGCCGAGATCGCGCATGTTCGCCAGCCAGCGCTCGTGCACGCCCTTGCCGCGCGTCTCGATCAGGCCGATCACGCTGGAGCGGATCGGTGCGACGCCGACGAAGCCGAGGATGTTGCGCTGCAGATTCTTGAGGCTGTGGGCGCGGAAGTACCAGCGATACAGCAGCGCCGGCATGCCCATCGTCACGACGATGCGCGCGCTGCGGCCCTTGAGCAGCTTGCCGAAGGCCACCAAGCCCTGCTCTGCGCCGCCGATCAGCGATGGCCGCAGCACCTGCTCGAGAAAGCCCTTGAACTGCGCAGGCAGCGTGCCCAGCCACAACGGATAGAGCAGCACCAGATGCTGTGCCCACAGGATCGCCTCCTGCGCCTCGCGCAGCGACGGCGGTGTCTCGCCCTTTTCCCAATCGTCCTTGCGGGTCAGCAGCGGAAAGTCAAGTGCCGCGACATCGACGCGACGGACTTCGTGTCCGGCCTGCGTAGCGCCGGCAGAGTACGCATCCGCCAGCGCGTGACAGAAGTGCCCGCTGCGCGCGTCCGGATGCCCCTGGATGATCGTGATTCGCCTGGACATGCGCCCCATGCTGAGAGGTACATGCGCTGCACGCACTGACGCACGTCATGTAGGCGGCCCATGGCCGCGATCACTGCACGGAAAAGTATCGCGGCCATGGACCGCTCCTACATACAATAGCTCGCATGAACGCTTCTCCCTCGCTTGCGCCCGTCGGCATCCTCGGCATGCACCGCAGCGGCACCAGTTGTCTGGCCGGCAGTCTCGAAGAAGCCGGCCTGTTTCTCGGTGACGTCAACACCCAGGCGCCGTTCAACAAGCGCGGCAATCGCGAGAATCGCGCGATCATGGATCTGCACGACGACGTGCTGGGCGCCAACGGCGGCAGCTGGGATCGTGCCCCGGAAGGTCCGGTGGTCTGGAGCGATGCGCAGAAGGCGCGCCTCGACGCGCTGATCGCGGGTTTTCCGCGCGATCGCGTCTGGGGCTTCAAGGAGCCGCGCAGCCTGCTCGTGCTCGATCACTGGATCGAAGTGCTGCCGCGGCTGCGCTTCGTCGGCACGTTCCGGCACCCGGCCGCAGTCGCGGCGTCGCTGGCGCATCGCAACCAGTTCGAGCCGGCGCGCAGCTACGCGCTCTGGCTGGCGTACAACCGGCGCTTGATCGCGTATCAGCGCCGCTCTGGATTTCCGCTGATCAGTTTCGACTGGCCACACGAGCGGTATCTGGGCGCGTTGCAGTCGCTCGCGCGATCACTCGGGCTGACGCCGCCGAGCGGCGGGTTCCGGTTCTTCACAACCGAGCTGCGCAGCAATTCCGCGCCGGTTGACGCGGCGCTGCCGGACGAGGTGCGCGAAGTCTACGAAACGCTGCTGGACATTGCGGCATGAGCGGGGCCGCCACCACGACGTCTCCGCGCCTGTCGATCGTCGCGATCTTCTACAACATGCAGCGCGAGGCGCCGCGCACCCTGTACACGCTGTCGGCGCAGTACCAGCGCGATGTGGCCGAGGACGACTACGAGGTCATCGTCATCGACAACGGCTCGCGCGAGCCCCTCGACCCCGAGCGCACGCGTAGCTACGGCGCCAACTTCCGCCATCTGCGCATCGACAAGGCGGCACCGTCGCCGGCGCCGGCGATCAATCGCGGCGTGGCGCTGTCGCGCGCCCCCGGCGTGGGCATCATGATCGACGGCGCGCGCATGGCGTCGCCGGGCGTCGTCAAGCTCGCACTCGACTGCCTGCAGCGCTACGAGCGTCCGCTGATCGGGACCGTCGGCTTTCATCTGGGCCCGGACCTGCAATCGCGCTCGGTGCTGTCCGGCTATAACCAGGCCGTCGAGGACAAGCTGCTCGATGGCATCGACTGGCGCGCCGACGGCTATCAGCTGTTCTCGATCAGCGCGCTCGGTGGCTCGTACCGCGGCGCCTGGTTCAGTCCGGTGGCCGAGAGCAATCTGACCTTCCTGCCGCGCAGCCTGTACGACGAGATGGGCGGGTACGACGAGCGCTTCGACTTGCCCGGTGGTGGATTCGTCAATCTCGATTTCTGGCGCCGTGGCTGCGAGCGGGCCGATACCGAGCTGATGATGCTGCTCGGCGAGGCCACCTTCCACCAGATTCATGGCGGCACGATGACCAATCGGCCCGCGCCCGACGTGCCGCCCGAGTTGGCACGTTACCGCGAGCAGTACCTGGCGATTCGTGGCGAACCGTACCAGTTTCCGACCCGCCTGCAGCTGCTGGTCGGATATCCGCGGCGGGAGATCGTGCGCTGGATGGGCATCGCAAGCCGCGAGATCCTCGGCGAATCAGCCTCGCGGTGAGTGCGGCCGGAACCAACGCGGAGTCTGCGTCAGTTTTCGTCTGGCCGCGTCATTTCCCGCGTATAGACCGCACCATCGACGGACTGATGCGCCAAGTGCATCCCCGCGTCGATCAGGGCTTGGTTCAAGCCGGCCTGCGCCGCGAGATCCCCGAGCGCCACCAGCATGCCGCCGGGACGAAGCGCGGCGTGCAGGTGTTCGGCGGGCAAGCCGGTTGCGGCGGCGATGCCGGCCTGCGTGGGATCGGGAACGACGATGAGATCCAAGCCGGCGGCAGATGCATCTTTCCGGGCGAATCCGCGGTAGTCCTGCAACTCGAAATTGAGCGGCGGCCACACGCGTAGACCATCGAGGCGCTCGAAGACGCAGGTGATCTGCAGCGTCAGTTGGTAGGGGTAGAACCAGCGGCTGATCGCAAGATCGTGATCTTCGATGATGGCCATGCGCTCCAGTCTCACCAGGTGGTGACCGGCCGCCTCAAGAATGCGATTGATTCGATTGCGGCGATTCAGGCCATCCGCCAGGAACCGGGTTCGCTCGGCGCCTTCCGGCACCGGAATCTTCTCGATCAGGTCGAACAGGCCAGGGGCTTCGGGGTCGATCGGATCGGTGAAGATGGAATGACGGCGCTGAAAGTCGGACCAGTGCTGGAGGTGACTGGCTTCAGGTTTTGATGAGCCAATCCAGTTCCGGAATTCTTCGAAGCTCAGGATGTCGATGCCGGCCGGGTCGGCGGACCGGACCAGCCGGTCGACGAGCAGCGGGCCGGAAACTTCCCAGATGTTGTTGGAAACGCGCTGCAGGATGTTGGCCACCGTCTGATCCATGACCTTGCGCAGCACCGGGTGTCCGGGCACGCACACGATGAAGTTGTTCGACACCACGTCGTTGAACTTGCGTACGAGCGTCAACCCCGGGCAGCCGGCGATGATCTCCTGCGGAAAGCGCAGGCAGATATCGTCGGCATCGATGTAGACCCCACCGAGGACGGACAGCGCCGCGTAGCGGAACAGGTCGGCCTTGAGCACCGGATGCGCAGCCTGCTCGTAGGCCTGGGCAACCGCGGCGGGAAGGTTCTCCTGCAGGAACTGCCGGGCCTGCGCTTCATTGAAGCGACGGTACGAGTAGCCCGGGCGATCCATCCAGGTCTGCATCGCAGCCCGTATGCGCTCCGGGATGCGGTCTTCGGCATCCCAGAACTGGATGATCTGTCGCGGAACCTGCATCGCTGGCCTATGGCTGTTCGATCAGCAGAAACGGGCGGGCAACGTCCGGGACGCTGCCCCAGTAGGCGGGATCGCGCCACCGCTTGGCAAAGGCTTGGCCGGTCACGCGCTCGTACTCCGCGCAGAAGCGCGCGAACGGCGACTGTGCCACCGGCGTATTGGTGGCGACACCGCCGTGGAACTGGTGAAAGCTGGCTTCACCCAGCAGCATCACCGGCGCCAGCGCCGGGTGCGTGACGAGCAGATTGTGGATGTGCAGGTTGACGAGGCCGCCGCCGGGCTCGACGAAGCGTTCGTCGAAGCCGCCGATTTCGGTCAGGATCTTCTTCGGTACGGTGAAGCAGTTCGATTCGGCGATCGGCTGGAAATAGCCGCCGCTCGACGACATCGCCGGCGCGCAAATCCGGAACAGCTCGTAGCCGTCGTTCTGCCAGTCCACCGTCGACAGCAGGCGATCCTCGACGGCCTGGTTGTAGCCATCGCTGACCGAGTCGCTCTGCACCTTGGGGCCCAAGTGCATGCCCAGCGTCATCACGTACGCCGGCCCCAGCGCCTGGCTCGCGCGGATCATGCCCGACACGATTCCCGGCGATGGGATGCGTGCCCCGTCGATCATGCAGCACACCAGCTTGCCTCGCGCCATCGCGATGCCGGTGTTCATCGCCTTGTTGGGCGTCGGTACGCTCGACTCGACGTAGCGGTAGCGGAAATTGCGCTGCAGCGAGGTGACCCAGCGCGCGTCCAGGGGCTCGCGCGAGTTGCTGTCGACGACGATGACTTCGTAGTCCGCGACGTCGACACCGCGCTGGAACTGAGTGGTCAGCGCGAACAGCGTGCGCTGCGCCTCGCGTCGCATGTTATGGAAGGCGACGACGATGCTGAGTTGGGGGGCACGTAGCAGGTTGAAAGCAGCCATCTCAGGACTTTGCGCCCGGGTTTCGGTTCGGCGCGCCGTGCGAAACGCCTGCGGGCAAGCGATCCTGGCACGTAGCCAACGTCAAGGCGAGCCGGTCTTTCTCGCGGCGCTCGGCGATGAACTGTTCCTTGGCTGCGATCAGCAGCGTCTCGCGCTCGTCCAGCTTCTGCTGGGCCTGCGCAAGCGCGTATTCCTGGTACTTGATGATGCGCCCGGCCTTGGCCAGTTCGAGTTTGGCTTCGACGTCGCCATGCCGGGCCTGCACGTAGCCGCGTAGCACGCTGGTGTGCAGTTGCGGGTCCGACGCCATGATCTGCCGCAGGCGATCGCGCAGCGCGGCGGCGTTCATGCCGGGCGCCAGCATCGTGCGATATGCGTCGAGATACGGCGGGAACGAATTGTCCGCGTCAGCGGCGTCGCTGACGCGGTGCCGCCGGAGGCTTTCGTCGAGGAAGCCGTCCACGTACTCCCGCACCGCCGGTTCCGGCAGATCCAGGCGCAACTCCGCCGCCAGTCTGCGCAGGGCCGGCTCCGGATGTGCCAGGAAGTCGGCGTAGCTTGCCGTGACGAAATCCTTGCCGGCCAGGAACCCCAGCGCGGCCTGGGCATAGTTGGCCCACAGCAACACGCCCTCGGCAAGCGTGGCGCCGACATGATGGAACACCGGGTCCTTCCAGTAGCGTGCATGTTGGGATTCAGCAGACTCGACAGGGTGGCGCACGACCATGACGTACTGCACGTGCAGTGCGGCATCCTGCAGCACGCGATCCCAGAACGGCGCAAGAAAGCAGAGCCGTGGATCCTTGATCGCGATGGTGCCGGCATCGCCAAACTCCGCACGCAGCAGCGCTGCCGCATCCGCCCACCATTCGTCGCCGATCTTGGCCTCGTAGCTGCTCCAATCGAAGCAGCCGAGGTAGTCCCAGCACAGGCCCAGATGCTTGAGCAGTGCGTCGTTGAACTCGACGATCCGCGCATTCTCGAAGAAGCCCTTGGGATTGTCGGCGTTGGGTTCCAGCAGGTGTCTGCCGAGATCGAACCCGGCGCCAATCAGGGCGCGGGTCACGACACTGGTGCCCGAACGGTGCGGCCCGAGGACCATGATCGCGCGCCCTCTTGACGCGCGCGCGTCAGCGGGCGCGGAGTTTTCCTGTTCGGGACACTCTGGCTGGCTCATTGCTCCAGGCGGTGTTTGAGTTCGTTGATCTGTCGCTGCAGGTTCAGGATGCGATGCTGCTGGGTCCCCAGCAGCGTCGCCATCATGTGCGCGAAACGCTCCAGGTCCAACCCCGCGTATGGCGTGTCGGCATCGCTTTCTTCGATGCGATCGTCGCGGAACAGGATGCCGTCCTCGCGGCCGAGATATTTGCGTGCCACTGCCGCGTTGGACTTTCGGAAGCGCTCCATCAGCTCCCGGCGCAGGCCGGCGGGGACCAGCGAGCGCGGCGAATAGCGCCCCTGGGCGCCGATGCGTTCGGACAATGCGAGCAGCGGATCCCGCAGCTGAAACTTCATGCGCGGACCGGGTGCTGGCGCGGCGTTGATCATCTGGATGAAATCGAGGATGTCGCGGGCCGGACTCGGATTAAGCCTGGTCTGGGGGAATGTCATGCCCGACGTATCCACGCCCACCAGGTCGAGAAAGTCCTCGAAGATGGTCCCGCGAAGTTGCTCCTTTTCGGCGACACGGACGATGATGTTCTCGCGGCCGAACTGCGCAGCCCAGGCGTCCAGTACCGGCTCGTAGTCCAGCCAGGCCAGGCGCAGGGGATCACTCGCGAATTTCTCGATGCCGCGCTGCGCGTTGCTGTCGCCAGTCTTCAGTTCCTGGATATAGCTCGAGACAAGTACCTCGTCCTGCCGCCGGACATAGCAGACGATGCGGACGTCGTAGCCGCGGCGCATGCAGCGTGCGGGTTCGGCCGGTTTGACGAGGAACAGGTTTTCCGAGGACGCAACGATGCGCCGCAGATTCAGCCGCTCGGCCTCGTCGAACATCGCGCCATAGACCTCGGCGGCGCTCAGCTCCCTGACGGGCTCAGCGTCGGGCAATTCGTGCTGGAACACCAGCGCGAGCTTGTGCGACGCGCTCTGCATCATGACGGAGTCCGGATACAGCACGCCTTGCTGCGCCAGCAGCTGCCGGTTGGTCCACAGGAAGTGCTGCAGGGCAGTGGATCCGACCTTGGCGCGGCCGATATGCAGGTAGAGCTGTTTTCTCTTCATCTGACTGCGGCTTCAGTGTGTGGCCAGGTCGGCGAGGATGGCCGATAGCTGCGAGGCCTGGTCGTCCAACGTGGTGATTGCAGCCTTGTGCGGGTTGCGATAATCCGGCCAGTCAGTACGCGCCATGCAGGCGGCGATCGCCTCGGCGAGCGGCTGGTGCCGGCCATCCAACGGTATCAGGGTCGCGTTCTCGCCGTGTCGCAGGTCCTCCGCGACACCGCCGGCATCGGTGGCGATGATCCAGACATCACGCAGCAGGGCTTCGCGAGCGGTCAGTCCGAAGCTTTCCTTGGCTTGCGACGGGAACAGCAGGACGTCGATCGAGCCGAAAAACGCGTCGATGGTTTCCTGTTTGTAAGCGGGCACGTGCTCGACCGTGCATGGCACGTTCCAATAACTGTCGCTCTGCCACGATGCGCCGACATTCTGGGCGGCATCCACGACTTTCAGGTGGATGTCGGTCCGACCGAGCAGTTGCAAGGCCCTGACGATGATATCGCCGCCCTTGGTTGCCCCCGGACCGCCGATGAAGCCGAACACGGGGGCGCCGTCTGCGCGGCGCCGGACGTAATCTGCAGCCGGTGGCCGTACGCCGTTCTTGTTCACGACGCAGCGCTCGGGGCGCACGCCGTTGTTGATGTAGTGCTCGCGCTGGAAGCCGCTCGGAAACAGCAGGAGATCAGCCTTGTTCAGTTGCGCAAGAAGGTACTCGCTGCGGATGAGGCTCTCCCGATGGTCGTCGACGCAATAGCGGCAACGGTCCGGCGAGATTTTCTGCTGGAAGCAGTACTGACCGTGACGGTCGATCATGAACTGGCGATCGCACAGCCACCAGCTGTCGTGCAGTGTCACCGCCAGCGGGATCTTGCGCTCGGTGACGGCACCGAGCAGATCGGCGCCGAGTGTCTGCACACAGTGCATGTGGACCACGTCGGGCTCGAAGGCTTCGAGCACTTCGACGAAGCGCGCTTTGACACGCGGGTTGCAGTACTGCTCCGTATAGGCCAGTGTGCCGGGCAGACTGATGGCGACGACATCGGTGCCACGGGCGCGGTAGCGGCGGATGACATAGTCCGGCAGGGCCGGCGCGCGCATGGAGGTGAAGCCGCTGACCGACCAGTCATGCTGTTGGGCCAGTCGCTGCGCCATTTCCTCGGCGACGACTGTAGCGCCACCAAAGCTGTTCGGCGCGAAGTAGACGTTGACGGCCAGCACGCGCTTAGACATGTACGCCACCCTTGATCATCTGCAGCAGGGTGGGGTCGAGCAGCTCCGCAATCGCGGCGGAGGTCTGTCGGGTGAGGACGTCCTGTCGCGCGGCCGCGCCGACGCTCCGGCGCCGGTCTTCGGACTCGATGAGGTCAGCCAGACTGGCGGTCCAGTCTGCTTCGGACTCCGCGAGATATCCGGTCTTGCCGTGCGCCACGATATTGAGGAAGTCGCCGACCGTGCTGATGACGCAGGGCTTCTCCATCATTGCGGCTTCGAGGAAGCGAATCGCGCTCTTGCAGGCATTGAAAGGATCGGTCAGCAGGGGAATGACCACAATGTCGACCTCGGACAGGGTCTGGAAATAGCCGCGGTAGTTGGAGAAGGGGCGGGTGCTGACCCTGGGGCCAAAGGTCTGCAGAGATTCGGGAATGCCGGAATGCCCGGCGACGACGAGCTGGACGTGCGGGTAGTCGCCGAGAGTCCGCGCCAGTGCGCCGGCGACCAGCTGGAAGTCCAGGTCGTGTGCGCGCGAGCCCGACATGTAGCCAATGCGGAGCAGTCCATCGCTGCCGCGCGTGCTGGCGGCGGCAACGTCGTTGCAGATCGCGCGCGTTTCGGCATCGATGGCATTGCGCCACAGGTACACGGGCTTGCCATCCAGATAAGGCGACGCCACGTCGACCAGCCCCGGCGTGCTGACGATGGCCGCGTCGCAGCGCTGCATGGCGGCCAGGTAATGGCGGCAGTCGCCCACCAGCTGTTCGCGTTCCGCGCTCGACAGCGTCTGCAGATTGGCGTTGGTCGTGTACACGGTGCGGCAGAACAGCGGATCGTCAATGTCGTAAGCAATGGGCAGGCCCAGGCGCCTGGCTTCGTCGACATAGGCCTGGAACAGCGATCCATCGGGTACGCGGTAGAAGATCACCGCTGTGGCCAGCTGCAGGGCGTCGAAGCTGCGCGAGACGTCGAAGTAGCTGGAAATCACGGCCCGGCAGCCGTGTGCGTCGAGCTGCTCAATCTTTTGCAGGATCCGGTATTTCCTGCATTGGTGCAGATCCAGTGCCCCGATAATCGCGACTGAGGGACGGTGCAGGCCTCGGGGATCCAGGGGTGGGCGGGGCGATTGTGCGGATGCGTTGTCGAGCCAGCGATTTGCATCCACAATGCCGCCGCGGTGACGGCCGCGCACCAACTCGTCGAGAATGCGCAGCAGTGTCAGCCGTACTCCATGCACGCGAAGGTAGGTTTTGACAGCCGACAGGCGGCTCAGTAATGCCTTGGCGGCTGTCAGGCGGGCGTTCAGGGACATGGGGAGGTCGACGGCGTGGGCGCGTATGCTATCGTTTAATAAATGCGCCGCACAGAATTTCATAAGTCTAGCGGTGCTTTTTTTGCCAGTCATGTTTGCGCAGAGCCCAATTCCTGAACGTTACTGCCGGGTCGCGCTAAAGGCCGCATATGGCGGGTGAGCAGAAGACCCAGCAGGCCTTGATTCCACCGCTGCCGCCGCGGCGCGCCGGACGTTCGAGCTGGGAGGTGTTCCTGACCGCGGTTCACGCGTTCCTGCTGCGCGAGATGAAGGCGCAGTACGGGCGGGCGCGGCTCGGCTATTTCTGGGCGCTGGCCGAACCGGCGGCAACGGTGGCGATCCTGACGGGCTTGCACGCATCCGTGGCTGGCGGGGGTGCCGTGATTTATCAGGAGAGTCCGATCATCTTCTTCGTTTTCGGTGCGGTGCCTTACTTTCTGTTTTCCAACTCCCTGAGCCAGACGCAAGGGGTGTGCATGAGCCAGAAGGGACTGTTCAATTATCGGCAGATCAAGCCGATCGACATCATGCTTGCGCGTAGCGTGATCGATGCGTTGATGATGACGGGGGTGCTGCTGGTATTCCTGCTGGGCTGGTACTGGATGGGGCTCAAGATGCCGGAGATCCGCATGCTTGAGCTGGCATTCGCGTTGTTCTCTCTGTATGTGCTGGGGCTGAGCTTGGGCTTGGTATTCGAGGTGTTCGGCACGGTGTTTCAGGATCTGCGCAAAATCTTCTCGATCGCGACGCGCCCGCTGTTCTTCGTGTCCGGCGCGTTCTTCACGATGACCATGCTGCCCGGGGGCTTGGGGAATGTGCTGTACCTGAACCCGATCCTGCACGGCATCGATCTGGCACGCGACGCCGTGATGGCGGGCTACGAGTCACCGGCCAGCTGGTTGTACCTGTGGGGCTGCATCCTTCTGCTGCAGTTCATCGGCCTTGCGGCGTATCGGCGTTACCTCTATCAGCTGATCTGATTCCATGATCCGGCTCGATCGCGTCACGAAGTCCTATCCCCTGCAGGGTTTTTCGCGGTACTTCGTGTTCCGGGGTCTGAGCCTGGAGCTGCCGTCGCGCACGCACGTGGGTATCGTCGGGCGCAATGGCGCGGGCAAGTCGACACTGCTGCGCCTGATCGGCGGAATGGAGCTGCCGGACGCAGGTCGAATCACGGCGGACGGAATCATTTCCCCGCCGGTGGGTCTGAGCGGCGGATTCGCGGTGACGCTGTCGGGGCGCGACAACGCCCGGTTCATCTGCCGCATCAACGGCGACGACGTGCACGCGATCGACGAGCGCATCTCGTTCATCGAGGACTTCACCGAGCTGGGCGAATTCTTCGATCGCCCGATGGAGACCTATTCCTCGGGCATGCGCGCACGCGTGGCTTTCGCCATCAGCATGGCCTTTGAATACGATTATTACCTGATCGATGAGCTCACTGCGGTAGGCGATCAGAAGTTCCGCGAGAAGGCGCAGGCGGCCTTCACGGAGAAGAAGGGGCGTGCGAGCGTCATCATGGTCAGTCACAATCTCGACCAGCTCAAGCGCGACTGTGAAGTGGGGATTTACATGAAGAAGGATGGCCCGGTGTACTACGACGACATCGGCAAGGCAGTCGCCGACTATCAGAAGGACCAGCGCGCCGCATGAATCCGCGTCTGATACTGCCGGACAGCAGGTCCGGCCGCTACGTGTTGCTCGTTCTGGGGCCAACCCTGCTGGCCTGGCTTTACCTTGTGCTCTTTGCCGCTAACGGCTATGTCAGCCGTGCGCAGGTCATGGTCGAGAAGGACTCGACGATACCGGCCGCGGCCGGCGCCGAGTTGGCGCTGGGTCTGTTGAATGTCGGCGGCGGCAAGAGCCGCCAGGACGCACTGCTGGTGCAGGAGTTCATGCGGTCGCGCACGATGCTGGAGTATCTGGATGCGCAGCTCGGGCTGCGCCAGCATTTCAGCGCGCCCAAGGTCGACTTCATCGGGCATCTGGCGAGTGACGCGGATCAGGAGGAGTTTCTCGAGTTCTACCGCGAGAAGCTGATGGTCACGATCGACGACGACTCGCTGATCCTGAGCGTCGATTTCGTTGCCTTCGATCCGGATTTCGCGCAGAAGGTCGCATCCAAGCTAGTGGAGCGCAGCGAGGGGTTCGTCAATGAGGTCAGCCGGCAGGCGGCGCTCGAGCAGCTGAGTTTTGTCGAGGACCAGGTTCGGCAGGCCAATGGGCGCCTCAAGCAGGCGTCCCGCGAGATGATCGACCTGCAGCGCCGCAACGAGGTGTTCAGCCCCGAAAAGGAAACCGAGGCGGTCGGCCAGATCCTGGCCGAGCTGGAGGCGGAACTGGCCAAGCAGCGGACACAGCTCAAGGCGCTGGGCGGCTACCTGAATCCGACGGCGCCCGACATGATTGCAGTGCGGCAACGCGTCCAGGCGCTCGAGGCGCAGGTCGCTCAGGAGCGGGCGCGCATGGTGGGCAACCAGGGTGGCGGCCTCAATGATCTGATGCTGGCTTATCAGGATGCCGACGTGAGTGTTCGCCTGGCGACCGAGGTGTACAAGGCGGCGCTGGCGACGCTGGAAACCACGCGCCTGGATTCGGTGCGCAAGGTGAAGTACCTGATTTCGGTGGACAAACCCAGCCGTCCGGATTCCGCGGAGTTGCCGCGTGTCCTCTACTGGACGCTGACGGTGTTCGTGTTCCTGAATCTGGCCTATTTTGTGATGAGTCTGATCATCGCGACGATCGAGGACCACAAGGAATGAGCTTGAAGCGCATGCAATCGTTTGTGCTGGCTGCGCTGATCTCCACGGCGGCGTTCGCCCAGGAGCCGGCGTTTCTGTTTCAGCAATCGCCGGAGCGGCCAATGTCGGGGATGAGCACGTCGCTCAGTACCCCCACCCCGGCGCCAACGGCGACGCCGCGGGCACAGGAATCGCCCGGCGTAGAGCGCAAGGTCGACGAGACGGTGTTCGGTGCTTCTCTGTTCAAGGGGCATTTCGCGCAGCAGTCGTTCCGCGGATTCAATCCGGACTATCTGGTGAGCGCCGGCGACATCATCGACCTGAAGCTGTGGGGTGCTTATGACCTGGTGTTGCGCCTGGAGGTGGACTCCCAGGGCAACATCTTCGTGCCCAAAGTGGGCCCGATCCATGTGAGCAATGCACGCAACGGCAATCTGAACGCCGTCGTCACGGAAGAGGTCAAGAAGGTGTTCCGCGACAACGTCGGCGTTTATGCCTCGTTGGCGAACGCCGAGCCGGTGAAGGTGTTCGTGACGGGCAACGTCAACGACCCGGGGTTGTACGGTGCATGGGCGTCGGATTCACTGCTGCATTTCCTGGACCGCGCGGGCGGCGTCAATACCGATACCGGCAGCTTTCTCGATATCGCGGTACGCCGGGGCGGGCAGGAGGTGATCAAGGTCAACCTCTACGATTTCCTGGTGCGCGGCGAGCTGCCGTTGGTCCAGTTTCGGGATGGCGACACCATCATGGTTGGGCCGCGCAAAGCAACGGCCAAGGTTGCAGGTGCGGTGAGTCACGCTGCCCAATTCGAGTTTGACGGCAAGATTGCGTTGAGCGATCTGCTGGCGCTGGCCGGCGTCGATGGCACTGCGACACATGTGCAGATCCTCAAGAACCAGACCCCGCAGCGGCAAGTCGAGTATCTGCCGTTGACCGCAGACCTCGCCGCGATCGCGATCGTATCCGGCGACGAAGTTGGCGTGTATGCCGACCGCCAGGTGGGCACCATCATCGCCGGTGTCGAGGGCGAGTTTCAGGGCGTGGGGCAGTACGTGTTCCCGTATGAGGCCACGCTGGCCGACCTGATCAAGCGCATCACGCCGACTCCGCGCTCGGATCTGGGCAGCGTACAGCTCTACCGGCAGAGCATCGCCGAGCGCCAGAAGCAGGCGCTGGACGATATGCTGCGTCGGCTCGAACAGTCGGTGCTGACCGCGCGCTCGGGAACCCGCGAAGAGGCCGAGCTGCGCGCGCGCGAAGCCGAGATCGTGCTGAAGTTCATCGATCGGGCGCGGCAGGTTGCTCCGCAGGGCAGGCTGGTCATGCATAAGGGTTTCGATGCGGCGTCCATCGATCTGGAAGACCGCGACGTGATCCGCATTCCACGCAAGACCAACACCGTTGCGGTGCAGGGCGAAGTCTACTTCCCGAACGCATTCGTCTTTCGTGAGGGCAAGCCGGTCAGCTACTACATCGAGCAGGCCGGAGGCCTCACGCAGAACGGCAGCAAGGACCGGATCTTCCTGGTTCGTCCCAGCGGCGAAATGGTCGAAGCGCGCGACAGCTGGCTCCTTTCATCCGCAGTGCAGCCCGGGGATGAAATCATGATCCTGCCGAAGGTTGACTCGAAGAACTTCCAGTTCTCGAAAGAGCTGGTCCAGATCATCTACCAGCTGGCTCTGTCGGCGGGTGTGGTCCTGAGGCTCTGACCTGCTGCGTTCCTGCAATCTGGTAGCCCGGGCGCAGCCCGGGGCGATCGCGCTGCATTCCCGGGTTTCACCCGGGCTACGGGTCCTACAAGCGGTTCGCCGCGCGCGCAGCCTTGTAGACGTCGGATCGCCACAGCCGCAGCAGGCTCTGCGAGTGCCAGATGAAGTGGCGCGGGCTGTGCGAAGTGCCGCGATTGGCGTCATGGGTGATGCGCAAGTCACACAGCTGATTGACTGACAGTCCGAGTTGTCGCGCCCGCAAGCATATGTCGACGTCTTCGCAGTACATGAAGTAGCGCTCATCGAAGCCGTTCAGGCGGTGAAAGGTGTCGGCCCGCATCGCCAGAAACAAGCCGGCGAGCCAGGTCACGTTGCGGGAACTGGTTGCATTCGCCGGCACGTCCCGGCCTCGACCGAGCAGCTTGCGGCGAAGAATCGCGGCAGGTGTTACGAGGTCTCGTCCATTGTCTTCCGCGTTGCCACTCGATGTCTGCGCGAGCGGCGCAACAATGCCGCACTCCGGCTGCTCGAGCGAGGCTTGCAGAGCAGAAAAGACCGGCTGTGGCAGCCGCAGGTCAGGGTCGGCGACCAGCACGTAACGCGAACGGCAACCACGCAAAGCAGCATTATGGTTCGCCGCAAAACCGCGAGGCATTTGGTTGCGGATGACGTGCAGTCGGTTCTGGATCGACTCCGGCAATTGAGTCACGAACGCGGGATCTTCGCCGGCGTTGAGGGTGAGAACGAAGCGGTGCTCAACATCCTGCAGTTGACCGTGGACGTCGAGCAGCCCGGCCGAGACATTCGCGCCATGCCCATGACTGACGACCGAGATGGTCCACTGCAGCGACTTGATATCGGGCACAGTCACGGGCCCTGTTTCCACTGCGAAGGGGTGCGGCGCATGCCGTCCCAAGTGCCTTTGCACATGCTGATGAGCTTCTGGCCGCGTCCCGGTTCAAAGAGCGCCACTTTCGCGGTCAGCTTCGCGGCGCCGAGCAGCTCATAGATTAGCCAACTTGGAAACCGCCGGGCATGCCGTTTGGCCAATAGAACGCGATTGCGGCCGATGTAATAGTGGCGCAGCGCACTGTGGTGCGTGGGAAAGACGGGCATCAGGCCCAGCAAGTGGTTCTTCTTCACGTCGCCCAGGTGATGGTCCAGGATCGCACTTGGCGCGGCCAGAATATGGAAGCCCAGGGCTCGGGAGCGCAAGCAGAAATCGGTGTCGACCAGGTCAATAAATAGGTCCTCGTCAAAACGACCGACCTTTCTCCAGGTGTCGACGTGGATCAACATGCCGGAGCTGATCGCCAGGTCGACCGTCGTGGGGCCGGCGAGCCGAGCAGCAAACGCGAAGTGAAATCGCATCCGGCGGCCCGGGGCTGACTTCGGCCAGCGGCATCGAATGTCCGGGTGCGCGTATGCAATTGTCGGCACTACTGCGGCGATTGTTTGCGGGCATTCGTCCTGATTACGCGCCTCCATGAGCTTGCGAACCATCCCGGCTCTCGGGGTGCTGTCATGGTCGAGCGTAAGTGCCATCGTGGCGCCCAATTCGGCGCTTGCAGCGATGCCTTGATTCAGGGCGGCGGCAAGGCCGACGTTGCTGCGATTGCTGATCAGGTGAATCCGCGACCGATCGTGCGCAGCGAGGCCCTCAAAATCAGGGGTCCTGTCAGAGCCGTTGTCGACGACGACCGCAAAGTCCGTCTCGCGCAGAACCACCCGCAGCCGGTCATTCAGACCGGGCGGCGGGTTGTAGGTGACGATAACGCTGGCAACGGCGGTTGCGGCAGGCGGAGATTGGAAACGGCCGTGCACGTTCGGGGTGGGATCGGTTGGGCGCGTAATCATAGTCGTAGTCGTCCCGTGGGCCGCCATCCGCAATCCGGGGCCGTGGCGACACGCAAACCCCTATGGAGTCGCCGTGCGCGTCAGCCCGAGGCTCTGGTAGGCAATCATGTAAAGCGCCACGAAGCTGACGATGCAGGCCAGGGCCCAGTCAGTGCGCTCGCCGACATATGGGGCGGACAGTACGAACGGGGCCATCGGCAGCAGGATGCAAGCCGACGAATAGTCAGTGCCGTTGAGCGCCGCACCCGTGAAGCGCTGGCGGACGCGATGATGAAGGTGGTCGCGGTCCGGCAGGTAGAACGGCATCGATGCGCGTGCGCGGCGGATCATCGAGAACACGGTTTCCCAGATCGGGTAGATCAGGACCAGTACCGCGAACCACGGCGATACGGTTTCCGCGCCCTGGACGATGAGAACGGTGATCACGGCCGCGAGCGCGCCGTTGAAGTAGGCGCCGGCGTCGCCGAGGAAGATCTTTCCGAACGGGAAGTTGAACACGAAGAAGCCGAGGTTTGCGGCCGCCATGAAGTAGCTGAGGGTGGCCAGCGGTGCCTGGCCGGTCTGCGCCGCGGTGGCGCCCAGGGCGGCGAAGATCAGGATGCTGGTGCCCGAGCACAAGCCGTTCTGGCCGTCGATCAGGTTGAAGCCGTGCGAGACGCTGGCGACGGCAAACGCGAACAAGCCGATGCGGACCGGCGAGAAGTTGAAGACCTGATCGAACGGCAAGATGCCGATCGACGAGATGCCGTAGCCGTCATGCGCGATGCTGAACAGCATCGCGGCGCCGATTGCGACCGCGTAGCGCACCGCCGCCGGCACTGCGCGCGTGAGGTCCTCGACGAGGCCGGCCACGAAGACGATCGTCAGGCAGCCCCACAGCATCCAGATGATCTTCGCCGTGATGTCGGGCAGGCTCGGAGAAAGAAGCGCAAGGCCGGTGAGACCTGCCGCGTAGACCGCAACGCCGCCGACGCGAGGAACGGTCCCGGCGTGGCTTTTGTGGTGAGATTCATCGGGGGTGTCGCCGGTCAGCCCGATATGCCAACGCTCGCCCAGAATCAGCGACGCCGTGCAGCCGGCGCTGACGAGGAACACAACGGACAATTGACTGCCGATCATCAGCGGTGGCACGATGTTTTGGCATCACGCGGCCGGGAGTGTTGCGTGATGGTGTTGGCGGACGCCATGATGAACTGGCGGGCTGAAGAATTCTAACAAGCGATTGTCGTACACCTGTCCGTGTAGAAGGAATCCAACGGTCGGCCGGTGAAATATGTTCCTCATCTCGTGCATGCATGATTTGCGCACCGTCCGATCGATCGGACGCTTGGCGCTGCTGTGCGCGTGCGGGATCGCAACTGCGAATGCCGCCGAGAGCGCGCCGGGCGGCGGGCCTGCAGGGCGTCAGGATGTGACGCCGGTCATGGTTGCTGGCACGGCCATTGCTGACTATTGGGCGGCAACGCCCGCAGAATATGCCGCGACCGCGGAGTCGATTCTTGACGCGGTCGGTGCGCCGAGCGTGCGCCGCGGGACGGTGACGAGCTCTATTGCCGTCGAGCTGCTGACGATGCTGGGCGGTGGCGGCGGGGCGCCGCAGGATGTGGTGAAGGCGAGACCGCTGGTTCAATCGCCTTCAGTGCAGTAGCGGTACGCGGTTGTCTGGACGAAAAGAGTTGACGTGGTATGCTATGTATTCCAAATCGGGATACACGAAATAGTGTTCGGGAGATGAGGCATCCGTGCATCGCCCGCAAACTTTAACGGGACTTTTTACGGGGTTTTCAGTGAACAAAGCTATCGTTATGTCTTTGGCGGTCTGCCTTGCGGGCGGCCCTATCGTTACTGCAGTCACCAGCACGCAGGCGATGGCGCAAGCCACCCAAGCCGGCGTTCTGTCTCAGGCTGAGGCAGTTGCGTTCGCCAACAAGCTGGGGATGACGCTGCCGGAGGCGGTCAAGGCGGGCTACCTGAGCCCGGCCAAGGTCCCCGGTACGTATGTGATCACCGAACGCGGCGCCGGTGCCGTCGGCGTGCCGGTCGTCGGCAGGCTGTCGCCGCTGCAGATCACCGCCCTGGTGGCCGGTGTGATCGGCCTGACCTTCGTCATCGTGGACTTCCTTGACGACAGCGATGGCGGTGGTGCGGCGCCGGTCGTTACGCCGACGCCGACGCCGTCTCCGACTCCGGTCGTGTCGCCGACTCCGGAACCGCCCCCGGTCACGACGACCACGACGCTGCCGGCGACGCCGACGCCGGCGCCGACGCCGGTGCCGACGCCGAGCGGCAGCCCCGGCCCGGGTCCGTCGACGTCGAGCAGCACTTCGTCGACCTAAGCGGCATTCAGTGGTGCCTGGAAAGGCTAGCTCAGGCTAGCCTTTCTTTTTGGGCAAGATCTTCGATGGCCATGATGTCGAGTGCGACCGGTGCGGGATGATGACGGCATGACGACGGTTCTACGCGCCGCTCCCCGCGCGCAGATGATCGCCGTGCGGGTCTGCTCGCTTTTGGTGGCACTTGGCGCAGGCGCCGCGGCGACCGCTGCGGAGACGCCGCAACCAGGCCTGCGTTTGAGCGCGCCCGGTGAGGCTGTGAAGATTTCCGTGACGGCCGTCGGCGCAGTCAAGCGGCCCGGCAAGGTAGCGGTGTCGCCGCTAGCGGCCACGGTGGATGGGGTCATCTCGGTTGCCGGAGGCGCGCGGACGGATGCCTACCGCTTCGCCGTGATGGTTTTGCGCGCCGACACCGGCGCTTCAGCAGAAGCGGAGTCATCGTCCGCGCGTTGCGTGCCGCTGGCCGATCTGCATGCGGCCTTGCTGGTGCGCGACGATGCCGATCTGGCGAGCGATGCGGCTCTGTCGCGCCAGCTGCTGGGCGGCCAGTTGCGGCGCGCAGCGCTGCAGGACGTCGTTCTTGGCTTGGAAACTGCGTCGCCCGCGCCGGACCTGCTCGACGGCGACATGCTTGTGCTGCCCGGACGGACGGGCACCGTTTACGTCGCTGCCGACGGGTCTGGACGTATCGCCAGGTTCCAGCACGAGCCCACGGTCCGCGCAGAAGAGTACCTGCGCTTGGCCGACCCCGAGGATGCGGCCGATGTGGATCGCTATGTACTGCTGTATCCGAACGGGCGCGCCGTTGACCTGAGGCTGGCACCTTGGCGCTACGAGCCGACGATGGTTCCTCCAGGATCCCTGATTGCGCCAGCCGTTGACTGTCTGCCCGGTGAGTGAACGAGTGCGGGTCGGGCGCATCCTGTTGCGTGCTTTGGTGGCTTGGTTTCTGGGTGCGGCCACTGTCCAGGCGCAGTCCGCGGAGCCTCTGTACAGCCTGTCGGGCTATCCCGCGCTCGTTCTGAGTCCCACTGCAGCCATGCCGTCGAGCGGGACGCTCGGCGTCGGCCTGTCGTTCGCGCCGCCGTACAACACGCTGTATCTGTCGGCTCAACCGGCTTCGTGGCTGCATGCCGGTGCGCGCTACATCGACATCACCACCCGGTACTACGACGACAAAGTGGAAACCGGGCAGACATTCAAAGACAAGTCGTTCGATGTCGCAGTCCGTTTGGTTGAAGAGTCGGACTGGTGGCCGTCGGTGGTCGTCGGGCTCAATGATTTCGGCGGGACCGGGCTCTTCTCTTCTGAATACATCGTTGCGACACGGCGCTATTACGATTGGTCCGTGACTGCCGGTCTCGGCTTCGGTCGTTTCGGAACGCAGGGTGATGTCCGCAACCCGTTCGCCGCGTTGGGCTTGCGCAATGATGATCGCGACTTGCTCGAGCTGGCCGAGGCGCGGGGCGGCGTACCGGCCTGGAGCAAATGGTTCAGCGGGGAGAGAGCCAGCATCATCGGCGGCGTTGAGTGGGCGCCTCGCTTTCGACCGTGGTCGATCCAGCTCGAGCTGGAGGGGAACGATTATTCTGCGGAGCCATCGGCCATCCGAGTCACGCCAGAAGGGCCAGAGCAGTTTCACAGCCCACCTCGACAGCGTTCGCGCGTCAACATCGGAATGCGCTACCGCATCGGCGGCAGTTGGTACGCGGGTCTGGGACTGATTCGTGGCGATACCCTGGCGGGTCACATCGGCACGGCGTTTCAGGTGGGTCGCACGCGATCGAAGATCAAGCGGTACGAGCTGCCTGGGGCGGCTCACCTGCGTCCTCCCCAATACATGTGGAACACGGGCGCCGTCGACACGCCGGAAGGGATGTCGCAGTGGGTCGGTGATCTCGCCGGTCGCCGCATCGTCGCCCATGCTGCGAATCTGAACGAGGAAACTGGAACTCTGACCTTGTGGCAGAGCAACGGTGTCTCCGACCGTACGCTCGATGTGCTGCGCACCGCCGCGCGCGCGAGCCTCGTGCACATGCCGGACGATGTCGAGAAGCTGGAGGTCGTGGAGGTTTCCGGCGGCATGGATGTCCTGAGCGTGACCGCGCGCCGCGACGACCTGGACGCCGAGGCCCGCGGACTGGCGTCGACGGACGAGCTGCGCGCGACGACCGAGATCAGGTCGCAGGCTTCGGTGCCGCGCGAAGCCGCCGACTATGCCAGCCTGCTGGAATATCCGACCTGGCTCTACGGCTACAGCCCGGCGATCCGCGCCAACATCGGTGGTCTCGAGGGCTTCTTCGTGGGGCAGTTACTGGTCAAGCCCTACACGACGTTTCAGCTGACGCCGGGGCTGAGCGTGTCCGCCGTCGGTGCAGTCAGCCTGTACAGCGATTTCGACAAGCTCAAGCAGCGCGAGTCCAGCGGGCTGCCCAATGTGCGCAGCGATCTCGAGACCTATCAGTCGACGAACGATGACGTATGGCTCGACCGGCTCGAGGTCAACCACCTGTTTCCGCTCGGGCGCGACTGGTTCGGGCGCTGGTCAGCCGGAATCTTCGAGGAGATGTACGGTGGCGTCGCTGCCGAGGTTCTATACCGGCCACTGTTCTCGCGCCTCGCGTACGGCCTGGACGTCAACTACGTGAAGCAGCGCGACTACGACAAGCTGCTGACTTTCCTCGACTACGAAGTGGCCACCGGGCATTTTTCGGTGTACTACGACACGCCGTTCGAGGGGGTGGTGCTCAGGACCAGCGCCGGTCGGTATCTGGCCCGCGACGTCGGCGTTACGGTCGACATTTCGCGCGAGTTCCGCAACGGCGTAGTGTTTGGCGCCTTTGCATCCAAGACAAACGTATCGGCCGAGCAGTTCGGCGAAGGTTCCTTCGACAAGGGCATCTACATCAGCATTCCGCTGACCGTGTTCTTCCCGTCGGCGACCAAGGGCGACGTCAGCTTCAGCTATCGCTTTCTGACCCGCGACGGCGGCCAGAAGGTGCGCGACGGTCGCGGTCTCTACGGAACGGTGGGCCGCTTCACGGCCGGGCAGATCTATGACGACTGATCCGGCTCGCCAGCGGCGTGCTGTTCTCCGTGCCCTCGCGATTGTCGCCACTGCGCTGCTGGCGGCCTGCAATACCGTCACGACACTCGTGAAGGAGCGCATGACCGAAGGCGATCAGGGATCGCCGATGGTGCGCGCGGTCACGGGACTGGGCGACCTGCCGTTTGCGTCGGCCTATGTGCGCTCCGGCGATCGCTTCGAGGGACTGGTCATTCTCGGCAGCATCGACGCCGGCGCCGTGCAGAACTGGTACGGGCGCGAAGGGTTCATGCTGCAGATCAAGGGCGATCGCCTGACCTACAGCCGCGGGCTGCCGGTGGACGTGCTCGAGACGTATCCGGCTGCGCTGGCCTTTGCCGAACAGGAGTACGACTGCGGCGACGGCATCCGATATGCGGAGCCCCCGGCGCTGTTCTACACCCGGCTGCGCAACGAAACCGGATTTCTGGCCGAGCTGCGCCAGGATCTGAGCTGCCGGATCGAGCCCATCGTCACGCCCGGCTATGCAGGCGATGCGCTCCGCGTGGATGAGTCCTATCTGTTCCTGCCCCATCCCCAGCCGCAGCGGCGCACCCGCTGGCTGCACCCGCAGACGCGGCAGCTGCTGCGCCTGGAATACGCGGAGCATCCCCTGGCGCCCGAAGTCACGATCTCCTGGCTCAAGCCTGCGGCGCGGCGCTGATCGCGGAACACGCCCACATATACGGGTGAGGGTATTCAGCGGCATGGTTGCTCGCCATGCGCCAAACCCGGACAATACGCGCCCCTCAGTTCTGCCGGTGAGCGTGATGCCAACGCGTTTCGAGCTGGCCAACGCCATTCGCGCCCTCGCGATGGACGCGGTCCAGAAAGCCAATTCGGGCCACCCAGGCATGCCGATGGGCATGGCCGACATCGCCGAAGTGCTCTGGAACGACTATCTGTCGCACAACCCGGGCAACCCGCAGTGGGCGAACCGCGACCGATTCGTCATCTCCAACGGCCACGGCTCGATGCTGCTGTACGCGCTGCTGCATCTGACCGGCTACGACCTGCCCCTCGAAGAGCTGAAGAACTTCCGCCAGCTGCATTCGAAGACGCCGGGGCATCCCGAGTACGGCATGACGCCGGGTGTCGAGACGACCACCGGCCCCCTCGGCCAGGGACTCGCCAATGCGGTCGGCATGGCCATCGCCGAGCGCGTGCTGGCGACGCAGTTCAACCGCGACGGTTTCCCGGTGGTCGATCACCACACCTACGTGTTCGTCGGCGACGGCTGCCTGATGGAAGGCATCTCGCACGAGGCCTGCTCGCTGGCCGGTACGCTGGGCCTGAACAAGCTGGTCGTGTTCTACGACGACAACAGCATCTCGATCGACGGCGAGGTCGAGGGCTGGTTCCGCGACGACACGCCGGCGCGTTTCGAGGCCTACGGCTGGCAGGTGGTGCGCAATGTCGACGGCCACAACGCCAACGAGGTCAAGAAGGCGATCGAGACGGCGCGCGCCTCGACCGACAAGCCGACGCTGATCTGCTGCAAGACCATCATCGGCTTTGGCGCGCCGACTCTCCAGGGCAAGGAAAAGTGCCACGGCGCGCCGCTGGGCGAGGCGGAGATCCTGCTTGCGCGCGATCAGCTGGGCTGGTCGCACACGCATTTCGAAATTCCCGAGGCCATCCGGGCCGGCTGGAACGCCCGTGCGGCCGGCCAGGCGCGCGAGCAGCGCTGGGACGAAGCCTTCAAGGGCTATGCCGCGGCGTTTCCCAAGGAGGCGGCCGAGCTGCAGCGCCGCCTGCGCGGCGAGCTGCCGGCCGACTGGCCGTCCGTGGTCGAGGCGTTGCTGGCCGAGGCCCGCCAGGCCGACAAGCCGGTGGCGACACGCAAGTCCTCGAAGAACGTGCTCGACATCGTCGCCGTGAAGCTGCCCGAGCTGTTTGGCGGCTCGGCCGATCTGTCCGAGTCGAACTGCACCGACTTCAAGGGGCACAAGTCGCTGCGTACAGGGAACTTTGCCGGCAACTACATTCACTACGGCGTGCGCGAGTTCGGCATGTCGGCGATCATGAACGGCATCACGCTGCACGGCGGCCTGATCCCGTTCGGCGGCACCTTCCTGGTGTTCTCCGACTACGCGCGCAATGCGCTGCGCATGGCGGCGTTGATGAAGCAGCGCAGCATCTTCGTGCTGACGCACGACTCGATCGGTCTGGGCGAGGATGGTCCGACGCACCAGGCGGTGGAGCACGTCTCGTCGCTGCGTCTGATTCCGGGCATGCACGTCTGGCGCCCGGCCGACGCCTTCGAAACCGCCGTTGCGTGGACCTGCGCGATCGAGCGCAAGGACGGCCCGTCGGCACTCGCGCTGTCGCGCCAGAACCTGCAGCCACAGGCGCATCCGGATGCGCACCTGGAGGATGCCCGCCGCGGCGGCTATGTGCTGTGGGACGCGCCTGATGTTGGGGCGGGAATCCCGGAGCTGGCAATCATCGCGACCGGCTCGGAAGTGCAGCTCGCAGTCGAGGTCGCGAAGAAGCTCGCCGGCAAGAGCCAGCGCGTGCGCGTCGTGTCGATGCCTTGCGCCGAACGCTTCATGGCGCAGGACGCGGCCTACCGCGACCGCGTGCTGCCGCCGACGCTGCGCAAGCGCCTGGCGATCGAGGCCGGCGTGTCCCTGTACTGGCGTGCCTTTGTCGGCCTCGACGGCGACGTCGTTGGCGTCGACCGTTTCGGCGAATCGGCGCCGGCACCCGCGGTGTTCAAGTACCTCGGCTTCACGGTGGAAGCCGTGACCGGACGGGCTGAAAAACTGCTGGCGCAGGACTGAGTGGGTTAGGCGGGTGCGCGTCCCGCGCATCCGGTGCAAGTGTCGGATGCGTGCATCGCATCCACGTGAAAGAGGAAGCTTGAAATGGCAGTCAAGGTTGGTATCAACGGCTTCGGCCGCATCGGTCGCAACGTGCTGCGCGCGGCAGTGCAGAACTTCGGCGATATCGAGATCGTGGGCATCAACGATCTGCTGGAGCCCGACTACCTCGCCTACATGCTGCAGTACGACTCGGTGCATGGCCGCTTCAAGGGCCAGGTCGCCGTCGAGGGGCATGCGCTGATCGTCAACGGCAAGAAGATCCGCCTGAGCCAGGAGCGCGATCCGGCCAACCTCAAGTGGAACGAGGTCGGCGCCGACATCGTCATCGAGTCCACCGGCCTGTTCCTCGACAAGGCCTCGGCGCAGAAGCACCTCGACGCCGGCGCAAAGAAGGTGATCCTGTCGGCGCCGTCGAAGGACGACACGCCGATGTTCGTCTACGGCGTCAACCACAAGACCTACGCCGGCCAGGCGATCATCTCGAACGCCTCGTGCACGACCAACTGTCTGGCGCCGCTGGCCAAGGTGGTTCACGACAAGTGGGGCATCAAGCGCGGCCTGATGACCACGGTGCACGCGACGACGGCGACGCAGAAGACCGTCGACGGCCCGAGCCACAAGGACTGGCGCGGCGGCCGCGGCATCCTCGAGAACATCATCCCGTCGAGCACCGGCGCGGCCAAGGCTGTCGGCGTGGTGATCCCGGCGCTGAACAAGAAGCTGACCGGCATGTCCTTCCGCGTGCCGACCTCGGACGTCTCGGTGGTCGATCTGACCGCAGAACTCGAAAAGCCGGCGACCTACGCCGAAATCTGCGCCGAGATGAAGGCGCAGAGCGAAGGCGCGCTCAAGGGCATCCTCGGCTACACCGAGGACAAGGTTGTCGCCACCGACTTCCGCGGCGACGCGCGCACCTCGATCTTCGACGCCGATGCCGGCATCCAGCTCGACACCACCTTCGTCAAGCTGGTGAGCTGGTACGACAACGAGTGGGGCTACTCCAACAAGTGCCTTGAAATGGTCCGCGTGGTGGCTGGCAAGTGACGATTCGCGCCGCGGCGCGAATCGTCATCCCCGCGTAAGGCGGGGATCCAGGCTCCCCGCGCAAGCGGGGAGTGCTGTTTCTGGACACAAGATTGGATTCCCGCATGCGCGGGAATGACGAAGCTGAAGGAGTATGCAGATGACCGTCCTCCGCATGTCCGATCTCGACCTGGCCGGCAAGCGCCTGCTGATCCGCCAGGATCTCAACGTGCCGATCCACAACGGCAAGATCACCTCCGACGCGCGCCTGCGCGCCTCGCTGCCGACGCTCAAGCTCGCGCTGGAGCGCGGCGCGTCGGTGCTGGTTGTCTCGCACCTGGGGCGGCCCAAGGCCGGCAAGCTCGATCCGGATGCGTCGCTGACCTTGGTCGCCGGCTGGCTGTCGAACGCGCTCGAGCGCACCGTGCCGCTGATCAGCAACTGGATCGACGGCGTCGCGCTGGAGCCGGGGCAGATCGCACTGGGCGAGAACACGCGCTTCCTCAAGGGCGAGAAGGATGACGACGAGGCGCTGTCGAAGAAGATGGCGGCGCTGTGCGACATCTACGTGATGGACGCCTTCGGCACCGCGCACCGTGCCGAGGCCTCGACGCACGGCGTTGCCAGGTTTGCACCCGTAGCCTGCGCCGGTCCGCTGCTGGCGGCCGAGCTCGACGCGCTCGGCAAGGCGCTGGCCAGTCCCAAGCGGCCGCTTGCGGTCATCGTCGGCGGCAGCAAGGTGTCGACCAAGCTCGACCTGCTCAACAACCTTGCCGACAAGGCCGACCAGCTGATCATTGGCGGCGGCATCGCTAACACCTTCCTCGCCGCGGCCGGGCACAAGATCGGCAAGTCGCTGTGCGAGATGGACATGATCGACACCGCCAAGGCGATCCGCGCCAAGATCCAGGCGCGTGGCGGCGACATCCCGCTGCCGGAGGACGTGGTCGTCGCCACCGAGATTTCCGCCGAAGCGCGCGCCGAAGTGCGCTCGGTGGGCGACATTCACGACGACGAGATGATTCTCGACATCGGCCCGAAGACGCGCGCCAAGCTCGCCGGGCAGCTGCGCAACGCCGGCACGATCGTCTGGAATGGCCCGGTCGGCGTATTCGAGTACGACGCCTTCGCCGGCGGCACCAAGGCGCTGGCCAAGGCGATCGCCGAATCGAATGCGTTTTCCCTTGCCGGTGGCGGCGACACGCTGGCGGCGATCGACAAGTTCGGTGTCGCCGACAAGATCGACTACATCTCCACCGGCGGTGGCGCGTTCCTTGAGTTCCTCGAAGGCAAGACGCTGCCGGCGGTCGCGGCGCTCGAGGCGCGCGCAGAGTAGGGCGGGCCACGCCCGCAGGCGGCCACGGGCCGCCCTACGCTTGAAACCGAAGGGGCCGCGCCTACATAGTGGGCGTGGCCTTTTTGTTGACGGAGTTCCAAGCCGATGAAACGCATCGCTGCGCTGTTCCTGATGGTGACATCCGCACTGCTGTCCGGTTGCGGCTACAACACGCTGCAGAGCCAGGACGAACAGATCAAGGCCGGCTGGGCCGAGGTGCTGAACCAGTACCAGCGCCGCGCCGACCTGGTGCCGAACCTGGTCAACACCGTGAAGGGCTACGCGGCGCAGGAGGAGAAGGTGTTGACCGAAGTCACCAATGCGCGCGCGCGCGTTGGCCAGGTCAACGTCACGCCGGACATGGTCAACGACGCCGGCGCGCTGCAGCGTTTCGGCGCGGCCCAGGGCGAACTGTCGAGCGCGCTGTCGCGCCTGCTGGTCGTCACCGAGAACTATCCGCAGCTCAAGTCCGACGCGTTGTTCCGCGACCTGCAGGCGCAGCTCGAAGGCACCGAGAACCGTATCACCGTCGCGCGCAACCGCTACATCCAGGCGGTGCAGGCGTACAACACGACGGTGCGCTCGTTCCCGAGTAATCTGACCGCGATGATGTTCGGCATGGCCGTCAAGCCGAGCTTCACCGTCGAAGACGAGAAGTCGATTTCCAAGCCGCCGGAAGTGGATTTCGGCGGCGGGAATTGAGGTGTGGCGCGCAGTTCTTTGTCCCCGTTCCCCCCTCGGGGGGAACGGGAGTTGGATTGCGTTGTTCGCCGCGTTCCTGCTTCTTGTTGCTGACGCTGGGTTCGCCGAAGTCGCCATCCCGCCCGTCGCCCGCGTCACCGACCTCACCGGCACGCTCACCGGTGCGCAGCAGGCAGCGCTGACGCAGCGTCTCGCCGCGTTCGAGCAGCAGAAGGGCGCGCAGGTCGCGGTGCTGGTCGTGGCGACGACGCAGCCGGAGACGATCGAGCAGTACGCGCTGCGCGTCGCCGAGGCCTGGAAGCTCGGGCGCAAAGGCGTCGACGACGGCGCGCTGCTGCTGGTCGCCAAGGACGATCGTGCGCTGCGCATCGAGGTGGGTTATGGCCTCGAAGGCGTGCTGCCGGACGCGATCGCCAAGCGCATCATTGAGGAAACGATCACGCCACGTTTACGCGCCGGCGACTTCAACGGCGGCATCGCCGCGGGCGTGGAGCAGATGCTGGGCGTGATCCAGGGCGAACCCTTGCCGGAGCCGCCGGCGCAAGAGCGTCGCGGCGACGGCGATGGCTTCGCGATCCTGTTCCTGTTGCCGCTGTTGCTGGGCCGCTTCATGCGTCGCACGCTGGGCGCGCTGCCGGGCGGCGTGGTCGCCGCCGGCGTGGTCGGCTTCGTCGCCTACTTGCTCACCGGCACGCTGGTGCTGGCGCTGTTCGTCGGCTTCCTCGCCTTCATGGCGGTGCTGACCGGCGTCGGCTCGCTGCATGGCGGGCGTGGCTTGGGCGGCGGCGGCTTTGGCGGGGGTGGTGGATTCGGCGGCGGTGGCGGTTTCAGCGGTGGCGGCGGCAGCTTCGGCGGCGGCGGGGCATCGGGGCGCTGGTGACATGAACCTCAGGCGCGCGCTGCTGCATTTGTGCATGAGCGACTGGCAACGGCGCCGGGCTTTTCCGGATGCTGTGCTGGAGCGGATCGAGCAAGCGGTCCGCGAATGCGAGGGCCGGCACGCGGGGCAGATCCGCTTCGTCGTCGAGACGGCCTTGCCATGGGCGGCGGTCTGGGGCGATCAGCCGGCGCGCGAGCGCGCGCTGGAGCTGTTCGCGGCGCAGCGCGTCTGGGACACCGAGTACAACAACGGCGTGCTGATCTATGTGCTGCTCGCCGACCGCGACGTCGAGATCGTCGCCGATCGCGGTGTTGCCGGCGGCATCGTCGCGCCGGGCGAGTGGGAGAGCTGCTGCCGGATCATGGAGGAGCACTTCCGTGCCGGCCGCTTCGAGGCTGGCGCCATCGCCGGGATCGACGCGGTCGCGGCCGCGCTGGCGCGCCATCCGCCGGGGCCGCGCACGGCCGGCAACGAGCTGTCGGACCGCCCCGTCGTCCTGTAGCGTCTCGGCTTGTCCGGTCCATGCCCGCGGCGCATCATCGTTCCATTGCACGGGGAAGCGGCATGCGCGTACGGCGATTCTGCATGGGCCTGGTTCTGGCGCTCGCGACGGGCGTCGCGAGCGCGTTGACGCCCCTGCCGGAACAGCTCGGGCATGTGAGCGATCTGGCCGGCGTCATGAGCAGCGACGTCACGCTGCACTTGGGCGGCGTCTTGTCGGACTACGCCGCAGACACCGGCATCCGGATTGCCGTGTTGACGATCGACGAGGTCGACGGCGAGACGGCCGAGGATTGCGCCGGACGCGCACTGGAGATCTGGCAGACCGAAGACAGCGCGCAGCGCAGTGTGCTGCTGCTGTGGACCGGGCAGGGGCAGGTGGTCATCTACGTGGGCGAAGGTCTGCGCGACCAGATCACCGACGCGGAGTCGCAACTCGTCATCAACGAATCGGTGATTCCGTCGGCAGCGATCGGCAGCGTCGATCAGGCGATGATGCTGGGCGCCTACCGCCTGATCGAGATGGCGAACGGCACGTCGGGCGCGTCGGAGCCACCGCCGGGCGATGCCGTGCAGCAGGGCATCGCGGAATTTCCCCTGCTCGGCGGTGCGCGCGAAGCGCTCCTGCAGGATCTGCAGATTCTGGCCAGTTCGCTCGCGGAGAGTCCCGCGGGGACAGCGTCCTGGTTCGCCACCAGCGCGCAGGCGCAGGCCCACGCGCTGCCCTCGACGCTGCCTGCAAACCTCGCCCGGCTGCCGGGCTCGATGGATGCGATGGCCTTTTTCATTGCGGCCGTCGTGGGCCTGTTGTTCGTCGTCAACGTCGCATGGCGGATCACCCGTGCGCCGGCGGCTCTGGCCTGCGCGCTGGCCATGGCGGGCGCCGTGCTGCTGTGGCTGCTAACCCGATTCACCGAGCTGAGCCTGCTCGTGCTGCTCGCGGGGCCCCTGGCCTGGATCGCCTGGATCCTGTGGCGTCGCCGCGCGCAGCAGGGCGCTCAGACTGTCCCGGTGCCCACGAACGCCTATGCCGCATGGCTGGCCACGCAGCAGAAGCACAGCGCCCCGCGTCCGTCGGCCGCGGGCACAGCGCCTGCCGCAGCGAAACCGCCCGCCGCCCGACCGGGCCCGACGACGTCTTCGGCCTCGGCGCAAACGAAGCTCGGTCCAGGGCAGCTCAGTTCAGGGCAGCTCGGTCCAGCGCAGCAGCGGCTGGCGGACATGCTCGAACGCATGCACGGCGCCGGCGTGGCGACGCCTGCACTGGACCGCGTCCTCACGCGCTGGCGCACGATCACGTCGGCGCAGTACAAGCAGCATCGCACCGGCATGCTGGTGATCTTCATCGTGCTCGCGGTGTTCTTCCTGCCGCTGGCGTTCGCCGCCGCCGTCGTCTGGATCGTCTCGGAGCTGAACGCGCTCAAGCAGCCCAATCAGAAGCTGGGCGAGTTCTTCCAGCAACTGTCGCAGGAAGTGCAGGCCGCACAGCGACCGCAATCGCGTCGTTGAGCGGTATTGCGCTGCGGCACGGCCCGCGGGCCGTCGTCTTGCGTCTACCGGAGGGCTGGCGGATCGGTCGACAAAGGCATCGCCGGCGGTAGTTCGCCCGCCAGCGGCACTGCAGGCGGCAGATCCTGCGCCTGCAGCTCGATGCTCAGCCTCGTCATGGTCCGACGGCGGCGCACCATCGGTGCGCCGGCCACCTCGCTCGCGTACTCGATCTCGGTCAGCGTGCCGGTCTGCTTGATGGGCGCGGTCAGGTTCTCTGGATTGGCGATCAGCGTCTCGACGAGGCTTGCGCGCAGTCCCGGCCGGGTCAGCGTCGATACGGAGACGCCGTTGTGTGCAGTGGCCGGCCGTGTGCGCCGGGCGAACACCGGAAACGCGACGCCGCCGGTCTGCGGAGCGAGTTGCGATTCCGACCACTGCCCGGTGTCCGTATCGAGCACTCGCTCGACGCCGCTGATGTCGCTGCGGACCATGAAGCCGGAAATCGCGGCCGACAAGTGATACGTGAATGGTGTCAGCGCGGCGCGCTCCGGTTCGTTGTCGGTGCCGGCAACAAGCGGTGCCGAATCGGGTTCGTCGCCGGGGGGAAGGGGCTCGCTGCGCATCATCTCGACGAAGAAGCCGGCATTGAGATCGGCCTTGCCGCCGCTGGTGCGCTCTGCAGTTTTCACCAGGACCCACTTTGACGGCAGGGTCGCGCTCTTGCGGTTCACGTCGAGCAGGGTCCAGGTGGCCTCTTCCTGGATGCAGGTGACTGGCCACACCGGCATCGGACGGCCGCCGGTCGCGCCGAGCGCATTGGGCGCGCGCTCGCGTGCGTTGCTGGCCCAGACCAGGTCGTGGAAATCGAGGGTCGTCGTCGAAAAGTTGCGCTTGATCTCCGGCCAGCGTGTCGGATGGATGTGCTCCACGCGCAGCTGGCTGCGCCAGATCTCGCGGCCCTGCGTGCGTCGGGTGACGCGCATGTCCTGCGTTTCGGCATCCGGGTTGTACTCTTCCGCAACGAACTGACTGACGATCTCCATGTGGGCATGGACAGGCGCTGCGGCGGCAGCGGCGCGACCGGCGAGCAGTGCCACCGCAGTGGCCAGGATAAGGAGGCGCATCACGGGCGTAATGCCTCGAACCGGATCATGCGAAGGAATCGCTCGGCGTCCGCCGACCGGCCGCAGACCTGGACCACGGCGTTGCGGCGCTGCGTGGTCGCACCGCCGCTGCCGGCCGGCTCGTAGGACACGAACATCGAATTGTCGCGATCGATCCTCACCGCGCCAAGAATCGCGGTCGCCTGCGCGATGTCGGGTGCGTTGTCGATGCCGCAGGTGCCGGCATCGCTGTCGATCCAGGCCGCGGTCGCACCCGGCAGCTGCAGCTCGCGCGACGACGGCTTCTGGCGGCTGCCCAGGCTGGCCGGGTTGAGGTCGATGACGACGTTGACGCGCGGTGCCTGCGCGGCGGCGTCGCGGAGGCCCTCGATCTCGTCCGCCAGCCTCGCTTCCGCGGCCGCGGATTGCCGCAGCCCGTCGCTGGTCGCCATGCTGTCCGCGATGGCGCCCTGCTGTGCCTGCGACATCTGCCCGGTCTGTTGCGATAGCTGTTCGGCAAGGCGCTGCATCGCCGCCATGTCGCCGCGCGCCTGCGCGGCCATCAGCTCCTGCTGCAGTGTCATCAAGTCGCCGGCGCCGGCTCGCGTCGCCGCAGCGGCCATGCCCTCTTCCTCGCGCGCGTCATCGCGGCGCAGCGCAGTCTGGCGGGATCTCAGGCTCAACATCTGTGCCAATGCGGAGTCGCGCGGCGTGAAGTCGGCGCTGACGCGCATCGGCATCGGGCCGGGGGCGTCCGTGCAGATCCGGTCGGGCTTGCCGGCATCGACCGGCGGTGCGGGCGAGCCATCCAGCTCGTGAGGTGCGTAGCTGACCCAGCCGTCCGGTGTCCGGGGTAATGCACCGCGCAGGACAGAGAAGGTCTCGTCGACCCAGCGCTGCTCTGCGGCGCTCAGTCTGCGGCTGTCGCAGTCGCCGTCGGCGCGGGCGGCTGGGGCGAGCAGACAGCTGGTGCCCGTGCCGGCGAGAAGCGCGAGCACGCGGATCGTGCGTGGAGTTATGACCGGTTCCCTCAGTTGAAGATGCGTTCGAGCGCGCGGTCGAGCACGCTGTCGACGGCCTCGTCGGTGGCCTGGTCGACGCGGTCCTCGACTTTCTGGCTCACCCGGTCCTGCTGGCGCTGGCCCTTCTCGGCGACTCTGTCTGCGGCCTGATCCCGCGCGGTTGGCTCCGGCGTAGATGCCTCGGGATCAGGTGCAGTGCTTGCGCAGGCGGCCAGAACCAGTGTCAGTGCGAGCATCGGTGCGGCTCGGCTCATGGCGTGTCTCCGAACGTGAGCTTGTGAGCGATGCCTTCGGCAAGGCCTTCGCCGCTGCCGTGGAAGGCGACCGCGTTGATGACGACAAAGTAGCGCTGTCCTTGCGGCTGCAGCATCAGCCCGGAGGGCGTCAGCGTGGCCGGGCCGGCGAGTCCGGAGAGGCTGCGCGTGCCGCCACGGCGCGAGGCATAGCGCACGGTGTCGTCGTACTCCGCAGCCGGCCGCGCCGACACCATCGCCAAGCCGTTGGTGCCGGAGTAGTCACACTCGCCGAGCAGGGAGCCCTGCGCCGGCTTGGCGGTTGGCGCGCCGGACAGCGGACCGAGCACGGACGCGGCGACCTCGGCGCCGAGCAACGCACATACATCGACCGGCGCGGCGTTGAGCGGCAGCGGCGCCGCGGGTGCAGCGGCGACGGCCTCGGGCGGCACCGCGGCCGCAGCGGGCGCGGATGGCTGCGCCGCTGCGGTCGGCGGCACGGACGGGTCGCAGGCCGCGAGCAGCAGCGCGAGACTGGCCGGCAACAGGTACGAAGTTCTCATGACGGGGCTCCTTCAGCGTTTGACCAGCTCGACGCGGCGGTTGGCGGCGCGGCCGTCTTCGGTGGTGTTGGGCGCGACCGGCCGGGTCTGGCCGTAGCCGCGCGGGGTCAGGCGGTCGGCGGCGATGCCGCGCGCGACCAGTGCGGCGACGACGCTCTGCGCGCGCGCCTCGGACAGGGTCTGGTTCGCGGCCGCGCCGCCGACGTTGTCCGTGTGCCCGGCGACCTCGAGCCGGAGCGCCGCGGCTGACTTGAGCGCGGTCGCGACCTCGTCGAGCAGCTTGCTCGATTCCGGTTTGATCGTGGCCTTGCCGGTGTCGAACCGAACGTCAATCGCGACGAAGCCCGCCTGGTTGATCTTGTCGAGCAGGGCGTTGGCGACGATTTCCTGCTGCATCGCCTCGCGCTCGACGATCGTCAGGTGGTAGGTCCCTTCGCTGCTCGCGCGCACCAGTGCAAAGACCTCGCGGTTGCCCTGCTTCAACCTGATGGTCGTGGCACGTTCGCCACCGCCGATCTGCGACAGGTCGAAGGGGTCGTGCCTGTACTCGCCCAGCACACTGCCACCGGCGGCCTTGGCCGCATTCTGGAAGTTGCGGACGACCTGCAGCGCGCTTGCCGGCTGCTCGCCTTCGAGCGTGTAGTACCCCAGCTCCGACTTGGGGCCCTCGACCGTCTCGTAGGTGAAGGAAGGGTCGCGGTCCACGTGGGCCTCGCCGACCGGAAAGCGCCCCTCGTCGAAGCCCTGGGACGAGCATTCGCTCAGGCCGTAGCCCTTGATCCGGTTGAACAGCGGATGATCCTTGCAGCCCTCCGCGTCCTCGGCCGCCACCGCTCCCGCCGTGCACAACAGAGCCAGAGCTGCAGCCACGCGCATCGCAGCGTTCATGTGAGCTTCCCTCGTTGCCGGCGCCCAGTGCGCCGGCTTCTACTTCTCGATACGGGGTTCTCCTGAAAACCGGACATCGGTTCTGGAACAATGGCGTGCATGGGTGACTACGACGACAACCCGCTGCGCGAATTGACCGAGGCGCTGTACGGTGACCTCAAGCGCCTGGCGCGCAGCCAGCGTGGTCGCGTTGCCAGCGGCCAGACGCTGCAGACGACGGCGCTGGTCAACGAGGCCTACCTGAAGCTTGTGCGTCGCGGCGCCTGGGCGTCGCGCGAGCACTTCATGAACTCGGCGGCGCGGGCAATGCGCCACATCCTCGTCGACCACGCGCGTGGGCGGCTCACTGCCAAGCGCGGCATGGGCATGCCGACGGATTCCCTCGACGACGAGTCCTGCTACGAGGACGCGCTGATCCTGCGCGGTGAGCCGGCCGAGCGGGTACTCGCGCTCGACGCGGCGCTCGAGCGGCTGGCGGCGCTGAGTCCGCGGCTGGTGAGCGTCGTCGAGTGCCGCTACTTCGCCGGCTACAGCGAGGAGGAGACCGCGGCGCTGCTGGGGCTCACCGACCGCACGGTGCGCCGCGACTGGGTCAAGGCCAAGGCCTGGCTGTTCCGCGAGATTGGCGACTCAGACTAAGCCCAGCAGGCGCCGCTCGCTGCGGTGGGATTCGACGAAAGGATGCTGCGGTGGCAGCCGGTCCAGGGTCGCCTGTGGAATCGCGTCCAGCGTCGCCCGCGCGCGCGCCGTGTCGCCGAGCTCGCGCAGGATGCTCGCCATCAGCAGGCGCTCCTTCACCGTGAATGGATTGCCGGGCCCGTCGGTGCTGTCGGCGATCGGCAACACTTCCTCCATCAGACGCAGCGCTTCGCGCAGGCGTCCCTGGCGACGCAGGCAGTCGGCGAGGTTGTAGCGCGTCCAGGCCACGAAGCTGGATTCCGCGCCGAATGCCGCGGTGCGGATGCGCAGCGCGTTGTGGACGGACCGTTCGGCTTCCTGCGGGCGGCCCTGCTCCATGCGCAGGCGCGCGAGCGTGGACTCGGCGAGCGCCAGGAAGGCGTCGTCGGGCCCGACCCAGCGGCTGACTGCCGCGTGCGCCGGCAACACCAGCGCCTCCGCCTCGACGAGCGCGCCGCGCTCGATCAGGACCAGGGCCAGGCCCAGGCGCGAGACGGCTGTGGCGAGGTGATCCGGGCCCAGGAGTTTTTCGCGGCCCTCCGCCGACTCGCGCTGCAGGGCTTCGGCGCGCGCCAGATCGCCATTCCACATGTGGAACGAGCCGAGCCGTCCCAAGGCGTCCAGGCGGTCCTCGGCGCTGAGCAGCGCGTTCTGCGCCGGTGTGTCCAGCAAGCCGCCGAGTTCGTCGATCGCGCGCTGGAACAGGCCGGCGCCAAAGGCGGTATCCGCCGCATCGACGCGCAGGGTGATGAGCCGCGCGTCGCCGGGTCCATGGCGGCGCTCCAGGCCGCGGCGCGCCTCGTCCAGCAGGGCCAGGGATTGCGTGTACCGGCCCTGCATCCCGGAGATCGTGCCGAGCTTGGCAATCAGCTCCAGTGCGACATCCGAGTCGCGCCCATGCAGGCGCTCGGCCAGCGCCAGGGCGCGCTCGCGGTGCCGGCGCGAGGCCTCGTACATCGACAGGTTCAGGTACGAGTCGGCAATGGACTCATGCACTCGCAGCGCCGTCTCCGGCTCCGCGGCAAAACGGTCGTCGACCTGAGCAGCGGCGCTATCGAGCAGCTCGCGCAGGGTGAGATCCCGGGTCGGGGCGCGATCCAGGCGCGCACTGGCGAGCAGGTCCCGATTGAGAAAATCGTTCACCGCCTGCGCGGTGCGCGCAGCTACTTCGGCGCGGTCGCGCTCGGCGCGCGCCTGCACGTAGAACGTGAGGCTCAGCGCCAGGCCCGCGACCAGCGCCACGATCACCGCGGCGCCCGCGCCTACCGCGATGCGGTGGCGGCGCACGAAGCGCGAAGCCACATAGCGCAGGCTCTGCGCGCGCGCAGTCACCGGCTCGCCGCGGGCGTGACGTTGCAGGTCGGCGAGCAGCTCGCCGGCGGAGGCGTAGCGCTTCTCGGGCTCACGGCGCAGCGCCTTTCCGACGATCGCGTCGAGGTCGCCACGCAGCGTGCGTGCGACGATGCCGCACGCGGCCAGCGCCGGCTGTACCGCGCGGCTGGGCGGTGGCGGCTCGTCCAGCAGCACGCGGCTGATCGCCGAAGCCAGCGGCAGCTCGGACAGGCGCCACGGCGGTGCACCGGTGAGCAGCTCGTACAGGATCACGCCCAGCGCGTAGACGTCGGTTGCAGTCGTCGTTGCGCCGCCTTCGAGCTGCTCGGGTGCGGCATACGTGGGCGTCAGACGCAGGCTCTGGGTCAGTTCGCCGGCGGGCCGCGCCGGGTCCAGCAGCTTGGCGACGCCGAAGTCGAGCAGCTTGGGCTGGCCGTCGGCCGACACCAGGATGTTGCCGGGCTTGAGGTCGCGATGCACGACCAGGTGGCGGTGCGCGTAAGCCGTGGCTTCGCACACCGCGCCGAACAGGCGCAGGCGCTCGTCGAGCCCGGCGGCGCGTTGCGCGCAGTGGCGCATCAGGTCCGCGCCTTCGACGTACTCCATGACCATGAAGGGACGATCGTCGGCGGACAGACCGCCGTCGAGCAGGCGTGCGATGCCGGGGTGGGTCAGCGCCGCGAGAATCTGACGCTCGGCGTAGAAGCGCGCCGAATCCTGTGCCACGCGCGTGCCGGCGATCTTGAGGGCTGCGTGCTGCGCGAACTGTCCATCCGCACGTTCGACGAGATAGACCTCGCCCATGCCGCCGCGACCCAGCAGGCGCATGATGCGCCATGCGCCGAGCCGTTGTCCGTCCGCGGCGGGCGCGTCGGCCGCTGTCCCTCGGCGCTCCACCGGCTCCATGAATGCGCCCAGCGAACGCTCCGCGCGCAGCAGCGACAGCACCTCGGCGCACAGCGCGGCGTCGGTGCCACACGCGGCGCGCACGCGCGGTTCGCGCTCGGGTTCGGGCAGTCCCAGCGCCAGATCGAGCAGCTGCTCGACGCGCTTCCAGTCTTCGGCTGCAACGGCCATGAACGCCCTCCCGAGCCCGCGGCGGCAGCCTGCCGCAAGCTGCGCGCCGACGGCAAGCGCGCGCCGTGCCGTGCATCCGCGTCGCAAACCGGCTATTTTTCCTGTTCTCCGGGCCGGCGTCCGCCGCCGGTCGTCTCTGCGATCACCCGAAAATCCCCATGTCCACTCGCTTTGCCGGCACCGAAAACTACGTCGCGACCGACGATCTGATGATGGCAGTGAATGCCGCCGTGACGCTGCAGCGCCCCTTGCTGGTCAAGGGCGAGCCCGGCACTGGCAAGACGCAGCTCGCACGCGAGATCGCACAGGCGATGAAGCGGCCGTTCTACGACTGGGCGATCAAGTCGACGACCAAGGCCCAGCACGGCCTCTACGAGTACGACGCGGTGTCGCGCCTGCGCGATTCGCAGCTCGGCAACGAGAGCGTCAAGGACATCCGCAACTACATCGTGCGCGGCAAGCTGTGGGAGGCCTTCGATTCGGAGGTGCAGCCGGTGCTGCTGATCGACGAGATCGACAAGGCCGACATCGAATTCCCCAACGACCTGCTGCGCGAACTTGACCAGATGGAGTTCTACATCTACGAGACGCGCGAGACGATCCAGGCGCGGCACCGGCCGATCATCATCATCACCTCGAACAACGAGAAGGAGCTGCCGGACGCGTTCCTGCGCCGCTGCTTCTTCCACTACATCCGCTTCCCGGACAAGGACACGATGCAGAAGATCGTCGACGTCCACTTCCCGGACCTGAAGAAGAACCTGGTCAAGGAAGCGATGGAGGTGTTCTTCGGCCTGCGCGAGCTGCCGGGCCTGAAGAAGAAGCCGTCGACCTCCGAGCTGCTCGACTGGCTCAAGCTGCTGCTCGCCGAGGATATCGAGCCGGCCGTGCTGCGTGAGGCCAGCTCGAAGAAGACGCTGCCGCCGCTTTACGGCGCACTGCTCAAGAACGAAGCCGACGTGCACCTGTTCGAAAGAGTCGCGTTCATGGCCCGCCGCTCGAACTAGAGTCGGGTTACCAGGTAGCCCGGACGAAGTCCGGGGCGACGCGGGGCGGGTCCCGGGCTGCGCCCGGGCTACTGCCTACTTTGCACCGCTAAGCCAGCGCGAACGCCAGCTCGCGGATCAGCTCGCCGACGACCGCCTGCGCACTCGGCAGGCAGCGATCCTGCTCGCCGGTGCGGATCAGCCAGAGGCCTTTGAGGTCGTGGCCGCGGTAGTCGGGGTGGTGCAGCGCGACCGTGATCAGCTGCTGTGCTCCGCCGGCCTGGCGCTGGATGCGGATGATCACGTCGTTGGCGCGGCGGTCGATACCGAAGTACTTCACGCGCGGATCGCCGCCGACCTTGACCTTGAGTTGCTCGGCCAGCAACAGGCACTTGTCCCATTCCTGGCGGATGCGTTCGGTGCTCTCGGCACGCTCGCGCTGCTCGCGGTCGCGATGCGAGCGGATCGAGCCGACGAGCTCATCAAGCATCGCCGTTTCGGTGGTTTCAGGGGCGGGTGCGGCCGGCGTGGTGGCCGGGATCGGCGGCGCCGGAATCGCAGCGGACGGCTCGTCGATGAAAGTCATGTCGAGCGCGCCAATGCGGATGGCGTCGCCGTGGGCCAGCAGCGCGCGCTGCACCGGCTGGCCGTTCAGCAGGGTGCCGTTGCTGCTCTTCAGATCCTCGACGTAGTGGCGCCCCTGTTCATAGCCGACCAGCGCGTGACGACCGGAGACGATGCGATCGTCGAGCACCAGGTGGTTATCGGGACGTCGGCCGATCGTGAGCGCGAACGACCCCAGTGCCCATTCGCTGACCTCCCCGTTCAGCCGAACCATTAGTTTGGCCATCTTTGTAGTGGACACATTGAGACTCGCCCATTGTCGGCAGCGAGGGCCGCGCTCACAAGGGCGCGGCGCTGCGGGGTGTCGCGTAGGGTTTCCCCCTACGGGCAGGGACTTTTCCGGATTGAGCGACAGTCGCCATTGTGAGATAAGACGTACACAGCGTAATCCATCTAGATGGCCGGCCTTCCTGCCGGCGTCTTCATTCCCCGGTGAGGTCATGTCAAAACAGCGGTTGGTCTGGGCTGCGGCTCTCTGCGTCCTGTGTGGTTCTGTGCATGCGGCCGATCCGGCCAGCGGCACCCTGTCCGAAGCCAGTCCGGAACTGACGTACACGTCGGGCCCGTTCGTCGTGTCGAATCCGTCGGCCACTGCGACCGGTGAGCCGCTGTGCGCCGAGCCGGCGCAGCCCTGCGACAACTACGCCCTGACCGTGGAACTGCCGGCCGGCTTCGCCGCCGCGCACCCGAACGCCGAGATCAAGGTCTCGGTCGCCTGGGACGTCGCCTCAGACGACCTCGACGCCTACATGTACGGCGCCGACGGCGCCGAGGTACAGAATTCGGCCTCGAGCGCCAACCCGGAGGTCATGGTGCTTCTGGCTACGGACGGCACGAATCAGTACACGATCCGCATCGTGCCTTTCGCCGTCACCGGCAGCACCGCGACGACCACGATCCAGCTCAACGTACCCGTGCCGGGCGAGGAGCCGCCCACGCCGACTCCGCCGCCGGCGTCCGGCCTGCCGCCGCGCTTCCAGGTGCTGCCGTCGCCGTCGGCGCCGGACAACAATTTGGGCAATGACTCCGGCGAACCGACGCTGGGCTTCAATCCGTTCACGCAGCGCGTGATGTTCATCGACTACGTCAACGCGCTGCGCGTGACGATGCCCGAGGACCTCGATCCGCAATTGCCGGTCGCCTGCGATGCGCAGTGGGAGGACAAGTCCGGCACGATCACCCAGCTCAACACGCTGGATCCGATCATGACCACGGACCAGACGACCGGCCGCACCTTCAACTCGCAGCTCTCGGGCGCCAACAGCCTGTTCGAGTACAGCGACGACGATGGCGAGAGCTGGACGCCGGGCCAGATCGGCACACCCAACGGCGGCGCCGATCACCAGGGCGTGGTCGCCGGTCCGTATCCGGAAGGCTTCCCGACCGCCGGGCTGCTGTACCCGAATGCGGTTTACTACTGCTCGCAGTCGGTTGCCGCAGCGTTCTGCGCGCGCAGCGACGACGGCGGCCAGACCTTCGGCCCCGGCGTGCCGTTCAAGAACACCGATTGCGCCGCAGGCGCGCTGCATGGTCACCCCAAGGTCGCGCCCGACGGCACGCTGTACATCCCGGACAGCTCGCAATGCATCGCCTCGCTGGGCACGGACGGTTCGGCCGAGAAGGTCGTCGCCTTCGTCAGCGAGGACGCCGGCACCACCTTCACGGTGCGCCCGATCCCGCAGAGCACCGGCGGCGGCGGCTCCGGCTCCGACCCGTCGATCGGCGTGGCCACCGACGGCACCGCGTACATGTGCTACGAGAACGGCGACGGCACGGCGCATGTCGCGGTTTCGCAGGACAAGGGCCAGACCTGGATCAACGACTTCGACGTCGGCGCCGCCGCCGGCCTGGTCGCGACGCGCTTCCCGGCGATGGTTGCCGGCGATCCGGACCGCGCCGCCTGCGCCTTCCTCGGCACGACCACCCAGGGCCCGTCTGATTCGCTGGCTTTCGACGGCGTGTGGTATGGGTACGTCGCGACGACCTACGACGGCGGCCTGAGCTGGCATCTGGTCAACGTCACGCCCAACGACCCGGTGCAGGGCGTCGGCGGCGTCGGTCCGAGTGGCGTCAACCGCAACCTGCTGGACTTCAACGACGCCGAGCTCGACGACGAGGGCCGCGTGCTGTTCGCCTACGCCGACGGCTGCGTCGGCGCCTGCACGATCGACCCGCGCGCCAACAGCTTCGCGGCGAAGGGCACGATCGTGCGTCAGACCGGTGGCCGTACGCTGTTCTCGGCCTTCGACGAGCAGATGCGCTTCAACGAAGAGAACCTGCTGTCGCCGGCCGCGGCCTGCGCCAGCGCGACCAAGAGCAAGCGCACGATCACGCGCACGCGCGTGGCCTGGAACGCGCCGGACGACGGTGGCAGCCCGGTCACGCGCTATGACGTCTTGCGCGCAACGGCCGCGGACGGCACCTTCGAGATGGTCGGCAGCACCAGCGGCAAGACCGAGTACATCGACTCGTCGACGAAGCCGGATGTCGAGCGCTACTTCTACAAGATCGTCGCGACCAACGCGCAGGGCACGGCGCCGGAGAGCAACGTCGTCGAGCTGCCGATCACCGAGGACACGGTGGTCGACACCTGCGCGCTGCCGGGCGAAGTGATCGCCAACGACGCCGTCGGTGACGGCCTGGGCGACGACTTCGACTTCGAGTACATCGCAGTCGCCGAGCCGCCGGAGTTCGAGGGCAACCTGGTGGTGACGATGAAGCTCGTCGCCTTCACCGCGACACTGCCGCCGCCGGATTCGTTCTACGGCATGCTGTTTCCGCTCAACGGACAGCGCTACATCGCGCTCGATTCGACGACCGGCCCGGCATCCTTCGTCTACGGCACCTACGAGGAACTGCCGCAGGGCCTGCTGGCGTTCACGTCGGAAGGCAGCCTCGACGAACGCAGCGCCTACGCGGCCGACGGCACGGTGGTGATGGTCGTGCCGAAGACGGTGTTCGGCGATCTGGCCCCCGGCACGCCGATCGCCGGCTTCGACGCGCGCGCGCGCGTCGGCACCTCGGCGGCGACCAGCCGCGACGTCGCCGGCCCCGGCAGCTACACCGTGCGCGGCACTTCGTTGTGCGGCACGGCCGGCATCCTGCTCGCCGACATCGCGGCCTCGGTCAACGAGGGCCCGGCGCCGCTCGAAGTCGACTTCACCGTTTCCGGCCAGGCGCCGGACGGCGCCACGCTGCAGAGCTGGTCGATCGACTTCGGCGACGGCCAGAGCCTGAACGACCAGCCGTTCGCCGATGGCCAGGACAACGCGCACATCGTGCACACCTACGGCGGCGCCGGCACCTACGCCGCGCGTGCGCTCGTCAAGGACAGCGACGGCAACGTCAGCAGCAACACGCCTGAGCAGTTCATCACCGTGGCCGGTGGCGGTGGTGGTGGCACGGGTGGCGGCGACGAGGATGCCGGCCGCTTCGGCGGCGGTGCGCTCGGTCTCGGACTGCTGCTGCCGCTGGCGGGCCTTGCCTGGAGCCGCCGTCGGCGGATGAAATAAAACCCGTCTCAAATCCCCTCTCCCCCACGAACGTGGTGGAGAGGGGGAATGCCGAGTCCCTTGCGCGCGACAAAAAAAACGGGCCGGCATTGCTGCCGGCCCGCGAGGTGCTGCCGCTTGCATTGGGGGGGGCGGCAGCGGGGGGAGAGTTTGGGCCAGGCCCAGTCATGAAACTCCGATCGGAAGCGTCTCACAGCCGATGTCAGCGCCGTGTCAACGTCCGTGCTCAGAACCCCCGATCAAAACCCCTGATCAGAACATGTACTTGGCCGCGAGCTGCAGGCGGTCCAGCGAGCCGTCCGCGCCGGCCTCGGTTTCGCGCTCCGCATGCCGCAGCTCGGCGCCGACGGTCAGCTTCTTCGCCGGCGAGTAGAGCAGGTTCACGCTGCCGCTGACGACGCTCTTGGTGACGCCGGTGCCGGTGAAGTCGGTGTCGTTGTCGGCGCGGAAACTCGACAGCGTTGCGGTCGAACGCAGCTGCGAAGTCCAGGCGTGGCGGTAGGCGACGTAGCCGGCCATCACGCCGATCGCATCGAGATCGTCGCCGTCGACGGCCGTGTCCGCGGAAATGCCCAGGCCGACGTAGCGGCCGATGCCATCGCCCGTGGTGAGCATGAAGCGGATGTCGTCGCTCGGGCCGAGCGCTACCTTGCCGGAGGCGCTGACGCCAAAACCCATGGTACTGGTGTCGAGGCTGTCGTCCGCGGGCGTTGCCGGGTTGTCGGCATCGTCGGCGCTCAGTTGGCGCAGCAGCGCCGCAATCGTGAAGTTGCCGTCCGCGCCGACCTTCATGCCCCAGCGGCCGACCACATCCGGCAGCTGGCTGTCGTTCTTCGCGCTGACCGTGCCGCCCGCATTGACGGTGGTCTCCGGATTCTCCGCGGCGATCGCGAAGTCGCCGAGCGTGTAGCGCACCTGTGGCTGGCGGATGAACACCGTGCCGTCGGTCGGGAAGGTGACGAAGTCCAGCGTCTCGGGAATCGCGCCGAGGTTCTGGAAGGTGCTCCACTCCTGGCCGGCCAGCCAGTTGCCGTAGGTCAGGAAGGCACGGCGCAGGCCGGGGTTGTAGGCGTTGGTGACGACCTCGGTGCCGGCACCCTGGTTGACGATGAAGTCGAACTCGATGTGCGAGCCGAGCTTCATGCCGTTGTCGAGCGGCGTCTCGGTTTTGATGAACAGGCGCGTTTCCTTGGCGTGCGCGTCGAGGACGCTGTAGCGGTCGCCGCCGCCGCTGGACACGGGAATGGTCGCCGGCACATACAGGTCGCGCGAGGTGCTCTGCGCGACTTCGCCTTCGGAGAAGCTGCTGTAGAGCACGTCGAACTTGACGTAGCCGCCCCAGGTCACCGCTGTTTCGCCGACCTTGGTTTCGCCGGCCTGCGCAGCGCCGGCCTGCACGACACAGGTCATGGCCGCAATGCCGACGGCGATGGCCGTGCGCAGCGGGGGCGAGAGCGGAAGAGCTGTTGCGGATGTCCTGCTGTTGATAATGTCCATGCCGTCTCCTCGTGGGGTGCTGCGCCGTTCAGCGCGTCGACAGCACTGTGCGAGCCTGATGGACGTCCCGCCATTCGCCCTTGGTCGAATGCGCGGGCCGGTTTCGACTATGGTCGAATGGGGCGCCCCCGCGACGGGGGGCGACAATGACAGCACGACAAATCGCGATGGAGTCGAAGAGATGAGCGAAGCCAAGGTCTATCCCGTTCCCGCAGCCTGGGCGCGCCGCGCCTGGATCGATGCCGCCGGCTACGAGCAGATGTATCGCCGTTCGATCGAGGACAGCGCGGGCTTCTGGCGCGAGCAGGGCGGCACGCTGCAGTGGATCCGTCCGTTCACCAAAGTCCGCAATGTCTCGTTCGCACGCGATGCGGTTTCGATCAAGTGGTTCGAGGACGGCGCGCTCAACGTCTCGGCGAACTGCCTCGACCGTCACCTGGCGACGCGCGGCGACCAGACCGCGATCCTCTGGGAAGGCGACGATCCCAAGGAATCGCGCCGCGTCAGCTACCGCGAGCTGCACGGCGAAGTCTGCAAGCTCGCCAACGCGCTGCACGCGCTCGGCGTCAAGCGCGGCGATCGCGTGACGATCTACCTGCCGATGATTCCGGAAGCGGCGGTGGCGATGCTCGCCTGCGCGCGCATCGGCGCGATGCACTCGGTCGTGTTCGGCGGCTTCTCGCCGGACGCGCTGGCCGGGCGCATCGAGGACTGCCGCTCGACGCTGGTCATCACCGCGGACGAGGGTCTGCGCGCCGGGCGCAAGGTGCCGCTCAAGGCCAACGTCGACGAGGCGCTGTCGCGGCCGGGCACCGAGACCGTGAAGCGCGTCGTCGTCGTCAAGCGCACCGGCGGCTGGATCGACTGGAACACGAATCGCGATGTCTGGTACCACGACCAGATCAACGCGCAGCCGGCGCGCTGCGAACCGGAGGAGATGAGCGCGGAAGACCCGCTGTTCATCCTCTACACCTCGGGTTCGACCGGCAAGCCCAAGGGCGTGCTGCACACGACCGCGGGCTACCTGCTGTACGCGGCGATGACGCACAAGTACGTGTTCGACTACCACGACGGCGAGATCTACTGGTGCACCGCCGACGTCGGCTGGGTCACCGGCCACAGCTACGTCGTCTACGGCCCGCTTGCCAACGGCGCGACGACGCTGATGTTCGAAGGCGTGCCCAACTACCCGGACGCCTCGCGCTTCTGGCAGGTGGTCGACAAGCACCGGGTCAACACCATCTACACTGCGCCCACCGCGATCCGCGCGCTGATGCGCGAGGGCGAAGCGCCGGTGAAGCGCACCAGTCGCAAGAGCCTGACGCTGCTCGGCACGGTCGGCGAGCCGATCAATCCCGAAGCCTGGGAGTGGTACTACCGCGTCGTCGGCGAGCAGCGCTGCCCGATCGTCGACACCTGGTGGCAGACCGAAACCGGCGGCGCGCTGATCACGCCGCTTCCCGGCGCGACGCCGCTCAAGCCGGGCTCGGCGACGAAGCCCTTCTTCGGCGTGCAGCCGGCGATCGTCGACGCCAACGGCAAGATTCTCGAAGGCGCCTGCGAGGGCAACCTGGTGCTACTCGATTCCTGGCCGGGGATGATGCGCACGGTCTACGGCGATCACCATCGTTTCGAGCAGACCTACTTCTCGACCTACGACAACATGTACTTCACCGGCGACGGCGCGCGCCGCGACGCCGACGGCTACTACTGGATCACCGGCCGCGTCGATGACGTCATCAACGTCTCCGGCCACCGCATGGGCACCGCCGAGGTCGAATCCGCGCTGGTGCTGCATCCGTCGGTCGCGGAGGCCGCGGTCGTCGGCTGCCCGCACGAGATCAAGGGCCAGGGCATCTTCGCCTACGTCACGCTCAAGCTCGGCGTCGAACCCAGCGACGCGCTGCGCAAGGAACTGGTCGCGCACGTGCGCAAGGAGATCGGCGCGATCGCCGCGCCGGACGTGATCCAGTGGGCGCCGAGCCTGCCGAAGACGCGCTCGGGCAAGATCATGCGCCGCATCCTGCGCAAGATCGCCGCCAACGAGTTCGACGCGCTGGGCGACACGTCGACGCTGGCCGATCCGGGCGTGGTCGACAACCTGATCGGCACGCGCAAGGCGGAGGGGCATACGGTGTAGGCCCCTCGCAGTAGCCCGGACGCAGTCCGGGGACGTATCGCGACCCCGGACTGCGTCCGGGCTACACTGCGGCGCATGGCCGCGCAGACCCTCATCGTCGCCGACGATCATCCGCTGTTCCGCAGCGCGCTGGTGCAGGCGCTGCGGCAGATCCTGCCGGAGGCGCAGGTGATCGAGGTCGATGCGTTTGCGTCGCTGCAGGCGGCCGTGCTGGAGCATCCGACCACGGATCTGGTGCTGCTCGATCTGCACATGCCGGGCGCGCAAGGTTTCTCGTCGCTGCTGTTCCTGCGCAACGAACACCCCGAACTGCCAGTGGTGGTCGTGTCCGGTCACGAGGAGCCGGCGATCATGCAGCGCGCGCTGGATTTCGGTGCCTCCGGCTACATTCCCAAGTCGGCGCCGCTCGATGACATGGCGCGCGCGCTGCGCCATGTCATCGGCGGCGGCATCTGGGCGCCGCCACAGATCGCCGACGCGCCGGCGGCGGATGCGCACGAGCGCGAGCTGGCGCAGCGCATTGCCAGCCTGACGCCGCAGCAGTTCAAGGTGTTCATGATGCTGGCCGACGGCCGCCTCAACAAGCAGATCGCCTTCGAGTTCGACGTCATGGAGGCGACCGTCAAGGCGCACGTCACCGCGATCCTGCGCAAGCTCGGCTTGATCCGGCGCACGCAGGCGGCGCTGCTGGCGCAGCGCCTGATGCAGGCGGAATCGACCGCGCTCGAAGTGCCGCCGGCGGAGCCGGGCGAAGACGAGGAGTAGCCCGGGTGAAACCCGGGAGTTCCGTACATCCCCGGACTGCGCCCGGGCTACGAGCTATGCGCCGTCGGCGACGCGCTCGCCGAGGATGCGGTTGACCAGCGCGCGCAGCTTGGCGACCGCCACCGGCTTGGGCAGGAAGGCGTAGCCGCGGTCGACCGCGGCCTGACGCGCCTGCGGCGTGTGGTCGGCGGTGACGACGATGCCCGGCACATCGCGCTGCCAGCGCCGGCGCAGCGCGTCGAGCGCGTCGATGCCGGAGGCGCCGTCATCGAGGTGGTAGTCGACCAGCGCCAGATCGGGCGCGTGCGCGCCGCCGCGCCAGTGCGCTTCGGCCTCGGCGAGGCTGGTGCAGGCGACGACGCGGCAGCCCCAGCTTTCGAGCAGCGCCTTCATGCCGGCGAGCACCGCCGCCTCGTTCTCGATGCACAGAACCTGCGGATGATCGAAGGCCGGCGCGGCGCGCGCACGCGGATCGGCGGGCGCGCGCACTGCCGCCGGATTGCCGAGCGGCACGCGGATCCAGAACACGCTGCCGCGACCTTCGGTCGAACGCATGCCGATCTCGTGTCCGAGCAGGCGGGCGGTGCGGTCGGCGATCGCAAGGCCGAGGCCGAGGCCGCTTTCGCCGCGGGTGTCGTGGCTGCGCAGGCGACGGAACTCCTCGAAGATCTCCTGCTGGCGCGACGCCGGGATGCCGGGCCCGGTGTCCCAGACCTCGATGCGCACGCTGCCGCGGGCGCGGCGGCAGCCGAGCAGCACGCGGCCGGACGCGGTATAGCGCAGTGCATTGGACAGGAAGTTCTGCAGGATGCGGCGCAGCAGTCCCGGATCGGTGAAGACCACCGCCTCGCAGTTGCGCGCGCGCAGCTCCAGGCCGCGCTCTTTCGCCAGCACGGCGAATTCCGCGGTCAGCGGCGCCAGCACCGTCGACAGCATCAGGTGTTCGCGGCGCACCGGCAGCGCGCCAGCGTCCAGGCGCGAGATGTCGAGCAAGGCCGACAGCAGCCGCTCGGCGGCGGCCAGTGCGCCTTCGACGTTCTGCACCAGCGTGCGCAGCTCCGGCGCTGCGCGTTCGCGATCGACTGCGGCGAGGAACAGGCGCGCGGCGCTGATCGGCTGCACGAGGTCGTGCGACGCGGCGGCGAGAAAGCGCGTTTTCGCGGTATTGGCGCGGTCGGCCGTGGCTTTCGCCGCCGCCAGCTCGCCGGCCAGCCGCGACAGCTCGTCGGTGCGCTCGCGTACGCGCTGTTCCAGCGTATCCGCCAGCTCCTGCAAGTGCGCCTGCTGGCGCTTGTACTCGCTGACGTCGGTGTAACTGGTGACGAAACCGCCGCCGGGCATCGGGTTGCCGCGGATCTGGATCACCGTGCCGTCCGGCATCTCGCGCTCGTGTTCGTGGGCGCGACCGGCGCGCATGTGTTCGAGGCGGCGTGCGACCAGGGCTTCGATGTCCTGCGCCTGCGCGGCGTCGATCAGGCCGCCAATCAGGCCATGTTCGGCGTTGTGGCGGATCAGGTCCTCGATCGGCCGCCCCTGCGTGACCAGTTCCTCGGGGTAGCCGAACAGCCGCACGTAACGATGGTTCCAGGCGACCAGGCGCAGCTCCTGGTCGACCACGCTGACACCCTGCGGCAGGTGCTCCAGCGCGGCCTGCAGCAGCTCGCGCGAAAACTGCAGGGCGTGCGAGGTTTCGTCGAGCAGCTGGATCACGTCTTCGACCTGCATGTCGCGCCCGCGCAGCATCGAGGCCATGACCACGCGCGCCGACGAGGCACCGAGCGCGCCGGCCAGGAGACGCTCGCTGGCGCGCACCAGCTCCGGTGTCGCGCGGTCGCGGTCGTGCAGGACGACGCCGATGCGCGTGCCGTAGCCGTGCAGTTGCTGCGCCGCGCGCTCGCTGCCGAAGAAGCGTTCGAGTAGCGTGCGCAGGTCGCCGACCGTGGCGTTGCCGGCGGCGGCTTCGCGCGGCAGCGCGCCCGGTTCGACTTCGCCGATGAAGCGCACCGCGTGCAGATGATCGCGCAAGCCGGCGACGAACCAGCGCGAGCCGAGCACGTAGCCGAGCAGGTTGCAGGCCAGGCTCCAGACGGTGCCGTGCGTCACCGCGTCGAGCCAGTCGACCCCCAGCAGCGCCTGCGGACGCAGCCAGGACAGGCCCAGCGGCCCGTCGCGAACGAGCGCCGCATCGGGTCCGAGCAGGGTCGGCAGCATCAGCGTGTAGCCCCACACCAGGAAGCCGGCGATGAGGCCGGCGAGCACGCCCTGGTGCGTGCCGCGTTTCCAGTACAGGCCGCCGAGCAGCGCCGGCGCGAACTGCAGCACTGCTGCAAACGACAGCAGGCCGATCGAAGCGAGCGATCCGCCGGCGGCGAAGAAGCGCGTGTACAGATAGGCCAGCGCGAGCAGGGCGACGATGCTCAGGCGACGTACGCCCTTGATCAGTCCGGACAGATCGTGTCCTCGCGCCAGTCCGAACGGCTGCCAGCGCAGGAGCAGCGGGATCACCAGTTCGTTGCTGAGCATGGTCGACAGGGCAATGGTCGAGACGATCACCATGCTGGTCGCGGCCGAGAATCCGCCCAGGTAGGCGAACAGGGCCACGCCGGTGTGGCCGCCCTGCAGCGGCAGATTCAGGACGTAGGTGTCGGGCGGCGCACTGCCGCCAAGCACCACGGCACCGGCGCCGGCGATCGGCAACACAAACAGCGAGATCAGCGCCAGATAGCCGGGGAAGATCCAGCGCGCGGCGCGCAAGTCGGCCGGATCGCCGTTCTCGACGATCATGATGTGAAACTGGCGTGGCAGGCACAGGATCGCCGCCATCGCCAGCACCGTCTGTGCGAAGAACCCGGCCATCCATTGCGGACGCGCCATCGCCGCGGTGACCTTGGGCTGGCTCAGCGCAGCGGCGACGGCGTCGCCGAGTCCGCCGAAGACGCCGTAGGCGGCATACAGGCCGACGACGAGGAACGCGGCCAGCTTGACGATCGACTCGAAAGCGACGGCCAGCACCAGGCCGTGGTGGTTCTCGCGCGACGACACCTGGCGCGTGCCGAACAGGATCGCGAACACGGCGAGCAGGATCGCCGTCACCAGCGCGCCGTCGCTGAGCCAGCCGACCGAGCGCGAGCCAGGTGCGACCAGAACGTCCATCGACACGGCCACCGCCTTGAGCTGCAGGGCGAGGTAGGGAAGGATGCCGATCACCGCGATCACTGTGACCAGGCTGGCAAGCTGCTGCCGGCGGCCGTAGCGCGCGCCGATGAAGTCGGCGACGGAGGTGATGTTGTGCCGCCGGCACAGCTGCAGCAGGCGTTCAAGCAGCGGTGCCCCGAGCAGGAACACCAGCATCGGGCCGAGATAGATCGGCAGGAAGTCCCAACCGCTTTCAGCGGCGCGCCCGACGGCGCCGTAAAAGGTCCACGACGTGCAGTAGACGGCCAGCGCGAGGCTGTAGGTCCACGGCCGGGCCGTCGGTCCGGATGCACGCGCCGCACGCCGGTCGCCCCAGTAGGCGATCGCGAACAGCACGCCCACATAGAGCGTCGACAGCAGGAACAGCAGCCATTCCGGCATCACGTGATTTGTCCGTTAGCAGGCACCGCGTCCGGTTCGACCAAAGTCTATGCCCTGAATCGGACGCCTGTCCCCGAGTTGCGACCAAAGGCGAATGTTTCCGCAGGCGGGCACGGGCTACCGTTTGCCACAGCGGTGCATCCCCTCGCCGCCCACACTGGAGGACCTGATCCCATGAACGAGGCAACCCTGACCGGCACGATACCCGCCGGCGCGGCGCACGCGCACAAGACCCATGCGCGGCCGCGGATCACCAAGGCGGAGGAGCGCAAGGTCATCTTCGCGTCCTCGCTCGGGACGGTGTTCGAGTGGTACGACTTCTATCTCTACGCGACGCTGGCGCCGTTCTTCGCTGCCCTGTTCTTTCCCAAGGGCAACGAGACCGCGGCGCTGATGTCGGCGTTCGCGACCTACGCCGCGGGTTTCCTGGTGCGCCCGTTCGGCGCGATCGTGTTCGGGCGTATTGGCGATCTGGTTGGACGCAAATACACCTTCCTGGTGACGATCCTGGTCATGGGCGTGTCGACCGCCGCGGTCGGCTTCCTGCCAACCTACGAGAGCATCGGCATGGCGGCGCCGATCATCCTGGTGTCGCTGCGCCTGTTGCAGGGTCTGGCGCTGGGCGGCGAGTACGGCGGTGCGGCGACCTATGTCGCGGAGCATGCTGCGGACGACAAGCGCGGCTATGCGACCAGCTGGATCCAGACCACGGCGACGATCGGTTTCTTCCTGTCGCTGCTGGTGATCGGCATCGCCCGCACGGCCTTGGACACGGCGGCCTTCACGGAGTGGGGCTGGCGCGTCCCGTTCATAGTGTCGATCGTGCTGCTGGTCGTGTCCGTCTACATCCGCATGAAGCTGAACGAGTCGCCGGTGTTCCAGCGCATGAAGGCGGAAGGCAAGGGCTCGAAATCGCCGATCAGCGACAGCTTCTTCAAGTATCCGAACAACAAGTACGTGCTGCTCGCGCTGCTCGGCGCGACTGCCGGCCAGGGCGTGGTCTGGTACACGGGTCAGTTCTATGCGCTGTTCTTCCTGACCATCACGCTCAAGCTCGACTTCCTCACCGCGTACACCTTGATCGGTGCGTCGCTGCTGATCGGCACGCCGTTCTTCATCTTCTTCGGGCGCCTGTCCGACAAGATCGGCCGCCTCAAGATCATCATGGCCGGTTGTCTGCTGGCGGCCTTGACATACATCCCGATCTTCCATGGTCTTACGCACTTCGTGAACCCGGCGCTGGAGCAGTACCAGGAGCAGACGGCAATTTCCGTTGCCGCGTCGGATTGCGACTTCCACGTGTTCGTCACCCCCGGCACCAAGTTCAGCGACTGTGACCGCGCCAAGGACTTCCTGACCAAGTCCGGCCTGTCCTTCGACTCGCTGCCGGCGGTTCCGGGCACGAGCGTCGTGACGCGCATCGGCGATCAGACGATCGAGGGCTGGGACGAGGTCAAGCTCAAGGCTGCTCTGGCGGCAACCGGCTATCCGACGAAGGCCGATCCGGGTCAGGTCAACTACGTCGGCACGCTGGCGCTGCTGTTCCTCCTGCTGCTGTACGTGACGATGGTCTACGGGCCGATCGCGGCGTTCCTGGTCGAGCTGTTCCCGACCAAGATCCGCTACACGTCGATGTCGCTGCCGTATCACATCGGCAACGGCTGGTTCGGCGGCATGCTGCCGTTGCTGGCGACGGCGATGGTCGCGGCCTCGGGCAACATCTACTCGGGGCTCTGGTATCCGATCGTCGTGGCCGCGGCGACCCTGGTGATCGGCACTCTGTCCTTGAAGGATCACAAACGCCACTCGCTGCACGACGACTGACGGCGGCGATTCGACTCGGGACACGGCAACGTTCATGTGCGCTCTTTCAGGGCCCCGGTTTCCGGGGCCCTTTTTCGTTACGGGACGGCAAGCTGACCGGCCGCCGAGCCGGTCCCTGGCCGGATACGCGTGCTGGTATCGAAAAAAGGCGCGATCTGGTGTAAAAAGCTGGTTGTCCGGTCACTTTCCCTCCCTTAGGCCGGACAAATGTTGACCGCGGCAAGTGCCTCCCTTTGGGGATGCGCGAGCCGCGGTCTTTTTTTGTGCGGGCGGCTGCACGGATAATGCGCAGTGCACTACCAACACCGTTATCACGCCGGGAACTTCGCCGACGTCTTCAAACACGCCCTGCTGGTGGAGCTGCTGGCGGCCCTGAACGCCAAGGATGCGCCATGGTGCTATGTCGAAACCCATGGCGGTGCCGGCGAGTATCCGCTCGACGACGTCGCCGCGCAGCGCACCGGCGAAGCGCTTGAAGGCATCATGCGGCTGCGCGATGCGGCGGTCGTGCCGCCGGCGCTGCAGCCTTACCTGCAGCTCGTGCGCCGCGCCAACGACGGCGGCGCCCTGGCGCACTATCCCGGGTCGCCGCTGTTCGCCTTGATGCTGGCGCGTCCGCAGGATCGCGTGATCGTCTGCGAGAAGGTTCCGGCGGTCGCGGCCGAGCTGCGCGCGCGGCTGGCGGACGATGCGCGCGCCGCGGTGCACCTGCGCGACGGCTACGAGAGCGCGTCGCTGCTGCCGCCCAGGGAGCGCCGCGGGCTGGTGCTGGTCGACCCGCCGTTCGAGCGCGCCGACGAGTTCGACGCGGCGGCGGACTTCCTCGCGTCGGCACTCAAGCGTTTCGGCAACGGCGTCTACGCCCTGTGGTATCCGTACAAGAACCGCTACCAGACCGAGCGCTGGCTGCGTCGCGTGCGTGGCGCCTTGACGCAGGAAGCCTTGAACCTGCAGATCGACACCGGCGCGCCCAGCGAAGGCCAGATGCACGCCTGCGGCCTTCTCGTCGTCAATCCGCCGTATGCGTTCACGCAGAGCGCGCCAGCAGTGCTGGCGGCGCTGAGGCCGCTGCTGGCGATGGGCGACAAGGCCCGCACCGCGTGCGATCCCTGGCCGCGAACGAAGTGAACATGGACGAAATCGAAGAGCTACACACCGGCAAGTTCCTGCGCCTGGTCCGCGACGGCCGCTGGGAGTACGTCGCCCGCACCAACAGCGTCGGCGCGGTGTTCGTGCTCGCGGTCACCGACGAGGACGAGATCGTGCTGGTCGAGCAGTACCGCGTGCCGCTGCGCGGGCGCTGCATCGAGCTGCCGGCGGGCATGATGGGCGACGAGCACGATTTCCGCGACGAGACGGTGTTCGAGTCGGCGCTGCGCGAGCTGGAGGAGGAAACCGGCTTTCGCGGGCGCGAGGTCGATCCGCTGATGTCAGGCCCGGTCGCCGCGGGTCTGACCTCGGAGATGCTGCACCTGGTGCGCGTGCGTGGCCTGCAACGCGTGCACGCAGGCGGCGGTGTCGACGGCGAGGACATCCGTGTCCACCTGGTGCCGCTGCGCGAGGTCCATGCCTGGCTGCAGAGGCAGCATGCGGATGGCCGGCTCATCGAGCCGCGCATCTACGCTGCGCTGTATTTCGCCGGGCGTTAGTCTGGCGTCCCGAAGGTGGATCGAGGCAGTTCGATCCGTTCGAGTCGAGTAGGCGCGTCGCGCCGTATCGAGACTCTGCGCGGCCCCTCGATACACCGCGCCTTCGGCGCGGCACTCGGGGCGAACGGGCTTATTGCTGGTTTCCCAGGGGCACAAGGCTACAAGAGCCGCCGCGGCGGGAAGCGCGCCGCTTCCGGCAGCGCGTCGGCGACGCGCACGGCGCGCGCCAACAGTTGATCCGCGGCGACCGGGCCGACCGCCTCGCAGAAGGCGACGTACAGCGTGTGCACGGCCAGCGCGAGCGCGTCCTCGGTCGCCGTCGCAAAGGCGCTGAGCGATGCACCTTCCTTGATCCACTGCGTCAGGGCGTGATGCAGGCCAAAGTCCAGGCCGGAGCGGCCAGTGGATCCCCGCAGGGACTGGATCAGGTCGTGTCTGGCCACCGCTTCCATGATGCGCAGGGCGTCGAGCAGGTGCTGCAGCAGCGTGCTGAAGACGACGAACTGCGGTGTGCCGGAGACCCACGCCGGCGCCGTTTCGGGCATTGACGGCGCCATCACCGCCATCGCGTGCGGCGGACGCGCGCCGTTGACTTCGGGGATCGGCTCGCGCCCGGCGTCGTACTTGAGCAAGGCCTGGTAGATGCCCATGCGCATTTCGTGGCGCTGCTTGGGCGGCAGGGCGAGCTGCGCCGAGAGCTGGGCGACGAACTCGATGATCGCTGCGGGCTTCTGCTCGGCGAAGGACGCGTCCCACAGACGCAGGCCGATCTGCGCCTGTGCTTCGTCGAGCGTGCCGATCAGGCCCAGATGCAGGGCCTTGCGGCGGCGGATCAGGTCGGCGGGTTTGCTCATGGCGGCTCCCTACGACTTGCCGGCGTGGGTCAGGTCCTTCTGGAATTCCGGGTAGCCGATTTCGTAGTGCTCGGTGAAGTCCAACCCGCGTTGTTCATGCAGACTGTTGACGCGCAGACCGATGGACTTCTTCAGGCCCCAGAAGACGACGAAGGCGATCGGGAAGGTCCAGATGAAAGCAGTGGCAATTCCGATCAGTTGCACGACGATGCGATCGAGGTTGAACAGGTCGCCCTTGAAGAACAGGCCGGCCGCGAGCGTGCCCCAGGCGCCGCAGAAGCCGTGCACCGGAATGGCGCCGACGGCGTCGTCCAGTTGCAGGCGATCCAGCAGCGTTGCGCCGAGCACGGTGAGGACGCCGGCGACCGCGCCGATCAGCAGCGCGAACGCCGGGGTCACGGTCGCGCAGGGCGCGGTGATGGCCACCAGCCCGCCGATCGCGCCATTGACGCCCAGCGTCATCAGGATCGGCTGCCGCAGCAGGTTTTGAACGGCCAGGGCTGCGGCGAAGCCGGCGGCACCGGCCAGATGCGTGTTGGTCGCGATGATGCCGACGTCGCGATTCGCCGCCAGCGTCGAGCCGCCGTTGAAGCCGAACCAGCCCAGCCACAGGATGAATCCGCCGAGCGCGATCATCGGCAGGTTGTGGCCGGGAATCATGCGCGGCCTGCCGTCGGCACCGAAACGGCCCAGGCGAGGGCCCAGCACGATCACACCGGCCAGCGCACTCCAGGCGCCGACCGAGTGCACGACGGTCGAGCCGGCGAAGTCGATGAAGCCCATGGCCTTGAGCCAGCCGCTGCCGTCGTAGTAGCTGCCCCAGGCCCAGGCGCCGAAGACCGGGTAGATCAGGCCGGTGACGACCATCGAGGCGATGACGTAGGCGCCAAAGCGCGTGCGCTCGGCCATCGCGCCGGAGACGATGGTTGCTGCGGTGGCGGCGAACATCAGCTGGAAGATGAAGAACACCGCGTCGGAGTTGTCGTCGAGGTCGGGCACGAAGTGGTCGAGGCCGAGCCAGCCCTGGCTCGATCCGAACATCAGCCCGTAACCGACCGCCCAGAAGGCGAACACGCCGTAACACATGTCGGCGTAGTTCTTCATGATGACGTTCACCGAGTTCTTGGCGCGGGACATGCCGCCTTCGAGCAGGGCGAAGCCCGCTTGCATGAAGAACACCAGCGCTGCGGCGGTGCAGGTCCAGGCGATGTCGGCCGGCGCTTCCAGCACGCCAGCGAGCGCGGGGAGTGGAACGACGGCGAGCAGCAGGCACAGCGGCAGTCTGTACACGAACGCCCCCCGACGCGACGCACCCGAACGGTGCCATGCAGAACAAATGCAAAAGGGAGGCCAACGGCGATTCGGCCTGCGGCTTGCCGGCCCCGGGGCTGCGTTCCATAGTCGCGCCCAAGCGGTCGCAGCACCGCAATCAGGCGCAGGCCATGGCCCAGTCCGAATCGATGTCTCCGAACCGATGTCCGTGAACCGTTCCGGCGCAGACCCGCGCGACATCATCACGCCGGACGCGTTCCAGGTTCTGCCGGCGCTGTACGGCCTGCGCCTTGCCAGTCCGACGCGGCGGCTGCTGGCGGTCGGTGTCGATGCGTTGCTGGTCTCTGTCGTCGCGCAGGCGGGCGGACTCCTGCTGGCGCTCGCCGCTGCCGTGCTGTTCTTCGGCTGGATCCGCGCAGGTGCAGCGGGTCGCGGCCGGGTCAGTCGCATGCTGCGCGGCACCGTGGCCGCGCTGGGTGCGGTGATCCTGTTCGTCGGCACGCTGGCGCTGCTGCAGCCGCTATGGGAACGGATCGTCGACGACGAGGCCGCTCCGGCCGCAGACGCCAGGAGGCTGCACGGCCGCGACGCCGTCGTCGCCGGCGTCGGTCTGGCACAGCTCTACGCCTGCGCAGACGCCGCCTGCCGCGATCGGCAACTCGGCGAGCTGTCTGCGGCACTGGCGCGTAGCGAGATGACGCCGGCCGAGCAACGCGAACTGCTCGCCGAACTTGCCGCGGCAGCAGCGGCCGACCCCTCGTCGGTGCCGTCGCTGCCGCCGCCCGCGAAGGCGGCAGGTGACGACGAAGCGGACGATGAGGCGGACGAGGCGGCGGCTTCGCCGATCCAGGACGGCGGCATCAGCTTGCTCGGCACGCTCAAGCTGCTCGCGTCCGAGCTCGGCTTCAGCCTCGGTTGGGGTGCGGTGTACTTCACGCTGCTGACGGTGCTGTGGAACGGCCAGACGCCGGGCAAGCGCCTGCTCGGCATCCGCGTCATCTCGCTGCGCGGCGAGCCGCTCAGCTACTGGGTGGCGTTCGAGCGCTACGGCGGCTACGCGGCCGGATTCGCCACCGGCTTGATGGGATTCCTTCAGGTGTTCTGGGACCCGAACCGGCAGGCGATTCACGATCGCATCTGCTTCACCGCAGTGATTCGCGATCCCGGTGCGCAGGCGCTGGCGACGCTGCCCGGCGTGCAGCCGTCAGAATTCGACGCGCAGATCCAGTCCGACAAAGCCGCCTGCGCCGACCTGGGGCGTGATCCCGACCCGATCCGCCAGCTGCGGCGAGACCAGCCATGACGACACGCCGTAGGCGAGCGCGCAGCCGCCGATGACGTCGCGCCAATGGTGCCGGTCCGCATCGACGCGCGAATAGGCAGTGAACGCCGACGTCGCGTACAGCGGCAGCGCGTAGCGCCAGTCGTACCGATGCTGGAGGAAGGCCGCGGACGCGCAGGTCGCTGCCGCGTGCCCCGACGGGAAGCTGTACGGCCCGCCGTTGGGCCGCTCGCCCCACGCGCTGTCGTTGAAGGCCCGCTTCGCGAGTTCCGTGGCCAACAGCGTCGTGCCCAGGCTCAAGGCCAGTTCGCCGCGGCCGCGCGGATCGTGCTTAAAGTAGGTCACGGCGAGCGCCGCCGCCGGACTGGCGATGCGGAACACGTCGCCGAGCCGGCGTGTGTCCTCCTCGTCGGCGCATGCCGGTGCAGCGGCGACCAGCAGCGCCAGAGCAGCGCACAGCGAGCGAAGCGTCACGACGTCTCCCAAAGGAAAGCTCCTGCCCGCAACATGGCGGTGCGCGGCGCCGGCGTCGTTGATTCCGGTCAACCGTCGCTGCCGCGGCGATGGGGCTGGCGAAATTGAACGATCGGTTGACCGGCGCTCTGCACACGGCCATAGTCGGCGGCGAGGAGATCAGACGACAGAGGTCCGCATGCTGGGCTCGCGTTCGCGTCGCATCATTCTTCCGCGTCCGGATGGTCCCGCGCGGCGCTGGTCGCTGCACGCGCCGGTGGCGCCGCCACGCTGGGTGCGCGTCACCGGGCTGCAGCGCGAAACCGAAGACGCTGTGACGCTCTCGATCGCGCCGGAAGACGGTCGCGCGCTGCCGTACAAGGCCGGGCAATATCTGACGCACTGCTTCGAGATCGACGGCGCCGAGGAGCGCCGCGCCTACAGTCTGAGCAGTGCCGAAGGCGGCGCGCCCGCGTGCACGATCAAGCTGCTGCCGGACGGACGCGCCTCGCATTACATCGCCACGCAACTCAAGGTCGGCGACCGCTACCGCGTGATCGGCCCCGGCGGCGACTTCACCCTCGATCCCGCACAGCAGGGACCCCTGGTCCTGCTCGCCGCAGGCAGCGGCATCACGCCGGTGATCAGCCTGATCGAGACCGCGCTGGCGCAACAGCCGACGCGCGCAGTGCGCCTGGTCACGGTCAACCGCGACCGCGCGCACGCGATTTTTCACGAGCGCCTGGAAGCGCTCACTGCGCGTTACGCCTCTTTCGAGTACGCGCCGGTATTCACCGCGGACACCGGACGTCCGGACACTGCGACAATCGCCGCACTTCTACGACCCGATGCGCAGGCGCAGGTTTACCTCTGCGGACCGCAGGCGCTGATGGATGCAGCAGAAGCGGGGCTGCGTGCCGCCGGCTTCGATGCCGCGCGCATCCACCGCGAGCGCTTCGTCGCCGCGCCGCGCCACCAGCCGCGACCGACCGAGCCGCAGGACATCTTCTTCCGCCGCTCCGAGCGCACCGTCACGCAGCAGCCCGGCGAGACCATCCTCGAAGCCGGCATGCGCGCCGGCCTGCGACTCGATTTCAGTTGCACCGTCGGCGGCTGCGGACATTGCAAGGTGAAGATCGTCGACGGCGCCGTGCGCCTCGACGAGCCGAACTGCCTGACGCCCGAGGAACGCAGTGCCGGCTACACGCTGGCCTGCTCTGCCTGCGCCACCACCCCGATCACGGTTGATGCCTGAGGAGAGACCAAATGGCCACACTGGACCGCATGCTCAACGGCCTGCCGCAGAAAGCGCAGAACACGATCTACGGCACGCTCGACAACCTCAAAGTGATGTCGTCGGTCGGCAACCTCAAGGTCGCGGCGTCGATGGCGCCTTCGGTTTTCCGTGGCCTGGTACTGGGCACGGCGCGCGAGGGCGACGCCGTCGCGCTGCCGGGCAACCACGCCGCGCACTTCTCGCTGACCTACCAGGGCGAGTTTCCGGAGATGTACGACCTCTACCGACGCGCGGTCGCGAACCAGTGGAACGGCGACCGCGATCTGGACTGGGCGACGGACGTCGACCTCGAGAACCCGAACACGCTGGTGATGCCGCTGGACTATCCGCCGTTCGAAGGTCTCGCCGCGAAGGGCATCAAGCTCAATGACAAGGAGAAACTGCGTTTCGCCAACGACATCGCTTCGTGGACGCTGTCGCAGTTCATGCACGGCGAGCAGGGCGCGCTGTACGCCGCGGCCCAGGTCACCGAGTCGGTGCAGTGGATGGACGGCAAGTTCTACGGCGCGACCCAGGTGATGGACGAGGGCCGGCATCTCGAAGTCTTCCTGCGCTATCTCGACACCAAGCTGCAGAAGGTGTACGCGGTCAACGACAACCTGTTCGTGATTCTCGACGACCTGCTGACCGACTCGCGCTGGGATGTGAAGTTTCTCGGCATGCAGATCATGGTCGAGGGCCTGGCGCTCGGCGCCTTCGGCACGATGTACAACTTCACCAAGGAGCCGCTGCTCAAGCAGCTGCTCAAGTACGTGATCCAGGACGAAGCGCGCCACGTCCACTATGGCGTGCTGGCGCTGCGCGAGCACATCACCAAGGAATTGTCGCCGTCCGAGATCCGCGAGCGCGAGGACTGGGCCTACGAGGTTGCGCTCTTGATGCGCAACCGTTTCCTCTCGCACGAGATCTATTACGAGTGGTTCGAAGGACGGCTCTCGCTGAAGGACTGGGACGAAGTGATTCTCGGCGCGCCGTCGATGTCGGCGTTCCGTCACCTGATGTTCCTGCGCCTGATCCCGAATCTCGAATACATCGGCCTGATGAGCGATCGCATCAAGGCGCATTACGAGAAGTCCGGCCTGACCAGCTTCCTCGGCGGCAAGAATGCGACGCAGCTGTCGGCCGACGATCTGATCCGCGACATCTCCGCGTACAAGGCGCCGCTGCCGGCGCACTGAGAGCAGCCGGGCGGCACGCCGATGGTTCGGATTTGCCTGTACAGGCAATCCGGACCATCGCCTCGTTCGGCGCGTTAGACTAGCCGTCCAAGCCGGGGGTGCCCGTTTCAACGACGGGCTGAGAACAGACCCTTGGAACCTGGCCCTGCAACGAAGTGGGGCGAGGGAAGGCTGCAGGACCGCTCATGTCCGCCGGCGCTTTCCTCGCCAGATCCGAGACCCGCCATGAGCGCATTGCCCGAACAGATTTTTCAGAAGGCCGAGGAGTTGTCCGCCGAGGTCCGCAAGCCGTTTCCGAACAGCCGCAAGATCCACGTCGAGCACAACGGACTGCGCGTGCCGATGCGCGAGATCGCGCTCACCGCGACGCGCACCGCGCAGGGCCTGGAGTCCAATCCGCCGGTGACGGTGTACGACACTTCGGGACCTTATTCGGATCCTGCCGCCTCAATTGACCTGCGTCAGGGACTGCCGGCGCTGCGTGCGGCCTGGATCGAAGCGCGCGGCGACACGGAACAGCTGCGCGGACCCAGCTCGATCTTCGGCCGCATCCGCGCCGCCGACACGCACACGCAGGATCTGCGCTTCGAGCACGTGCGTGCACCGCGCAGGGCCAAGACCGGGGCGAACGTCAGCCAGATGCACTACGCGCGCCGGGGCATCATCACGCCGGAGATGGAATTCATCGCGATCCGCGAGAACGCACGCTTGCAGGAGCTGCGCGCGACCTACGAGAAGGCCGGCTATCTCAGGCGCATGCACCGCGGCCAGGCTTTCGGCGCGCGCCTGCCGGACGAAGTGACCGCGGAGTTCGTGCGCCGCGAAGTCGCCGAAGGCCGCGCGATCATCCCCGCCAACATCAACCATCCGGAACTGGAGCCGATGATCATCGGCCGCAACTTCCGCGTGAAGATCAACGCCAACATCGGCAACTCCGCGGTGACGTCGAGCATCGCCGAGGAAGTCGAGAAGATGGTGTGGTCGATCCGCTGGGGCGGCGACACGGTGATGGATCTGTCCACCGGCAAGAACATCCACGAGACGCGCGAATGGATCCTGCGCAACTCGCCGGTGCCAATCGGCACGGTGCCGATCTACCAGGCATTGGAGAAGGTCAACGGCAAGGCCGAGGAGCTGACCTGGGAAATCTTCCGCGACACGCTGATCGAGCAGGCCGAGCAGGGCGTCGACTACTTCACGATCCACGCCGGCGTGCTGCTGCGCTACATCCCGTGGACCGCCGAACGCGTCACCGGCATTGTCTCGCGCGGCGGGTCGATCATGGCCAAGTGGTGCCTGTCCCACCACAAGGAAAATTTCCTCTACACGCATTTCGAGGACATCTGCCAGATCATGAAGGCTTATGACGTCTCCTTCTCACTGGGAGATGGCCTGCGGCCCGGCTGCATCGCCGACGCCAACGACGACGCGCAGTTCGGCGAGCTGCACACGCTCGGCGAGCTGACCAAGATCGCGTGGCAGCACGACGTGCAGGTGATGATCGAAGGCCCCGGCCATGTGCCGATGCAGCTGATCAAGGAGAACATGGAGCAGGAGTTGAAGCACTGCTTCGAGGCGCCGTTCTACACGCTCGGACCGCTGACCACCGACATCGCGCCGGGCTACGACCACATCACCTCCGGCATTGGCGCCGCAAACATCGGCTGGTACGGCTGCGCGATGCTCTGCTATGTGACCCCGAAGGAGCACCTGGGCCTGCCGGACAAGAACGACGTGCGCGAGGGCATCGTCACCTACAAGATCGCCGCGCACGCCGCGGATCTCGCCAAGGGCCTGCCGGGCGCGCAGGTGCGTGACAACGCGCTGTCCAAGGCACGCTTCGAGTTCCGCTGGGAAGACCAGTTCAACCTCGGCCTCGATCCGGAAAAGGCGCGCGAGTTCCACGACGCGACGCTACCGCAGGAAGGCGCCAAGCTCGCCCACTTCTGCTCGATGTGCGGCCCGCACTTCTGCTCGATGAAGATCACCCAGGATGTGCGCGATTACGCCGCCAAGCTGGGCGCCGACGAGCAGGCTGCGCTGCAGCGGGGCATGGCCGAGAAGTCCGAGGAATTCCGCAAGGCCGGCGCCGAGGTGTATCGCGCGCAGTGAACCGCCCGTCGCCCTGGCTGGCCTCCGCACACCGAAATCCCGGGCGGCGGTCAATGCGTATTGCACGAGGCCAAAGGTGTCCCCGCCGTTCGTATGCCGGCTTGCGGCTTTGATCTGCCCGCATCGGCTGCGGGCCTGCCTGCAGTTCTAAGCTGCGGGCGTTCGCAAGATTCACTCCAGTAGGGATGCCTGATTCATGGGGATGTCTGTAATGGATCGAGTCTTCAGTCGCTGCTGTTTGCGGCGGAGCCGATCACTGCGCTGATCCGGCCGACCGATCGCGAGTTCCTTGCGTCAGGCGGCGAGCACTGCATTTCGTCGCATCACTGACATTCCGTTCGCGGCCGGGACAGCGCAGGCCCGCCCAAGAGCGGTTCGAGGATCTCCATGGCTTTTTCCTTCGCCGCACTCCTGCGACCGGTTCTGCCGGCCGCTTCCGCCCTGTTTCTTGCCGGCGCGCTGGCAGGGCCGGCACAGGCGGGAATCTTGAGTGGCGCGCTCGCGCCGTCGCAGAACTTCGATCTGACGCAGTGGAAGCTGACAATGCCCTCGGGCGACGAAGTGTCGCCGGCCATGCTCAACAGCGGCTTCCAGTACGCGGATGTGTTCTACACCGATGCGCGCATCGGCGGCATGGTGCTCCGCTGCCCGAACATCGCCGGCACGACGGACAACAGTCACTATTCGCGCACCGAGTTGCGCGAGATGCTCGATCCCGGCAACACCTCGGCCAAGGCGCTCTCGAACAACTGGACGCCGGAGCAGGGCGGCTGGCTGCGCGCGAAGCTCCGCGTCGACCATGTCTCGAAAACCGGTGACTCCGGCAAGGTCGGCCGCGTGATCGTCGGCCAGATCCACGGTCCGAGCACCGAGCCGCTGCGTCTGTACTACGCGAAGAAGCCGACCGAGGCGACTGGCCGCATCTACGCCGCGGTCGAAAGCACGTTCGGGTCGACCTGGCGCTCTGCCGACATCGTCAGCAACGCGAATGACGCGGGCATCGCGCTGGGCGAGAACTTCACGTACCAGATCAAGCTCTACGGGACCCAGCTCAGCGTCGCAATCTACCGGCGCGATGGCCGCAAGTACGCGCTCACGCGCACCATCGACGCGAACTATCTCGGCCAGAGCCTGTACTTCAAGGCCGGTGTCTACAACCAGAACAACACCGGCGACTTGAGCGACTACGTACAGGCGACATTCTTCATCCTCGAGCACACGCACTAAACACGGCGACGTAGGTGATGCAGCGCGTAGGAGCGGCCCATGGCCGCGATGAAGGTGCGCGGCACCGGTCGCGGCCATGGGCCGCTCCTACAGTCGCTTCGTAGTCAGAGAGACTTCAGGAACCAGATCAAGGCTTCGCGCTTGGCTGTTGGCAGCTGGCGGAAGCGTTCGCGCGCCGCTTGCGCCTCGCCGCCGTGCCAGAGGATCGCTTCTTCGAGACTGCGCGCGCGGCCGTCGTGCAGGAAGCCAGCTTCGGCGCCGCTGACGGCCTTGGTCAGGTGCAGGCCCCACAGCGGCGGCGTGCGCCACTCACGTCCTTCGGCGCTGCCTTCGCGCACGCCGTCGGCGAGACCTTCGCCCAGATCGTGCAGCAGCAGATCCGTGTAGGGCGTGATCGCCTGGTCGGCGAGCGCGGTCGACGCCGCCTGTTTTGACGTGCGCCAGTTCGGTCGGTGGCAGCCGGCGCAGTCGAGTTCACGGAACAGACGTTCGCCGTCGCGCACTTCGCGCGCGTCCTGCCAGCGTCGCGCCGGTACCGCGAGATGACGGGCGTAGAAGGTCAGCGCGTCGAGGATGTCCGCCGTCACTTCCGGATCGCCGCCGGATGCCGCGCGCTGGCAGTCGGTTTGCGCGGACGTGCAGACGGGCACTTCGTCCGGCGTGGTCGTCAGGCCCATGTCGTTGCGCAGCGCGCTGACGATCTGATCGCGCACGGTCGGCTGCGCGGCCTTCCAGCCGAAGCGGCCGAGCGCGGGCGTCGACGAGCCCGCCGCTTCGGCGGCGCGGCCGGAGATGCCGTCGGCGTTGCGGTCGTCCGGATCGGCGCCAGCGCGGATGTCTGCGGCGTCGAGCGCTTCGAGCAGGCCCAGGCCGATCATCGGCGGCGCGATGCGCAGCGAGGCGTGCAGCGGCGTCGAAATTGTTCCGTAAGCGGGGTCCGCCAGCGTAATGACGGGCCGGCGCAGCTCGATCTGCGCGCCGTCGCCCAGTTCGATGTAAGCCGACTCCCAGCGCAGCGCGATGCGTGCCTCGGCAGCCACGCCGGGAATCGCGCGGTCCTGGATCTGCCGGCCGTAGACCGGATCCGCGGCGCCGGTGCCGACGGCGATGCGCAGCAGCGCGCCGCTGGCGTCGGTACGTGCCGGGTCCGGCGGATGACCGCGGCCGTCGCGGATGTGGCAGTGCTGGCAGGCGGACGCGTTGTACAGCGGGCCGAGGCCGTCGCGCGCTTGCGTGCTCGCCGGCGCGACGACCCAGGGCGTGGTGAAGAAGCTGTTGCCGACCATGAAGCGCGCGCGGCCTTCGGCGTCCAGATTGGCGGCCGGCTGCGAGAAGGCGTCGCGTTCGAGCGTCTCGTCGGGCGAGCGCTTGAGCGCGGTCGTCGCGCCGCCCGGTGCGGGCTGCGCCTGCGGCGCGCTGGCGGGATTGAGCGGACCCAGGTCCAGAACCTCGCCGGCCCGTTCGATGTCGTGAGCAAGTGCGCGCAGCGATGCCGCGAGTGTCTGTAGCCGTGCACGGCCGCCGGCCGGTCGATCGAGAATGAGCTGGTCGAACGGCGTGTCGATCTGCGCGGTAGCGTTCACGGCATCCGCCATTCGCGCATCGACGCGCCGCACCTGATCGGCATCGCGTGCGGCGATCAGCGTGCGCAGACCCGGGACCTCGAGCAGCGATCCGTCAGCGCGACGGTAGCTGCCGGTCCAGAAGTTGGTGATGCCGAGGAGGTTGTGACGCAGCGAGTCGTGCGTCTGGTCGCTGAAGCAGTCCTGTTCCTCTTCCTGCGCCCGCGTCTGCAGCGCGACCTCGATGCGCTCGCCGGCCAGCTCGGCGGCGGCAAGACTGGCCATGCCGAACAGCATGCGGCGCAGGCCTTCGTGCGGATCGCCGCGCACCAGCCGCATGCCGTAGCTGCCGACATCGTCGGTCCAGTGGCGCTGCATCTCTTTGAGGTCGTTGATCAGCAGCTGGACGACCGCGACGAGGTAGGCGCCGCGCCGCGTGCAGGCCGCGGCCGACGAAGCGCGGCGCGCGCCATCGGTGCAGAGGTTCGGCTCCAGCGCGTAATCGGTCCACGGCCGCGCGCCCGGTCCGCCTGCGTTGCGGTCCTGGCCCCAGAGCAGGAATTCGATCGCGTGATACCCGATGGCGACCGAGGTCTCCACCGGTGCGAGGCGCTGCAGGTGCACGAGCAGGGCCGGGTTGAGCTGCGCAGTGTCGATGCGCGTGTTGCCGAGCGTCACGGCGCCGGCGTGAATCAGGTCGGCGCGCGCCAGCGGATTGTCCGGCGTCGCCGCATCACCGTCGTCGACGTAGTCGATCAGCCCCTCGTCGAGCGGCCAGGCGTTGACCTGCGTCTCCCATTCATCGACGACCCAGTTGCCGAAGCGTAGTGCTTCGGTCTGTGCATACGGTCGGCGTGCGGCAATCCACGCCGTGCGTGTTTCATCCAGCCTCTGTGCGCTGGGCTGCGCGACGAAGCGGCGCGTGGTGTCCAGCAGTGCCTCGGCCGCGGTCAGCGAATCCTCGTACGCCGCCGCGGCGATGCGGCGGTAGCCGTCGAGGACCGCGCTTTGGCGGGCGACATCCTCGCGCGCGGAACAGCCGCACAGCGTCAGCAAGACGCCGGCGGTCAATCCCGCCAGCGTTCGCCTGTTTTTCACCCGCCGCAGGTGTAGACGTCCGCGCCGAAGGCATGCATGCCTTCGCTCGCCGGCAGGCCGGCGTAGCCGAGATAGCCGTCGTCCGGCTTGGCGTCGAGATCGATCTGGTCGAGTCCGAACAGGTTCTCGACCGTGCGCAGGAAGCCGAAGTGGTTGTACGCGGTTTCGTTGACGCTGCCCGGTTGCGTGTAGCGCGAAATCACCAGCGCGCCCTGGCGACCGCCGCCTTGGCCGACGATACCCGGCAGCGGCGTGTTCGGACCCGGGTGCAGCTCCTGTCCGCAGCAGGCCGATGCCAGATCGGGATCGGCCGGATTGGCGATGTTGGCCTCGTCCGCGACGATCAGCAGCAAACCGTCTTGCTGGTAGGCCGGCGACGCGAGAATCAGCGGCACCCACTCCTTGAGGAATTCGTCGGCGCGCGCCAGGCCGCCGTCGCCGCCGTCGGCGCAGCTCGGATCGTGCGCGTTGTGGCAGTTGTCCGGCACGATCAGGTTGAGGTTCGGCGTCGTGCCGACCGAGCGCAGCGCCGTACGCAGGCGCTCGATATCGAGCACGTTGGCGTCGCAGCGCGCGCGGTCCGCCGCGGTTTCCTCGGCGCCGATCATCGACTCGAAGAACACGAAAGGGTTGTGGCGCGCGGAGTACTGCTCGGTCTCGTCGGCGCCGTTGGTGTCGTCCGGCGCGGTGTACGAGATCTTCGGCTGGATGCAGCTCGCCTCGGGTGTGCCGGCCTTGGGACGCGCCGGGTCGCGGTCGGGATCGCCCTTGAGTTCGTACTGCATGTCCTGCATCCAGCCCGCCCAGGTCTTGCCGGCCAGTTCGAGCTCGTCGACGACGGTCGGCACGTTGAGCGGATAGACACAGCCCTGGCCGATCGCCTGCGCGTACTCGCCCATCAGCGCCTCCCCGCTGGCTGGATTGGCGCCGGTCCACGGCGCGAAGCTGGCGATGCAGTCGCCCTGTGTCATCAGGTTGGGCGCCTGTCCCGAAATCAGCGCCACGTAGTTGGTCGTCGAGTTGTGGCCGGTGCCGTAGAAGTTGGGCAGCGTCTGGCCCATCGGCATCAGGGTCTCGCGCAGATAGACCGCCGGCGAGCCCGGTCCGAAGGTTTCGTCGTAGCCCTTGTTCTCCAGCATGATCACGAACACGTGCCCGACCGGCGGCGGGTTGTCCTCGGTGCCGCTGGCGACGCAGTTCTTCGGGTCCGGCGTGCCGCCGGACGGACCGCTGGCGCTGCATCCGGCGAGCAACAAGGCGCCGAAAGCGGCGAGTGCGGTGCGATTCATGAAGTCCTGCCTCTCAACAATTCGGGTCATGGGTGAACGCTGCAGGATAGTGCGGCCCGGTGACATCCCCATGACGGACGAGATTTGTCCGTGGACGTAAAAATCGGGGCTGCGCTGATGGGAAACCCCCAGGGGTTTGCGTGAACTAGGGAAATCTTCCTATTGCTGCGGGCCGCAAAGCATTCCTACAGTCCTGTCAGCATTTACTTACAAGGGTGCGCTTGGGGCTGCCGCAGCTGCACTGAGGCGTCAGGGGATCGCTCTTGATTCGGGGATCGGGGAAAGGAATGGCCATTTCGCTTTTGCCGCGCGTGAGCGCGGCCGTTTCGGTTGCTGCGCGCACGTTCGTTCTGCTCGCAGCGATGGCGGGGAGCGCGAGCGCCCAGGCTTGGTCGGCAGGTGATCCCTTGCCGATGGGGGCCACACAGATCTGGAACGACGCCGGCACCTACGGCTACAGCGCCTACGCGCCACCGATTCCCGACGACAGCAATCAGGATCAGGGCGTCAGCAGCGAAGAGAGCCACATCCATGAATTCGAGTTCGCCGTGCCGACGGGCTACGACGACCTCGCGTTGCTGGAGGTCAACTTGAACTGGGCGCTCGAGGGCAAGGATTACCTGACGCTGGAGGTCAACACACCCGACGGCAAGACCGCCACCTGCTACTACGTCAACACGGCTTACCAGACGGTCAGCTTCCCGAAGCCGAAGGCCGGCCGCTACACGGTCAAGGTGCGCGAGAGCCGCACGACCGGCGGCGAGTTCTCGGTCGCAGCGACGCTCACGCGCGCCGCGGCGGACACCCTGCCGCCTCTGGCGCTGGGTACGGACCGCAGCATCGACGACGTGGTCGTGATCGCGGTGGTCGATTCCAACGTCAATCCCTATCACTGGGACTATCTCGCGTCGAAGATGCCGCAGCATCTCAACAGTGATGCCAACGACGATCTCCCGCTCGATCAGGATCCCTCGACCTGGGTGCCCGGCTATCCGCAGAAGAGCGCCTTCAAGTCCCTCACCCGCCTCGATCTCACGCTCGAGCCGACCGACGGGACCAAGACCTCCACGTCGCTGCACGCTGCCGACCAGGCGCAGTGGAACAAGATCCAGTATTCGGAGGGCACGCTCAACAAGGACGTGCACATGTACTGGTTCCCCGGAACCAAGATCATCGGCCACGTCGTGTTCGACGACTCGGTGTCGACCGGCTATCCCGCGTCGGCGGCCGTGTTCGAGCCGCAGACCGGCGCGTTTGATACCTGGGCCGCCGACAGCCACGGCGTCGGCACGTCCAGCGTCAGCACCGGCAACATTCACGGCAGTTGCCCGAACTGCTTGCTGGTCTATGTGCATGGCACCGGCGAACAAGCGAGCCAGTGGGTTTCCAAGCAGGACTGGATCGATCTGCAGACCAACTCCTGGGGCTTGTCGGCCACGATGGCAGCACGCGATCGCATCTACGCCGGCAGCGATACCGAGCTGCAGCGCCGAGCGACCGAGCGCGGGCAGTCAATGTTTTTCAGCGCGGGCAACGGTCTCGACAATGCGTTTGTAGTGCCGAATCCGACTTTGTTCAGCAGCCAGGAAGGCCCGGACTGGGTCGTCACCGTCGGCGCGATCGAGGACGACGGCACGAGCCCGGGCCACGGGCGCCCGGCCGACATTTCGTCCATTGGTAGCAGCTACCCTTCGGCTTACGGTGGCGGCGATACCGTCAATGCCGAGGGCGGCTTCGGCGGCACATCCAATGCGACGCCGGTGATTGCCGGCATCTACGGCGAATCCCTGTACCGCATCCGCCGCATGCTCGCCGGCGCCAGCCGCGGGCAGAGCGGCGGCATCGTCGCGCGCGGCGCCGCCGGCTGCGGCACGGCGAACCCGCAGTGCGCGCTGGCCGACGGCAAGATCACCGTGCACGAAATGCGCGAAGCGCTCTACCGCGCCGCCGAGTACACGGCGGCGGGTTACAACGCCGGGGGACTGTCAGCCATCCCGGAGACCGACAGCATCCAGGAGCTCACCTATCTGTCGCAGGCGCACGGTGCGTTCTACGGGCGCATGCTCGGCGAGGACACCTACGAGCGCGAAATCCGCCGCGTCCATGACTATCTGCAAGGCCTGTGGTTCGAGACGCCGAGCCAGGACGACAAGGATTGGTACGTCGCCGACTCGGTGTGCCGCCAATCCGCCTGGGGTGAATGGGCTTACGGATACGCCCAACTGGGCTTGACGGAACTGCCGGCGCCCAGCCCGTTGTGGCCGGTGCGCAGCTGGCTGACCGACGGATGCCCAGCAACGTTGCCGCAGCTGGTTGAGCTGGAAAAGCTCTACGCAAGTCAGTTCGTTGATCTGGATTCCTCGGCCAACGATACCGACGACGACGGCACGGCCAACGCGACCGACAACTGCCCGAATCTCGCCAACACCGATCAGGCCGATGCCGACGCCGATGGCACCGGCGATGCCTGCGACACCTCGGGGCCGGTGACGCCGGATCCGCTTGCGGTGAGCATGTCGGCGACGTATTCGAAGCCCGCGAATGGAGACGGGACGTACCCGACGCCGGTGACGGTGACATTCACGGCGACGGGCTCGGGCGGACCGAACAGCAATTACCGGTACACGTTCAACTTTGGCGACGGCACGTACGTGGGCCCGCAGACGCAGGCGACGGCGACGCACACGTACGAGTACGCCAACCAGGACGGCTACCACACCAAGGTCGTGATCACGGACGCGGACGCGACACAGAGCGCGATGTCGAGCGAGATCCTGATCAAGACCCAGTCGACGGTGACGGTGAACGGCGGCACGGTGATCGACCTGACGCTTGATAAGTACAGCGGCACGGCTCCGGTGACGGTGACGGCCAACGCCAACGGCCCGAACGTGAAGCACGACGTGAGCGCCGCGAGCACCGCGTACACCTTCGATTTCGGCGACGGCTCGGCCCTGATCAGCAACACGAGCGGCACGGCCAGCCACGTGTACACCAAGCCGGAAGCGGTGACCTACACGATCACGGTGACGATGACGGACAAGAACGCCGGTGGCGGCGATCTGGGCACGTCCTCGGGCACGGCGATGGTCGCGGTCAATTCGGGCAACCAGCTGACGGCGCTGCTGTCGGTCAATCCGACGCTGGCGCAAATCGGCCAGGACGTCACCTTCAACGGCTGCGCCTCGTTCACGGCGGACGACGAAACGATCACGAAGTACGTGTTCGATCCGGACGGTATTGGCAGTCTGGCTGCGGTCGACCGCGGCACCACGTGCACGTTCACGTACGCCTACGCGAGCGCCGGCCAGTTCACGCCGACGCTGACGGTGACGGACAGCACGGGTGACACGGCGAAGGTGTCGGTGGAGAGCGTGATGATCCAGACGCCGCCGAGCCCGGGAACGGGCGGTGGCACGGGCGGCGGTACCGACGTGGGCGGTGTCAACAACCGCAGCGGCGGCGGTGCGCTGGGCTGGCTCACGTTGCTGCCGCTCGGGCTCGCAGCGGCGCGCAGGAGACGGCACGCGCTGCATTGATTGAAGCATTGGGTCGGGGAAAGCCCGACAGCTGGGGGTAAGTCCGCCATGCGGATTTGCTATTGCGTGAATTTCACGCTGATCACTACTGTGCAGCGTGGATGTTTTTTGCGGTAACGATCAGTGATACCAGGCCAGGGGCGGCAGGTATCACGATCGCCATAAACAACGCCGGGCGTTCGCTCGGGGGAAGAGGAAGATGACCATGTCGATGTGCACGGGCGCCGCGCCCGAAGCCGGTGCCGCAAGGCGCTTTGCGCTCCGAGGCGCCGCAGCGTTCGCGCTGACGGCTGCGCTCAATCTCACTCCGGCGCTCGCAGCCGATCCGGCCAGCGGTACGCTGACCCCGACCTCGGGTGACCTGCCGTACACCGCAGGTCCGTTCGTCGTCGGCAATCCGCTCGCCTTTGCGACCGGCACTCCGGTGTGCCTGTCGGACGTGCCGACCACCTGCGACAGCTACAAGCTGACGGTTACCTTGCCCGACAACTACCGGAGCCAGTATCCGGCGGCAGCGGTCGTCGTGACGCTGGGCTGGACGCCGGCTGCCGGCGACATCCCGGTGCCCGGCGTCGCTACGCTGCCGGACTATGACTTGTTCGTCTATGAAGGCGACGTCGGCGACACGATCGGCGGCGATCTGCTGATTGCGTCGTTCGGTACGACGCCGATCGAGAACTCCGCAACGGCGAACAATCCCGAAATCATCCGCCTGGCCGCAAAGAACGGAACGAACGTCTACACGATCAAGTCGGTGCCGTTCGCGCCGACCGGCGAGGCGATCAGCGTCAGCGTCAAGCTCGATCCGGGCGCGCCGGCCAGTGCGGGCGGCGGCGGCTCCGGGGGCTCAGGCGAAACGGCGGAGGCACCGCTGTTCGGCGCAGGCGATCCCGCCGCGCCGACGGCGCCGCGCTATCAGACCTTCTACGCGCCGGCGGGCAGCACCGCCGAGAGCGACGGTGGCGAATACAGCATCGGCTTCAACCCGGCGACCAAGCGCATCATGACGATGTCGATCGGGTTCCCCGGCCCGGTCTGGCGTCTGACGCCGCCGGAAGTGGTCGATCCGACTGCGCCGGAAAGCGGCGAGGCGTTGTGGGAAGACAAGTCTTCGCTGTGGGAGTCTGTCCCGCAGGTGGTGTCCGATCCGATCCTGTACACCGATCAGGAAACCGGGCGCACGTTCGCGGCCAATCTCACGGTCGGCCCGAACATCTCGTACGGCTTCACCGACGACGATGGTGAGAATTGGACCAACGTCGGCACCGGCATTTCCGGCGGCGACCACGAGACGGTGGTTTCGGGTGCGTACCCCGACGGCTCGCCCTACGAGCTGATTGCCCAGACGGCCGGTTACATTGGCGCCGGCGGCAAGGGGCGCGCGGTTTATTTCTGCTCGCAGGACGTCGTGGGTCCCGCCGGCTGCACGCGCAGCGACGACGGCGGCCTGGTCTGGGGCCCGATGCAGGTGGTCTATGACGGCACGGTGTGCGGCGGCCTGCATGGGCACCTGCAGATCGCGTCGGACGGCGTGGCCTACCTGCCGGTCAAGGATTGCGGCGCGCAGCAGGGCGGCAGCTTCACGACTGACGCCGGCGATACCTGGACACAGTTCCAGGTGCCGGGCACCGCGCCTCAGGGCGACGGCAGCGATCCGTCGATCGCGATCGACAGCGACAAGAAGCTCTATTTCTGCTACGTCAACAGCGACGGCCACGCGCACGTCAAGGTTGGCCAGCGCAACGGCAGCACGCTGACCTGGTCCAAGGACACCGACCTCGGCATCGGCCACGGCGTGACCAATGCGAGCTTCCCCGAGGCCATCGGTGGCGACGCCGGCCGCGCGGCCTGCGGCTTCCTCGGCACCAACGATCCGAGCCCGAACTACCAGTCGAAGGATTTCGACGGCGTCTGGTATCTGTACATTGCGACGACGATCGACGGCGGCGACACCTGGACCACTGTCAATGCGACGCCGAACGATCCGGTGCAGGGCGCCGGCGGTATCTGGCAGCAGGGCGGCAGCGGCGACGGCAACGGCAACCGCAACCTGCTCGACTTCAACGAGGTCACCCTCGACGACAAGGGCCGCGTGCTGTTCGGCTACAACGACGGCTGCGTCACCCAGACCTGCCTTGCCGATCCGAGCAAGAACGACTTCGTCGCCCACCAGCGCGTCGCGCGCCAGACCGGCGGCTACACGCTGCGCGCTGCGCAAGACAGCGCGATGACGACACTGCGCGAGCCGGGTCGTCCGTCGCTGAGCGGCACGAACACGGCGCAGGGGTTGCTGCTGAGCTGGAAGGCGCCGGACCACGGCGGTTCGGCGATCACCGGCTACACGGTTGCCAAGACCGTCGGCGGCGTCACCCAGCAGATCAGCGCCGGCAACAAGACCACATATCTCGACACCGCGGCCGATACCGCGACGGCGAGCTACACCGTGACGGCGACGAACGCGACCGGTACGGGTGCAGCGAGCAACTCGTTCAACGCGAGCGGATCTACTCCGGTCAACGACAACGTCTGCGCAGTGCCGGGCAAGACCGTCGCGACGGATGCGGCTGAGGACGACAGCGCGCCGTTGCCGACTGCTGCGGACGGCCAGGGCGACATCCTGTCGGTGAGCATCGCCGAGCCCAAGGACATGGCGGGCAAGCTCGTGTTCACGCTGAAGATGCGCTCGCTGGAGACGTTGCCACCGAACGTCAACTGGTACGTGATCTTCTTCGATCCGGCCGGCAAGAAGTGGTTCGTCTCGATGCAGACCGATGAGACCGCGACGCCGTCGTTCAGCTACGGCGACTACGCGACCAGCGAGACCCTCTCGAACACGCTGGGTGACGCCGATCCGCTGAGCGGCTACAACGCCACCACCGGCGAAATCAGCGTCGTCATTGCCAAGAACCTGGTCGGCAACGCTGCGGCTGGACAGAACCTGACGAATGTCCAGGCGGTTACCTACCAGCTGATCGGCCTGTCGATGGCAGGTGGGTCGCTGCAGACGATCGATCAGTCCAGCACCGGCAGTTACACGCTGCGCGCGGCCAATGCCTGCAACATCAACAACGCGCCGACCGCGACGCTCGCCGCGGACAAGCAGTCGGGCGAAGCGCCGCTGGCGGTGACGTTCACGATCGGCATGGCCGATCAGGATGCGGGCGACACGCTGAGCTACTCGCTCAACTTCGGCGACGGCTCGGCGGCCGCGACCGGCAGCGCCAATGGCACCGTGCAGCACACCTACACCGCGACGGGCAACAAGACCGCCGTGCTGACGGTGACCGACAGTGCCAATGCGACGGATACCGCTGAGGTGTCGGTGCAGGTCAACGGCGCCGGCGGCCCGCTGGCGGTGTCTCTGGGCGCGACGTACTCGAAGCCTGCAAACGGAGACGGGACGTACACGCCGCCGGTGACGGTGACGTTCACGGCGACGGGCTCGGGCGGACCGAACAGCAATTACCGGTACACGTTCAACTTTGGCGACGGCACGTACGTGGGCCCGCAGACGCAGGCGACGGCG
>JBAZXW010000017.1:0-93558 GCA_041659605.1 Sinimarinibacterium sp. | reverse complement strand
GCGGTGAACTCGGCGCGCGCCGACATGGGCGCGGTGCAGAACCGCTTCAGCTCGGTGGTGGCGAACCTGCAGACGACGTCGGAAAACCTGTCGTCCTCGCGCAGCCGCATCCTCGATGCCGACTTCGCCAAGGAAACCGCGGAACTGACCCGCACGCAGATCCTGCAGCAGGCCGGCACCGCGATGCTGGCCCAGGCCAACGCCGCGCCGCAGAACGTATTGAGCCTGCTCGGCTAAGGAAGGGCGTAGCCCCGGGGCGGATCGCCCCGGGGCACCTCCTGGACTCGATACGAGCAGGAGGCAAGACCGGAGTATCCGGACATGACGGAAGCAATCAACTCAATGTCGACGATGGCTCCACCGAACGGTGGTGGCCGTTTCGATGTTTCCGTGCCGATGGCTGCGCGGCAGTCTACGGATCCGGGTGCCGCGTCGAAGCAACTTACGGCCGACGCGGACGCTGAGACCACCAAGCCTACGGTCACGGTGCGAGACGTCGAGGCCGCGGCCCAGGAATTGCAGGACTACGTGCGAAAGTCGAACTCGGACCTGGCATTCCGGGTCGACAAGGAGCTGGGTCGAGTGATCGTGTCGATCGTGGATCGCAAGGACGGAACGGTACTGCGCCAGATTCCCGGCGAAGAGGTTCTGCGGATCGCGCGCGCCATTGCGAAACTGCAGGACGGCAGCGGTGGTCTTATGCAGGAAGTGGCCTAGCGCAGGCGAGGGAGTCCAATGGCAATCAGTGCAGCAGGTGTGGGTTCAGGACTGGACATCGCCGGCATGGTGTCGCAGCTCGTCAGCGCCGAACGGGCGCCGGTCGCGCAGCGCATTTCGGCAGCGCGCAGCACGCTCAACACCCAGCTGTCGGCCCTGGGCGCGCTCAAGGGCGCCCTGTCGTCCTTGCAGGCCAAGGCCGAACTGCTGACCGGCGGCGGCAAGCTCGATGCACTCAAGATGACGTCGTCACTCCCCGAGGTGTTCACCGCCACGGCAGGCAGCGATGCCGCCGCAGGCAGTTACGAAGTCGAAGTCGTGGAGCTGGCCAAGGCGCACAAACTTGCGAGTGGGGCCTATGCAGGCGGCTCCGGCACCGTGCTGGGTAACGGCAGTGTCGAGATCAGCGTCGGCGGCGGGGCCTTCACGGTGACGCTGAGCGACGGTAACAACACTCTGGCGGCGCTGCGCGATGCGATCAACGCCGCCGAGGACAATACCGGCGTGTCAGCGACACTGGTCAACGAGGCCGGCGGCACGCGCCTGCTGCTCACGTCCGACGACTCCGGAACCGAGAGCCAGCTGGTCGTGACCACCGGTCTGCTGAGCTTCACCGAGAAGCAGGCGGCGACCGATGCGCATATCCGCGTCGAGGGTTACGACATCTACTCGCAGAGCAACACGGTGACGGACGCCGTCGATGGCGTGACCTTCAATCTGTTGAAGGCCTCGCCTGGCGACATCGGCACGCTGAGCCTGACGCGCGACGTCGAGGCCGGCAAGGCCGCAATCGAGGATTTCGCCAAGGCGTACAGCACGGTGGTCAGCCTGATCGGCGTGCAGACCCGCTACGATGCCGACAACAAGAGGGCGGCGACGTTTACCGGCGATGCCGGCGTGCGCGGCGTGATGCAGACGCTGCGCTCGATCGTCGGCGGCAGCGCCGCGGGCGGCGCACTGTCGGTGCTGTCCGAGATCGGCATCACCACCAAGGCCGACGGCACGCTGATTGTCGACAGCAGCAAGCTCACCGAGGCGCTGGAGGCCGATCCACGCGCTGTCGAGACCCTGTTTGCCGGTGCGGACGGTTTTGCGACGCGATTGACCGCGACGATCGAGCAGATGCTGGGCGATAGCGGGCAGCTCGATGCGAAGACCGATTCGGCCAATGCGCGTCTCAAGGATCTGACCCAGCAGGAGGATGCGCTGGCCCGCCGCATGGAGTCGCTGGAGGCGCGCTACACCCGGCAGTTCACGGCGCTCGATAGCCTGATCGCCCAAATGAACGCGACCAGCTCGTATCTGACGCAGCAGCTGTCTGCGCTGTCGAACATGGGTTGAGCCGTTTGCGGGGTGCCGCTCACGATGCGGCGCTCAAGATCGGGGCAGAAGGGCCGATACAGTCATCACGAACGAACGCCGCCAGAAAGGATCGCTCACCGTGTCTTACGCCGCCCTCGCCCAGTACCGCAACACTTCCGTATACGGCGAAGCCCAGGAGGCTTCGCCGCACAAGCTGATCGAGATGCTCTATGCGGGCCTGCTCGGCCGGCTGGCAGCGGCGCGCGGCGGGATCGCGCGCGGCGAGGCGGGCGCCAAGGCACGGGCGTTGTCGTCGGCGCTGGAAATCGTGCAGCATCTGAAGATGAACCTGGATCAGGCACAGGGCGGCGCTATCGCCCGCAATCTCGATGCGCTCTACTCGTACATGACGGCGCGCATCCTGCATGCGAATCTCAAGAACGACGTCACCGCCATCGACGAGATGTCGGATCTGGTGCGTCGGCTCAAGAGCGCCTGGGATGCAATGCCGGTGCCGCACTGAGGCTGCCGATGACAGGTCCTCTCGACCAGTGGCTCGGTTACCGGGACTGTCTTCCTCTGCGACTGGAAGCGCTCACATCGCAGCCGTCACAGGCGATGCTCGAACACTGGCACGACCAAAACCTGCGCATGCTGCACGCGGTTGCGGTTCTCGACGAACGGCATCAGCGGGCGGACCTCACCGGCAAATCGCTGGAGGACGAGGTCGAGCGACTGAGCCAGAAGCTCGACGTGGTTCTGGATCTGCTTGGCGCGGTTCTGCACGCCAGCCGCGGCGATGACCCGGCGACGCCGATCCGTTTGAGCCGCGAGGGTCTGTGCTGGCCCAACGCCGCCGATACGCCGGCCGCGGGCGCGCCGGTGCTGATCACCCTCGACTTGCATGCCTGTGCGCCTGCGCCGCTGTGCTGGCCCGCCGATGTCGTCGGCGTGCATGAAGGCGAGGTCTGTGCCCGTTTCCGCGAGATGAGCGATGCCATGGGCGCCGCTCTTGAACGTTTTGTGTTCACCCGCCACCGCCGGTCGGTCGCCGGCGCGCGCTCGCCGGGAGCAAACCCCACGCCGTAGGGGCTCTCCCGACAATGAGGTCGTCCAATCGATGACAGGAGGACCTCCGGATGCGCGTAGTTCTGGCGGATGCCCGCAATATGGTGCGGGCCGGACTCAGGCGGCTGATTGAAGAAGGCACCGATACCAAGGTGGTCGGTGAGGCCGCGGACGGGCAGGGTCTGCTGGAGCAGGTGCATCAGCATCGTCCCGACGTCGCCCTGACCGATACCGATCTTCCCGGCATGACCGGCCTTGAGGCGCTGACGCAGCTGCGCCGCTACTACCCGGACGTTGCCGTTGTCGTGGTGTCGTCGCGCGTCGACGGCCAGACCATCCGGGCGGCGCTGCGCCAGGGCGCGGCCGGCTTCGTCGACAAGGACGGCGACACCGCCGAGCTGGGTCTCGCGCTGCGCGCCGTGCAAAAACACCAGATCTATCTGAGCCCGTCGATTTCGCACGCCGCGATCGAGCGGCGCGGCAACGACCGCGTCGAGGACGATGTCTCGCTGACGCCGCGCCAGCGCCAGGTTCTGCAGATGATCGCGCAGGGCAAATCGACCAAGGAAATCGCCGCGCTGATGGGCGTGAGCATCAAGACGGTCGAGACCCATCGCGCGCGGATGATGGATTCGCTGGGCCTCTACGGCACCAACGCGCTGATGCGCTACGCGATCCGCACCGGGCTCGACTATGCGCGCCTCTGATCCGCGGCAGGCGGCCGACGGCTTTACGTCGTTCGTCGGGCGATCCACTACAAGTTGTCGGGAATTCTTGGATTGGATGTAAGCCACGCGTCATTAATGCTGGCAGCACGAATCAGATCCCCCAAAAGAGCACGCGACGGAGATACCCAATGAAGCCGGGCCTACACTTGAAGACGACGCAGAGCCAGACGATGACACCGCAGCTGCTGCAGTCGATCCGGCTGCTGCAACTGTCCTCGCTGGAGCTGGAGCAGGAGCTGCGCGAGGCGCTGGAATGCAACGTCATGCTCGAACCGGTCGAGGACGGCGACGACGAAGAGAATGAAACGCCGGCTGCCGAGGAGTTGGTGCAGGTCGAGGAGCCGGTCGCGGTCAGCGGCCAGGATCCGAGCGCGGGCACGCAGGTCGAAGCGGACTTCGACTGGTCCAGCCGCGAGTCCTGGTCCGGCGGCGAGCCCAACGACGAGGACGGTGAGCCCTGGGAGGCGCGCGTGCCCGCGCCGCAGGCCCAGGACGCGCGCCTGTCCGCGCTGGAACAACTGCAACTGGTGGTCGAGACGCCGCGCGAGGCGCGCCTGATCGCCGTGATCCTCGATGCCATCGACGACAACGGTTATCTGACCCAGCCGCTGGACGGCGTGGCGCTGGAATCCGGCCTCGATCCGCAGCCGGAGATCGCGGAAGTCGAAGCCGCGCTGGCCAAGGTGCAGAGCGTCGAGCCCACCGGCTTTGGCGCGCGCGATCTGCGCGAATGCCTGAGCCTGCAACTGCGCGCATTGCCGGCGACGCCGGTGCGCGCCCTGGCGCAGGCCATCGTCGATGGTGAGGTCGAGGCCCTGGCCCGGCGCGATTTCTCCGGTATGCGTGAGCGCCTGCAGGTCGACAATCTGCAGCTGCGCAAGGCCATCAACCTGGTGTTGACCCTCACCCCCAAGCCGGGTGCGACGCCGGCAGCGGCGGCCGAGGCGGCGCTGCCGGACATCATTGTCAGCGGCACGCCGGGTGCGTGGAAAATCTGGCTGAGCGCCGAGCGGCTGCCGCGCGTGCGCGTCAACCGCCAGTACGAGCGCTGCCTCGGCGGCAGCGGTCATCGCATGATGCGCGAGCAGCTGCAGGAGGCGCGCTGGCTGGTGCGCGGCATCGAGATGCGCAACGACACGCTGTTGCGCGCCACGCGCGCGATCTTCGAACGGCAGCAGGCGTTCCTGCAGCACGGCGAGGAGGGCATGGCGCCGCTGACCCTGCGCGAGATCGCAAGTGCGATCGGCATGCACGAGTCGACGGTGTGCCGCGTCACCACCAACAAGTGGGTGCAGACGCCCTGGGGCGTCTACGAACTCAAGGCTTTCTTCCCGTCGCAGATCACCGGCGTCGAGGGCGAAACCTCCGGTACCGCGGTCAAGGCGATGATCCGCCGGATCGTCGACGGCGAGAACGTCGCAGTGCCGTTGTGCGACGGTGATATTGCTGCCATTCTGGCGCGCAAGGGTGTGCGGGTGGCGCGGCGCACGGTCGCCAAGTATCGCGAGGCGATGCGCATCCCGTCGGCGAAGGAACGCGGTCCGGATCTGCCGCGGCGCAACCTGCGCGTGGTGGCGTAAGGAAACGCCGGTGCTGCTCATGGAGGGCTTGAGTGAAGACGCTGCGGACTTTGCTGGTGGACGACAACCGGCCGTTTCTGATTCTGGCGCGGCACCTGCTGGAAGACTGCGCGGAGATCGACGTGGTCGGTGAGGCGCACGACGGTCACGAGGCGGTGCGCATGGCCGAATCGCTGCGTCCCGATCTGATCATCATGGATCTGGCGATGCCCGGGATGGGCGGCCTGCAGGCGACGCGCCTGATCAAGGCCCAGGATCGGCCGCCGGTGATCGTGATTGCCTCGCACTACGACGATCCCGCGCATCGCGAATTTGTCGCCCAGGTCGGCGCTGAGGGCTTCGTCAACAAGCAGTACTACGAAACCGAAGTGATCGCGTTCGTGCGCGAAATGGTGAAGAGGGCTGGTTGATGGCTGAGTCACGGGTTCTGGTGATCGATGCCGATGCCGAGCGCGCGGAAGGTCTGCGCACCGTGCTCGAATTCGTCGATTACCGGCCCGTGATCGTCGAAAACTGCGCGGCGCTCGACCGTTCGCAGCACAAGCCGCGCGACTGGGGCGCGGTGGTCGTCGGCAAGGCGGAGCCGAAGAGTCTCGGCGCCTTCATCGACTGGCTGCGCAAGGACCGCCTGCATCCGCCGCTGCTGGTGTTGCAACCCTATTACGAAGCCGTGCTCGAAGCGTCGGCGCTCGATCGCAGCGCCTGCCTGCAGCTCGATACGCCGGTGCGTTACACCCAGCTGTCCGATCTGCTGCGGCGCGCCAGCCTGGTCGGCCTGCAGCAGGCGACCGAGGTGTCGCGACTGGTCGGGCCGACCGGAAATTCGCCGGCGATCCGCCGCGTGCGGCGCATGATCGAGCAGGTCGCCGCGTTCGATACGACGGTACTGATCACCGGCGAGTCCGGCACCGGCAAGGAAGTCGTTGCACGCGCGATCCACGAGCGCTCTGGACGGTCGGGGCATCCGTTTGTCGCGGTGAACTGCGGCGCGATTCCGCACGAGCTGCTGGAAAGCGAGCTGTTCGGCCACGAGAAGGGCGCGTTCACCGGCGCGATCACGGCGCGCAAGGGTCGCTTCGAGATGGCCGACGGCGGAACCTTGTTTCTCGACGAGATCGGCGACATGCCGCTGTCGATGCAGGTCAAGATCCTGCGCGTGCTGCAGGAGCGCACCTACGAGCGCGTCGGCGCCAATCGCAGCTCGCACTGCGATGTGCGCATCATCGCGGCGACGCACCGCAATCTGGAAGATGCCATCGTCAAGGGCTCGTTCCGCGAGGATCTGTACTACCGTCTCAACGTGTTTCCAATCGAGACGCCGCCGCTGCGCGAGCGTCTCGAAGACCTGCCGCTGTTGATCGAGGACCTGATCCACGCGCTGGAGTGCAGCGGCCACGGTCGTGTGCGCCTGAGCGCCGACGCCGTTCATGCGCTGCGCGCCTACCACTGGCCGGGCAATGTCCGCGAACTGTCCAACCTGATCGAACGTCTTGCAGTGCTGCATCCGGGCGAGGCGGTCGGGCTGGACAATCTGCCGCAGCGCTACCGCGCCAAGCCACCGCAGCAGGCGGTGGCGGCCAGCGCCGTGACCGAGCTTCGCCGCGAAGCTTCGACCGGCGCCATCGCCGAAGGCGGACCGCCGCCGCCGCGCGACGACGAGCCCAGCGTGCGCGTGCCGGCCAGCATCGGCGGCTCCGAGCTGCCGCCGGAAGGCGTCAATCTCAAGGATCACATCGAGAACATCGAGCTGAACCTGATCAAGCAGGCGCTGCAGCAGGCCGGCGGCATCGTTGCGCATGCCGCCAAGCTGCTCAACACGCGGCGCACGACGCTGGTCGAGAAACTCCGCAAGTACGGCCTCACCTCGCGCGACGACGGCGAGTAGCCCGGGCGCAGCCCGGGAGTTGACACCGGCGTGGGCCGGTCCCCGGGCTGCGCCCGGGCTACGAACTGCATCACTCCCTTTACGGTGCCGGAAGATTGACGTCGCCCCGCTGCGGCGTCGGGAACGGAAGTTGCTCGTCCCCCGCACACACAAGTCATGCGGGACACCACATGAGCGATATGGACGTCACCCGGGTTCTGGCGCAGATCCGCGCGCTGCAGTCGCAGGCGTCGCTGAAGCCTGCTGCGCCGCCGGCGACAGACGCGGCGCAGAAGTCCGGCTTCGACGGCATGCTCAAGGGCGCCATCGACCAGGTCAACCAGACCCAGCAGTCGGCGGGCCGTCTGCAGGATTCCTTTTCGCGCGGCGACCGCAGCGTCGAGCTCGCCGACGTGATGCTGGCCTCGGCCAAGGCGCAGGTGAACTTCCGCGCGATGACCGAAGTGCGCAACCGCCTGGTATCGGCTTACCAGGACATCATGAACATGCCGGTTTGACTCTCAGGACTTGACCCATGGCACAAGCTGCGATTCCCAATGTAGGTCAGCTCAAGGACATTCCGGCGCTGCGCCAGCTGGCGATGCTCGTCGGCATCGCCTTCGCGGTGGCGCTCGGGCTGTGGGCGTTCCGCTGGTCGCAGGAGCCCGGCTACACCGCGCTCTACAGCGGCCTGGCCGATCGCGATGCCGCCGAAATGGCCGAGGCCCTGCGCGGCGCCAACATTCCCTACCGTTTCGAGCCGGGCAGCGGCGTCGTCGCCGTGCCGCAGGCGCAACTCGACCAGGCGCGCCTGCATCTGGCGGCGCAAGGGCTGCCGAACGGCAGCAACGTCGGCTTCGAGATGATGCAGGAGGACCAGGGCTTCGGCACCAGCCAGTTCATCGAGTCGGCGCGCTACCAGCACGCGCTGGAGACGGAGCTGGTGCGGACCATTTCGGCGTTGCAGCCGGTGCGCGCCGCGCGCGTGCACCTGGCGATCCCCAAGCCCACCGCGTTTGCGCGCGACGGCAGCACGCCGAGCGCTTCGGTGCTGGTCGATCTGCATCCCGGGCGCACGCTTGAACAGAACCAGGTCGGGTCGATCGTGCATCTGGTGGCCTCCAGCGTCGCCGGCATGCCGGCGAGCGGCGTCACCGTCATCGACCAGTACGGCCGCCTGCTGAGCCAGCAGGATGCGGACTCGGCGATGGCGCGCGGCGCCGAGCAACTGGAGCACACGCGCCGTCTCGAAGGCGACTACATGCGGCGCATCAACGAGCTGCTGATGCCGCTGGTCGGCAGCGGCCGCGTCAACGCACAGGTCACCGCCGATGTCGACTACGCGGTCACCGAGGAGGCGCGCGAGGTGTACACGCCGGACCCGGCCAAGGTGCGCAGCGAACAGATCAACGAGCAGATGCGCGGCGCCGGCGGTTCGGGGGCCGGCATCCCGGGCGCGACCAGCAACCAGCCGCCGGCCGCCAGCGCCAACCCGCCGCTCAACGAGACGGCGGCAGGGTCGGAAGCCAAGGACATGTCGCGCCAGGCGACACGCAATTACGAGATGGACCGCACCGTCAGCCACACGCGCCAGCCGGTCGGCAAGCTGCGCCGGCTGTCCGTTGCAGTGCTCGTCGACCACCTGCCGCGCCCCAAGGCGGGCGGCAAGGCGGGCGAGACCGAACTGATGCCGCTGACCACGGAAGAGATCGCCAAGGTCGAGTCGCTGGTGCGCGAGGCGGTCGGCTTCGACGCCCAGCGCGGCGATTCGGTCAGCGTGCAGAACGCGGCGTTCCTCAAGGCAGAGCTGCCGGAGCCGGAGTCGATCCCGCTGTGGCAGCAGCCGCAGCTGATCGATGCCGCGCGCAACGCCGGCGGTGTCGCGATGGTGCTGGCGCTGATCTTCTTCGTGCTGCGCCCGACGCTGCGGTCGCTGATGGCGACACCGCTGCGCAGGGCTTCCGCACACGCGCTGCCGGCGGGAACGGACGCGGGCGAGCGCGGTCCGGCACCGGACCAGCTGGCCCTGAGTTCCGGCGCCGCGGCGCTGCCGATGGGGCAGTACGAGCAGAAGCTGCAGACCGCGCGCGCCGCGGTCGCCCAGGATCCGAAACGGGTCGCGCAGGTGGTCAAGACCTGGATCGGTCAGGAAGGCGGGTGATGCGCGTCGGCCAGAACCGACCGTTCGCCGCCTGCGCTCGCTGCGCACCGCGAAAAGTCCCCACCATGCCCGGAACACTTCCACTGTCCGCAGCCGGAATCTGAGTCATGGCGATGGCCGAAGCCGCCTCCAAACACGCAGGATCGTCGTCGAAGTCGGCCGCAACGCCGTCCAAGCAGGCGCCAACCACGGGCATCGATCGCGCCGCGATCCTGTTGATGTCGCTTGGCGAAAGCGAGGCGGCGGAAGTGCTCAAGCACATGGGGGCCAAGGACGTGCAGAAGGTCGGCGCGGCGATGGCGACGCTGAGCAACGTCTCGCGCGATCGCGCCACCGAGGTGATGCAGAGCTTCGTCGACGACCTCGATGCGCAGACCTCGCTGGGCGTCGGTGCCGACGACTACGTGCGGCGCGTGCTGGTCAACGCGTTGGGGCAGGACAAGGCCTCCGGCGTGATCGACCGCATCCTGCTCGGCCGCAACAGCAAGGGCCTGGAAGCGCTCAAGTGGATGGAGACGCGCGCGGTGGCCGACATCGTGCGCAACGAGCATCCGCAGATCGTCGCCATCGTGCTGTCGTATCTCGATGCGGACCAGGCCGCGGATGTCCTGACGCAGCTGCCGGAACGCATGAAGAGCGACGTGCTGATGCGCATCGCACGCCTCGACGGCATCCAGCCGACGGCGTTGCGCGAGCTTGACGAGATCATGGAGAAGCAGTTCAGCGGCGGCGGCAACCTGAAGGCGTCCAGCGTCGGCGGGATCAAGGTCGCCGCCGGCATTCTCAACCTGATGGACTCGGCCGAGGAGCAGGCGATCGTCGCCAAGATCGGCGAGGCCGATCAGGAACTCTCGCAGAAGATCCAGGACCTGATGTTCGTGTTCGACGACCTCGCCGAGGTCGACGACCGCAGCGTGCAGACGCTGCTGCGCGAAGTCGCGACCGACACCCTGAGCATGGCGCTCAAGGGCGCCGATCCGCGCATCAAGGACAAGATCCTGCGCAACATGTCCAAGCGCGCTGCCGAGATGCTGGTCGAGGACATGGAGGCCAAGGGTCCGGCCAAGCTGTCCGACGTCGAGGCCGCGCAGAAGGAAATCCTCGGCGCCGCGCGCCGCCTGGCCGACGCCGGCACCATCGTCATCGGCGGCAAGGGCGAGGAGTTCGTCTGATGTCGCAGTCCGCCGAGGCCGAAGTGCTGCTCTCCGAGTCGCTCGGCGCCGGCATGGCGCGTTGGCAGCTGCCGCGTTTCGATCAGGGCTCCGGGTCGCCGCCGACGGCGCAGCGGCTCGACGACATCGAAGCGGCGGCCTACCAGGACGGCTTCCAGCGCGGCCAGGGCGAAGGCTTCGCCGCCGGGCAGAAGGCGGCGCTGGTCCAGGGGCAGCGCCTGCAGGCGCTGATCGAGCACATGGCGCGGCCGCTGGCGCATCTGGACGAGGAGACTGAACAGGCGCTGGTCGACTTCGCCGCAGCGATCGCGCGCCGCATCCTTCACGAAGAACTCAGCATCACTCCGGAGCGCGTGGTCGCGATGGTGCGCGACGCGCTCGGCGGGCTGCCGCCGCTGGCGCGCAGCGTCCGCGTCAGCGTGCATCCGGACGACGTGGCGCTGCTGCGCGAGCAGGTCACACCGTCGCACGAAGTCAAGGAATTCGAGGTCGTCGCCGATGCGACGCTCAAGCGCGGCGATTGCCGCGTGTTCACCGAGTCGTCGCAGATCGACGGCCGCCTCGACGAACGCGTGCGTGTCGCGGCGCAGTCGCCGGACGGGGCACATCAATGAGCGACGGGCCGGTGAACGAGTGGGCCCAGGCGGCGAGCCGGCGGTTCAATTCGCACCTGCGCGAACGCGCGCAGCGCACGGCCAGTGCGCCGAGCTTCCGGGTCGAAGGCCAGCTGCGTCGCGTCGTCGGCCTGACGCTGGAGGCGGTCGGCTGCCAGCTTCCGGTCGGCGCGCGTGCGCGCATCGCCAATGCCGACGGCAGCAGCGTCGAGGCCGAAGTCGTCGGCTTCTCCGGCGAACGGCTCTACCTGATGCCCAGCGGCGACATGCACGGCCTGGTGCCGCATGCGCGCGTCGTGCCGTCGGGGCGCGCGGCCGAAGTCGAAGTCGGCGAAGCGCTGCTCGGGCGCGTGCTCGACGGCGAAGGTCGTCCGATCGACGGGCTCGGCCGCCTGTCCTGCGACGGCCATGCGCGCCTGTACGGCGCGCCGATCAATCCGCTCGAGCGCGAGCCGGTGACACGACCGCTGGATGTCGGCGTGCGCGTGATCAATTCGCTGCTGACGGTGGGCCGCGGCCAGCGCGTGGGCCTGTTCGCCGGGACCGGCGTCGGCAAGTCGACGCTGCTGGGGATGATGACCCGCTACACCGCTGCCGACGTCATCGTCGTCGGTCTGCTCGGTGAGCGCGGCCGCGAAGTGCGCGAGTTCATCGATCACAACCTGGGCGCCGAAGGTCGGCGCCGCGCGGTCGTCGTCGCGACGCCCGCCGACCGCTCGCCGCTGCTGCGTCTGCGCGCGGCCTACACGGCGACCGCGATTGCCGAATACTTCCGCGACAGCGGCCGCAACGTCCTGCTGCTGATGGATTCGCTGACGCGCTTCGCGCAGGCGCAGCGCGAGATCGGCCTGGCGGTCGGCGAGCCGCCGACGACGCGCGGCTATCCGCCGTCGGTGTTCGCGCGCCTGCCCGGCCTGGTCGAACGCGCCGGCAACGGCCGCAAGGGCGGCGGCTCGATCACCGCGTTCTATACGGTGCTGGTCGAAGGCGACGATCCCAACGACCCGATCGCCGACGCGGCACGCGGCATTCTCGACGGGCACTTCGTGCTGTCGCGTGCGATTGCCGATTCGGGCCTGTATCCGGCGATCGACATCGAAGCCTCGCTGTCGCGCGTGATGCCGGCGATCGTCTCGCCGGAGCAGTTGCAGCGTGCGCGCCAGCTGCGCGCCCTGTTTTCCGCGTACCAGCGCAACCGTGACCTGATCAATATCGGCGCCTACCAGAAGGGCGCCGATCCGCGCGTCGATGCCGCAATCGCCATGTGGCCGAGGATCGAAGAGTTCCTGCGGCAAAGCGTCGATCGTGCGGCCCACCTGCACGACAGCCAGCGCGCCCTCGCGGAGCTGCTGGGTCCTGCCATCGGAGATAAATCGTGAGAACCCAGCTTGCGTCAGAACGCCTGCAGCCGCTGCAACAGCGTGCCGAGACGCGCGAGGAGGAGGCCACCCGCCGCCTGCTCGATCAGCAGCGTCAGCTCAGCGAACGCGAGCTGCGCCTGCACGAGCTGACCCGCTATCTCGCCGAGTACGAAGGCATGGGCAGCGCGGGTAGCGCGCGCATGCTGATGAACCAGCGCGCGTTCATCGAGCGTCTGCGCGAGGCCGTGGCGATGCAGACACGGCTGGTCGAGCAGGCGCGCGCCGGCTGCGATGCCGAGCGTGGTCGCTGGCTGCTGGAGCACCGCGAAGTGTCCACGCTGGACCAGCTTGCCGACTGCTACCGCCGCCGCGAACGCCTGGTCGAAGAGCGGCGCGACCAGAAGCAGATGGACGAGTTCGCCGTGCGCAGCTTCGTGGCCGCGCAAACCGCAAACCGCCTGGAAAGCCGGCATGAGCGCCACTAGCGCGCTGCCGGCTATCGCAACGGCAACCCCGGCGACGGCGGCACCGCTGCGCGCCGATTCTGCGAACGCCGCGGGCGCGGTCGACTTTGCCGGCCTGATCGGCCTGGCCGTCGCCAATTCCACGATGCCCGCGGAAGTCGCGGCGGCGGATGACATCGTCGACGCCGAACCGCCGGTGGACGACGACGAAACCGACACCGCCGCGGGCGCAACGCCGCCCTTGTTGAACTGGCTGTTCGGGCTGATGGCCGCCACCGGCGCCACGCTGCCAGCGGCGGCGGGTGCCGCCGATGGCGCTAGCCCGGACGCGAAAGCGCTGCCGTTGAAGACCGCAAACCTGCCCGCGGCCGGCGGCGCCCCCCCGGCCACGGACGCGCAGTTGCCGATGCCCCCGAGCGCACCGCTGACGACCGGCGCTGAAGTTCCGGCCCCGGTCAGCCCGCAGGTCGGCTGGGAACTGGCCGCAGCGGCAAGCTCCGAGATTGCCGCAGACGCGGCACGCGATCCCGGCGGGCCGTGGCAGCTGCCCGGCGTCCTCGCGAACGCGCGCGCGATGGGCGGTGTTCCGGAAACTGCCGACGCCGGCTCGATTGGCTCTGACGCGACCGACGTCGCGCCGACAGAATTTTCTCTCGTCGATGCGCAGACGCAGCAGCCGGCCGAACGATCGTTCGCGGAGCTGCTGACGCCCATGCGCGAGGCGGGTGGAGCGGACGCGTTGCGCGAGTTGACGCAGGCCGGGTCCGGGCATGCCGCGGAAGCCGCGCTGCTGATGTCTGCGGCCACGGCCAATCTCTCCCGTACCTCAGCGCCCGCTGCGGATGTTGCCGCCGCGTTCCTGTCCGGCGGTGTCTTGAGTCCTCTGTCCGACGGATTCGTCTCCGATCTGGGCGAACACATCGAGTGGCAGCTTGCCGACGGCGTCAGCGAAGCCCGGATTGAACTCCACCCCGCCGAGCTCGGTGCCCTGACGGTGCGCATCGAGACCCAGGGCGACCAGGCGCGCGTGCACATCGTCGCCGCCGAGGCGGCCACGCGCAGCCTGCTGAACCAGGCGATGCCGCAGCTGCGCGAGCTGCTCGCCGGTTCCGGTTTGAACCTGGCCCGCAGCCAGGTCGATTCCAGCGATCGTCGCGACGGCCGTTCCGGCGAGCGCGGCAACCACCCGCCGGCGACGTCGGGCATCCGTCGCCGGATCACCCAGGTGCTGCTGGTCGACGCCTACGCCTGAGCGCTGGCGAACGCCGTCGGATTCCCGACGCGGCTTCTGCAAAAACCTGCGCCGGTTTTCCGTCCATCCCCTCAAACGCCAACGCTGATCGAGCCGCCGGCGGATCGCCTGCTCTGGAACAGGACTTGCTCCCTCTCCGGCATTCCATCCAGATAGACGGGGCAGGTTCCGATGGCCAAGGACGACGACCAAGAGACTCCAGCGAAAGCGCAAGAGGCCGATGTGCCGAAGAAGAAAGGCGGCGGCATCGTCGCGCTGATTCTGGCGGTTGTGCTATCGGTCGGCGCCAGCGCCGGGGTCAGCTGGTTCCTGATCCATAACGCGGTGTCCGGGCTCAAGGCCGACACCGCGACTGAGGGCGAAGTCGCCGAGGTCGAGGAGAAGCCGGAAGTCCCGAGCGAGCCGGCGAACTACATCGCGCTCGATCCCGCCTTCGTGGTGAATCTCGACGACGAACAGGCTTCGCGCTTCCTGCAGATCCAGATCGAAGTGATGACGCGCGATCCGCACGCCGTCGAGCAGGTCACGCGTCACGCCCCCCGCATCCGCAGCGCGCTGCTGCTGCTGCTCGGCCAGCAGAAGATGGCGACGCTGCAGACGCGCGAGGGCAAGGAGGCGCTGCAGGCGCAGGTGCTCGCCGAGATCCAGAACATCCTCAAGGCCGAAACCGGCGAGGCCGAAGTCGAGGCCGTGTACTTCACCAGCTTTGTGATCCAGTAATGAGCAATTCCGATCTGCTGTCGCAAGACGAAATCGACGCGCTGCTGCACGGCGTCGACAGCGGTACGGTGGACACGGGCCCGCCGCCGGCGGTGCCGGGCGAGGCACGTTCCTTCGACTTCACGTCGCAGGATCGCATCGTCCGCGGCCGCATGCCGACGCTGGAGATGATCAACGAGCGCTTCGCGCGCCAGTTCCGCATCTCGCTGTTCAACATGCTGCGCCGCTCGCCGGAGCTGACCGTGGTCGGCATCGAGACCGCCAAGTTCTCCGAGTACACGCACTCGCTGTTCGTGCCGACCAACCTCAATCTGGTGCGCGTCAAGCCCCTGCGCGGCACCGCACTGGTGGTGTTCGAGCCGCGCCTGGTGTTCAGCGTCGTCGAGAACTTCTTCGGCGGCGACGGCAAGCTCAAGACCAAGATCGAGGGTCGCGAGTTCACGCCGACCGAAATGCGCGTGATCCACCTGATGCTCAAGCAGGTCTTCGACGACATGCAGGAAGCCTGGAGCCCGGTGATGAAGATGGAGTTCGAGTACATCAACTCCGAAGTCAACCCGCATTTCGCCAACATCGTCTCGCCCAGCGAGATCGTGGTCGTCAGCAAGTTCAAGATCGAGCTCGAGGGCGGCGGCGGTCACGTGCACATGACCTATCCGTACTCGATGATCGAGCCGATCCGCGATCTGCTCGATGCCGGCATCCAGTCCGACCGCGTCGACAAGGATGAGCGCTGGAACATCTCACTGCGCGAGCAGCTCAAGGACGCCGAGGTCGAGCTCGACTGCGAGCTGGCCAAGGCGACGATCTCGCTGCGCCAGCTGTCCCAGCTCAGGCCCGGCGACGTCGTCCCGTTCAACCTGCCCAAGACGCTTGACCTGTGCGTCGAAAACGTCCCCGTATGCCGCGGCACGTTCGGCGTCTCCAAAGGCCAGAACGCGATCCGCATCACCGAAGTCGTCCGTAACAAGCCCTCTCCAACCAACCGGGAAATCGCATGAGCGCCGAAGCCGCCAAGAAGGGGACCGAAGCGTCCCGCGCCACATTCCAGAATCTCGAAGACCGTGCGGCCGCTGGCGTGGGGAACGGCGACGTCAGTCTCGATGTCATTCTCGATGTTCCGGTGACACTGTCGCTGGAGGTCGGACGTACACGCATTCCGATCCGCAGCCTGCTGCAACTCAATCAGGGCTCGGTGGTTGAACTGGACCGTGCAGCCGGCGAGCCGCTGGATGTCTACGCCAACGGCACGCTGGTCGCCCATGGCGAAGTGGTGGTCGTCAACGAGAAATTCGGTATCCGCCTGACCGACGTGGTCAGCCCCGCCGAGCGTATCCGGAAGCTGAAATGACCGTTCTGACCGCGCAGGCGGCCGAACCGGTGGCCGGTGTCGCGAGCACCGCCGGCGGCGTGGTCGAGATGATCGGCAGCCTGATGCTGGTGCTGCTCGTGATCTTTGCGCTGGCGTGGCTGGCGCGCTGGCTGCAGGGCGCGCGTCCGGGCCGCGGCCTGGCTGTGCAGATGCAGGCCGGCGTCCAGGTCGGCGCCAAGGAAAAGGTCGTCCTGCTGCGGGTGGGCGAGCAGCAGTTTCTGGTCGGCGTCGCCGCCGGCGGCGTGACCCTGCTGCATCGCTTCGATCAGCCGGTCAGCGTCGACGCCAGGCCGGTCGAACTTTCGCCGTTTGCCGAGCGCCTGCGTCAGGCGCTCGGCAGCAGGGCCTCGCAATGATGGGGGCTCTCGCAGGGCGGCCCGTGGCCGTCGCCCTGGTTGGCGCCGCACGATCGGTGGGCGCGGCCCGCCCTACGGTGCGGTGGTTGCGGTTGGCGGGTGCGATGACCTGCCTGTTGCTGCCGAGCCTCGCCATTGCGGCCCCGGCGCTGCCGGCGGTGACCGCGACGCCGGTGGCAGGCGGCGCGACCGAGTACAGCCTCAGCATCCAGGTGCTGCTGCTGATGACCGCGCTGACGCTGCTGCCGGCGGCGCTGCTGTCGATGACGGCGTTCACTCGCATCGTCATCGTGCTCGGCCTGCTGCGCCAGGCGCTGGGCACCGGGCAGACGCCCACCAACCAGGTTTTGATCGGCTTGTCGCTGTTCCTGACTTTCTTCGTGATGTCGCCGGTGCTGGACCGCATCTACACCGAGGCGGCGCAGCCCTACATGGACGGCCAGATGGCCTTCGAGCCGGCGCTCAAGGCGGCGGCGCAGCCGCTGCGCGGCTTCATGCTGGCGCAGACGCGCGACGCCGATCTGCTCAGCTTCGCGCGCATGGCGGGCAACGGCGTCTACGAGTCGCCCGAGCAGATCCCGTTTCCGGTGCTGGCGGCGGCGTTCCTGACCTCGGAGCTGACCACCGCCTTCCAGATCGGTTTTTTGCTGTTCATCCCGTTCGTCATCATCGACCTGGTCGTATCGAGCGTGCTGATGAGCATGGGCATGATGATGCTGTCGCCGATGCTGGTGTCGCTGCCGTTCAAGCTGATGCTGTTCGTGCTGGTCGACGGCTGGTCGCTGGTCACCGGCATGATCGCTGCATCGTTCCGCGTCGCCGGTACGTGAGAACGCCGCGATGAGCCCGGAAACCGTCCTCACCATCGGCCGCGATGCACTCTGGCTCGGCATCCTGCTCGGTGCGCCGCTGCTGCTGACCGCGCTCGCCGTCGGCGTGCTCGTCGGCATCTTCCAGGCGGCGACGCAGATCAACGAGATGACGCTGAGCTTCATCCCGAAGCTGCTGGCGATGGCCGCAGTCGGCGTCGTCGCGGGACCGTGGATGCTGCGCCTGCTGACGGACTACACGCGCCGGCTGATCGAGAGCATTCCGGGGTTGCTGCACTAGGCGCGACCCGGATGGACCGCACTTCACACCGTTCGCCCCGAGTAGCGCCCGCCGGGCGCGTATCGAGGGGCACGGCGGCAGGTGGCTGCGGGCGTCCCTCGATACGTTTCGCTGCGCGAAACACTCGGGACGAACGGACGTCGCGATGACCTTCACCGAGCCGCAACTGCTTGCCTGGCTGCAGCAGTACTTCTGGCCGTTCCTGCGCATCGGCGCGCTGATGACGATTGCGCCGGTGATCGGCCAGCGCATCGTGTCGCCGCGGATTCGAATCCTGCTGTCGCTGCTGCTGACGGTCGTGATCGCGCCGCTGCTGCCCGAGCCGGCACCGTTGCAGGCTTTCGCAGCCGAGTGGTTCCGCGTGCTCGCGCAGCAGCTGCTGATCGGCGTCGTCGCCGGATTCGTTCTGGTGCTCGTGTTCGAGGCGGTCGCGATGGGCGCGGAGATGATCGCCTTCGGCATGGGTCTGAGCTTCGCCCAGCTCGCCGATCCGCTGCGTGGCGTCAGCGCACCGGTGCTGGGCCAGGTGATGACGATTTCCGCAACCCTGCTGTTCCTCGCGCTCGGCGGGCACCTGGTCCTGATCGAGATGATCGTGCGTTCGTTCACGACCCTGCCGGTCGACGGCACCGGACTCGGTCGCGACGCCATCGTGGCGCTGGTGCACTTCTCCGGCATCGTCTTCGTCGGCGGCCTGCAGCTGGCGCTGCCGATCGTGATTTCACTGCTGGCGGTGAACCTGGCGATGGGTGTGATCAGCCGCAGTGCGCCGGCGATGAACCTGTTCGCAGTCGGATTCCCGATGACGCTGATCGCCGGCCTGGTGCTGCTGCGTGCCGGACTGCCGGCGTTCAACGAAGGTGTCGAAGGTCTGTTCAATCAGGCCTGGGAACTGCTCGGGCAGCTGTTGAAGGTCGGTTGAGCGATGGCCGAGAACAGCGCCGCAGACCGCACCGAACGCGCAACACCCAAGCGCATTCGCGAAGCGCGCAAACGCGGCGAGATCGCGCGCTCGCGCGAGCTGGCGTCCTTCGTCGTGGTCGGCGGCGGTGTGCTGACGCTGATCGCATTCTCCGGCGATCTCGCCGGTTCGGCCGCTGCGTGGATGCAGCGCGCGTTGACGCCGGACCTGGGCATCCTCGATCGTCCGCAGGATCTGGCGGGTTATCTGGGTCAGCTCACCGCTGGCGGCTTTGCGCTGGCGCTGCCCCTGCTCATCGTCGGACTTCTCGCAGCGCTGGTCGCGCCGCTGCTGCTGGGCGGCTGGAACCTGTCGCCCGAGGCGCTGAAGCTGGACCTGGACCGGGTCAATCCGCTCAAGGGGCTGGGGCGCCTGTTTTCGTCAAACAGCCTGGTCGAGCTCGGCAAGGCCCTGCTGAAGGTCGCCGCCCTCGGCGGTGTGTTCGTGATCTACCTCTATTCGCATCTCGACGAGCTGATGTCGCTCGGGCGCGAGAGCCCGGTCGCGGCGATGGGACACGGTCTGCGGCTGGCGCTGGGCTGCCTGGCGTGGATGACCGGCGGCCTGTTCCTGATCGCGGCGATCGACGCCCCGTACCAGCTGTGGTCGTACGCCAAGCGCCTGCGCATGACCAAGCAGGAGGTCAAGCAGGAGTACAAGGAAGCGGAAGGCAGCCCGGAAGTGAAGGGCCGCCTGCGCCGGCTGCAGCAGGAGGTTTCGCAGCGCCGCATGATGGAGTTGGTGCCGACGGCCGACGTCGTCGTCGTCAACCCGAGCCACTACGCGGTGGCGCTCAAGTACGAGGCCGGCAAGATGCGCGCGCCCAAGGTCGTCGCCAAGGGCATGGACCTCATCGCCCTGACCATCCGCGAGCTGGCGGAGAAGAACAAGGTGCCGATCGTTTCGGCCCCGCCGCTGGCCCGCGCGCTGTACCGGAACACCGAGCTGGACGACGAAATTCCGGCGAATCTGTACGCCGCGGTCGCCCAGGTTTTGACGTACATCTACCAGCTGCGCCAGTGGCGCACCCGCCCCGGACCGACCGTGACGCCGCCGCAGCCGCCGAAGGTCGGCGACGTGCCCGGCGGCGAACCCGATCCGGCGCCCTGAACGGCACGCCCCGGCGGACCAGCGGACGACCGCCGCGTCAGTGTTTGTGCATCGGCGAGCGTTGATCGGCCAGACGCGCAAATTCGTGATCGAAACCCGCGGCGAGGCACAGGCCTTGCACTGAAGCAGGCAAACACGGCCCACGCCCCGACGGATGACTCCCAACGACGTTCTGCTGCGATTGCGCGATCTGAGCCGTAACGGCCTGGCGGCGCCGCTGCTGCTGCTGACGATCCTCGGCATGATGGTCGTGCCGCTGGCGCCGGCGGTGCTGGACCTGATGTTCACGACGAACATCACGCTGTCGATCGCGATCCTGCTGTCGGTCATCTACGTGATGCGGCCGCTGGACTTCAACGCGTTCCCGACCATCCTGCTGTTCGCAACCCTGCTGCGCCTGTCGCTGAACGTCGCCTCGACGCGCGTCGTGCTGCTGCACGGCCACCAGGGCAGCGACGCCGCCGGCCGGGTCATCGAGGCTTTCGGCGAATTCGTCATCGGCGGCAACTACGCCGTCGGCCTGATCGTGTTCGTCATCCTGACGATCGTCAATTTCATGGTCGTCACCAAGGGCGCCGAGCGCGTCTCCGAGGTGTCGGCTCGCTTCGTCCTCGATGCGCTGCCCGGCCGGCAGATGGCAATCGACGCCGATCTCAACGCCGGCATCCTGACACGCGACGAGGCCAAGGCGCGGCGCGAGGAAGTGCGCTCGGAAGCGGACTTCTACGGTTCGATGGACGGCGCCAGCAAATTCGTCCGCGGCGACGCCGTCGCCAGCATCCTGATCCTGTTCATCAACGTGATCGGCGGTCTGCTGATCGGCACGATGCAGCACGACCTCGCTTTCACCGACGCGGCGCGCATCTACACGCTGCTGACGATCGGCGACGGCCTGGTGGCGCAGGTGCCGGCGCTGTTGCTGTCGACCTCGGTTGCGGTCCTGGTCACGCGCATGTCGCGCAAGGCGGACATGTCGTCGCAGGTGCTCGGCCAGCTGTTCACTCAGCCGCGCGTGCTCGCCGTGACCGCCGGCGTGCTGACCCTGGTCGGCATGATTCCGGGAATGCCCAATTTCGCGTTCCTGCTGCTCGCGGCGATCTGCGGCGGAACGGCCTACGTCATTGACAAGCGCGCGCGTGCCGCCGCGGTGGTCCCGGCCGAGGCGCCGCCGGCGCCGCAGCCGCCGGCCGAGCTGTCCTGGGAAGACGTGCCGGGCGAGGACGTGCTCGGGCTGGAAGTGGGTTACCGCCTGATTCCAATGGTCGACACGCGCCAGGGCGGCGAGCTGATGGCGCGCATCAAAGGTGTGCGCAAGAAGCTCACGCAGGAGCTCGGCTTCCTGGTGCCGCCGGTACACATCCGCGACAACCTGCAGTTGCAGCCGGCGGCCTACCGCCTGCTCGTGCACGGCGTGCCGGTGGCCGAGGGCATCGTTCATCCGGATCGCGAGCTGGCGCTCAATCCGGGTCGCGTGTTCGGCAGCATCGACGGTATTGCCACGAAGGATCCGGCGTTCGGGCTCGATGCGGTGTGGATCGAGAAGGGTGCGCGCGAGCATGCGCAGTCGATGGGTTACACCGTGGTCGACTGCCCGACGGTGATCGCGACCCACCTGTCGCACCTGGTCAAGGTCCATGCGCATGAACTGCTCGGACACGACGAGGCGCAGGCGCTGTTGACCCAACTTGGCAAGCAGTCGCCGAAGCTGGTGGAGGATCTGATTCCCAAGCTGCTGCCGCTGGCGGTGTTCGTGAAAGTGCTGCAGAACCTGCTCGGCGAACGCGTGCCGATCCGCAATCTGCGCGTGATCGCCGAAACGCTCGCCGAGCATGGCGCGCGCAGTCAGGATCCCGTCGCCCTGTCGGGGCTCGTGCGCGTCGCGCTCGGCCGGCAGATCGTCCAGGAAATCAATGGTCTCGAACCTGAGCTGCCGGTGCTCACGCTGAGCCCGACGCTGGAACAGGTGTTGCAGGACAGCCTGCGTAGCGGCGGTGCGGTGATCGAGCCGGGACTCGCGGAGCGGATGCATCGCTCGCTCTCGGACCAGACCCGCAAGCAGGAGACCCAAGGCCAGGCGGCCGTGCTGCTGGTACCGCCGGCGCTGCGCCCGCTGCTTGCGAGATTCACGCGGCAGACGATTCCCGGCCTGCATGTGCTGGCCTACGACGAAGTGCCGGACAGCAAGCGTTTGCGCATGGTCGGAGCGATTGCATGAGATCTGAACCGTACGCGTACAAGAGGAGCAGGCAGGCGATATGAAGATCAAACGGTTTGTCGCAGGCAGCATGCGTGAGGCGATCCGCATGGTCCGCGAAGAACAGGGACCGGAAGCGGTGATCCTGTCCAATCGGCGGGTCAGCGGCGGCATCGAGGTGGTCAGCGCCACCGATTACGATGCGGCACTGATGCAGGCGGTCAGCCGCCGTGAAGAGACCAAGGCCGCAGAGGCGGCGCCGGCCGCGGCATCGGCGGCACCGCCGGCCCCGGCCCCCACCCCAATCCCGACACCAACCCGCCCAAACGCGGGAGCGGGAGCAGGCGCGGTCGCCGCAAAGCCCGCACTCGCGAACCCGCCCGCACCTGAAATCCAGCAATTGCGCCGCGAACTGGGCGGCATGCGCCAGCTCTTCGAGCGGCAGATGGCGAGTCTGGCGTGGCGCGACCTGAGCGAGCGCCAGCCCGAGCGCCTGGCCGCGTTGCGCACGATGATCGACGTGGGTCTCGATGCGCGCCTGGCCCATGCGATCGCCGACGAACTGCCGCGCGATGTCAACGGCGAGCGCGCGCGCTTTCTGCCGCTGGGTCTGCTGTCGCGGCGCATTCCTGTCGCGAGCAACGACCCGATCGTCGATGGCGGCGTGATCGCACTGGTCGGACCGACCGGCGTCGGCAAGACGACGACGATCGCCAAGCTGGCGGCGCGCTTCGCCGAGCGTCACGGCACGCGCGATCTGGCGCTGGTCACGACCGACCACTACCGCGTCGGCGCCCAGGAGCAGCTGTACACCTACGGCCGCCTGCTCGGCGCGCCGGTACAGACCGCATCGAATGCCGAGGAACTGCGCATCGCGCTGGCCCGGCTGTCCGATCGCAAGCTGGTGCTGATCGATACCGCCGGCATGGGACCGCGCGACCAGAAGCTCGCCGCGCAGTTCGCCGAGTTGCAGGGCGCCCGCCGCCCGATCCGCACCTGGCTGGTGCTGTCGGCGACGACCCAGGCCGGCGACCAGGAAGACGTCCTCAAGCGCTTCGGCGCGGCGCATCCGGAAGCCTGCGTGCTGAGCAAGATCGACGAGGCGACGCGCATCGGCGGCGCGCTGTCGACGGTGATCCGCCACGGTCTGACGATCAACTATCTGTGCGACGGCCAGCGTGTACCGGAAGACATCCGGCAGGCGCGCGCCGACCAGCTGGTGCTGCGCGCGATGCAACTGTCGCGGCAATGCCCGGCCGACATCCACGACGGCGCGCTCGCCCTCCAATTCGGGAGTCTCCATGCCGGCGCCTAACTCTTTGGGCGGCCGCCAGGCCGCGGGCTTGCGTTCGCTGCGCAAGAGCAAGCCGGTGCAGGTCATCGCCGTGGCCAGTGGCAAAGGCGGCGTCGGCAAGACCTCGACCTCGGTCAACCTTGCGGTGTCGATGGCAATGGACGGCCGCCAGGTCATGCTGATGGACGGCGACCTGGGCCTGGCCAACATCGACGTGATGCTCGGCCTGCAGCCGACCTACAACCTGTCGCACGTCATCGACGGCAGCTGCACGCTCGAGGACACGCTGATCGAAGGACCGGCCGGGGTGATGGTCGTGCCGGCGTCGAGCGGCAAGCGCAACATGGCCGAGCTGTCGCCGGCCGAACACATCGGCCTGGTGCGCGCGTTCTCCGAGCTGCACCGGCCGATCGACACGCTGATCGTCGATACCGCGGCCGGCATCGACAACAGCGTGCTGACCTTCAGCCAGGCCTCGCAGGAAGTGATCGTGGTCGTGACCAACGACCCGCAGTCCCTGACCGACGCCTATGCGCTGATCAAGGTGCTCAACCGCGACCACGGCATCAAGCGCTTCCAGGTGCTGACCAACATGACGCACACGCCGGCGGAATCGAAGGAGATCTTCGATAACCTGCGCCGTGTCGCCGAGCGCTTCCTCGACGTCACGCTCAATCATGTCGGCACGATTCCGCAGGACGAATGGCTGCGGCGCGCCGTGCGCCGGCAGCGTGCCGTGGTCGAGGTCTATCCGAGTTCGCCCAGCGCGCAGGCTTACCGCGATCTCGCCAAGAAGGCCGCGGGCTGGGCCTTGCCGGCGGGCGCGCGCGGCAACCTCGAGTTCTTCGTCGAGCGCCTGGTCGCCAACAACACCGGTGCGGGAGTCGTCGCATGAGAACGCCGACACGGTGTTTGCCCGAAGGGCGGTTGGGCTTACGCGGGACTGACTCAATGTCAGTCCCGCGCTGGGACCCAACCGGGGTGCGGGAGGCGTGCTCCGGGTCACGGCGAATTCTCGCCGAAGTTCATGGCGTAGAGGTGCAACAGTGACCAGGACCGAACTTGCTCCATCCGTCGCGGCGTCCGAGGCCGATCTGGTCAAGCGCCATGCCGAACTGGTGCGGCGCATCGCCCATCATCTGGCGGCGCGCCTGCCTTCGAGCGTTGAAGTCGACGACCTGATCCAGGCCGGCGTGATCGGCCTGATCGAGGCCGCGCGCCACTACAGCGGCGATCGCGGCGCCTCGTTCGAGACCTATGCCGGCATCCGCATCCGCGGCGCGATGCTCGACGAGTTGCGCGCGACCGACTGGGCACCGCGTTCGGTGCACCGGCGCCTGCGTGAAGTGACCGAGGCGATCCGCGCGATCGAGCAGGCCACCGGCCGCGACGCGCGCGAGGCCGAGGTCGCCGAGCGTTTGGGCATCGGTCTGAATGAGTACCAGGAAATCGTGCAGGACGGCGCACGCTGCCAGGTGTTGAGTCTGGACGTCGGCGGCGAGGAGGGCACCGAAACGCTCGACGCCCCCGATCCGACCGCCGGTCCGCTCGGTGATCTGCAGCGCCGCGAATTCCAGGATGCTCTCGCCGACGCGATTGCCGGCCTGCCGGAGCGCGAGCGCCTGGTCATGTCGATGTACTACGACGACGAACTGAACCTGAAAGAGATCGGACAGGTGCTGGATGTCAGTGAAAGCCGCGTGTGCCAGATCCACGGTCAGGCGCTGATGCGCCTGCGTGCACGGCTTACGGATTGGAAAGAGATGCAGGCAGCCGCCTAGGAGCGATGATGGACAAGAACATGAAGATTCTGATCGTGGACGATTTCTCGACGATGCGGCGCATCGTCAAGAACCTGCTCACCGATCTGGGATATACCAATCTGACGGAAGCGGACGACGGCAAGACCGCATGGCCGATGCTGCAGGCGGCCAGTTTCGACTTCGTCGTCACCGACTGGAACATGCCGGGCATGACCGGCATCGAACTGTTGCGCCACATCCGCGGCGACGCTCGCATCGGCAAGACGCCGGTGCTGATGGTCACCGCCGAGGCGCAGCGCGACCAGATCATCGAGGCCGCGCAAGCCGGCGTGAATGGCTACATCATCAAGCCATTCACGGCGCAGACGCTGAAGGAAAAGATCGACAAGATCTTCCAGCGCGTCAGCGAGGCTGCGTAATGAACGCCGCAGCGGGCGTGCCGGCCGGCGACGCGCGATCGCGCACGGCGCGGCGCCTGCGCGAGCTGCTGACGGCGCTCGAAGCGGGCGACGATGCTGCATTCGAAGCCGGCATGGACGCGCTCGCGCGCGAGCGCGAGGATGGGCTGTTCGCACATATCGCGCGCCTGACGCGCGAGCTGCACCAGGCCGTCACCGAGATGCGCGTCGACGAGCGCCTGGCGCACATCGCCGGCGACGAGATTCCGGACGCGCGCAACCGCCTCGACTACGTGATGCAGGTGACCGAGAAGGCCGCGCACCACACGCTCGACCTGGTCGAGCGGGCGCGCGGGATCACGGGCGGTATCCAGACCGCGAGCGGGCATCTCGCGGAAGCCGAAACGGTCATCGCCGAAACCCATCCGGATATCGCCAACGTCTGCGTGCTGTTGCGCGAGGCCCGCGAGACGATCAACCGCGACGTCGCCGGCCTGCGGGCGACGCTGTCCGAATTGGCGCAGGCGCAGGAGTACCAGGACATCTCCGGCCAGATCATCAAGCGCGTGATCACGCTCGTCCGGAATATGGAGACCGCTCTTCTGGAACTTCTGCGCGCGGCGGGCGGCGGCCTTCAGGCCCTGCCGCCGCGGCCGAAACAGTCCATATCGACGGAACTTGCTGGACCGGCAGTGCCAGGAATCAACGCCGCCGCGAGCCAACAGGACGCCGACGAACTGCTGGCCAGCCTCGGATTCTAGAAAAACTGAACATGAGCTTCGGAGCCGACGACGACATCCGCGCCGACTTCCTCACGGAAGCGGGCGAACTCGTGCAGCGACTGGGGGGCCAGCTGATCGAGCTGGAGAGTCGGCCCGACGACAAGGCGCTGCTCAACGACATCTTCCGCGCGTTCCACACGGTCAAAGGCGGTGCGGGCTTCCTCGAGCTGCAGGCGTTGGTCGAGCTGTGCCACGCCGCCGAGGACGTGTTCAACGCGCTGCGCTCCGGCAAGCGCGCGGTCGATGCGGAACTGATGGACGCGGTCCTGCAGGCGCTCGACTACGTGCAGGCGATGATGGACGCGGTCGGCGCGAATGCCGGGCTGACGCCGGCGCCACCGGCGTTGCTGCAGGCTCTGCATCATCTGGCCCAGGCGCCCGCCGCGCAGCCCGTACCGGCAGCGCCGTCGCAGGCCCGGCTGCCAATCGAGACGCCGCCGCCTGCTGCCGCAGCTGAAGACGCCGCGCCGAAAAAGCCGCGCAAGCGCAACGGCAAGAAGTCCGAGGCCGGTGCCGGCTCGGTGCCGGTCTCCGACACGATCAGCGAGGATGAGTTCGAAGCCTTGCTCGACGAACTGCACGGCAAGAACAAGGCGCCTGCGGCGGCCGCGGCAAGCGCGCCGGCCGCTGCGGCCAGCGACACGATCAGCGAAGACGAGTTCGAGGCGTTGCTCGACCAGCTGCACGGCAAGAGCGGTGCGCCGGGGAGCCAAGAGAAGATCTCCCTCTCCCCCACGGACGTGGGGGAGAGGGCTGGGGTGAGGGGGAGCGCAGTCGCCGAAGAGCCAGTGCAGGTTTCTGCCGCGCAGGCCCCTCACCCCGACCCTCTCCCCACTGCCGTGGGGAGAGGGGGCAATTCTGCTACACCCCCGCCCGCGGCCGCGCCGCCGCCCGAAACTACGGTCCGCGTCGACACCTCCCGCCTCGACAAGATGATGAATCTGGTCGGCGAACTCGTCCTCGTCCGCAATCGCCTCAAGGCACTGTGCGGGCGCGCTGCTGCGCCGGACATGGCGCGCGCCGTCGGCGAGCTCGACTTCATCGCACGCGGCTTGCAGAACGCGGTGATGCAGATCCGCATGCAGCCGGTGCGCAAGGTGTTCTCGCGCTTCCCCAAGATCGCGCGCGACGTGGCGCGCAGCCTTGGCAAGCAGGTCGAGGTCGAGCTGATCGGCGAGGATACGGATCTCGACAAGAATCTGGTCGAGGCCCTGGCCGATCCCCTGGTGCACATGGTGCGCAACAGCGTGGACCACGGCATCGAGATGCCGGAGGAGCGCGTGCGCCGCGGCAAGTCGCCGGCCGGCAAGCTGGTGCTGTCGGCGGCGCAGCAGGGCGACAGCATCCTCATCACCGTACGCGACGACGGCGGCGGCATGGACGCCGAGCGGATACGCAGCAAGGCTGTCGAAAAGGGTTTGCTGGCGCCGGACGAAGCCGGCTTGCTCAGTCCCGACGAGTGCCTGCAGTTGGTGTTTCTGCCGGGCTTCTCGACCAAGGAACAGGTCTCAGACTTGTCCGGACGCGGCGTCGGCATGGACGTGGTCATGACGCGCATCAAGACGCTGGGTGGCAGCGTCCGCGTCGAATCGCACTTGGGCCTGGGCAGCGCGGTGCACATCCGCGTGCCGTTGACGCTGGCGATCCTGTCGGCGCTGATGGTGTCAGCCGACGGGCGCCAGTTCGCGCTGCCGCTGGCGCCGGTGCTCGACATCTTCGAGTTGCATCCCGGGCGCACCGACAAGCTCGACCGCTGGGACGTGGTGCTGACGCGTCGCGACACCTTGCGCCTGGTCTACCTCGACCCCTGGCTCGGCCATCCGGGCGAGGACCGGGTGCGCCACGTAGTCGTCGCGCAGATCGGTGACGAGCGCTATGGCTTCGTCGTGCGCGAGGTGCGCGGCCGCGAGGAGGTCGTGATCAAGCCACTCGGTCCTTCGCTGCGCGGCCTGCCGGGCATCTCCGGCGCGACGGTGATGCCGGACGGCCGCGTCGCGCTGATCCTGGATTTCGGCGGCCTCGTCGAGGCCTACCGGCGCACGCTGACGCGCCACCGCACCGAGCTGGGAGTCGCGCATGGATAAGTTGTCCCTGGTCGGCGTCGTGCTGGCCCTGTTCGCGATCATCGGCGGCAGCATTCTCAAGGGCGCCGGCGTCGGCGGACTGGTCAACCCGGCCGCGTTCGTGATCGTGCTGGTCGGCACGCTCGCGTCGATCATGATTCACACGCCGATGCCCACGTTCAAGCACTCGATGAAGATCGTGCGCTGGGTGTTCAAGCCGCCGTCGCTCGATCCGGAGGCGCTGATCGTGCGCATCGTCGAGTGGAGCGGCGTCGCCCGCAAGCAGGGCCTGCTCGCGCTGGAAGGCAACGCCGAGTCGGAGACCGATCCGTTCCTCAAGAAGGGCCTGCAGATGCTGGTCGACGGCGCCGAGCCGGATGCGATCCGCAACATCCTCGAAGTCGACATGCAGACGCGCGAGCATTTCGACCAGCAGGGCGCCAAGGTCTTCGAGGGCATGGGCATCTACGCGCCGACGCTGGGCATCATCGGCGCGGTGCTCGGCTTGATGGCGGTGATGAAGAACCTTGCCGATCCGAGCAAGCTCGGTCATGGCATCGCCGCGGCATTCACCGCGACGATCTACGGCATCGCCTCGGCAAACCTGTTTTTCCTGCCGATGGCCAACAAGCTCAAGGCCGCGATCGCCGACCAGACGCGCCTGCGCGAGATGACGATCGAGGGCCTGATCGCGATCTCGCAGGGCGAGAACCCGAAGAACATCGAGTCGAAGCTCAAGGGGTTTCTGCACTGACGTGCCATGGCGAAGAAACACAAACACGAGGACCATACCAATCACGAAGCCTGGGCAATCCCCTACGGCGACCTGATCACGCTGCTGCTCGCGTTCTTCGTCGTGATGTACGCGGTGTCGTCGGTCAACGAGGGCAAGTACCGCGTGCTTGCCGATTCGCTGTCGACCGCGCTGGGCGGTCCGCCGAAGTCGCTCAAGCCGGTCCAGATCGGCGACAAGCCGGACAAGGGCCCGAAGACCGACTCGGATTTCAATGCGGTGCGGATGAAGGGCTTTCCGCAGGAAGGCAGCAGCATCCAGCCGCATGTGCCCGGAGAACCGGCCGGCGAAGAGGCGCGTCGATCCGCTGCCGCGGACAAGGGCATGGAGAACCTGCGGCGCATGGCCAATGCCGTGCAGCAGGCCATGCAGGGCCTGATCGACCAGAAGCTCGTGCTGGTACGCCGTACCGACCAGTGGCTGGAGATCGAGATCAACACCGACATCCTGTTCGCGAGCGGCGTCGCCGAGGTCGCGACGACGGCCGCGCCGGTGCTCGCCGACCTGGCCGGCATTCTCGGGCAGTTTCCGAATCAGCTGCGCATCGAAGGCCACACCGACAACGTGCCGATTTCGACGCCGACGTTTCCGTCGAACTGGGAGCTGTCGGCGACGCGCGCGGCCAGCGTCGTGCACCTGTTCATGCAGGCCGGCGTCGATCCGGCGCGGATGACCGTCATCGGTCTGGGCGAGTACCACCCGGTGGCCGACAACCGCAGCGCGGAAGGCCGCAACCGCAATCGACGCGTGGTCGTAGTCGTGATGGGCGACGCCGCCGAACAGCGCGAGGTGGTGCAGGAGCTGCCGCCCACACTGGGCGCCGACGCCGGCGTCGTTGTGGTCCCGGCCGGAACGCTGGGATCGGCCGAAAATGAGGGAGGGGCGCAGTGAGCGAGATCGAGTCGGGCAAGCGCAAGGACGACAGCGTGTCGCGCTGGGTGTGCTTCGGCGTCGGCGACCAGATCTACGGCCTGCCGATCCTGGCGGTGCAGGAGGTGCTGCGCGACACCGATATCGAGCCGGTACCGGGTGCGTCGCAGCAGGTGCTGGGTGTGCTCAATCTGCGCGGCAACGTCGTCACGGTGCTCGACCTGCGCGTGCGTCTCGGGCTGCCGCCGGCGCCGGCGGATGGCGATTCGCGCATCGTCATCGTCGAGCACAGCGGCGAGAGCTTCGGGCTCTTGGTCGATCGCGTCGCCGACGTGCGCAAGATCGTCGATGCCGCGATCAAGCATGCGCCCGATATCGGCGCAGCCCACAGCGCGGTCCGGGTGCACGGCGTGTACACCCGGGACGGCGGCATGCTGACGCTGCTGGACAAGGACTCCCTGGTCGGCGATCTGCGCTTCGTCGCATGAGCGGCCCGCCCGACAGTTTGCCCGGCATGCCATTCGGCGGTCGAAACGGATCATTCGTCCACTTCCGCCCCATGTGCTTGATGGCGCGCGCGTTAATGCCGGTGCAGGTGGCGGGTCTGCGCGCTGCGCCGACGCCTCTGCAGGCTGCTGAAACCGGAACGGAGTAGGGGATGGCCACGACCAGCAGGAGCGGTGCGCGCAAGTCGCGGCAGAGCGCCACGATCAAGCTGCCCGCCGAACTTGGCATGGACGGCATGGGCGAGCTGCATGCGCAGCTGCTCGCGTCTGTCGACAGCGCGTCGGCCGTGACGCTGGACGCAGGTGAGGTCCAGCGCCTGCATGGCGCCGCGCTGCAGCTGTTCTGCAGCTTCTTCCGCGATCGTGGGCGCGCCGGGCGCGAAACCCGCTGGAACCAGCCGACGGACGCGCTGCGAAGCGCCGCCGCCCTGCTCGGCCTCACCGAACTGATTCAGCTGTCTTAAGGAGCTCGCATGAGCCGGATTCTCGCAGTCGACGATTCGACCTCCATGCGCCAGATGGTGGCGTTCACCCTCAAGTCCGCCGGTTTCGACGTTGCCGAAGCCCCGGACGGGGCCGAGGCGCTGGAAATGGCGAAGAAAGAGAAGTTCAAGCTCGTGCTCTGTGACGTGAACATGCCGAAGATGGACGGCATCACGCTGGTCAGGGCGCTGCGCCAGCTGCCGGACTACCGGTTCACGCCGCTGCTGATGCTGACCACCGAGTCCGGCCCGGAGAAGAAGATGGAAGGCAAGCAGGCCGGCGCGACCGGCTGGCTGGTCAAACCCTTCAATCCCGATCAGCTGATCGCGACGATCAACAAGGTCATCGGCTGACCGACCCATGGCGATCGACATCACCCGTTTTCACCAGACTTTCTTCGAAGAAAGCTTCGAGGGGCTGGACGCGATGGAGGCCGCGCTGCTGCGCCTGACGCCGGCATCGGCGGACACGGAGGTGATCAACAGCATTTTCCGTGCGGCCCATTCGATCAAGGGCGGTGCCGCCACCTTCGGATTCTCGGCCGTTGCGGAGTTCACGCACCTGCTCGAAACGCTGCTCGACCAGATGCGCTCGGGCGAACGCGAGACGACCTCGGTCGAGATCGACGTGCTGCTGCGTTCGGTCGACGTGCTGCGCAACCTGCTCAACGCCGCGCGCGACGGCCAGCCCGCCGATGCGGCTGCGGTGAAGCGGCTCGCGGACGAGCTCGCCTCGGTGCTCAGTGTCGAAGCCGGCAGACCGGCGCCACATGCCGCGGTGCCGGTCGCCCGTGCTGTCGAAGGCTGGCGCATCCGCTTCGAGCCCAAGCCGCAGCTGTTCGCCAGCGGCAACGATCCGGTGCGCATCCTGCGCGAGCTGGCGTCGATCGGCCCGATTACGGTGCGCTGTGATACGGCCTCGTTGCCGGATCTGGGCGACGTCCACCCCGAGGCCTGCTACCTGGCCTGGGACATCGAGCTGCGTGCGGATTGCACCCGCGAGTCGGTCATGGAGGTGTTCGCCTGGGTCGAGGACGAATGCCATCTGATGGTGGCGGCGATGGCGCCTGCCGCCGCAGTGCCCACCCCTGCCCCCACGCCTGCCCCCACCCAAACCCTCCCTCAAACCCTCCCCCGCGTCGCGGGGGAGGGCCAGAGCGAGAGGGCGCCCGCTCCGGCCGAGCCCAAGGTCGTGCCGATCAGCGCGACGGTGGCCGAACCCGCACCGGTCGCAGCGGCCAAGGACCGCCGCCCCGAGGGCGCGCGGAGCGACAGCGGCTCGATCCGCATCGCCACCGAGAAGATCGACAGCCTGGTCAATCTGGTCGGCGAGCTGGTCATCACCCAGGCGATGCTGCAGCAGCTCGCCAGCGTGCTCGACCCGGTCCAGCACGAAAAGCTGTTCGCCGGGCTGTCGCAGCTCGACCGCAACACGCGCAGCCTGCAGGAAGCGGTGATGTCGACGCGCATGCTGCCGGTGGACTTCGTCTTCTCGCGTTTCCCGCGCATGGTGCGCGACCTCGCCGCCAAGCTCGGCAAGCAGGTGCGCCTGGTCAGCAGCGGCGAACAGACCGAGATCGACAAGAGCGTGATCGAGCGCATCGCCGATCCGCTGACGCACCTGGTGCGCAATGCCATCGATCACGGCATCGAGAAGCCCGACGAGCGTGTCGCCGCCGGCAAGGATGCGGTTGGCACGATGCGCCTGTCCGCGTCGCACCAGGGCGGTCATATCGTCGTCGAGATCTCGGACGACGGCCGCGGCCTGGACCGCACCCGGATCATGGCGAAGGCCGCCGAGCGCGGCTTGCCGGTGTCCGATGCGATGCCCGACAGCGAGGTCTGGCCGCTGATCTTCGCCCCCGGATTCTCCACCGCCGCGGAGGTCACTGACGTCTCCGGCCGCGGCGTCGGCATGGACGTCGTCAAGAAGAACATCGAGGCCCTCAACGGTGCGGTCGATATCTCGTCCGAAGCCGGCAAGGGCATGCGCGTGACGATCCGCCTGCCGTTGACGCTGGCGATCCTTGACGGCATGTCGGTCGCGGTCGGCGACGAGACCTTCATTCTGCCGCTGAGCTCAGTCGTCGAATCCCTGCAGCCGCAGCCGGATCAGGTCAAGCGTGTGGCGCAGGCGGGCACTGTCGTCCGGGTCCGCAACGAATATCTGCCGCTCGTCGACTTGCGCGAATGGTTTGCGCTGCCGGGTCCGAAGATGGCGACGCACAAGGCGATCGTCGTCATCGTCGAAGCCGAGGGCAAGAAGCTGGCCATGCAGATCGACGATCTGGTGGGGCAGCAGCAAGTCGTGATCAAGAATTTGGAGAGCAACTACCGGCGTGTCCGCGGCATTTCCGGTGCGACGATTCTGGGCGATGGCCGTGTCGCGCTGATCGTCGACATCGGCGCCGTCGTGCGCCTGCTGTCGCATCCGGCCAACAACGTCGCCATCGCCGCATGAGCCCGATTTCGAGGAACGAAACCAAATGAGTACCGCAACCAGAGAAGCCGGGCCCGTCGGCAGCCAGGCATCGGCAAACATCCCCAACGAATTCCTGACATTCACGCTTGGCGACGAGGAATACGGCGTCGACATTCTCAAGGTCCAGGAGATCCGCGGCTACGACACGGTGACCAAGATCCCGGATGCGCCTGACTTCATCAAAGGCGTGATCAATCTGCGCGGGACCATCGTTCCGGTCGTCGACATGCGCCTCAAGTTCAAGCTCGGCCGCGCCGACTACAACGAATTCACCGTGATGATCATCCTGAATGTCGCGCGGCGCGTCGTCGGCATGGTCGTCGACGGCGTGTCCGACGTGCTGCAGCTCACGCCTGAACAGATCCGCCCGGCCCCCGAGTTCGGCGGCAGTGTCAACACCAGATTCATCACCGGGATCGGCGCGCTCGACAACCGCATGCTGATCCTGGTGGACATCGAGAAGCTCATGACCAGCGCGGACATGGCTCTGATGGATTCCAGCTCACAGTCCCTTCAATAGAGAAGCGAGATCGACATGAAAACCGAAACCCTCCCGACCGCGGAACCGGCTGTGAAGACCGCCAAGTCGCGCAAGCCAGCGCGCCTGGTTCACCCCAAGAAGGTCCCGACGTCGAGCGCCAAGTCGGCGGCAAACGGCGCTGCGCTGGCGCGAGCCGAGCTGGAAAGCCAGATCGCGGCGATCAACCGCGTGCAGGGCGTTGCCGAGTTCTCGCCGGATGGCGTGATCGTCAAGGCCAACGAGAAGTTCCTGGCGCTGTTCGGCTACACGCTGGAGCAGTTGCGGGGTCAGCATCATTCGATGCTGTTCGCGGTTGCGGATCGCGGCAGCGACGAGTATCGCGCCTTCTGGGAGAAGCTCGGGCGGGGCGAGGAAGTCTCTGCCCAGCATCGGCGTGTCACGAAGGATGGCAGCGAGATCGTGGTGCAGGTGGCCTGCAGCCCGGTGCGCGACGCGTCCGGCAAGGTGCAGCGTTTCATCGAGCTGTCGACCGATGTCAGCGCCGACGCCCGCAAGGTCGACGAGATCCGCACCGAGCTGGAGGTCCGCACACGCATCATGAACGAGACCAGCATCGTCTCGATGGCGGACAAGAAGGGCGACATCCTGAACTTCAACCAGAAGTACCTGGACATCTCCAAGTACTCTCCCGAAGAACTGATTGGCAGTCCGCACAGCATCACGCGCCACCCGGACATGCCCAAGGAGACGTTCAAGAAGTTGTGGGCGACGATCGGCCGCGGCAACGTGTTCCGCGGCGTCATCAAGAACCGCGCCAAGGACGGCACGCCGTACTACGTTGATGCGGTCATTGCGCCCTTCATCGGCAAGAACGGCAAGCCCGAAAAGTACCTCGGTGTCCGCTATGACATCACCGACACCGAGATCGAGCGCCAGAACATGCAGGGGATCGTCAATGCCCTGAACAAGTCGCAGGCGGTCATCGAGTTCGACCTGAAGGGCAACATCGCGACGGCGAATGACCTGTTCCTCGGCGCCTTGGGCTACTCGCTGGCCGAGGTCAAGGGCCAGCATCACAGCATGTTCGTGGATCCTGCCCATCGCAACTCCCCCGAGTACCGCCTGTTCTGGGAGAAGCTCGGCAGGGGTGAATACGATGCCGGGCAGTACAAGCGCATCCGCAAGGACGGAGCCGAGATCTGGATCCAGGCGAGCTACAACCCGATCTGCGACGAGATGGGTCGTCCGTTCAAGGTCGTGAAGTACGCAATGGACATCACCGAGAAAGTGCGCGCCGAGCAGGCGCTGCGCCTTGCGGTCGAGCAATCCCGCGCGGTGCTCGCGGCGGCGGCCAAGGGCGACCTGAGCCAGCGTGTGCCGATGGACGGCAAGGTCGGCGAGATCGAGGCCCTGTGCAACGGCATCAACGCGATGCTCTCGGGGATCGAGGAGTCGACCGTTCGCGAGAAGAAGGTTGCTGCCGAGAACCTTCGCATCAAGAACGCGCTCGACAATGTCTCGGCGAACGTGATGATCGCGGACCCCGAGCGCAATATCGTCTATCTCAACAGCTCTGTGGTGGAGATGCTCACCAAGGCGGAGAGCGACATTCGCACCGTGCTGCCGCATTTCGATGTGCGCAAGCTCCATAACCAGAAGATCGACGTTTTCCACAAGAACCCGGAACACCAGGCGCGGCTGTTGGGGACATTCCGCGAGACGTATCGCACGCAGATCAAGGTCGCCAACCGCACGTTCTCGCTGATCGCCGCGCCGATCATCAACGACGCCGGGGAGCGCCTCGGGTCGGTGGTCGAGTGGAAGGACCGCACGGCCGAGGTGGCCGTCGAGGCCGAGGTCGGCAGCATCGTGCAGTCCGCAGCGGACGGCGACTTCACGCGGCGCGTCTCCCTGGAGGGCAAGGATGGATTCTTCAAGCTGCTGGCCGAGAGCATCAACCAGCTGCTCGATACCAGCAGCGTCGGACTCAACGAGGTGGCACGTGTCCTGGGCGCGCTGGCGACCGGCGACCTGACCCAGCAGGTCGAGGGTGACTTCAAGGGCACCTTCGGCAAGCTGCGCGACGACGCCAACCTGACCGTGGTGCAGTTGCAGCAGATCATCACGCAGATCAAGGACGCGACCGACACGATCAACACGGCGGCGCGCGAGATCGCCACCGGCAACAGCGATCTGTCGTCGCGCACGGAGCAGCAGGCTGCGTCGCTGGAGGAGACGGCCTCGTCGATGGAAGAGCTGACCAGCACGGTCAGGCAGAACGCCGAGAACGCCAAGCAGGCCAACCAGCTCGCGGTCGGCGCCTCGGACGTCGCACGCAAGGGCGGCAATGTCGTCAGCGAAGTCGTGACGACGATGAACGCGATCAACGAGTCGAGCAAGAAGATCGTCGACATCATCAGCGTCATCGACGGCATCGCCTTCCAGACCAACATCCTGGCGCTGAATGCCGCGGTCGAGGCTGCGCGTGCCGGCGAACAGGGCCGCGGCTTCGCGGTCGTTGCCGCCGAGGTGCGCAGCCTGGCGCAGCGCAGCGCCGGTGCCGCCAAGGAGATCAAGACCCTGATCGGCGATTCCGTCGAGAAGGTCGGCAACGGCTCCAAGCTGGTCGAGCAGGCCGGCAAGACCATGGAAGAGATCGTGACCAGCGTGAAGCGGGTCACCGACATCATGGCCGAGATCAGCGCGGCTTCGCAGGAACAGAGCCAGGGCATCGAGCAGGTCAACCAGACCATCACGCAGATGGACGAGGTGACCCAGCAGAACGCCGCCCTGGTCGAAGAGGCATCCGCTGCGGCGCGCTCGCTGGAGGAGCAGGCCGGCGGCCTGTCGCACTCGGTGAGCCAGTTCAAGCTCGACGACGCGCACGCGGCGGCCCCTGCGTTCGCCGCACGTCCCGCGCCGCGCGCCGCCGCGCCGGCGGTCAGGCCGGCTCCGCGCCCTGCAGCCGCAAGGCCGGCTGCCCGGCCCGTGTCGGCGATCAAGAAGCCCGCAGCGGCGAATGGCGTCGCCAAGCCGGCAGCAGCACCGGCCAAGGCGGACGATCAGTGGAGCGAGTTCTAAGCGCCCGTCGGCCAGTCGCGACCGTTCAAAGACATCCGCTCCCCCGGCGTGAGCCGGGGGCGGCAGGGTGAGTGCAGCCCCGGACAGAAGGACGTCGTCATGATGAACATGCAAAGGCAGGCTTCGCCGCCCAGGCTCACGCAGCCTGGAGCGCCGCACGGCGAAGTTCCCGGCTGGTTGCGCTGGTTTGCGAATCTCGGCCTCAGTCTGTCGGCGGCCGACTGCGCCATCGCGTCGGCACCGCCGCGGGCCCTGGTGTCCGTGTCGGCGCGCCGCCGGCGTGTATGAATTCGGCACTGGCAACCGAAGAGCGGAGCGCATCGCGTGATTTTTTCTTTACCGAACGCGATTTCAATCGCATTCGCCGCCTGATCCATGCGCGCGCCGGCATCTCGCTGGCCGACAGCAAGGAGGAGATGGTCTACAGCCGGATTGCGCGACGCCTGCGCGCGCTGCATCTGGACAGTTTTCGCAACTATCTCGACTGGCTCGAAGGGCAGGACGACGCCGGCGAGTGGCAGGCGTTCACCAACGCGCTGACGACCAATCTGACCTCGTTCTTCCGCGAGGCGCACCACTTCGATGCCCTGAACAAGTTTCTCAAGGCGCAGCCACACGGCAAGCGCGTGCGCATCTGGTGCGCCGCGGCCAGCACCGGCGAGGAGCCGTATTCGCTGGCGATCACCGCCTGCGAGGCCTATGACTCGCTGACGCCGCCGGTGTCGATCCTGGCGACGGATATCGACACCAATGTGCTGGAGACCGCCGAACGCGGGGTCTACGCGATCGACCGCATCGAGCGCCTGTCGGCAGATCGCAAGAGGCGCTTTTTTCTCAAGGGGCACGGGCACAATGCCGGCAGCTGCCGCGTGATCGAACCCCTGCACAAACTGCTGAGCTTCCGCCAGCTCAACCTGCTCGATCCTCACTATCCGATGCGCGGTCCGTTCGACGCGATCTTCTGCCGCAACGTGATGATCTACTTCGACAAGAAGACGCAGCTCGAAGTGCTGCGACGGCTGGTGCATCTGCTGGCGGCGGACGGTCTGTTCTTCGCCGGCCACTCGGAAAGCTTCTTTCATGCGTCCGACCTGATCCGTTCAGTCGGTCGGACGATCTACTGCCGTGCGGACCACAAAAGAACCTGAACCATGTACGCAATGCGCAAGGCGCGGGACCTGGGCCGCTGGCAACCGCCGGCCGACCCGGCCGCGTACTACGACAAGCGTTTCGACAGCCACGCCATCAAGGTGCTGCCGGGCGAGTACGTGGTCACCGAGAAGAGCCTGATGCTGGTCACCGTTCTGGGCTCCTGCGTGTCGGCCTGCATCCGCGATCCGCTGGCCAGGATCGGCGGCATGAATCACTTCATGCTGCCGGACAGCGAGATCAGCTCGGCCGCGGGCGAGACCGCACGCTACGGCGCGTACGCGATGGAAGTGCTGATCAACGAACTGATCAAGTGCGGCGCGTCGCGCGAGCGCCTCGAAACCAAGGTCTTCGGCGGCGGTGCGGTGCTGCCGGGGCTGCGCATCAACAACGTCGGCGAGCGCAACGGGCGCTGGGTGCTGAAGTATCTGGAAGCGGAAGGCCTGGCCGTGTCGGCGCAGGACCTGTTCGGCATTCACCCGCGTCGCGTGCATTACTTTCCGATGACCGGACGGGTGATGGTCAAGCATCTGCCCCTGGCCGGCGACACCGAGATGCTGGCCAGCGAGAAGCTGTACCGGTCGCGTCTTCGCGAGACGCCGACCATGGGCAGCGTGGAATTGTTCTGAATGGACAGGAAAATTCGCGTACTGGTGGTCGACGACTCGGCGCTGATGCGGCGCCTGCTGACCGAATTTCTCTCCGCCGATCCGCAGATCGAGGTCGTCGGCGCGGCGCCCGATCCCTTCGTCGCGCGCGAGAAGATCAAGCAGCTGGCTCCCGACGTGCTGACGCTCGACGTCGAGATGCCGCGCATGGACGGGCTGACCTTCCTGGAAAACCTGATGCGCCTGCGGCCGATGCCGGTGGTCATGGTGTCGTCGCTGACCGAGCACGGCGCCGAGATCACCCTGCAGGCGCTGGAGCTGGGGGCAGTCGACTTCGTCACCAAGCCGAAAGTCGATCTCGAGGCGGGCATCCGCCAGTACGCGGAGGAGCTGGTCGCGAAGATCAAGGCGGCATCGCGCGCCCGCGTGCGCGGCATCAATGCGCTGAGCGCGCCGCCGAAGGCGCCACCACCACGCAAGCGGGTGTTGCGTACCACCGAGAAGCTGATCGCGATCGGCGCGTCGACCGGCGGCACCGAGGCGATCAAGGACGTTCTGCTGGGCATGCCCGCGGACGCGCCGGCGATCGTCATCGCGCAGCATATTCCGGCCGCCTTTTCCGGTCCCTTCGCGGCGCGCATGGACCGGACCTGCGCGATGCGCGTCGGCGAGGCCCAGGATGGACAGCAGATCGTGCCCGGCCATGCCTACATTGCCCCGGGCGACTGGCATCTGCGCGTCGTGCGCGACGGCGCGCGCTACGTTTGTCGGCTGGATCAGACCGCACCGGTGAATCGTCACCGTCCGAGCGTGGACGTTCTGTTACGGTCAGTGGCAGATAACGCAGGAACCAACGCTGTGGGTGCGATTTTGACCGGAATGGGCGAAGACGGCGCACGCGGTCTGCTGGCGATGCGTGAAGCCGGTTGCCGGACTTTGGCGCAGGACGAGACGACGAGCGTGGTCTGGGGCATGCCCGGTGCCGCGCACAAACTCGGCGCAGCGGAACAGGTCTTGCCTCTGGAGAAGATTGCAGGGCAGTTGCTGGCATGGACGGCATGAAACCGGCGATCGCCCGCGGCGCGGACGGAAGCGGCGGCTCAAGGCGCCGGCCACAGCGCCGCTAAACCGAATTGGAGCGCTTTGCTTCCGGAGTTCGACATGAACCTCAACAACCTCAAACCGCTGATCGCCCCCGCCGTGCTGACCGCCTTGCATCTGGTCGTGCTGGTCGCGGGTGTGGGCGGCGTTGCCGCCTGGGCGACGGGCCTGGTCGCGCTGGCGTCCTGGTTCGTCGGCGCCTGGTTGCAGAACCGCCGGCTGGAGCACGCGCAGGCCGAACTGGCGCGGGGCAAGGCCGATGCCGATCGCCGCAAGGCGGTGCTGACCGAACTGCGCGGCGGTCTCGCCGGCGAGGTCGAGGGCGTAGAGCGCGAGGTCACGCGCGTGCGCAACCTGATCGCCGAGTCGGTGCGCCAGCTCGGCGCCGCGTTCGAGGACATGACGCGCCAGTCACAGCATCAGCAGGCCGCGGTGTCGCGCATCCTCAGCCAGACCAGCGACGGCGGCGGTGGCATCGACGTGCGCCGCTTCGCCGAGACCGCGGCCGGGCTGATGAACAGCCTGGTCGAATCGCTGGCGCAGGTCAGCCGCCAGAGCTCGGCCAGCGTGCGCCAGATCGACGAGATGGTGAAACAGCTCGACGCGATCTTCGAGCTGCTGGGCGACGTCAAGTCGATCGCCGATCAAACCAACCTGCTGGCGCTCAACGCTGCGATTGAGGCGGCACGCGCCGGCGAGGCCGGCCGCGGCTTTGCGGTCGTCGCCGAGGAAGTCCGCAACCTGTCGGAGCGCTCGACCAGTTTCAACGAGCAGATCCGCAAGCTGGTCTACGGCTCCAAGGAAGCGGTGGCGACGGTGCGCGAGACGGTCGGCGAAATGGCCTCGCGCGACGTCAGCCTGAGCGCCGGTGCGCGCGACGAGGCCGCCCGCCTGCTGTCGCAGGTACAGAGCATCAACGACGGTCTGGCCGCAGGCATCCGCGAGGTCTCCGCAGCACGCGAGGAGATCACGGACGCGGTCGGGCGCGCGGTCCGCTGCCTGCAGTTCGAGGACATCTCGACGCAGTCTCTGGGCACCGCGCTGCGTCATGCGCAGCGCATCGAACTGATCAATGCCGAGGTCGCGCAATCCGCCGGCGTCGAAGGCGCCGTAGCGCCGGGCAAGCCGCGCGAGGATTGGCGCACGCCGCAGCACAAACCGGTCGAGCAGGTGTCGATGCAGTCCGGAGCGGTCGAGCTGTTCTGACGCGCTGAGTCAGAAGTTCGCGTTGGATTTCCGTTCGCCCCGAGTGCCGCGCCGCAAGGCGCGGTGTATCGAGGGGCCGCGCAGTGTCTCGATACGCCGCTGCGCGGCTACTCGACACGAACGGGACTACCGCGCGGCGCCGCCCAGCAGGCGCGAGCCGAGCCGGATCAGGCGCGTCGAGCTGGGTGTGGTCGGCACCCCCCGCAGGAAGACCTGGGTGACGAAGCGGGCGGTCGGTTCGAGGTCGCGCCTCGGCTGCTGCACGATCAGGCGCGCAAGCTCGTAGCCGGCGCCGAACGAAATCGAGGTCAGCACGTCCACGTCGAGTTCAGGGATCAGTCCGCGCACGATCGCATCCTGCAGGTCACCGCGCAGCGACTGCATGATCAGGCCGAAGAAATTGTCCTTGTAGAAGGAGTGCACGACCGCTTCGTTGCGGAACATCAGCTCGAAAAACTGCGGATCGGCGCGCGCCTCCTGCAGCACAGCCAGGTACGCCTCGTAGAAGAACGACTCGACGTCGGTGGCGCGCTGGCGCGCGACGTGGATGCGGTCCTGCATGATCTGCAGTCGCGTCTCGACCAGTGCGCGGAACAGGGATTCCTTGTCCGGGAAGTAGTTGTAGAAGGTTCCCGCAGCCAGGGTCGAGCGGCGGATGACGTCGCGGATCGTCACCGACTCGTAGCCCATTTCCAGGAAACAGCGCCGCGCCGCCTCGAGAATCGAAGCCCGGTTGGCCTTCTTGTTCCGTTCGCGTTTGCCCGTTGCGGCGGTCATCCGCGGATTATGCGTCGTCCGGCCGCCTGCGGCACGGGGCCTCGGGCGAGCTCAGCTGAAGCGCGAGAAATCCGGCTTGCGCTTCTGCACGAAGGCGTTGAGCGCTTCCTTGGCTTCCTCGCCGTGCAGCATCGCGCCGAAGTGCTCGGCCTCGTGCAGGATCACGTCGCGCAGGAAATCGCTGCGCCAGTGCTTGAGCAGCGCCTTGGACGTGCGTAGCGCTGCCGGCGGCTTCTGCGCCAGTTTCACGGCCTGGGCGCGGGCGTGCGCAACAACCTCGGCATCGGGCAGCACCGCGTTGATCAGCCGAGCCTCCAGTGCGGTCGCTGCAGTGAAGGGTTCGCCCAGTAGCAGCAGTTCCGCGGCCTGCACGTGGCCGATCATGCGCGGCAGCAGGTAGGTCGACGCGTATTCCGGGCAGATGCCGATGTTGACGAAGGGCATCTGGAAGCGCGTCGACTCGCCGGCGTAGGCGAGGTCGACGTGCAGCAGCAGCGTCGTGCCGACGCCTATCGCCGGCCCGTTGAGCGCGGCGACCACCGGCTTGGCGACGCGCGCCAGCGTGAGCATGAAGCGCAGCACCGGCGCGTCCTCGCTGGTGGCCGGCGCCTTGAGGAAGTCGACCATGTCGTTGCCGCTGCAGAAGCAGTCCGGCGTACCGGTCAGCAGAATGCTGCGCACCGCCGGGTCCCGGTCGGCCTGCGCGAAGATCTCCGCAAGCGCCGTGTACATCGCCTGCGTCAGCGCATTTTTCTTGTCGGGGCGGTTCAGGCGGATGGTCATCACGCCGTCGGCGACGTCGCACAGGATCGGGTCGGTGTTCATGCGGGAAGGGATAGGGAAATGAGGTGGGCGCGATTCTAGCCGGATTCCCGCGTCCCGCTTGCGCCGTTCGGGGGAGGGAACATGTCACGCAACGCGTCGACGAATCGGTCCGGCGCCTCCAGCTCCGGAAAGTGGCCGGCACTGTCGAAGTGGACGATGCGTGCCTGCGGCAGATGGCGCCGGATCGAGTCCTTGTCGGTGTCCGCATGCGAGCGGTCGGCGCCGCCCCAGACCACCAGCGCTGGCTGCGACGGCGGCGCGATGGCGGGCGCCTCCGCGACCAGGAATTGCTGGAAGGCCGAGGCGAGCGAAAAGCACGCGCCGTGCGCGAAGGCGTGCTCGGTTTCCGCCGTGAACGGCGCGACGAACTGGCGCTGGCCGACCGCGAGCCGGTACCAGGCGCCGGCGCGGCGGCGCCTGAGCAGCTTGAGCAGGACTTGCCCGAGCCAGGGGCGGGCGAGGATTCCGCGCGGATCGCGCCGCGCCTTCCACAGCAGCTCCTCGCTCCAGTGCGGCGCCTGGATCACGACCAGTCCCGACACCAGCTCCGGTGTGCGCGCGGCGATCCACAAGGCGACATAGGCCGGTACGCAGGAAAACGCGAGGAGGTAGGGGCCGCGGTCCAGCTGGCGCAGGAAGCGCTCGACCGTTGCGCTCGCGGCGGGCAGGTTCAGTTGCAGCGACGCGCGCGGCAGCGAGAAGCCAAAGGCCGGCAGCTCGAACACGATGACGCGGTAGTCCCGCGCAAGTCGCTCGATCAGCGCGTCGTAGACCTCCAGCGGCACCGGCGGATCGGCGCACAACACGATGCAAGGACCGAGCGTGCCGGCTTCGCGGTAGCGGATCGTGCAGTCCGGCAGTTCCATGAAGCGCACGTCCGGCCGGCTGCGCGCCGCCGCGCTGCCGAGGATGCGGCGGCGGCGCCAGGGTGCGATCAGCGTGTCGACCAGGAGTGCGTTCATGCGCCCTTGCGCGGAGATACATACATCGTGATGTCGGCCTCCATCACGGTCTCGCCGCTGCGGTCGTGCACGCGCACTGGCACGACGATGTCGCCGCTGAAGTCCGCATCGATCGGCGCCGACAGCTCCGCGACCGCACTCAGGTCGGTCGCCGCCTTCTTCAGGTAGCGCACCGTCATACCGCGCGGAATCCACCGCAGGCCGCGCGGCAGGCTCGATTCGAGCATGGTGCCGGCGGCGAGTTCGCACATCGCGCACATCGCGATCGCGTTGACCGTGCCGAGGTGGTTGTGCACCTTGCGGCGGTTGCGGACCGTGACTTCCGCATGACCGCTGCGCAGCTCGCGGAACAGCGGCGAGATCGACCCGAAGTAGGGCGCGCGACGACAGACCGCGTACGAGAACAGCCGGGCGCCGAAGGGATAGCGGCGCAGGCGGGCGAAGAGCTGTGCGGGCGTTCTCGCCGCCGTGGTTGGTACGGACTGCGGCCTCTCAACAGGCGCGCGAGCGACGCCGGCTTCCAGCGTCAGATCGAATTGGGACATCGAAGGCTCCGCAAGATTGGACGCCTTCAGGCTAGGCGCGCGCGCAGGGCTCGACAAACGAAAACGAAGCGCACGTCGGGTGAACTGAATTCACCCGGAAAACCGACCATCAGGTCAGGCGGTGACGTGTTCGCGCCGCAGCAGCTCGTGCAGCCAGTCGCGAAAGGCGGCGACTTCGGGGCGATCCGCATCCTCGGGCCGGTGCAGCAGGTAGTAGCCCTGCGGAATCGTCAGCTGCAGTCGCGGCCAGGGCATCGCGAGTTTGCGCCGCGCAATCCACGGATTGACCATCGGCACCAGGCCGAGTGCCAGGCCCAGGCCCTGTTCGGCGGCACGCAGGATCGCCAGGTAGCTGTCGAGCCAGACGTCGCGCCGCGGCTTGCCGAGGGTGACGCCGGTTTCCGCGGCCCATTGCGTCCAGCCATCGGGCATCGGCGAGGAATGGATCAGCGTGACGTCGTCGAGCTGATCCGGCGTGCGCTTGCGCAGCGCCTTCGCCAGCGCCGGCGTGCAAACCGGCACTGCGGACATCGTCAGCAGCAGTTCCGCGCTCAGGCGCGGCCACTGGCCGTTGCCGAAGCGCAGCGCGACGTCCGTGTCCTCGTGCAACAGGTCGACCGGGCGCAGGTCGGTGTCGATGCGCACGTCGATGTCCGGGTGCGCCTCCTGGAAGGCCGGCAGCGCCGGCAGGATCAGCTCGCTGGCGATGAATGGGCCGGCGCTAATCTTGAGTGTCGCCCGTGCATAGCGCTGCGCCACCTTGGCGCTGCCGCTGCGCAGCTTCGCGAGGGTGTCGCGCACGACCTGCAGGTAGGCCTTGCCGCCGTCGGTGAGGTCCAGCGAGCGGTTGCCGCGGCGGAACAGATCGAAGCCGAGAAAGGCTTCGAGGGACTTGATCTGGTGGCTGATCGCCGAAGGGGTCAGATGCAGTTCCTGCGCGGCGAGCTTGAACGACGAACGCCGCGCCGAGGCCTCGAAGGCTTCGAGCGTGTGCAGCGGTGGCAGGCGGCGGAATTTCATCCGCGCAGTTTAGGGCGTTGGCGCCGACGTAGGATGGGCTGAGCGACAGCGATGCCCATCGGATGTAGCGCATCGCCACGGTGGGCTTCGCAATGCTCAGCCCACCCTACGCTTCAGTCGGCTTCTTCCTTGCGCCGTTGCAAGTGGCGGTGCATCAGATCCTGCTGCAGTTTCGGCGATGCCGTCTCGTAGTGGCTGAAGCTCATCGTGTAGGCGCCTTCGCCGGCCGTCTGCGCCTTGATCCTGTGCAAAAGGTCACCGAGTTCGGCGAGCGGCGCCTGGGCCTCGATCAGCATCTGTCGGTCGCCGAGCGCCTGCTGTTGCAGCACGCGGCCGCGCATGGTCGCGAGATCGCCGGTGATGCCGCCGACGCTCGCGACCGGGACGTGGATCGCGAGATTCATCACCGGTTCGAGCACGACGGCGGCGGCCTTGTCGATGGCATCGAGGAAGGCCTTGCGGCCGGCGGTTGCGAACGCGATCTCCTTGCCGTCGACCGGATGCGTCTTGCCGTCGTGCACGATCACGCGCACGTCCTGCAGTGGAAAGCCGGCGATCGCGCCGCTGTCGAGCGCCTGGCGCACCCCTTTCTCGACCGCGGGCATGAACTGCGAGGGGATCGCGCCGCCGCTGACGGCGTCGACGAACTCGAAGCCGGCGCCGCGCGGCAGCGGCTCGATGCGCAGCGACACCTCGCCGAACTGGCCGGCGCCGCCGCTCTGCTTCTTGTGCCGGTGATGGCCCTCGGCAGCACGCGTGATGGTCTCGCGGAACGGCACGCTCGGCGGATGCGACTTATAGCGGACGTTGAACTGCTGGCCGAGGCGCTCGAGCGCGACGCGCAGGTGGAACTCGCCGTGGCCGTACAGCACGGTTTCGTTGAGCGAGGGATGCGTCTCCAGGCGCAGGCTCGGGTCTTCAGCGATCAGCTTGTGCAGCCCGTCCGCCAGCTTCTGCTCGTCGCCGTGCCGTTCCGGTTCGAGTGCGAGCCCGAGCATCGGCGGCGCCGGTGCCGGCTCGCGCAAATGGAAGTGATCTTCGTCGTGCGAGTCGTGGACCACCGCGTCGTAGTGCAGCTCGTCGACCTTGCTGATCGCGCAGATCTCGCCGGGCAGGGCGCTGCGCTTGTCGCTCAGCGCGCCGCCCTGGGCGTCGTGCAGGTGCGCGAGCTTGAATGGTTTGCGCGCGTCGCCGATATAGAGCTGCTGGCCGGCGCGCAGGCGGCCCTGGTGCACGCGCGCGAGTGCGATGCGTCCGGCGTAGGGATCGATGCCGACGGCGAAGACGTGGGCGAGGGCGTGGCGCTCCGGATCGGGAATCACCGTGACCGCCTCAACGGCGTCGCCCGAACCTTTGACGAACGGCGGCGCATTGCCCTCGAAGGGATTCGGCAGCAGGCGCGCAATCAGGTCGAGCAGCTCGCCGAGCCCGGCGCCGGACTGAGCGCTGGTGAAGCAGATCGGAACCAGGTGCCCTTCGCGCAGCGCGCGTTCGAAGGCTTCGTGCAACTCGCGGGCACTCACGCTCTCGTCGCCGGACAGGTAGCGATCGAGCAGTGCCTCGTCGACCTCGATGACCTGTTCGATGATCGCGCGGTGCGCGTCCTCGATGCTGCCGAAATCCGTCGCCGGACCGCTGCGTGTGAAGAAGCAATCCAGCACCTGCGTGTTGCCGTTCGCGGGCAGGTTGATCGGCAGGCACTCGGGGCCGAAGGCCTCGCGCAGCTCGGCGAGCAGCGTCGGCAGATCGCCGCCGCGATCGATGCCGTTGACGACCAGGACGCGGCACAGGCCGCGTTCGCGCGCCGCGTCCATCAGCCGTCGCGTCGCCAGCTCGATGCCGGCCTGCGCATCGACGACGACGAGGGCCGACTCGACCGCCGGCAATGCCGCCGTCGTGCGGCCGATCAGGTCGGGATAGCCGGGCGTGTCCAGCAGGTTGATGCGGGCGTCGTCGTGCTGGAGGTGCCAAGCGGATACGGCGAGCGTGTGCGCAGCGCCGTTGCTGCCGTTGGGCGGCGGCGCACCGGAACGCGCCAGCAGCGCCGTCAGCAGGCGAGTCTTGCCGCTGCCCGTCTGCCCGATCAGGGCGGTGTTGCGGATCTCTGCCGTCGACTCGCTCATGGACCGTCTCCGCAGAACCGGTCCACGCACCTTACCCCAATCGGGCCAGGATCAGAACATCTGCGTCGACTTGACGTCGAGCTTTTCCGGCGCCGCGTTCGTGCGCGATGGGATCCAGTCGCCGGTGATCATCTGGTCGTAGGACGTTCCGGGGCCGACCATCGGGTAGACCGAGGCCATCGGGTCGATCACCACTTCGAGGAACGCCGGTCCCTTGAAGGCGACGAACTCGGCGATCACGCGCGCGAGGTCTTCCTTGCGCTCGACGCGCCGCGCGAACTTGTAACCGTCCGCCTCGGCCGCCTTGATGAAGTCCTTCTGGTGCAGGCTCTTGTCCGAGCCGGCGTAGCGGCTGTCGAAGAACAGGCGCTGCCACTGCTTGACCATGCCGTCGCCGAAGTTGTTGAGCACGACGACCTTGACCGGCAGGTTGTAGGTCGTGACCGTTTCCAGCTCGCCCATGTTCATGCGGATCGAGGCGTCGCCGTCGATGTCGATGACGATCTTGTCCTTGCGCGCGAATTGCGCGCCGATCGCGGCCGGCAGGCCGAAGCCCATCGTGCCCATCGAGCCGGACGTCAGCCACAGCCGCGGCTCGCGGAAATCGAAATACTGCGCCGCCCACATCTGGTGCTGGCCGACGCCGGTGGCGACAACGGCTTCGCCCTGGGTGATGCGGTTGATCTCCTCGATCACGGCGTGCGGCTGGATATACGTGCCGCCGCGCTCATAGTTCATCGCATAGGTCTTCTTCAGATCGGCGATGTGCGCGTGCCACTCCGTGTAATCCGGCCGGAAACCCTGCTTGTGCGCGTGTTCGCGCAGCGCGTCGAGCGCCGGCACCAGCTCGCCGACATGGTGCCAATGCACGCGCTTGACCTTGTTGATCTCGGACGGATCGAGATCCAGGTGGGCGATCCACTTGGCGCTGCGCGCGAACTTCGCCGGCACGCCGGCGACGCGGTCGTCGAAGCGCGCGCCGACGGCGATCAGGAAGTCGCAGTCGTCGGTCGCGTAGTTTGCAAAGGCAGTGCCGTGCATGCCGAGCATCTGCAGGCACAGCGGTTCGGTCGTGTCGTGGCAGCCGATGCCCATCAGCGTGGTCGTCACCGGAACGCCGAAGGCCTTCGAGAAGGCGCGCAGGGCGGCCGAGGCCTCGCCGTGAATCACGCCGCCGCCGGCATAGATCAAGGGCCGTTTGGCCTGCTTGAGCATGTCGAAGAAGCGCGCGGCAGACTCGTCGCCGATGCGGTTGTCGCGCACGGCCTTGAGGCGCGCACGGTAGCCGGGAATCGGCAGCACGCCCTCGCCGATGAAGGGGCCGCTCCAGTTCTGCACGTCCTTGGGGATGTCGACCACGACCGGGCCGGGGCGGCCGGTGCGGGCGATCTCGAACGCGGTGCGCACGGTCGCTTCCAGCTTCTTCGGGTCGGTGACCAGAAAGACGTGCTTGGCGGCGGCGCCCATGATCGAGCTGACCGGCGCCTCCTGGAACGCATCTGAGCCGACCGCGGCGGTCGGCACCTGGCCGCAGATCACGACCATCGGAATCGAATCGGCCATGCAATCGCGCACCGGCGTCACCGTGTTGGTCGCGCCGGGGCCGCTGGTGACCATGCACACGCCGACCTTGCCGGACGCGCGGGAGTAGCCTGCGGCCATGAAACCGGCGGCCTGCTCGTTGGCCGGCACGATCAGCGGCATCTTTTCGCCGTTGGCGGCGTTGAAGCGGAAGATCGCGTCGTAGGTCGGCAGGATCGCGCCGCCGGAGTAGCCGAAGACGACACCGACGCCCTCATCGGCCAGGATCTGGACGACCATCTCCGCGCCGCTCAGGGTCTTGCCGGCGAGGGGATGACGGGGGGCGGGGGCGGGGGCGTTCATCGGTACAGCGACTCCAGGCAAATGTCGGCAAAAAGCGCGTGATGTTAGCTTGATTTCGCAGTGCAGCAAAGCTATGTTGCGCGCCCCTGTTGGCTATTCGGCCCTGCTGTCCGCGACATGCGCCACATCATCTCCATCCTGCTGCAGAACGAGGCCGGCGCCCTGGCGCGCGTCGCGGGAATGTTTTCGTCGCGCGGCTACAACATCGACTCGCTGTCGGTGGCGCCGACGCACGACCCCTTGGTTTCGCGGCTGACGCTGGTGACCAGCGGCTCGGACGCGGTGATTGACCAGATCATCAAGCAGACGCGCAAGCTGATCGACATCGTCGAGATCATGGACCTGTCGAGCACCGATCATCTCGAATGCGAGCTGCTGATGCTCAAGGTCGAGGTGGATGCGAACTCGGCGCGCAATGTCATCGAGTTCGTGCGCCACAACCGTGCATCGATCCTTGACGAGTCCGAGAACACGCGCATGATCCAGCTCGCCGGCACCGGCCGCGAAATCGACGCGTTCGTCGCCGAAATCGCCCGGGTCGCGAAAGTGCTGGAGCTGGTGCGTTCCGGCGTCGCCGCCATGGAGCGCGGGCACAGCGTCATCGAAGTGCCGACTGAAGTTTGACCGCCGCGCGCTGCGCGGCTCCCCCCGCTGACCGGAGTTTTGAAGTGAGCATCAACGTCTACTACGACAAGGACGCAGACCTGTCGATCATCCAGTCCAAGAAGGTTGCGATCGTCGGTTACGGGTCGCAAGGCCACGCCCACGCGCTGAACCTGAAGGACAGCGGCGTCGACGTCACCGTGGCGCTGCGTCCCGGCTCGACCGGCATCGCCAAGGCCGAAGGCGCGGGCCTCAAGGTCAAGAGCGTCAAGGATGCGGTCGCCGGCGCCGACGTCGTGATGGTGCTGACGCCCGACGAGTTCCAGTCCGAGCTCTACAAGAACGAGCTCGAGCCGAACCTGAAGAAGGGCGCGGCGCTGGCCTTCGCGCACGGATTCGCGATCCATTACAACCAGGTCGTGCCGCGCGCCGATCTCGACGTGATCATGATCGCCCCTAAGGCCCCCGGCCACACCGTGCGCAACGAGTACACCAAGGGCGGCGGCATCCCCGACCTGATCGCGGTGTTCCAGAACGCGAGCGGCAAGGCCAAGGAGATCGCGCTGTCCTACGGTTCGGCGATCGGCGGCGGCCGCTCCGGCATCATCGAGACCACGTTCAAGGACGAGACCGAGACGGACCTGTTCGGCGAACAGGCCGTGCTCTGCGGCGGCGCCGTCGAGCTGGTCAAGGCCGGCTTCGAGACCCTGGTCGACGCGGGCTATTCGCCCGAAATGGCCTACTTCGAGTGCCTGCACGAGCTCAAGCTGATCGTCGACCTGATGTACGAAGGCGGCATCGCGACGATGAACTACTCGATCTCGAACAACGCCGAATACGGCGAGTACGTGACCGGCCCCAAGGTCATCAACGCCGAGTCGCGCAAGGCGATGAAGCAGGCGCTGCTCGACATCCAGACCGGCAAGTACGCCAAGGCCTTCGTCTCCGAAGGCAAGTCGGGCTATCCGGAAATGACCGCGATGCGTCGCCTCAACGCCGCGCACCCGATCGAGCAGGTCGGCGGCAGGCTGCGCGCGATGATGCCGTGGATCGGCAAGAACAAGCTGGTCGACAAGAGCAAGAATTGATCGGCGGTTTGATCGTGTACATAAGGGCGCCGTCTGGCGCCCTTATGTTTTGTGCATCTGCTCAGTAAGATGCGCCAAATCTCCGGAACCCCGCCGATGGACGAGACGACAGCCGTCAAGCCGCGCCGCAAGGGCATCTACCTGCTGCCGAATCTGTTCACCACCGGCACGCTGTTCGGCGGCTTCTTCGCCATCGTCATGTCGATGGCCGGACGCTTCGAGCCGGCGGTGTTCGGCATCCTCGTCGCGATGATCGCTGACGGCCTCGACGGCCGCATCGCGCGCCTGACCAACACGCAGAGCGATTTCGGCAAGGAATACGATTCGCTGTGCGACATGGTCGCCTTCGGCGTCGCGCCGGCGATCCTGGTGTACGCGTTCTCGCTGCATCACCTCGCCGACTACAAGTGGCTGGGCGGCAAGCTGGGCTGGGTGATCGCATTCACCTACACCGCCTGCACGGCGCTGCGCCTCGCGCGCTTCAACGTGCTGGCGGCGATCTCCAGCTCCAACAAGGATTTCTACGGCGTGCCCAGCCCGGCGGCGGCGGCGGTCGTGACCTTCTTCGTGTGGAGCTGCATCGACGACAGCCACTCGCTGTTCGCCTGGGTGTCCGGGCACGTGCCGTTTTCCGGCGATGACGTCCTCTGGCTCGCGGCGCCGTTGACGCTCGCCACCGCGCTGTCGATGGTGTCGAGCTTCCGCTACAACAGCTTCAAGAAGCTGAACCTCGTCGGCCGCATGCGCTTTGTGTCGTTCGCGATGGTGATCGGCGTGCTCACGCTGATGATGATCGATCCGCCGCGCATCCTGTTCCTGGGTTTCTTCGCCTACGCCTTGTCGGGCCCCACCGCCGTTCTGTGGAAGCGCTACCGTTCGACGGCGCGCAGCGCCTGACGCCATTGTCTTTGGCCCCCACGCTCGGCAATAATGCCGGCATGTCTTTCGACAGCGGCCATTGTTTCTCTTCGACTACGGCATTCGCCCGCGGTCTGCCGCTTTGCCTGCTCCTTCTGCCGTAAGGCAGACAAAAGAGCGCGCCGCGCACGGGGCCTAAACCGTGTAAAAAACCAGATGTAACCCCCGAACCGCCGGAGACCAGTCCCGAGCGGCGGTTCCCGATAGCAGGTTTCAGCCATGAAAGACACATTGATCATTTTCGACACGACCTTGCGTGACGGCGAGCAAAGCCCCGGCGCGTCGATGAACCAGGACGAGAAGGTGCGTATCGCCAAGGCGCTCGAGCGCATGCGCGTCGACGTCATCGAAGCCGGCTTCGCCGCCGCCAGCAACGGTGACTTCTCCGCCGTGCGTGCGGTCGCCGAGGCGGTCAGCGAGAGCATCGTGTGCTCGCTGGCGCGTGCCAATGCCGGCGACATCACGCGCGCGGCCGAGGCCATCGCGCCGGCGTCGCGCAAGCGCATTCACACCTTCATCGCGACCAGCCCGATCCACATGGAGAAGAAGCTGCGCATGCAGCCTGACCAGGTGGTCGCGTCGGCAATCGGCGCGGTGAAGCTGGCGCGCAGCTTCACCGACGACGTCGAGTTCTCCTGCGAGGACGCCGGCCGATCCGAGCCGGACTTCCTGTGCCGCATCATCGAGCAGGCGATCGATGCCGGCGCCACGACCATCAACATCCCCGACACCGTCGGCTACACGCTGCCGCACGCCTACGGCGAACTGATCCGCTCGCTGCTGGAGCGCATCCCCAACGCGCACAAGGCCGTGTTCTCCGTGCACTGCCACAACGACCTGGGCCTGGCGGTCGCCAATTCGCTGTCGGCCGCGCTCAACGGCGCGCGCCAGATCGAATGCACGATCAACGGACTGGGCGAGCGCGCCGGCAACGCCGCGCTCGAAGAGATCGTGATGGCGATCCGCACGCGCCCCGACGTGTTCCCGTTTGACACGCGCATCGACACCACGCAGATCGTGCCGACCTCGCGCCTGGTGTCCGGCATCACCGGCTTCCCGGTGCAGCCGAACAAGGCCATCGTCGGCGCCAACGCTTTCGCGCACGAGTCCGGCATCCACCAGGACGGCGTGCTCAAGCATCGCCAGACCTACGAGATCATGCGTGCCGAGGACGTGGGTTGGAGCGCAAATAGGTTGGTACTGGGCAAGCACTCCGGCCGCGCCGCGTTCCGCGCACGCCTGGTGGAGTTGGGCTACAGCTTCAAGTCTGACGCCGAACTGGCGGCCGCGTTCGCGCGCTTCAAGGACCTGGCCGACAAGAAGCACGAGATCTTCGACGAAGACCTGCAGGCGCTGGTCAGCGAAACCCAGCACGCGCAGGCGCAGGAACGCGTGCAGCTGCTGGACCTCGAAGCGATGAGCAAGACCGGCGTGCGCCCGGTCGCGCGCGTCGCGCTGTCGGTCGACGGCGAACGCCGCGAAGCCGAAGCGCAGGGAGACGGCCCGGTCGACGCCGTGTTCGCCGCGATCGAGAAGATCGTACCGTCCGGCGCCAAGCTGCTCCTGTTCTCGGTCAACAACATCACCAGCGGCACCGACGCGCAGGGCGAGGTCACCGTGCGCCTGACTAAGGACGGCCGCACCGTGAACGGCCAGGGCGCCGACACCGACATCGTCATCGCCTCCGCCAAGGCCTACATCAACGCCGTCAACCGCCTCGGCACCACCGCCGCCGAACGCGCGCACCCGCAGTTCGAGACAGAAGGGCCGTAAGCGATCGTCTCCCTCTCCCCACGCAGTGGGGAGAGGGCGTTTGGCTACTGAGGAATGACATTGAGTCATTCCCCAGCTTGTCCAAACGCGGTGAGGGGCGCCGACGAAGTCGGCGAGCACTCCTGCGCTTGCCGCCGATCCCACTCCCGGCGTTAAATCACCCAACGCGCCGCGCAACTGCCACGCGACAACGCACGCCGCGATGTGTTGCGTGACGTATAAATCGGGAGGGTGATGAACATGCGTGTTGCGGTCAATAGCTTGGCAAACTCACGCCCGTTTTCGCGTCCATGTCCGATGAATTATCAGACACGTCGTTTGACCTAGTTCGGCGCTGGGCGTAACAGAGACGGCACGTGACCTTCTTCCATGCATGGCCGGAGTGGCTCAAGATCTCGGCGGCACTGCCGGTTGTCGCCTTCACCATCTATCTCTGGATTCAAGCGGCAACGCATATGATCGGCATGCAGCGCAATATGCGGGTAAGTATTTGGCTTGCGTCACTACTGGGGCCGTTCGTGCCCTTCTGCTCCTTCCTGTTTACGCCGCAGGGCAATGAGCATCGCCGGCAATTCCTTCTGTATGCCGGGGCGTTTACTGCCATTTGCGTCACGCCATTTGCAGGTCGGTATGTAGTCGGCTGGGCAGTCGGTCAGTGAGGTGAGCGGCCGGGGGCATGGGTAACAGGCCCCGGTGCCGCAGTAGGCGGCTGGTTGCCTCGCTTCCGCGTTACTGTCACCGATTGATCGGCGGGTTTACCGTAGTGTCACCGGTCCTGAGGTGCCCCAGATATGTCCACGACATCATTGAAGCTGCCCGAATACGTGAAGCGGTTCGTGGTCGCTGTCGCCAAGCAGCAAGGAGTCACGCCACACGCGTTTATGGTGTAGCTGACGCCGATACTCGCTCGACGTGGCACGGAAGAAGAAGCGCCCCTCACCCTAAACCCTCTCCCCCACGTTCGTGGGGGAGAGGAAACTTGAGTTGGCTACAACGCCGTGACGGTGATGACGAGTACGCCGGTGGTGGTGCGGCTGAGCGAGTCCTGGGCGGTGTAGGTGACGGTGACGCTGCCGGTGTACAGCGCGGTCGGGGTGTAGACGACCTGGTTGCCGACGATGCCAACGCTGCCTGCTCCGGGCGGCAGGGCGAGGGTGATCGACGCGGCCGTGAGCGTAAGGCCGCCGCCGGCGGGGTCGATGTCGTTGGCGAGCACGGTGTAGGCCACCGGTGCGGGTGCGATGCCGGAGGTGGCGAGTCCGATGTCCGGCAGTGCGACCGGCGCCGGTACCAGGGCGCCGGGCGTCACCGTGATGGCGACGGTTCCGGTCGCGGTGTTGGTGCCGTCGGACACGGTGTACTGCAGCGTGACGACACCGGCGAATCCGGCGGCGGGCGTGAACGACACCTGGTTGCCGCTGAGCGCGACTGTGTGCGCGGCGTCGGGCAGCGACAGCAGCTGGCTGACTTCGGTGACGGTCAGCGCGGCGCCGGTCGGGCTGATGTCGTTGCTGAGCACGGCGATCAGCGTCGCGCCCGAATCCTGCGTGACCGTGGCCAGGTCCGGCAAAGCCAGTGGCGGCACCGCCAGCACTTCAGACTGCACGGCGATCGTGATGACGCCGGTCGATGCGCCGCCGTTGCCGTCGGCGACGCCGTAGCTGAGCGTCTCGACGCCGACGAAGCCGGGCAGGGGCTGATAGATGATCGACTGGCCGTCGGCGGCGACCGTAAAGCTGCCGGTCTGGCCCGGCGGCAGCGTGGTGATGCCGGCGACCGAGGTGATGTCCAGCCCGGTGCTGCTGAGGTCGATATCGTTGGTCAGCGCGGCGATGTTGATCGGTGCGCTGTCCTGCTGGACGGTGACGATGTCGGCGACGGCGATCGGCGGCAGCGCCGCGCCGGAGACGGTGATGACGATCGGTGCGGTGGAGGTCTGGCCGTTGCCGTCGGCGATCGTGTAGGTCAGTGTGACGACGCCCGCGTAGCCGGCGGCCGGCGCGTAGTTCACGACGGTGCCGTCGGTGTCGAGGGTGTCGGCCGCCGTCGGCGGCACCGCGGCCAGACGCTCGACCGCAGTCACGGTCAGGCCCGTGCCGGAGGCGTCGATGTCGTTGGTCAGGACTGAGATCGCGGTGCCGGTGGAGTTGGTGCTGACCAGCGCGGCGTCGGCGATCGCGAACGGCGGGATGCCGGAGATCACCGGTGCGACCAGGATCGCGATCGAGCCGATGGCGTTCTGGCCGCCGCCGCTGGTGACCGTGTACTGCGCCGTCTCGACGCCGACGAAGCCGGACGCCGGCGTGTAGATCACGCGGTCATTCTCGATCGTGAACGTGCCTGCACTGCCCGGCGGAACGGTGGCCAGCGCCGCCACCGCGGTGAGGGTCAGGCCGGTGCCGGTCAGGTCGATATCGTTTGCCAGCACATCGAGCTCGAGTGCGACGGAGTCAGGCGCGACGGTGAACACGTCCGGCGCGGCAATCGGCGGCGCGGTGACCGGCAGGACGGTGACGAGGACCGTCGTCGTCGCGGTTGCGCCGTTGGCGTCGATCATCGTGTACTGCAGCGACTCGGCGCCGATGAAGCCGGCGGGCGGCGTGTAGCTGAGCGTGTCGTCGACGATCTCGACCGTGCCCGGGCTGCCCGGCGGTACGGTGGCAATCAGCGAAGCGCTGTCGATCGTCAGCCCACCGCCGGCGCCGTCGATGTCGTTGGCGAGGACGTCGAGTGTCGTCGCCGCGCTGTCAGTGGCGACGGTATAGACGTCCGGCACCGCGACCGGCGGCAGCGCGAGGGGCAGGACGGTGACCGTCACGGCAGCAATTGCAGAACCGCCGTGGCCGTCGCTGACGGTGTATTGCAGGGCCTGCAGGCCGATGAAGCCCGCCGGCGGCGTGAAGCGCAGCAGCCCGCCGCCCGGCTGGATTTCGAGGGTGCCGGGTTCGCCGAAGGGCACCGTGCTGGTCACGACCGCCGATTCGATGATCAGCGTGTCGCCGTTCGGATCGGTGTCGTTGGCGAGCACGTCGATCGGGTTGTTGGTGCTGTCGACCATCACCGAGGCGATGTCGATCAGCGCCACCGGCGGCAGGTTGTCGGTGACGACATCGTCCGAGCCGGAGCGGTCCGCCAGGCAGGCGGAGAGCAAAGTAGTCAGTCCCAAGGCAATTGCGGGTACGAAGCGGCTGCGGGTCATGATCGGGTCCGTCCTGAGTTAGAAATCATTGCCTTGCCCACGCGGGCGTTCCGACTCTAGGGGGCAAGGTCTGTCAGGAACGGCCCTACACGACGACCGGCGCCGGACTGCCTACCAGCGGCGGCGGCGGGCGGGCTGGCGCTGTGGGAAGCGATCCGATTGCCTACAATTCGCCGATGAACGGTAAGCGCCGCAACCAGTACCTGAAGACCCTGGGCATCGAGACCTGGCAGTCGCGCGAGGCTGCGGGCGCTGCCGCGCCGAAGGCGGCGAGCGAGCCTGTTGCCGCAGCACCCGGATTCGAGACGCGACCGCCGAGCCGCACGGCGAAGTCGTCGACGCGGATCGCCGAGCCGCTGCCGGCGGGCATGGTCGTAGCCGCTGCTCCATCGGCAGCGGCGACCGCGCAATTTGCGGCTGCGGCAAGCGCAGCACGGCCTGAGGTGCCGCGCGACTGGGCAGGGCTGCGTGCGGTGGTGAAGGACTGCCGCGCCTGCAAACTGTGCGCGACGCGTACGCAGACGGTCTTTGGCGTCGGCTACGAGTCGGCGCCGCTGATGATCGTCGGTGAGGGGCCGGGGGCGGACGAGGATGCGCAGGGCGAGCCTTTCGTCGGTCGCGCCGGCAAGCTGCTCGACGAGATGCTGCGCAGCATCGGTCGTGTGCGCGCGGATGTGCGGCCGGAGCATGCGGTGTTCATCGCCAACGTCGTCAAGTGTCGGCCCCCCGGCAACCGCGATCCGGAAGCTGACGAAGTCGAATCCTGCCGGCCCTATTTGGACCGCCAGATCGAGCTGGTGAAGCCCAGGCTGATCGTCGCGCTGGGGCGCATCGCCGCGCAGCGGCTGCTGGCGACGGACACGCCGTTGTCGAAGCTGCGTGGGCCCCTGTATCACTACGGGCCGACACAGACGCCGCTGCTGATCACCTACCACCCCGCCTATCTGCTGCGCAGCCCGCGCGAGAAGGCCAAGAGCTGGGACGATCTCAAGCGCGTGCACCAGTTCCTGCAGGAGCGGGCTTGAGCGCGCAGCCGCAGATCCTGTGGCATCTCGATCCGATGCAGCCGGCGCATCTGCCGCAGGTGCTGGCGCTGGAGACGGTCTCCTACGATTTTCCGTGGACGGAGGGGATCTTCCAGGACTGTCTGCGTGTCGGCTACAGCGCGTGGGTCGTGACCGACGCGAGCGGCGGCGTGCTCGCCTACGCGATGATGAGCATGGCCGCCGGCGAGGCGCACATTCTCAATATCTGCGTCGCCGCCGCGCACCGCCGGCGCGGACTCGCTCAGTTCCTGCTGCGGCACCTGATCATGGTCGCGCGTGCCGCGAGCGTGACGCTGATGCTGCTCGAAGTGCGCAAGTCCAATGAAGGCGCACAGGGCCTGTATGCCGGGTTCGGCTTCGCACCGCTCGGTGAGCGCCGTGGCTACTATCCTGCGCACGGCGGTCGCGAGGACGCGCTGGTCCTGGGGCTCAGCCTGTAAGTGAGCCAGAAACGCGCACAAGTTTCCTGGGCGTTCTACGACTGGGCCAATTCCGCGTTCGCGACGACGGTGATGGCGGGCTTCTTCCCGATCTTCTTCAACCAGTACTGGGCAGCCGGCGTCGCGCCGGCGACGCAGACGCTCTACCAGGGTCTGACGGCGACGGTCGCGAGCCTCGTGGTCATGCTGCTGGCGCCCTTGCTGGGTGCGATTGCCGACCGGCGTGCGGCGAAGAAGAAGTTCCTGCTCGTCTTCACCCTGATGGGCGTGATCTCGACTGGCGCGCTGTATCTGGTCGGCAAGGGTCAGTGGGGCTGGGCGATCGTGCTGTCGATCGTCGGACGCATCGGCTTCTTCGGCGGGCTGTCGTTCTACGATTCGTTGCTGTTGCAGGTTGCACAGCCGCGCGAGATGGACCGCGTGTCCGCGCTCGGCTATGGCCTCGGCTACCTGGGCGGTGGCCTGCTGTTTGCCATCAACGTCGCCATGGCGCTCAAGCCCGCCTGGTTCGGCCTTGCCGACGCTGCGCTGGCGACGCGCGTGTCCTTCCTCTGCGTCGCCTTCTGGTGGGCGCTGTTCGCGATGCCGCTGTTCCGCAATGTACCGGAAGGTCCGCCACGCCCGGGCAACACCGGCTGGCGCGAGTTGCGGGAGACGCTGCGCCACATCCGCGAGCAGCGCGCGGTGTGGATGTTCCTGCTCGCGTACTGGCTCTACATCGACGGCGTCGACACGATCATCGTCATGGCGGTCGATTTCGGCATGAAGCTGGGCTTTCCGTCCGACAGCCTGATCGTCGCGCTGCTGATGGTGCAGTTCATCGGCTTTCCCGCCGCCATCGTGTTCGGCCGGTTCGGCGATCGCTTCGGCACGCGGCGCGCGATCTACGCCGCGCTGGCGGTCTACGCCGGCGTCACGATCTGGGCGTATCAGCTCCACAGCGTCGCGCAGTTCTACCTGATGGCCGCGGCGATCGGCTGCGTGCAGGGCGGCATCCAGTCGCTGTCGCGCTCCTACTACGCGCGCCTGATCCCGGCCGACAAGGCCGGCGAGTTCTTCGGCTTCTACAACATGATGGGCAAGTTCGCCGCCGTGCTCGGCCCGACCGTCGTCGGCCTGACCGCCCAGTTCACCGGCAATCCGCGTGTCGCGATCCTGGCGCTGCTGGTGTTCTTCATCGTCGGTGCCGCGCTGCTGGCCCGCGTGCGCGATCCGCTGCGCTCGTAGGGCGGCCCGTGGCCGCCGGCGGCGGGCGCGGCCCGCCCTACAACTCCTCCACCGCGAAGTTCTGCGGATGCTTCGCTTTGATGCCGCGGTAGAACTCGAACACCGGCTTCATGTCGCGGTTCCAGTCGCCGCTCGGCGTGAAGGTCGGGCCGATGCCGATTTCCTTGCGACCGTAGTCGATATAGGCGGCCACGACCGGCACCTCGGCCGCCTCGGCCATGTGATAGAACCCGCGCTTCCACTGCGTACGTCGCGACCGCGTGCCTTCAGGCGCCAGCGCGATGACCAGCTGGTCGCGCTCCTTGAACGCCCGCGCGGTCTGGTGGACCACGCCGCCGGCCGCACTGCGGTCCACCGGCAGCCCGCCGAGCCAGCGGAACAGCGGGCTGAGCGCTGTCTCGAACAGCGTGTGCTTGGCGTACCAGTGCAGGTCCACCTGGATCTTCAGCACTGCGGCCATGCCCAGGACGAAGTCCCAGTTCGACGTGTGCGGCGCCGCGATCAACACCATGCGCGGCAGATCGGGCAGGCGCACGTCGAGCCGCCATCCGGCCAGGCGCAGGACCGTGCTGCCCAGGCAGTAGAGGAAGCGGCTGGTGCGGCGCGGAACGGACGGGCCGATTTCGATACGGTCACTCATAATGCTGCTTCATTCTCCTCCGGCGCGCTGGCATGGAAACGCTGCCCAAACCGCTCACCTACAGTTCTTATCTGCGCATCGACGAGCTACTGTCTCTGCAGTCGCCGCGCTCCGATGGTCCGGAGCACGACGAGACCCTCTTCATCATTATCCATCAGGTCTACGAGCTCTGGTTCAAGCAACTGCTGCACGAGCTCGATGCGCTGATGCCGGCACTGGACGATGGCAGGACCGATGCCGCGCTGGCGACGTTCAAGCGCATGCTGACGATACTCAAGACGCTGGTGGCGCAGGTCGACATCCTGGAGACGATGACGCCGCTGTCGTTCAACGCGTTCCGTGCCCGCCTGGAGGCGTCGAGTGGTTTCCAGTCGGCGCAGTTCCGCGCGCTCGAGTTCCGTCTCGGCTACAAGCGCGAAGGCGTGCTCGATCAGCATCCGCAAGGCTCGCGCGGACGCCTGTTGCTGGAGCAGGCCCGTTCGGCACCGGCACTCTATGATCATTTCCTGCGCTACCTGGCGACGCAGGGCTGCGCCGTGCCGGCGGCGCTGTTGCGGCGTGACGTGACCACGGCCTACGAAGGCTCCACGGACGTGCAGGCACTGCTGGTCGCGATCTACCGCGGCGGCGGATTCGTCGCCCAGGTCTGTGAGCGCCTGCTCGATCTCGACGAAGGTCTGCAGGAATGGCGCTACCGGCACGCGCGCATGGTCGAACGCACGATCGGCGTCAAGCCGGGCACCGGGGGTTCCGCCGGCGCCGCCTATTTGCGCGGCACGCTGTTCCGTCCGCTGTTCCCGGACCTGTGGGCGATTCGCTCTCAGCTATGAGCGGCGCGCGCGGCGCGAGAACGCACGCACGGCCCGTGTCAGCTCGTCCTGGCGCGCGCTGTCCGGAGCATGCAGATAGCGGCTGCGCACGTACAGGCGTGCGACCTGGGCGACGGCTTCCGCCCACTCGGGGCGCAGCGCGCCGACGTGTTGTGCATAGTCGAGCGGTCCTTCGTCGGGGCGCTGCACGTAACCGAGCTTCGCCAGCTGCCGTGTCATTCGCTGCCATTGCTGCAGCGCGGGGTCGTCGACGCGCGCGGGCGCGAATTGCCGGAGCGTGAACAGGCCGAAGAGGGCGAGCAGGCCGGTGCCGCCGATGGTCAGCGCGAGGATCATCTGCCGCAGCTCGCCCAGGCCAAAGCGGCTGAGGAACTCCTGCTGCAGCTCGGGGCCGTAGGCGAGCACCAGGCCGTTCCACTTGGCGTTGAGCCAGTCCCACCGGGCCTCGAAGTAGAAGCGCAGGCGGCCTCGTGCGGAGAGATAGCCGGGCAGACCCTCGGCAATGCCGAGCGCGGCTTCCAGGTTCTGCTCGATGCGTTGCGGAGCGATCGCCGCAGTGGGATCAATGCGCACCCAGCCGTGACTTTCCAGCCAAACCTCGGACCAGGCGTGCGCGTCGGATTGCCGCACGACGTAGTAGTCGCCAATCTCATTGCGCTGTCCTCCCTGATAGCCGGTCACGACTCGCGCCGGAATGTTTGCAGCTCGCATCAGCACGGTGAATGCGCTGGCGTAATGTTCACAGAATCCGCGTCGCGTCTCGAACAGGAAATCGTCAACGCTGTCGCGTCCGAGTGGTGGCGGATCCAGTGTGTAAACGAAGTTCTGTTTGCGGAACATCTGCAGCACCGACTGCACGATGTCGGCGTCGTCCATGGACTTGCTTCGCAGCTGGTCGGCCAGTTCTATGGTGCGTGGATTGAAGCCACGCGGCAGTCGTAGATAGCGGGTGCGGTTACGTTCGGTCAGCGCAGGGACGAGCAGATAGTTCGTGTAGGACTGCAGGTCGTAGCGTCGACGCTCGGTGACAGCCTGGTTTGCCAGCAGGTGGCCTTCGCGGGCAACAAAGGCGTCGGGCGGCACGCTGCTGGCATCGGGCATGTCCAGAGCGAACAGCCAGCGGGATCTATGCGGTTCGAGTGTGATTTCGTAGCGCACCGCGTTGCCGAGCGGTTCGAGGACAGGCGGCTCATCGGCGCGCAGCTGCGCGTATCCTTCTTCCCAGGTGTGGCCGTCGAAATGGTCGAACGGCGGACCACGCCAGTAACGCGCGGCAGGCGGCGGTACGCGACCGACGAACGTCACACGGAATGCGACTTCGTCGGACTTGATCAGGCTGGCGATGTCGCCGGGGGACATCTTCTCGGACAGGCCGCTGCGTCCCGCGCCGGCGTCGGACGGCAGGCCCCACAAGGGGCCGGGAATGCGCGGGAACAGCACGAACATCAGCACCATCAGCGGCAGGGCTTGCAGCACCATCGTGCCGCTCTTGCGCAGCGTCTGCCGCGGCGCCAGTGCGCCCAGGTGCTGGACTTCGATCAGCAGCGCGGTGATTGCGGTGACGCAGCCGAGCAGATAGACAACCGTCCAGATCTCCTGCGAGAAAAGGAAATGCGTGACCAGCATGAAGTACAGCAGGAACACCATCACCATGACGTCGCGTCGCGTCCTGAATTCGAGCAGCTTGAGCGCCGCCATTGCGCACAGCAGGCCGGTGCCGCCGTTGAGGCCCGAGATGCGACCGAAACTCGCCATCACGGCGCCGAACGCGAGCAGGGTCGCGATCAATTTCACCCACGTCGGCGGCATGCGCCATTGCTTGTAGGCCGCAAGCCCGCGCCACGCGATCAGCGCGGCGATGACCGCGCTCTCCCACAGGGGCAGGCGCACGACGTGCGGCGACAGCGCCAGCACCAGCACGGCGAGCAGGCGCAGCAGGGTCGTCAGCGGCAGATACTCCTTCAAGGCGCCACCTCATGGAGCGCCAGCGCCTTGAGGCAGCGGAAGCGGTGTGCGTCGCCACGCCCGGGTGCAATGACCGTCCCCGGCATGCGCAGCCCGTAAGCGCGTTTGCCGGCTTCCGCATCGAGCGCCCAGCGGGTCAGCTGCGACAGTCGCGCCTCGATGTCCAGGTGCGCCAGCGACGACCAGTCCAGCCACAGTTCCTGTTCGAGCGTGTCCGCGAACTGCTTGACCATCGGCCGCTGCAGTTTGGGAAAGCTCTTCCAGTGAATCGAGCGCGGCGCGTCGCCGCGCCGGTAGCTGCGCAGGCCCGCGAATTCGTCCTGGCCGCTGCGCTCGCTGCTCGCCAGGCCGCCGTGCCCCAAATTCGCCGGCGGCGCGCCGCCGCCGGCGGATGGCAGTGGAAATACCAGACAGTTCATCTCCAGCTCGGCCCAGGTCCACGCGTGGAACAGGCCCAGCGGATACTCAGTGGACAGGCTGAAGACGCGCGCCGGCAGCCAGCCGCGCCGCGTCGCCGGCAGCGACAGCATCAGCACCGTCGAATCGCGCGCGCCGACATCGCCCGGGCGGGCCCGCGCCTCCTCCTTGGGCCAGCTCAAGGCCAGCGAGTAGCGCGGATGCGTGGCCGGGTTGTCGACGCGCACTTCGAAGTGGGCCGTCTCGCCGGCGAACACGGGCTCGCTGGCGCCGGCGCGCAGCTGCAGGTGTGCAAGGTTGGCGTGCGTGTGATGCATGCATACCAGCCCGATGCCGGCAAGCAGGAAGGTCAGCAGGAAGGCCATGCTGTTGGAGTAGTTCATCGCCCCCAGCAGCATGATCAGCAGCATGAAGGCGAAGAAGTAACCAAAGCGCGTCGGCAAGATGTAGACGCGGTTGCGTCCGATCATGATCGGACCGGCTTGTCGTTTCACCCGAGCCATGACCCAGGCGTCGATGCGGTCCTGCGCATAGCGGATCGGATGCAGCAGGATCTTGAAAATCAGCCAGAAGCGCATGTGCTCGGGCGCGCTCAGGGAATGGCGACCTGCGCGAGGATTTCCTCGGCGGTCAGCGCTCCGCCTTCACGTTCTGCAGCGGCGAGTAGGCGGTGATTGACGACCGACACGAACACCGCCTGCACGTCCTCTGGGATCACACCGCTGCGACCCTCGATCAGCGCCCAGGCTTGCGCGGCGCGGCGCAGGGCAAGGCCGGCGCGCGGTGACAGGCCCGTACGCAGCCCCGGCAGCTCGCGTGTGCGCTGAATCAGCGCCATCAGGTAGTCGACCAGTGCCGGTGCGGTGCGAATCTGCTGGACCTGCCCCTGCAGCGTGATCAATTCGGCCGGCGTCAGCACTGGGGTGAGTTCTTCCAGCAGGCTGCGACGCTCGCGCTCCTGCAGCAGCGCGCGCTCCGCTTCGGGCGGCGGATAGCCCAGCGAGATGCGCATCAGGAAGCGGTCGAGCTGCGATTCCGGCAGCGGAAAGGTGCCGATCTGCTCGGTCGGGTTCTGCGTCGCGATGACGAAGAACGGATCGGGCAGGCGGCGCGTCGCGCCTTCGATCGTGACCTGCCGCTCCTCCATCGCTTCCAGCAGTGCGGACTGCGTCTTCGGGCTGGCCCGGTTCACTTCGTCGGCGAGGACCAGCTGCGCGAAGATCGGCCCCGGATGGAAGCGGAAGCCGCCCTCGCGCGACTCATAGACGGACACGCCGAGGATATCGGCCGGCAGCAGATCCGAGGTGAACTGCACGCGTTGGAATTCCAGACCGAGCACCTTGGCCAGCGCCAGCGCCAGCGTGGTCTTGCCGACGCCGGGAATGTCCTCGATGAGCAAATGACCTCGAGCCAGCAGGCAGGCCATCGCCAGGCGCATCTGCGCCGGCTTGCCGAGGATGATGGTGTTGAGGCGTTCCAGCGCTTGATGCAGCGGCAGGTCCATGTGCGGGCGCGTGCGGAGGGGTGAGCGCAGCAGTGTATTGAATCGCCTGGAAAATGTCCGTCCGCTTGGTCCGCAGCGGGGGTGCGCGCCGGCGTGCGCGGCGGACGGGCGGTAGGCTTGACGGGGTCCAGTGAGCCGGCAGCAGCGGATTTTGCGGTTGCGGTGTCGGTTATGGCGCCGCAACATACCGGGTGTTCAAGTCATTTCTGAGGAATTCGTGGACCCCAGGCAACGCGAGCTGAGCAAGGAATTGCACCACGCCAAGGACTACGCGTCCTGGCGCGAGGCGGCCGAGGCGCTGGATCACCTCGAGGGTCTCGATGAATGGCGGCTCGACGACACTTCCGAGCATTACGACTGGCGCCTGGTGCGCGCGCGCTTGCGCCAGATTCGCCAGTACCGGGAGGAAAAGCAGATCGGCAAACTGGTGCATCACCTGCGCCAGGGGCTGCACTGGAACCTCGGCAACACCGGCAATCCGCAGCTGTACGACTATGCGCGGGTCGGCACGAAGAAGCTGGTGCATGACTACATCGGCGAAATTGCGTCGGCGCTCGAATACCTGCGCGATCTCGATGCGCCCGAGTTTCCGCACGCGGCCAAGCTCAAGTTTTTCGGCGAAGTGGCGCAGAGCTACGGCCGGTCCGCGCTGATGCTGTCGGGTGGCGCGACGCTGGGCCTGTTCCACGTTGGCGTGGTCAAGGCACTGTTCCGCGAAGGCCTCGTGCCGTCGATCATGTCCGGGTCGAGTGCCGGCTCGATCGTCAGCGCGATCGTCGGTACGCGCGCGCCGGACGAGATCGAGCAGCTGCTCGATCCGGAAGCGGCCTACTACCACTTCTGGCGCATCCTGCCGTGGCGCGAGATTCTGCGGAACCGCGCGATCGCCGATCAGGCACAGCTGCGCAAGGCGATTGCGGCCAACGTGCCCGACCTGACCTTCGAGGAAGCGCACCGTCGCTCGGGGCGCGGTATCAACATCACGGTGTCGCCGGCGGGGGTGAACCAGCCGCCACGGCTGCTGAACTATCTGACCTTCCCCTATCTGTACCTGCATGAAGCGGTGCTGGCGTCCTGCGCGGTGCCGGTGCTGTTCCCGCCGGTGATGCTGATGACGCAGGACGAGCGCGGCGAGCGTGTGCCGTACATGCCGCTGCTGCGCTGGAACGACGGTTCGCTGAAGTCGGACCTGCCAATCCTGCGCATGCGCCGTCTGCACAACGTCAACCACTTCATCGTCAGCCAGACCAACCCGCACGTGCTGCCGTTCGTGTCCCGGCGCGAGCCCGGACACGGCGGCATCCTGCACGCGGCGCGCAACTACGCGTACTCGACGATCAGCGGCCAAGCCAAGAGCCTGATCGATCTGGCACGTCACAACCTGCCGACAGGCGGGCTGCGGCGTGCGCTCGACATGTCATCGTCGATTCTCGACCAGGAGTACCGCGGCAACATCAACATCCTGCCCGAGGTCAGCCTGTGGCGGTACGCCAACGTCACCGTCAATCCGACGATGGAGTCGGTCACCCGCTTCATGCTAGAAGGCGAGCGCGCGACCTGGCCGCGCATGGAGATGATCCGCAACCAGACGCTGATCAGCCAGACACTCAACGACTGCGTCGAGTATCTCGAGAACGGAGCCGGCGCGCGCCCTGCCGCTGCACGTCCCGGCGGCAAGCCGGAGCTCCGCGTGGTTCGCGCCCGCTGAGATCGTTGCCGCGGTTCAGAGGCCGCGGATACGCGCCTCCTGCGCGCGCAGCGCATCGAGATCCTGGCGCTGCTTGGCGGCGAGGTCGCGGGTCTGCTGCTGCACGTGTTCCGGCGCCTTGCCGAAGTTCGGGTTGCCGACGCGGGCCTCGGTCTTGGCGAGGTCGCCTTCGAGCTTGGTGATCTGCTTGGCCAGGCGCGCCAGCTCGGCGTCCTTGTCGATCAGGCCGGCCATCGGTACCAGCAGGTTCATCGCACCGAGCAGGGCCGTTGCCGACTGCGGCGCAGCTTCGCCGTCGGCGAGCACGCGCGGCGTTTCGACGCGGGCGAGGAACTGGATGCTGGCGGCCATGCGCTGCAGGCGGTCGCGATCGGCCGGCGATGCGTTCTGCAGCAGCACCGGCAGCGGCTTGCCGGGGGCGATGTCCATCTCGCCGCGGATCTGGCGCACGCCGAGGATGAAGCTCTTCATCCATTCGATGTCGGCTTCCGCGGCCTCGTCGACCTTCGTCGCCTCGCTGACCGGGTAGTCCTGCAGCATGATGCTGGGCCCCTTCTTTCCAGCGAGCGGCGCGACGCGCTGCCAGATCTCCTCGGTGATGAAGGGCATCAGCGGATGCAACAGCCGCAGCGTGGTTTCGAGCACACGCACCAGCGTGCGGCGCGTGCCGCGCTGCGCGGCTTCGCCACCCTGTTGCAGCGCCGGCTTCGACAGTTCCAGGTACCAGTCGCAGTACTCGTTCCAGGCGAACTGGTACAGCGCCTGCGCCAGCAGGTCGAAGCGGTAGTTGCGGAAGTGCTCGGCCGCCTCGGCTTCGAGGCGCTGCAGGCGCGAGATGATCCAGCGGTCCGCGACAGACAGCTCGACGGCGCCGCCGTCCTGCCCGCAGTCCTTGTTCTCGCACTGCATCAGCACGAAGCGCGCGGCGTTCCAGATCTTGTTGCAGAAGTTGCGGTAGCCGGAGGCGCGGCTGGCGTCGAAGCGGATGTCGCGGCCGGTCGAAGCGAGCGCGAGGAAGGTGAAGCGCAGCGCGTCGACGCCGACCGGCTCGATGCCGGCCGGATACTGACGCCGCGTCGCCGCCTCGATCTTGGCCGCCATCTGCGGCTGCATCAGGCCGGTGATGCGCTTCTGCACCAGGTCATCGAGACTGATGCCGTCGACCAGGTCCAGCGGGTCGAGGACATTGCCCTTGGACTTCGACATCTTGTTGCCTTCGGCGTCGCGCACCAGGCCGGTGATGTACACCTCGCGGAACGGCACGTCGCCGAGGAAGTGCAGGCCCATCATGGCCATGCGCGCGACCCAGAAGAAGATGATGTCGAAGCCGGTGACCAGCACCGAACTGGGATAGAAGCGCGCCAGGTCCTCGGTCTGCTCGGGCCAGCCCAGCGTCGAGAACGGCCACAGGGCCGACGAGAACCAGGTATCGAAGCTGTCCTCGTCCTGCGTCAGCTTCACGCCGTCCGCGAGCTTGTACGTCGCACGGACCTCGGCTTCGCTGCGACCGACGTAGTGCTTGCCCTCGGCGTCGTACCAGGCCGGGATGCGATGGCCCCACCACAGGTTGCGCGAGATGCACCAGTCCTGGATGTTGGTCAGCCACTGGTTGTAGGTGTTGACCCAGTTCTCCGGCACGAAGCGCATGCGGCCGTCGCGCACGGCGTCGAGCGCGCGCTCGGCCAGCACCTTCATGTTCACGAACCACTGGTCGGTCAGGAACGGTTCAAGCACGACGCCGGTACGGTCGCCACGTGGCACCATCAGCTTGTGGTCCTGGATCTTGTCGACCAGCCCGAGCTTCTCCAGATCCTCGACGATGCGCTTGCGTGCGTCGTAGCGATCCATGCCGCGATAGGCCTTGGGCGCGTCATCGTTGATGTGCGCGGTCGGCGTGAAGACGTTGAGGACCGACAGGCCGTGGCGCTGGCCGACGGCGTAGTCGTTGAAGTCGTGCGCCGGCGTGATCTTGACGACACCGGTGCCGAATTCGCGATCGACGTAGGTGTCGCCGATGACCGGTATCTCGCGATCGCACAGCGGCAGCTTCACCGTTTTGCCGATCAGGTGCCGGTAACGCTCGTCTTCCGGGTGCACGGCCACCGCAGTGTCGCCGAGCATGGTCTCGGGGCGAGTCGTCGCGACGACCAGATGCCCGCTACCATCCGTCAGGGGGTAGCGGAAGTGCCAAAGCTTGCCGTTCTCTTCGTGGCTCTCGACTTCCAGGTCCGAGATCGCGGTGAGCAGCACCGGGTCCCAGTTCACCAGGCGCTTGCCGCGATAGATCAGGCCCTGCTCGTACAGGCGCACGAACTCTTCGGTGACCGCCTTGTTGAGCATCTCGTCCATCGTGAAACGCTCGCGCGTCCAGTCGACCGAGTTGCCCATGCGGCGCATCTGGTTGGTGATCGTGCCGCCAGAGTACTCCTTCCATTCCCAGACCTTCTCCAGGAACTTCTCGCGGCCCAGGTCGGTGCGCTTGATGCCCTGCGCGGCGAGCTGGCGTTCGACGACCATCTGCGTGGCGATGCCGGCGTGATCGGTGCCGGGCAGCCACAGCGTGTCGCAGCCGCGCATGCGCTGGTAGCGCGTCAGCGCGTCCATCACCGCGTGCTGGAAGGCGTGGCCCATGTGCAGCGTGCCGGTGACGTTCGGCGGCGGGATCATGATGCAGTAGGGCGGCAGCGACTTGCGGTCGACGCCCTTGAGCTGCGCGACGGTCTCCGGCGTGTAGTAGCCGCCTTGTTCCCAGGTCGCACACCAGCGTGCTTCGATGCTCTTGGGGTCGTAAGTCTTGTCCATGCTTCTTGTCGGATCCGCGGCGCGCGAAAAAGGGTGTGAATTGTAGCCCGTGTGCAACACGGGGCCGGCCTCGCTCCGCTCCCGGGCTGCGCCCGGGCTACGAACCGCACTGCGGCCTTGCCGCTACGCCTTGCGCTGCGCCCAGCCGCCGGTCGCGCTCTGCTCGTAGGTGTTCAGCTCGTAACCGCGGTCGCGGTAGAACTTGTAGCGCGTGCGCGATGCGGTGCGCTGTGCCGGGTCGCCGGCGACCAGTTCGAGCACGCGCTCGAAGCGGCTGAAGAAATCGGGCACCTCGGTGTCGAGATTGATCAGCACGCCGTGGTGACTGTCCGGCGGCTCGCTGCTGCCGATCAGCACGGACGGCAGCGGTTCGCCCGGCGCGCTGCCGGTGTAGCGTTCGTGCGCGATGAAGCTGCCCTGGCGGAAGCTCCACAAGGCGCCATCGACGGCGTCCGCGAGGGCGGCGTCGCGCGTCGTCACGTAGATCTTCAGGCCGGCGCCGGCGGCCTTGTCGCAGAGACGGCAGGTGGCCATGACCACGCCTGGATCGGCGCCGGCGCCCTCGGGCAGCAGATAGAAATCGACGCGCGTCACGAGTGATGTCCGGGCGCTGGCATCGTGCTGCGCGTGGCGCTCATTCCTCGGACTTCTTGGCAGCCAGGTTGATCAGATACTGCGTCATCATCGGCACCGGGCGGCCGGAGGACTTCTTGCCGGTCCAGGCGGTGCCGGCGATGTCCAGGTGTGCCCACTTCATCTTCTTGGTGAAGCGATGCAGGAAGGTGGCGCCGATGATCGCGCCGGCTCCGCTCGCGCTCTTGGTGGCGATGTTGGCGATGTCGGCGAAGTCGCTCTTGATGTTCTCGTCGTACTCCGGCCACAGCGGCAGTTCCCAGGCCTTGTCGCCGGATTGCTCGCCGGCAGACAGCAGCGCGCGACCCAGCGCCGGCGCGTTGGTGAACAGGCCGGTGGCGACGCCGCCGAGCGCAACGACACAGGCGCCGGTCAGCGTCGCCATGTCGATGCACAGCTGCGGCTCGTAGGTCTGCTCCGCGTAGGTCAGCGCGTCGCACAGGATCAGGCGGCCCTCGGCATCGGTGTTGAGAACTTCGATGGTGATGCCGGCCATGCTGGTGACGATGTCGCCCGGCTTGTTGGCCTGGCCATCCGGCAGGTTCTCGGACGACGGGACGATGCCGACGACGTTGAGCGGCAGCTTGAGTTCGGCGATCGCGGCCATGATGCCGATCACGGCGGCGCCGCCGCACATGTCGAACTTCATCTCGTCCATCGCCGCCGACGGTTTGATCGAGATACCGCCGGCGTCGAAGGTCAGGCCCTTGCCGACCAGTGCGACCGGCTTTTCGCCCTTGGGGCCCTTCAGGTATTCCATCACGATCAGCTTGGGCAGCTGGCGCGAACCTTTGGAGACCGACAGCAGGGCGCCCATGCCCAGCTGCTCCATGTCGGCCTGCTCCAGCACCTTGACCTTGATGCCCGTGCGCGTCGCCAGCTTTTTCGCCTGTTCGCCCAGGTAGGTCGGCGTGCAGATGTTGCCGGGCAGATTGCCCAGGTCCTTGGCGATCTTCACGCCCTTGCAGATCGCCAGCGCTTCGGCGAGACCCTGCTCGCCGGTCGGCAGGTCGGAGCGGCGCGGCACGTCGAAGGTGTAGCGCTCCAGCTTGTAGCTCGGCAGATCCTCGCGCGCCTTGGCGCCGCGGCAGTCGTCGAAGCGGTAGTAGGCATCCTCGGTCGCGAGCACCGCTTGACCGACGTTCCAGTGGAAGTCGCGGTTCTTGACCGGCACATGGGTCAGGTAGGAGCAGGCGTCGATCGCGCCAGTCGCGTGCAGCGCGCGCGAGGAAGCCGTTACTGCCTTGCGAAACGCGGTCTCATCGAAGCTGCGTTCGCGGCCCAGGCCGACCAGCATCACGCGGTCGGCGAACGTGCCGGGCACGTTGTGCAGAACGACGATGGAGCCGAGCTTGCCATCCATGTCGCCGCGACGCATCACACTGTCGATCGCGCCATCGCTGGCCTTGTCGATGGCTTCGGCCGCGACGGACAGCTTGCGGCGGTCGAAAATGCCGACGATGACGCAGGCGACGCGCTGCTTCTTCTCGGGACTGCCGCTCTTTACGAAATATTCCATGTCGTTCTCATGCAGTCGCTCCGACCCGACGCGGCGGGCCAGGCGCAAATCGATAAAGTCAATCAGGGGGTCGTCTGCGTGGAGGCCGGCAAATCATGACGGTTGCCAGGCAAACGCGCGATTGCGGCATATTTTAGCGGTCGGGCGGTCGCAAACAACCTCGCGTCTCCAGCGGGTGCGGTGCGCAGGCATAATTCCGTGATGCCTGCGCACCGCCGCCATGAATAACAAGATTCTCGACCGCTACCTGCTGCGTGAGGCGGGCGGCGCCTGGCTGGCGGTGACTTTCGTGCTGCTGGCGATCATGTTGTCGACGCGCTTCGCGCGCTTTCTCGCCGAAGCGGCGGCCGGCGAGTTGCCGCGCGAGCTGCTGTTCCAGGTCGCGCTGCTGTCGAGCCTGCAATACCTCGTGATCCTGATCCCGGTGTCGCTGATGCTGGCGATCATGCTCTCCCTCGGGCGCCTGTACCGGGACAGCGAGGTCGCGGCGATGATGGGCTGCGGCGTCGGTCTGGGCGCGCTGTACCGGCCGTTCGTCGTGCTCGGCTGCGGGCTGGCGATCCTGACGGCGGCGCTGTCGTTCCAGATCGGACCCTGGGCCGGGCGCACCGCTGATTACCTGGTCAAGAATGCGGCGCGCCTGATCCAGTTCAATCCTTTCGAAGAGGGACGCTTCAAGTCGGTGATGAAGGACCGCGCGGTGTTCTACACCGAGCGCATGACCGCCGACGGCGGCAAACTGGAAACCGTCGTCGCCCAGGTCGAAGAGAGCGACGGCGTCAGCTTCGTCACCGCGCGCAGTGGCAGCCAGAGCACCGACCCGGTCAGCGGCGAGCGCAGCGTCAGCCTGGTCGACGGCTATCGTTACCGCGACGTGCCGGGACAGGCGGCGTACGACGTGATGCGCTTCGACAACTTTTCGACGCGCGTCGCGCCCCCCGAGTTCATCTACATCAGTGCTAAGCGCAAGCTGATGCCGACCGCGCAGCTGATGCAGTCCGAGGACGCCCGCGACAAGGCCGAGCTGGCCTGGCGCGTCTCCGCCCCGATCTCGGTGCTGATCATCACCCTGCTGGCGGTGCCGCTCGCCTATATCGCGCCGCGCAAGGGACGCTACGGCAAGATCGTCGTCGGCATCGGTGCCTACCTGCTGTACTCGCAGCTGCTGGGTGTCGGCCAGGCCTGGATCGCCAAGGGCAAGGTGCCCGAGCTCGTCGGACTGTGGTGGGTGCATGCGCTGATGCTGGTCTGGGCTGCGGTCCTCATCGCGCGGCGGTTGAACCTGTTCCAGCGGATGCGCGCGTGAATCGAATTACCCGCTACCTGGTGCGCACCATCCTCGGCTTCACCGCAATCAGCGGCCTGGCGCTGGTGGCGATCTATACCTTCATCAGCTTCGTCGCCGAAATCGACGAAACCGGGCAGGGCGGCTTCGGCATGCTCGAGCTGCTCTGGTACACGCTGATGATGATCCCTGCGGGTCTGTACACGCTGATGCCGATCATCGCCCTGCTCGGGACGCTGATGGGCCTGGGCGCGCTGGCCGCGCAGAACGAGATCAACGCAATGCGCGCCTCCGGCGTGACGATCCTGCGGCTCGGCGGCTCGGCGCTCGCGGCCGGCGCGCTGCTCGGCGCCCTGGCACTGGTGCTCGGCGACTGGCTGGCCCCGGCCGGTACGCTCGCCGCGCGCGCCTACAAGTCGGAGAGTCGCTTCGAAGTGCAGGGCGGCCTGACCGCCAAGCCGGTCTGGCTGCGCGACGGCGCCAACATCCTGCATATCCGCGCGCTGCAGGCGGAAAACGCGATGGCCAACGTCGACATCTACACGCTCAGCCCGGAGCTGGCGGTCGCGCAGGTGATGAATGTCGAGTCGGCGCGCTACGACGGCGGCAAATGGCGCCTGAGCGGCGTGCGCGTGACGCGCTTCGGCGAGCGGGCCGTGCAAGCCGAGCGGATCGATGCGATGGATTGGGATGCGACCCTGTCGCCCGAGGTGCTGCGCCTGTTCGTGCTGGAGGCCAACAGCCTGTCGACGCCGGGCCTGGTGCGATTGATCGCGTACATGGCCGAAAATGGACTGGATGCCGGCGAGTACCGGCTTTCACTCTGGCGCAAGCTGGTGGCGCCGATCACGGTGATGGCGATGATGCTGTTCGCGGTGCCGTTCTGCCTCGGTTCACAGCGCGGCGGCGGTGCCGGGCAGCGACTGCTGATCGGCATCCTGGTCGGGCTGGTGTTCTACGTCGTCAACGAGGTCACGGCCAGTTTCGGCCAACTCTATGCCTGGCCGCCGGTCTTCGCGGCCAGCCTGCCGACGCTGGCTCTGCTGGGATTGGGCATTTCGCGCCTGCAGCGCGCCCGTTGATTCCCATATTGATCTGGATCCATGCGCGAACCTTGCGTCCGATTCATCATCTAAACCGTATCGATGCAAGTTCTGCGGGAGGCCTGACGATGCGCGCACCCATTCTGATCAAGTCCCTGGTGGTTGGCCTGATGGTTGTGGGCCTTGCAGGTTGTTTCCGGGCCACGCCCTACCAGCCCAAGGACCGCGGCTACGGTTACAGCGAGCAGAAGCTGGAGAGCAATCGTTACCGCGTGACTTTTTCCGGCAACAGCATCACCGCGCGCGAAACGGTCGAGAACTACCTGCTGTATCGGGCGGCCGAGCTGACCTTGGAAAACGGCTATGACTTTTTCGTGATGGTCAGCCAGGAAACCGGCGCCGACACGCGTTACCGGCAGACGATCAGCGGGTTTTACGGACTGGGCTATTACTACTGGTATCCGTACTCGTCGGTGGCGGTGTCGACCAGCGACCCGGAAACCACGTACGAGGCGCAGGCCTATATCGTGATGAGCAAGGGCGCCAAGCCTGAAGGAGAGACCAAGGCTTTCGACGCCCGTGAGTTGAAGGCCAATCTCGAAGCCAATATCACGCGGCCGCAGCCGAAGACTCCCTGATCATGTGGCCTGCGGCGTGTCTGTTTTCGGCGCGTAGACCGTTTCGGTTCCGCTGAGCCAGTCTTGCGGCGCCCGCCGGCGTGCATCCAGGCGCGTCAGCAGCAGTCCGAGGACGATGGCCAGGCCGCTGACCACCGTTGCGCTCCGCGCATGCGGGCCTGCGGCGAGGCGCGGCAGTTGCAGCAGTGCCGGCGTGAGCGCGACACCCCAGCACAGCAGCATCAGCGCGTAGCGCAGCGCCGCGTCGCTCCAGCGCGGCGGCTGTCCGTCCGTGCGGCGCAGATGCAGGTGCCAGGCACGCATGCCCAGCGTCTGCCCGCCGTGGGTCCAGAACCATCCGAAGAAGGCCAGGCCGATCAGGAAAAGATAGGCGCGCAGCGCGTGCCATTCGCGATCGACGCCGACCGTATCGCGCACGACCGTATCGAGCATCAGCGCCGCCATCCACAGTCCGAGCAGCAGCAGGCCGTCGTAAACGGCTGCGGCGAAGCGGCGCCAGATCGGGGCGGGAAGCGTCATCGGGGGGCGGCGGGTTCTTCGAAGGGGGCACAGCATAACGGGCGGGCCGAGGATCGGCCCGCCCGTTATGACCGCAACCTCAGAACAACGCAGCGTCCAGCGTCATCAGCGACGCACTGCCGGCGCGGGCCTGGCGGATCAGCATCGCGGTTTCCGGATGGAGCTTGGCGAAGTAGAAGCGCGCGGTCGCAAGCTTGGCTTGGTAAAAACCGTCGCCCTGCTCATCCAGCGCAATGCGCGCCATGCGCGCCCAGAGCCAGCTGTACACCAGGTGGCCGACGACGCGCAGGTAGGGCACGGCCGCGGCGCCGACCTCGTCGGGATTCTTCATTGCCTTGGCGCCGATCTCGGCCGTGAGCTTGGTGACCTTGTCGCCCAGGTCCATCAGCGGTTCGATGAATTCCTTCATGTCCTCGCGGCCTGCGTTATCGGCGACGAAGCCCTGCACCAGCTTGCCGAACTTCATCAGCTTGGCGCCGCCGTCGCCGAGCACCTTGCGGGCGATCAGGTCCAGCGACTGGATCGTGTTGGTGCCCTCGTAAATCATGTTGATGCGGGCATCGCGCACGTACTGCTCCATGCCCCATTCCTTGATGAAGCCGTGGCCGCCGAACACCTGCAGGCCGAGGTTGGTGCTCTCGAAGGTGTTGTCGGTGATGAAGGCCTTGCTGATCGGCGTCAGCAGCGCGACGAGGTCGCCGCAGTCCTTGCGCACTTTCTCGTCCGGGTGGCCGTGCTCCTGGTCGATCATCAGGCCGATCCAGTAGCAGAACGCGCGCGCGGCCTCGGTGTAGGCCTTCTGCGTGAACAGCATGCGGCGCACGTCCGGGTGCACGATGATCGGATCCGCCGGCTTGTCCTTGAGCTTCACGCCGGTCAGCGCGCGCGACTGCAGGCGGTCCTTCGCGTAAGCCAGCGAGTTCTGGTACGCGACTTCGGCCAAGCCCAGCGACTGCATGCCGACGCCCAGGCGCGCGCCGTTCATCATCACGAACATCGCGTTGAGGCCTTTGTTCGGCTCGCCGACCATCCAGCCGCGCGCGCGGTCGAGGTTCATCACGCAGGTGGCGTTGCCGTTGATGCCCATCTTGTGTTCGATCGAGCCGCAGGTGATGCCGTTGCGCTCGGCCAGGCTGCCGTCGTCGCGCGGCACCCACTTGGGCACGATGAACAGTGAGATGCCCTTGGTGCCGGCCGGTGCGCCCGGCAGGCGTGCGAGGACGAGATGAATGATGTTCTCGGCGAGGTCGTGCTCGCCGGAGGAGATGAAGATCTTGGTGCCGGAGATGGCATGGGAGCCGTCGGCCAGCGGCTCGGCCTTGGAGCGCAACATGCCCAGGTCAGTGCCGCAGTGCGGCTCGGTCAGGCACATCGTGCCGGTCCACTCGCCGGAGATCAGCTTGGGCAGGTAGGTGGCCTTGAGTTCCGGCGCACCGTGCGCGACCAGCGCGGCGTAGGCGCCATGGGTCAGACCCGGGTACATCGTCCACGACTGGTTCGCGGAGTTGAGCATTTCGTACTGCACGCTGCGCACCAGCTCCGGCAGGCCCTGGCCGCCGAAATCCGGCTCGCAGGCCAGCGAAGGCCAGCCGGCCGCGCAGTACTGCTGGTAGGCTTCCTTGAAGCCCTTGGGCGCGGTGACGCGGCCGTCTTCCGTGCGGGTGCAGCCCTCGATGTCGCCGGACTGGTTGAGCGGGAACACCACCTCGGCGGCGAACTTGCCCGCCTCTTCGATGATCTGGTTCAGGGTCTCGGCATCGAAATCCGCATGCTTGGGCAGGGCCTTGAGCTGGCCACTCACATCCAGCAACTCGTGCAGCACGAACTGGATGTCGCGCAGGGGCGGGGTGTACTGAGGCATCAGGATCTCCGGCGGATGGGATAGGTCGAGGCAGCGCTCGCAGGCAATGAAACTCTGCCCATACTGTGGCGTATGTTGCGACGCAAACATACCGTGGCGTATTGGCCGAAATTGCACGGGGGCACTGTCTGTCCGGCCAGTGCTGGGCGGCTCATCGGATGCCGTACAGGTGGAAACGCAGCCCCATTTACACGGGAACTGCGCGGATCGCGCGGCGATCAGCCTGCGGAGGCGTGGCGGCGGACGGTGAGAGGTTTTTCCGGCAGCAGATCGAGGAACCGCTCACTGGGCAGGGCCGGATGGAACAGCCAGCCCTGCGCGAAATCGACGCGCAGTGTCTTGAGTGCCGCCAGCTTGTCCGGGTGGTCGACGAACTCGGCGACCGTGCGCTTGCCGGTCGCACGGGCCACCTGCTGGATCGCCCGCACGATCTCCTGCGAGACCTGATTCGCGGCGATGTCGTGGATGAAGCGCCCGTCGATCTTGACCTCGTCGACCGGCAAGGAATGCAGATAGGCAAAGGAACTCAGGCCCGAACCGAAGTCGTCGAGGCTGAAGGTGCAGCCGATCTGGTGGAAATCGCGGATCAGGTCGGCGGCCAGATCCAGGTGCTCGATCGCCGCCGTTTCGGTGATCTCGAAGCCGAGCTTGCCGGGTGGCAGACCCAGGCTGCGCGTGTCCTCGTACAGGCGGTTCATGAAGCGGCCGTCCACCAGCGTGCGTGCAGACAGGTTCAGCGTAATGCCGTCGAGCCGTTCGAGGGCTTCGGGATGCGCCGCGGCCCAGGTCAGCACGTAGTGGGCCGAGAAGCTGTCGAGTTCGGTCGCCAGTCCGAAGTACTCCATCGTCTCGATCATGCTGGCCGGCAGCGTGTGATGGCTGCCGTTTTCGATCCGGCGGATGAGGAATTCGGCCTTTGCCAACCGCGGTTGCTCGCCGCGGATGTCCATCACCGGCTGTGGATCAAGCAGCAGCAGCCCTTCGTCGCGCAGGCGTCTGAATTCGCGCACATGCCCGGCATCGATCTGAGCATCGGAGGCTCCGCGCTGCAGCGACGCATAGGAAACGATCTGGTTGAGCCCGCGCTTCTTGGCGGCGACGCAGGCTTCGGCGGCGTGCGCCAAATGCTCTGCCCAGTGTTCGTCATCCAGCGTCACGACCAAGCCCAGGGCGACGGCAATGCTGTTCTCGCCGATGGCGGAGGCATAGCGGATGCTGCCCAGCCGTTCGCGCAGGGCGGCAGCCTCGTCGATCGCGGTCTGGCCGTTGTCGACCGCCTTGGCGGCGACGAATTCATTGCTCCAGATACGATCGGCCAGGCCCTGGTTGCCGGCCCAGTCGCGCAGGGTCCGCAGGACTTCGCGGATCACGGCATCGCCGCCGCCCGGCACGGCCAGCTGGTTGATGCTGCGCATGTGGCGGACGTCCACGTACACGAGCATCGCGCGCGGGTACGGGTGCCAGGCGTGCAGCTGATCCAGAACCTGACCGAGATTGGAAACCGCCATGAGCAACACAGGTGGGAAGAAGGCAGGTCTTACTGTAGCGGCCCATCGGTCCGAGCACGGCGCCGCCCGTTCGCCGGATATGAACGCCCGTCAGATCGCGGGATTGTCTGACACCCAACCCACGGTGGGGGGCGTCGCGGCGAATATCCCGGCAGACTATGCCCCTTCCCCAATACCCGAGGTCGTCGTCCATGCGCCGCATCCGCAAGCTGCTCGTCGCCAACCGTTCGGAAATTGCGATCCGCGTGATGCGCGCGGCCGCCGAGCTGGGCATCCGCACGGTGGCGATCTACGCCAACGAGGACCGCTACGCGCTGCACCGCTTCAAGGCCGACGAGAGCTATCGGGTCGGCGCCGGCCAGAAGCCGATCGCGGCCTACCTGGATATCGACGGGATCATTCGCGTCGCGCAGCAGGCGGGTGTTGACGCGATCCATCCGGGCTACGGCTTCCTGTCCGAAAACCCGGACTTCGCCGAAGCCTGCGCGCGCGCCGGCATCCTGTTCATCGGCCCGCGGCCCGAGGTCATGCGCACGCTCGGCAACAAGGTCGCGGCGCGCGAGGTCGCGGTCAAGGCGGGTGTGCCGGTGATGCCGGCGACCGGCCCGCTGCCGCGCGAGTTGCCTGCGATCAAGGCGCAGGCCGCCGCCGTCGGCTACCCGCTGATGCTCAAGGCCAGCTGGGGCGGCGGCGGTCGCGGCATGCGCGTGATCGAGTCCGCGTCCGATCTCGAAACGCAGGTCGACGTCGCCCGCCGCGAAGCCCTGTCCGCCTTCGGCAACGACGAGGTGTACCTCGAAAAGCTGGTGCGCCGCGCGCGCCACGTCGAGGTACAGATTCTCGGCGACACCCAGGGCAACCTGGTCCACCTGTTCGAGCGCGACTGCTCGGTGCAGCGGCGCAACCAGAAAGTTGTCGAGCGCGCGCCGGCGCCGTATCTGAACGATGCGCAGCGCGCCGGGCTGTGCGAGGCGGCGCTGCGCCTGGGGCGGGCGGTGAACTACAGCCACGCCGGCACCGTCGAGTTCCTGATGGATGCCGACACCGACAAGTTCTACTTCATCGAGGTCAACCCGCGCATCCAGGTCGAGCACACGGTCACCGAGGAAATCACCGGCATCGACATCGTCAAGGCGCAGATCCGCGTCACTGAAGGCGCAGCCATCGGCACCGAGGCCTGCGGCGTGCCGGTGCAGGACGATATCGCTCTCAATGGCCACGCGCTGCAGTGCCGCGTCACCACCGAGGATCCCGAGAACAATTTCACGCCCGACTACGGCCGCCTGACGGCTTACCGCAGCGCCGCCGGTTTTGGCGTGCGCCTCGACGGCGGTACCGCCTATTCCGGCGCGGTGATCACGCCTTACTACGACTCGCTGCTGGTCAAGGTCACGACTTGGGCGCCAACCGCGATCGAGGCCAGCCAGCGCATGGACCGCGCCCTGCGCGAGTTCCGCATCCGCGGGCTGTCGAGCAACCTGCAGTTCCTCGAAAACGTCATCAACCATCCGCTGTTCCTGTCCGGCGAGAACACCACACGCTTCATCGACGAAACGCCGGAGCTGTTCCACTTTGCCAAGCGCCGCGACCGTGCCACGCGCCTGCTGCGCTTCATCGGCGAAGTCGCCGTCAATGGCAATCCGGAAATGAAGGGGCGGACGGCGCCGATGACGCCGATGGCCGAGCCGGTGCTGCCGCAATGCGACCTGTCCGCGCCGATTCCAGCCGGGACGCGCGACCGCTTCAAGCAGCTCGGTGCCGACGGCTTCGCCGCGTGGATGCTCAAGCAGCCGCAGGTGCTGCTGACCGACACGACGATGCGCGACGCGCACCAGTCGCTGTTCGCCACGCGCATGCGCACGCGTGACATGGCCGCGATCGCGCCGTACTACGCGCGCATGCTGCCGCAGCTGTTGTCGCTGGAATGCTGGGGCGGCGCGACCTTCGATGTCGCGCTGCGCTTTCTCAAGGAAGATCCCTGGGAACGCCTGGCGCAACTGCGCGAAGCCGTCCCGAACATCCTGTTCCAGATGCTGCTGCGCGCCTCCAACGCAGTCGGCTACACCAACTACCCGGACAACGTCGTGCGCCAGTTCGTGCAGCAGGCGGCGGGCAACGGCGTCGACGTGTTCCGCGTCTTCGACTCGCTGAACTGGGTCGAGAACATGCGCGTGGCGATCGACGCGGTGCGCGAGTCCGGCATGCTCTGCGAGGCCGCGATCTGCTACACCGGCGATCTGTTCGACGAATCGCGGCCCAAGTACAGCCTGAAGTACTACGTCGACATGGCGCGGCAGCTTGAGAAAGCCGGCGCACACGTCATCGGCATCAAGGACATGGCCGGCGTGTGCCGGCCGCGCGCCGCGCACGCGCTGGTCTCCGCGCTCAAGCAGGAAGTCGGCTTGCCGATCCACTTCCACACGCACGACACCAGCGGCATCAGCGCCGCCAGCGTGCTCGCCGCGATCGACGCCGGCTGCGACGCCGTCGACGGCGCGCTCGACAGCATGTCCGGCCTGACCTCGCAGCCGAACCTAGGCGCGATCGCCGCGGCGCTGTCCGGCGGCCAGCGCGATCCGGGCCTGTCCTTCGATCATCTGCAAGCGGTCTCGACCTACTGGGAAGGCGTGCGCCGCTATTACGCGCCCTTCGAGGCCGACATCCGCTCCGGCACCTCTGACGTCTATCGCCACGAGATGCCCGGCGGTCAGTACACCAATCTGCGCGAGCAGGCGCGGGCGCTGGGCCTGGAGCCGCGCTGGCCGGAAGTGTCGAAGGCCTACGCGGCGGTCAACCAGCTGTTCGGCGACATCGTCAAGGTCACGCCGACCTCGAAGGTCGTCGGTGACATGGCGCTGTTCATGGTCGCCAATGATCTCGACGCCGATGACGTGACCGATCCGGAGCGCGAAGTCGCGTTTCCCGAGTCCGTGATCTCGCTGTTCCGCGGCGAGCTGGGCTATCCACCGGACGGCTTTCCGGTGGAACTACAGAAGAAGGTGCTCAAGGGCGCAAAGCCCCTTGAAGGACGGCCCGGCGCGTCGCTGACCGCCGTCGATCTCGAGGTCGCGCGCGCGGAAGGCGAGAAGGCCGCCGGCCGCAAGCTCGATGACGCGGATCTGGCGTCATGGTTGATGTATCCGAAGGTCTTCCGCGAGTACGCCGAGCACCGCAGCCACTTCGGCGACGTCTCCGTGCTGCCGACGCCGCTGTTCTTCTACGGCTTGCAGGAAGGCGAGGAAGTGTCGGTCGATCTTGAACCCGGCAAGACCCTGCTGATCAAGCTGCAGGGCAAGACCGAGGTGCCGGAGGAGGGCGCGGTGAAGCTGTTCTTCGAGCTCAACGGCCAGCCGCGCGTCGTGCGCGTGCCCAAGGCCGGCGCCAGCGGCCCGGCCGAGCGGCCCAAGGCGGAGGACGGTAATCCGGCGCACGTCGGCGCGCCGATGCCGGGCATGATCGTCTCGGTTGCGGTCAAGCCCGGGCAGAAGGTGAAGAAGGGCGATCCGCTCTTATCGATCGAGGCGATGAAGATGGAGACGCAAATCCGCGCCGAGGCCGACGCGACAATCCAGCAAGTCCTGGTTCATCGCGGCAGCATCATCAATGCGCACGACCTGCTGCTGACGATCGAGCGTTGAGCAAACGTGGATCAGGCGGTGTCGGCGTCGAAGAACAGGACATTGCGCATCTCCTCATCGATCTGCCGTGCCGCGCACGCCACCTCGGCCTCATATCCGTCGGCTTCGTAACAGATCGATGGAATGCTGTCGTGAACATAGACGACCGCAGCGGCCTGGACTTCTCCCGCCTCGGCCATGGCCAACACGTCGCGCAGCATGGCGACGAGGTCCTGGTTGACTTGGGGGGCTCTGTCGCAGCTGCGAACAAGCTCGATCACCATGGTCGTCTCCAATCAAGGCCGTGAGGCCCGTAACACATGAACCCGCAAAACACTTCCGGCGCTGGTCGGAATCGTCCCGGAACGCCCGATTCGGACCTGCCAGCGACCGGCTCGCTTAAAACAAGTCTGCGGTCCCGGAGGTGCCGCTGTCATTGGCGGATCGGCCAACGGCTTGCGGGCGTGTGTTCATAAGTGTTTGAAAATATTTCATAAATAGTTTCAGACCACCTTTCGACCCTTGCGGATAGCGATCAAATACGCTTGGGTAACAATGGCTTGTCCGGCTGTCGTCTCGCAGGCGCCGGTCGGGTGGAGCGGCGTGTTGTAACTGTATATAAAGACAGTTCTCCAAGGCAAGGCCCGCTGCTCGGAAAAGGCTCAGCTTGTGGAATCCGGTTTGCGGGTGCGGGCCCATTTTCCGGGCGGCATGCCGAACCAGCGCCGGGCGGCCCGGCTCAGGCTGCTCGCGTCGTGATAACCCATCCGCTCTGCGGCTTCGCCCAGCGGCAGACCCTTGCGTACCAGCGATTGCAGCGCATCGCGGCGCGCAGTGTCGACCAGTTGGCTCCAACTCCTGCCTTCTGCGGCCAGTTGGCGTTGCAGGTTGCGCACGCTGAGCCCCAGTGCCTGCGCCAAGTCGCCGACTCGAATCGTGCCGCTCGCCCTCGAGGCCAGCCATTGCAGTGTGAAGGCGCCGATTGATCCGATCTGTGGCAGGCGGGCCAGTTCCTCGTCAGCGAGATCGCAATGCAGCCGGCACAACTCTGCGTCTGCATGCGGCAGCGGAGTGGTCAGGAATGTCGGCGTCAGGGACAGCCTGTCCTCGTCCGCGTCGAATTCGGGATCGGCGCCGAGCACGCGTCTGTATTCATCCAGGCTGGCCTGTGGCGGATGGCGGAAGGTCGCGTGCACGGCCGGCAGGCTGTGACCCGCCAGCCAGCGCGCCTGGCAGACAACGCTGGCGAGAATCGCCTCGACCTGCTGCGGGAGCATCTGGAATCGCAGGGGCTGTTGCGTGTAGACCAGATCGACTTCGCCTCGACGCCCGGGTCGCGCGGAAAGCGTTCCCGCCTCGCTGACCAGCCGCTGATAGCGCAGCAGAATCTGGATGGCCTCGTGCAGCGTGGCGCAACTCATCACGGCCAGTCCCAGAACGCGGAAGGTCGACGGCGTCACGGCGCCGGCCAGCTTCAACCCCAATGCCGGATCTGCGCTCAGAGCCACGGCGCGTTCCCATATCCGATTCACCAACGCCACCCCTACGCGTCCACTGGGTGCCGCCAGCGCTGCTTCGTCGAGCGGCAGACCGCGCAGTACTTCGCTACTCAATGCGCCGCAGGCCTGCGCAGTGTTGAGCAGGCTGCGTACATAGGCATTGGCAACGGTTCGAGGCTCCAGCATGGCGAACACCGGACACTTTGGCGCGAAATGTCAATCAATTGCCGAGCTGCCGTCAATGTGCAAGAGGCGGTCTGCTCTGCAAGATCAACGACAAACCGAGGAGACCCCATGTCGCGCATTACCCGAATCGAGCTCTATCACGTTGCCTTTCCATTGCGGAAGCCGTTCTATCCGAGCTGGATCCCGGGCTACCCGCAGACGGAAAACCGCTTCGACCTGATCCGGATCGTGACGGAGAGCGGCGCCGAGGGCTGGTCGGCCGGTCCGGCGATGCACGGCGAACGGCGCGGCTTCGGCGAGATCATCGCGCCCTACATGATCGGCATCGACGCTACCGACATCGGTCTGGTGCAGCAGCGGTTGCGCGAGATGTCGTATCTCGGGCTGCGAAACTTCTGGGTCGAGCCGGCGTGCTGGGACATCAAGGCGAAGCTGGCCGGCGTGCCCGTCTACAAGCTGCTCGGTGCAGAGGGCGGCCGGATTCGCCTGTACGCCTCCACGGGCGAGGTGAAGACACCGCGGGAGCGCGTCGCCGAGGCGGAGGCGCGCTACGCCGAGGGGTTCCGTGCGATCAAGCTGCGCGTTCACGACTTCGACGAAGCGGCGGACATTGCCCAAGTCGAAGCGGTGGCCAGGGCGGTGGGCGATCGCATGACGATCGCGGTCGATGCGAACCAGGGGTGGCGTGTCACTGCGATCGCCGACGCGCCGCTGTGGGACCTGCCGCGCGCCAAGCGATTCGCGGACGCATGCGCGGACCTCGGCGTGGCCTGGATCGAGGAACCGCTGGCAATGGACGCATATGAGGATCTGTCGGCCCTGACCGCGTACAGCAAGGTGCCGATCGCCGGTGGCGAGATCCATTCCAGCGGCCTGCCCGAACTCAAGATGATGATCGAACGTCGGTGCTACAGTTATTTCCAGCCCGATGCGATCTTTACCGGCGGAATCGCGCAGACGCTGGAGGTGATACGCCTGTGTCGCCAGCACGGCCTGAAGTACACGCCGCACACCTGGACCAATGGCATCGGCTTCGCCGTGAACCTGCAGATGATGGCCGTCGGCGGAGACCGCGAGCGCAGCTTCCTCGAATACCCGCTTAACCCACCGTCATGGACGGTGGAAGCGCGCGACGCGATTCTGGCCACGCCGTTCGTGCATCGCGATGGCGAACTGGAACTTCCGTCCGCGCCCGGCCTCGGCTTCGAGATCGACCGCCGCGCGCTGCGGAGGTACGGCAAGCGCTTTTTCAGCACCGGCGAGCTGGGTCTGGCCTGGCGCACGATTCGCGACAAAGGGCTGCGCCTGGCGCGGGAAATCCGCGATACGCGGGAACGATACGGCGTGGGTGCGCGTGGCTGAGGGAGCACGCAGCAACTGCACGCAATGAGATGCGAGAGCCGACTGTGTCGGCGAAAGCGTACGGGAGGAGAACCGACGTGACGATAAAGACGAGTAGCGCCATGCGACGCCTGCGATGCGGGGGTGCGGCAGCGCTTTCACTGTTGCTGGCTGTGCTGCCGGGGTGCGGATCGAGCGGTCCGGGTTCCGGTACGAGCGGCCCGCTTCCTCCAGTGGTGGAATCCTGCGCTGCCCCTGCTGCGGGCACCCCGGAATTCGCAGCAATGCTTGCCGCACGTCGGCATCTGTTCGGTGCCGAGAATGTCGACCCCGGGACCGGGGCGGTCAGCCGGGGGCAGGCGATCGTGTCCTGGTTCGGGATTTCGAGTTTTGCCGCGGCCCTCAACGGTCATGTCGTGCTGCTGGACGCCTTCATCCAGTACCGCACCGAACGCCCCGGCTACGTGCCGACCAGTGTCGACGAGCTGATCGCGTTGCGCCCCGAGGCGATCTTCCTGGGCCACGGCCACGGCGACCACGGCGAGCTCGTCAGCCGCATCGCCGGCGCGACCTGTGCCGTGCTGGTCGGAACGCCGGAGAACTGCGCGCAGTTCGACGCGGGGGTCAAGGCGCTGTATGGCGACGAGCGCAGCCTGCAATGTGTCACCGTCACGGAGGAGGGCAGTGCGACCGGACAGGTAGTCGAAATCGACGCTTTCCGGCCAGACATCTGCATCACCGCGTTCCGACACGTGCACTCCGATGCTGTGCCGCCGGATCCGGACCGTGTTCCGAACATCCCGTTGTTCCTGCCCGATCCGGGTTCGTACATCGTGCACCCGCCCGGGACGCCGCCGTACGACACGGCCACCGGGCTCAGCGGCGACGAAGGTGGCAGCCTGCTGTTCCAGTTCCGCATGCATGACTTTGCAGTTGTCTGGAACGACACGGTCGGCCCGGCAAAGGAAGCGGCGCCGGACTTGTTCGCCCGGATGCGCGAAATCCCGCCCACCGACGTGATGCTGGGCGCAATCCTTGGCTTCAACATCTTCACCAACGGCTTCCGCGATGCCGCCATGTACGCCGAGGCGATCCAGCCGCAGGTCTTCATTCCCAATCACCACGACTTCATCGCGCCCGACGGTGCGCAGGATGACTGGCAGGCCACGTTCCAGCGTGATCTGGACGGCATCCCTGCGGATGTGCGGCCCGAGTTGCGCTGGATCGTGAATCCGACGGATTACGTGCGCCCGTCGCTGCTGCACTTCAACATCGACGATCCGCGCTGGGCGAAGGGCGATCCGGAGCGCCCGGACGGTCGCTGCGGATAGGTGTTGCTGCCGATCGATGGTGCCGTGAGGCGGATTCCGCCGAAATCGGCGTTCACGTTGGCCCGAAATACGTCGCTGCGCTCGCTCCCGTCATTTCCCGCGTCACCGCCTCGGCCAGCCGGATCCCGTCCACGGCCGCGGAAAGAATGCCCCCTGCGTAGCCGGCGCCTTCGCCGCCCGGGTACAGCCCGCTGACGTTGAGACTCTGCAAGTCCTCGCCGCGGGTGATGCGCAGGGGTGAGGACGTGCGCACTTCCACGCCGGTGAGGAAGGCGTCCGGGCGGTCGAACCCGTTGATCTGCCTGCCGAACGCGGGCAGGGCCTCGCGGATCGCTTCGATCGCATAGCCGGGCAGGGCGCTGCCGAGATCGCCGAGGCGCACGCCGGGCGTGTACGAGGGGATGACGTCGCCGAGGGCCGTGGACGGCCGCCCTGCGAGAAAGTCGCCGACCAGCTGACCCGGCGCCTCGTAGGTGCCGCCGCCGAGCACGAACGCCTGCGACTCCAGCTGCTCCTGCAGCGCGACACCGGCCAGCGGCCCGCCGGGATAGTCCTCCGGTGTGATGCCCACCACGATGCCGGCGTTGGCGTTGCGCTCGTTGCGCGAATACTGGCTCATGCCGTTGGTGACGACGCGGTTCGGCTCGGAGGTCGCGGCCACCACGGTGCCGCCGGGGCACATGCAGAAGCTGTAGACCGAGCGGCCGTTGCGCGCGTGGTGCACCAGCTTGTAGTCGGCGGCGCCGAGCTTGGGATGGCCGGCATAGCGGCCCAGGCGGGCGCGATCGATCATCGACTGCGGATGCTCGATGCGAAAGCCCAGCGAGAACGGCTTGGCCTCCATGTGGACCGCGCGCCGCTGCAGCATGCGAAACGTGTCGCGCGCGCTGTGGCCGACGGCGAAGATCACGTGGTCGCTTTCGAGTTGCGCACCGTCGGCCAGTGTCACGCCGCGCAGCCGGCCGTCTTCGATCGCGAGATCGGTGACCCGCTGGCGGAAGCGGATCTCCCCGCCCAGGCTTTCGATCTCGCGCCGCATCTTCTCGACCACGCCGGCGAGGCGGAAGGTACCGATGTGCGGTCGCGCCACGTAGAGGATCTCCGCCGGTGCGCCGGCCTTGACGAATTCCTCCAGCACCTTGCGGCCATAGTGTTTCGGATCCTTGATCTGGCTGTAGAGCTTGCCGTCGGAGAACGTGCCGGCGCCGCCTTCGCCGAACTGCACGTTCGACTCGGGATCGAGCACGCCCTTGCGCCAGAGGGCCCAGGTGTCCTTGGTGCGCTCGCGCACGGCCTTGCCGCGCTCGAGGACGATCGGGCGGAAGCCCATCTGCGCCAGCACCAGCGCGGCGAAGATGCCGCAGGGGCCGAAGCCCACCACCAGCGGCCGGCGCGCCGACGGCGGAGGCGCGGTCGCGACGAAGCGGTAGCGCATGTCGGGCGCCACACTGACATGGCGGTCGCCGCGCAGGCGGGCGAGCACCGCTGCCTCGTCGGCGACGCCCACGTCGACGATGTAGACGAACACCAGGCCCGCGCCCTTCCTGCGCGCGTCATGGCTGCGTTTGAACACATTAAGCGACAGCAACCCGCCGTCCTCGACGCCCAGCCGCGCGGCGACGGCGGCGCGCAGCGCCTCCTCGGGGTGGTCGATCGGCAGGGTCAGTTCGGCAATTCTGAGCATGAGGCGTTTCGGGGTAAATGGGCACGTCAGTATGATGGTCGCGCATGCACCACGACATCGTCATCCTCGGCGGAGGAGCGGCCGGGCTGATGTGCGCGATCGAGGCCGCCCGGCGCGGCCGGCGCGTGCGGGTCCTCGACCACGCCAACCGCGTCGGCAAAAAAATCCTGATGTCGGGCGGCGGGCGCTGCAATTTCACCAACCTGCACGTCACGCCGGAGAACTACGTTTCCGCCAATCCGCATTTCTGCAAGTCGGCGCTGGCGCGCTACACGCAGTGGGACTTCATCGCGATGGTGGACCGGCACCGCATCGCCTGGCACGAGAAGGAGCTCGGCCAGCTGTTCTGCGACGAGTCGTCGAAGCTGATCGTGAAGATGCTGCTGGACGAATGCGCCGCGGCCGGGGTGGCGATCGAGACCGAGTGTGCCATCCACGCGGTGCGCCGGCAGGACGCGGGCTTCGCGCTTGCCACCACGCACGGCGAGATGCAGGCGAGCGCACTGGTGGTGGCGACCGGCGGGCTGTCGATCCCGAAAATGGGCGCGACCGGATTCGGCTACGAGCTGGCGCGGCAGTTCGGGCACCGCGTCGTGCCGACGCGCGCGGCGCTGGCGCCGCTCACGCTCAGCGGCCGGCACCTGGACGATTACGCCGATCTCAGCGGCGTCGCCCTGCCGGTCGAGGCGCGGTGCGGTGGCCACGCCTTCCGCGGCGGCTTCCTGTTCACGCATCGCGGGATCAGCGGCCCGGCGATCCTGCAGATCTCGACCTACTGGGAGCCCGGTGCCGCCCTCAGCATCGACTGGCTGCCGGACCGTGATGCGCGCGAATACCTCGTGGCCCAGCGCGGTGAGCGGCCCGCCGCCGAGCTCCGGACCGTGCTCTCCGAGGTCCTGCCCAAGCGCCTGGCGCAGCGCCTGTGCGAGCTCAAGCTCGGCGACCTGCCGCTGCGGCAGATCGCTCCGGCAAAGCTGCAGGAGATCTCCGCGCAGCTTCACGACTGGCCGATCGTCGCCAGCGGCACCGAGGGCTACCGGACGGCCGAAGTGACGTTTGGGGGTGTCGACACCCACGAGCTGTCGTCGACGACGATGGAATCGCGCAAGGTCCCGGGTCTGTACTTCATCGGCGAGGTGGTCGACGTGACCGGCCACCTGGGCGGCTTCAACTTCCAGTGGGCCTGGGCATCCGGCCATGCCGCCGGGCAGGTGGCGTAGCCCGGATTCTCCGGACGACCGCCGCGCGGCCCGGCTCCGGCGCCAGGCCATTCAGAATCTCGGCCTGCTCAGGTAGTGGGATTCCGCAAAAGCCCCGCAACTTCTGTCCTGCGGATCAATGGCCGCGCTAAGTCGATTGAAAAATGGTGGTGATGAGTGGAATCGAACCACCGACCTCAGCATTATGAGTGCCGCGCTCTAACCGTCTGAGCTACATCACCACGTCGGGGGCGCGCAGTTTAAGGAAATCACCCGCGCCCGTCGAGACTTGTGTCCTTAGACGTTGAAGCGGAAGTGCATGACGTCGCCGTCTTTCACGACGTATTCCTTGCCCTCGAGCCGCCACTTGCCGGCTTCCTTGGCACCGGCTTCGCCCTTGTACTGGACGAAATCGGCATAGGCCATGACTTCGGCGCGGATGAAGCCTTTTTCGAAGTCGGTGTGGATCACGCCGGCCGCCTGCGGCGCGGTGGCGCCGACCTTGACGGTCCAGGCGCGCACTTCCTGCACGCCGGCGGTGAAGTAGGTCAGCAGTCCGAGCAGCTTGTAGGCGGCGCGGATGACGCGGTTGAGGCCAGGTTCTTCGAGCCCCAGATCGGCGAGGAAGGCGGCCTTGTCGGCGTCGTCGAGCTGCGCGATCTCGGCTTCGATCGCGGCGCAGACCGGCACGACTTCGGAGCCTTCGGCGGCCGCGTATTCCTGCACGCGGCGCAGGTAATCGTTGCCCTGCGTGAGGCCGGCTTCGTCGACGTTGGCGATGTACAGGGCCGGCTTCGCGGTGATCAGCTGCAGTTCGCGGACGAGGGGGCGTTCTTCCTCGGTCAGCGCCATCGAGCGGGCCGGGGCGCCGCTATCGAGGTGGGCCTGCACGCGCTTGAGCAGCTCGTGTTTGGCGATCGCTTCCTTGTTGCCGGTCTTGGCGTTGCGGCCCGCGCGGTCGACCGCCTTGTTGACGGTGTCGAGATCGGCGAGACCGAGCTCGGTGTGGATGATCTCGATGTCGCGGATCGGGTCGGTGGATCCGGCGACGTGGATCACGTCCGGATTGTCGAAGCAGCGGGTGACGTGGGTGATCGCGTCCGTCTCGCGGATATGCGCAAGGAACTGGTTGCCCAGGCCTTCGCCCTTGCTCGCGCCGGCGACGAGGCCGGCGATGTCGACGAACTCGACCGTCGCCGGCAGCGTGCGCTGCGGTTTGACGATCACTGCGAGCGCGTCCATGCGCGCGTCCGGCACCGGCACGATGCCGATGTTGGGGTCGATCGTGCAGAACGGGTAGTTCTCGGCGGCGATCTGCGCCTTGGTCAGCGCGTTGAACAGGGTGGACTTGCCGACGTTCGGCAGTCCGACGATTCCGCACTTGATACCCATATGGATGTCCTTTAATCCTTGTCCTCTCTCCCCCTTCAGGGGGAGAGATTAGAGTGAGGGGGCAAGGGCGCGCCCCTCACCCCAACCCTCTCCCCGCGAGCGCGGGGAGAGGGAGTCTATGTTTTCCCGGTGTGCAGCTGACTCAGCGCCCGCTCCCATCCGCGCGCCAGCCAGGTCTCGACTGCGTCGGCGGACAGATCGAGCGCGGCCTGAATCGCCGTCTCGTCGTCGCGGCCCGGGCGGCCGAGCACGTAGTTCAGCACCAGGTTCTTGTCGCCCGGATGGCCGATGCCGACGCGCAGGCGCCGATAACCGTCGCCCAGCGCGCGGTGAATGTCGCGCAGGCCGTTGTGGCCGCCGTGCCCGCCGCCGAGCTTGAGGCGCGTCGTGCCGACCGGAAGGTCAAGCTCGTCGTGCGCGACCAGGATGCGGTCGGGCGGCAGCTTGTAGAACTGCGCGAGCGCCTGCACCGCCTGGCCGCTGCGGTTCATGAACGTCTGCGGCTTGAGCAGCAGCACGTCCACGCCGCCCAGCTTCAGGCGTGCGAAGTCGCCATGAAACTTGGATTCGCGGCGCAGGCTCGCGCGCCCGCGCTCGGCGAGCCGGTCGGCGAACCAGAAGCCCGCGTTGTGGCGCGTGCGCGCGTATTCGTCGCCCGGGTTGCCGAGGCCGACGACTGCGTACAGGTCGGTGTCCGATGACATTCGAGTGGCTCAACGAAAAAGGCCCGCCCGGGCACGGGGCACGGACGGGCCGAACCGGGATGCTGCGGCGAGCCGCAGCGCGTCCGGCTTACTTCTTCTCGTCCTTCTTGGCGTCCGTCGCGGCCGGAGCGGCGGCACCCGCTGCCGCTGCGCCTTCCGCCGGCGTCGCGACAGGGGTCTCTTCCTCGACCGCAGCGCGCGGCAGGTGGATCGAGACGACCGACTGGTCGTTGCCGTGCTTGAGCTGCATCAGTGCGACGCCGGCCGGCAGCGTCAGCTGCGACAGGTGCACCGAGTCGTTGACGTTCATGCCCGACAGATCGACCTCGATGAACTCCGGCAGGTCCTTGGGCAAGCACTCGACTTCGACCTGGTTGAGCAGATGCTCGACGATGCCGCCGCCGGTCTTGACGCCCGGTGCGATCTCCGCGCCCTTGAAGTGCAGCGGCACGTGCATGCGCAGCGCCTTGTCGGCGAGCACGCGCTGGAAGTCGGCATGCATCGCAAGGCCGGTCACCGGGTGGCGGTGCAGGTCCTTGAGCACGACCTGCTGGTTGGTGCCGTTCAGGTTCAGCGTGAGCAGGTGCGAGTAGAAGGCTTCGACCTTCAGCTGCTTGCCGATCTCGTTCGCGGAGATGGTGAGCGACACCGGGGCTTCAGTACCACCATAGACGATCGCCGGGATCTTTCCCACGCGACGCAGGCGGCGGCTCGCACCCTTGCCCTGGTCCGCGCGTGTCTCGGCGGCAACGACAAAGTTCTGTTTCATATTTGGCTCCAAAAAGAAAAACCACCGCCCGCGACCAGGCGATGGGGGCGCGGATTATACAGGAGCGCCCGGGCAGCGCCCAAGCAGCTTTTTTCCTTGCAGGAGCACGGCTTAGGCGCGATTCGGTCCGGCGGCGGGAAAAAGAATCGCCCAGCCAGGGCCGCTCCAACAGCCGCGGTCAGTCGATGTAGAGCGAGCTGACCGATTCTTCCGCGGAGATGCGGCGGATGGTTTCGGCGAGCAGGCCGCCAATCGACAGCTGGCGCACCTTCGGACAGGCCAGCGCCGCGGCCGAGAGCGGAATCGAGTCGGTCACCACCAGTTGGTCGAGTTCCGAATTGCTGATGTTCTTGATCGCCGGTCCGGACAGCACCGGATGGGTGACATAGGCGACGACCTTGATCGCGCCTTCCTCCTTGAGTGCCGCTGCCGCCTTGCACAGGGTGCCGGCGGTGTCGACGAGGTCGTCGACCAGCACGCAGGTGCGACCGCTGACGTCGCCGATGATGTTCATCACGCGCGACTCGTTGGGCTTGGGGCGACGTTTGTCGATGATCGCCAGGTCGGCGTCATCCAGGCGCTTGGCGATCGCACGCGCGCGCACCACGCCGCCGACGTCCGGCGCGACGACGATCAGATTGTCGTACTTCTGGCGCCAGATCTCGCCGAGCAGCACCGGGCTGGCGTAGACATTGTCGACCGGGATGTCGAAGAAGCCCTGGATCTGGTCGGCGTGCAGGTCCAAGGTCAGCACGCGGTCGGCGCCGCATTCGCCGATCATGTCCGCGACGACCTTGGCCGAAATCGGCACGCGCGCCGAACGCGGACGACGGTCCTGGCGCGCATAACCGAAGTAAGGAATGACCGCGGTGATGCGGCTGGCCGATGCGCGCTTGAGCGCGTCGAGCATCAGCAGCAGCTCCATGACGTTGTCGTTGGTCGGCTCGCAGGTCGACTGGACGACGAACACGTCCTTGCCTCGCACGTTTTCGAGGATCTCGATCTGGATCTCGCCGTCGGAGAACTTGCCGACGACGGCCTGGCCGATCGAGGTCTTCAGGTAGGCCGCGATGTCGCGCGAGAGCTTGGGATTGGCGTTCCCGGAAAACAGCATCAGCTTCGAGTCGGACATGGGCCTGCCTGAAGGAAGATTTAAGTGGCTGGGGCGGATGGAGGTAACACCAACCAGCCACAACCCACTATAAACAAACAGAAAAACAGACTTTATTCACAGGCCGAATACCCAGAAAACTGGGAACAAATCTGGGACAGGAGTTTAGCAGCACACCTACAGGGATGCTCTGGCTGGAGCAGACCAACCAGACTGATTGCAATGGCGCCATGGTGGCGCCACTATGAGCCACTTTCA
>JBAZXW010000016.1:0-94200 GCA_041659605.1 Sinimarinibacterium sp. | reverse complement strand
AAGGTGTCCCCCGCCACAGTGGACACACTTCCTGTGGAGGGGTCTTGCCATGACATCACGTAAATTGCGCCCGGCGGCCGCGTTCGCCGCGCTTGCCGCCGCGTGCACGTTCGCATCCGCACCGGCGCTGGCGAGCACCGCGTTCGGAGACCTCAACAACTTCGACGTGTTCAACGACACCACTACGCCCACGCACGGCTTCGAGATTGAACTCGATGACGTGCACAGCACCGATATCACCTACACCTTCGACTGGAATCACTACGGCGCCCCGCGCATCACCGAAGACAACGCCGATCCGGCGCATCCGAGGGTGTTCGTGCGCTACGAGGCGCGCTACGACGCCGCCAGCGGCACGTTCTCCGCGTACACCGCGGTGCCGCCCGCTCCGCCATCGCCGACCAATGGCCACATGTGCACCGATATCTCGGTGAACATCGGCTGCGAGCATTTCGGCATCGGCTTCTACGGCGCGCCGACCCGGGTCACCTACCACTGGCTGGTCGAGGATCCGCTGATGCCCGGCACGCTGGTGCTGGGGCCGGTGGTGAACGTCGCCACGCCGACGTTCGTCTACTCGCCGGCGATCCCGCAGGTGCAGCCGGCGCAGGTGCAGGCAGTGATCGAGGCGCCTCCGCCGCCCGAGGTCCCGCAGTTCGAGTTTGGCGACGCGACCTGGGTCAAGGAGATCCGCACGACGACACACAACAACGCCGAGGTGGCGCTGGCCGACCTCGTCTCCGATGACCCGGCCGACCCGGCCGATCGCAACTGGACCAACGGCGAGCCGGACGAAGTCGAAGTCGAGTGGCAGATCATGCAGACCGAGTTCAACAACCCCGCCGGCGCCAACAACGACCTCGCCGGCGCCCCGGAGGACCTGCCGGGCGGCGACGAGGTGGTGACGCGACGCTACGAGTTCTATCAGTACAGCGGACCGTTTGATGCCGAGACGCACGAGGCGCTGTGCAGCAAGCACCCGGCGATCGCCGACCCGACAGACCCCTCGTACAAGGCCGAGTGCGACCCGGCCACGGTGACGATTCTCGGCGATTACATCGGCGCGCAGATGGCGGGCTTCGAGGCCGCCGCAGCGCTCGGCATGGTCGACCACCTGCAGGACGGCACACTTGCCGAGCCGTACACGGCGCGCACCGTCGTCGTCGGCGGCAACACGCCGTACGCGGTCGATGTGCTTGCCGGCTCCCTGCCGGCGGGTTTGTCCATCGACCCGGCTAGCGGCGTGCTGTCCGGCACGCCCACCGCCGCCGGGGCGTTCGCTTTCACGCTGAGCGCGCGCGACGCCGACGGCACGCAGGTGAGCAAGGATTTCCGGCTCGCAGTGCTCGACCCCTGGGCGGTGGTCCCGCAGTATTGGCTTGTCGTCGCCCCGGCTGGCACCGGCAGCGGCCACGTGGGCGGCAGCGGCATCGACTGCGGCACGACCTGCGACACGCTCATGGACACCGGCAGCAGCGTCTCTCTGAGCGCCCAGGCCGACGCCGGCAGCGTCTTCGACGGCTGGAGCGGACCTTGCGTCGGCACGGCCGATTGCAGCTTCACGCTCGACCAGGACACGACCGTCACGGCCACGTTCAACCGCCTGCGCCTGGCGCTGTCGGTCAGTCTCGGCGGCAGCGGCGCGGGCCGCGTGACTGGCAGCGGCATCGACTGCGGTGCGACCTGCGCGACGACCGTCGACTGGGGCAGCAGCGTCTCACTGACGGCGACGCCTGCGGCGGGCAGCGTGTTCAGCGGCTGGAGCGGCGACTGTTCCGGTGCTGGGCCCTGCGATCTGACGATGAATGCGGCCCACAGCGCGACGGCGACCTTCGCGCCGCTCACCTACACGCTGAGCGTCACGCTGGCGGGCCCGGCGAGTGCCGGCACGGTCCGCAGCAGTCCGGCCGGCATCAGCTGCGGCACCGACTGCCAGCAGGACTACGCGCCGGGCACGCTGGTGAAGCTGACGGCGACGGCCGCGAAGCGGCACAGCTTCCTCGGATGGTCGGGCGCCTGCACTGGCAAGAAGGCGTGCACGCTGACGATGAGCCAGGCGCGCAGCGTCACCGCAACGTTCAAGTAGGAGTCGAACATGAATCACGTCCCCTGGATCTCTGCAGCCGCCGCGCTCCTCGCGGGTCTGAACCTGACCCCCGTGGCCTGGGCCGCGACGACCATGCAGGTCGGTGCGAGCGGCAAGACCTACGCGTCGACGACCGTGCAATGTGCGGCCAACCCCTCGACCGGGCTTCAGGCGCCGGTGATCGAGGCCGGGTTGTTCAATCCCAAGCAGAACGCGAGCGCAACCGTCTCGCTCAACGGGGCGCCGCTGGTGCAAGTGACGGCCAGTGACCCGTCCAGCAACGTCTGGCTGGTCGATGGCAGCAACAATGTGGTGGTCGCGCTGGGCCGAAAGACCGCCGACCGCTACAGCTACACGGTAAGCCCCGGAAACTGCAGCCTGCCAGACATGTCCGGCAACACCTTCAGCGCCGACGGAACGCTGGAGTACGGCGCCAGTGGCAAGTCCTACGCGACCGTCGTGCCCGGCTGCGCCTTCAACGGCGCAACGGGCCGGGTGCAGCCCTACGTCAACCTGTTCGACAACGGCACGTACCTGCTCAATGTCTCGGTCAACGGCCTGCCCCTGACGCAGCTGGACGGTACGACGCGCACGCACACGCCCGTGTTCCTCGGTGCCGGTCAGAACGTGATTTCCGCGGCCAACGGCTATCTGTCCACGGACTACTTCGTTCGCGATGGCAGGGATGGCAGCTGCGTTCTGCAGTAGCTGACGACGCCGCTGCCCCGCTACGCACGATTCTTCGCCCGCGAGTAAGTCATCGGCCGCCGCTTCAGGCTGACCGGGTTCCGCCGTTGGTCGGGCCGGGAGTGCCTTGGACAAATCGTCTACGCAGCGTGGGGATAAGCGGCCGATAAGCTCGGTGCATGACTTTTGTAGAGCGCCCACCGCAGTCGCCGGGCGAGGAGCGGCGGATTCGTGGACGCCGCGGCCCGGCGAAACTCGCGCTGCCGGCACCGGACCGGCGCGGCTGGTTCGTGCGCGCGGTTCTGCTCGCGCTGCTCTATTGCCTGTCGGGCTGGGCCGGGTTGCAGCTCGCCCAGCCTCCGGGCTATGCGACGCCGATCTGGCCGCCGTCCGGAATCATGCTGGCGATGCTGCTGTTGTGGGGCGGCCGCCTGTGGCCCGGGGTGTGGCTGGGTTCGTTCGCGGTCAATGTCTGGGTCGGCTGCGCGCAGGCGGCGGTAACGTCCGATGTCCTGTGGGTCGCCGCCGCGATTGCGAGCGGTTCGACGGTCGAGGGCCTGGTGGGCGCCGGGTTGGTGCGCCGCTATGTCGCGGCGCCGACGACCCTCGACGACGGCACCGACGTCTGGCGCTTCTTCGCGCTCGGCGGATTGGCCTCGGCCGCGATCGCAGCCACCGTCGGCAGCCTGACGCTGTACTGGAGCGGCGGGCTGTCGGCCGACGAATTCATGTTCCACTGGCTGACCTGGTGGATCGGCGATTGCATGGGTGTGTTTCTGGTCGCGCCGCTGCTGCTGGTCGCGGCGGCGCAGCGACGGTCGAGCGCACGCCGCCGGCTGGTGCCGGTCGCGGTGACGGTGCTGATTTCGCTCGCGGTTGGTGCTGTGATCGTGCACCAGACCAACCGGGCCGAGAGTCGTCGCATCACCGCGGAGTTCGACCGCACCGCGCTGGCGATCGACCGCCATCTGCAGGTGACGCTCGACGAAGCGGTCGGCGCGGTGCTGATGCTGGCGAACTACTTCGAGTCGTCGACTTATGTGGAAGTCGAGCAGTTCGAGCGTTTTGCGCAAGGGGTACTCGGGCGCGCCCCCGGTCTGGATCGTGTCGGCTGGGTGCCGCGGACCGACAATGGCGCCGGCCTTTACGAGATCGATGCAAGTGGCGCCCGGCGTCCGGTGTCGCCGCGCGCGGCATATTTCCCGGTGCTGTACCAGTTCCCGGTGGCGGGTGTCGTGGACGTCCGCGGCTTCGATCTCGGGTCCGAATCGGCACGGGCGCAGACGCTCGCAGCGGCACGCTCGGCCGGCGGCCTGCGCCTGACGTCGCCGATCAAGCTCTTGTTCGGCGTCGGCCGTGGTGCGCTGGCATTCGTCCCGGTCGATGCACCGCAAGGATCGGGTTACGTCGTCGGCGCAGTTCAGTTCGACATGCTGATGCACCACGTGCTGTCCAGGTATCCGCTGGAGCATGTGACCATCGCGCTGGTCGATGCCAGCGCCGCTGCGGACCCCGGCGTCCTGTATCGCTCGGCGAGCGCGGGGGCCGCCGCGCTGAGCTGGGCAGCGGACCACGATCTCGGCGGACGCCGCTGGCGCCTGCGGATCGACGCGAGCGAGGCCTACCTGTTCGCGCATCGCTCGCTGCAGGCCTGGCTGACGCAGGTCGGCGTGCTGTTGTTCTCCGCGTTGCTTGGCGGATTCCTGATGGTGCTGACCGGCAAGTCGTCGCGCGTCGAACGGCTCGTCGCCGAGCGCACCGCCGAACTCGCCGACAAGAACCGCGCACTGCTGCGCGAGATCACCGAGCGTGAGCGCAACGAGAACCGGCTGCGGCTGTCGTCCGAGGTGTTCGAGCATCTCGGCGAAGCGATCATGATCACCGATGCCGAGAACCGTATCGTCTCGGTCAATCGCGCGTTCACCCAGATCACCGGCTACAGCGAGGACGAGGTGCGCGGCAAGATGCCGAAGGTGCTGTCCTCGGGCAAGCACAATCGCGCCTTTTACGAAGAGATGTGGCAGAAGCTGAAGGAAACCGGCGTCTGGCGCGGCGAAGTCTGGGACCGGCGCAAGAACGGCGAAATCTATCCGGAATGGCTCAACATCTCGCTGGTGCGTGACGCCATCGGCCGGACCACGCATCACGTCGCGGTGTTTTCCGACATCTCCGAACGCAAGGCGGCCGAGGAACGCATCCTGTATCTGGCGCAGGTCGATGCCGTCACCAACCTGCCCAACCGCTACCTGCTCGGCGATCGCCTGCAGCAGACGATGGAGGCGGCGCGGCGCAACGATCAGGGCTTTGCGGTGATGTTCATCGACATCGACCGTTTCAAGAACATCAACGACTCGCTCGGACACAGCATCGGCGATGCGCTGTTGCGCGAAATGGCGGAACGTCTGCGCACCTCGGTGCGCGGCACCGACACGGTCGCGCGCCACGGCGGCGACGAGTTCGTCGTGGTCATGCCCGGCGTCGCCGATGCCGAGCAGGTCGCGCATGTCGCCGCCAAGATTCTCGATGCAATCGCGCGTCCGTTCACGGTCGAGCAGCATCTGCTGACGACCACCGCGAGCATCGGCATCGCGATGTATCCGGCCGACGGCGGCGATGCCGAACACCTGATGAAGCACGCCGACGCGGCGATGTACGCGGCGAAGAACTCGGGGCGCAATGCGTTCCGCTTCTTCACCAGCGACATGAATGCGCGCGTGCAGGAGTTCCTCAAGATCGAGAACGAGCTGCGCCGCGCCCTGCAGCACGGCGAGCTGCGCGTGTACTACCAGCCGCAGTTCGACGTGTGCAGCGGCGAAGTCGTCGCCGCCGAGGCGCTGGTGCGCTGGCAGCATCCGGAACGCGGTCTGATGCTGCCGGGCGAATTCATGCACGTCGCCGAGGAAAGCGGCCTGGTCGAGGCGATCGACGACTGGGTGCTGGGCGAGGCCTGCCGCCAGAACCGCATCTGGCAGGATCGCGGCCTGCGCCGGATCACGGTGTCGGTGAACCTGTCCGCGATCGAGCTGCACCGCGACGATGCCGCCGGCAAGGTGCAGGACGTGCTGCGTGCCAGCGGACTCGACGCGCGCTGGCTGGAACTTGAAGTCACCGAGTCGATGCTGATGCGCGACGTCGAACGCGTCCAGCAGCTGCTGCAGGCGCTGCGCGCGATGGGCGTGCTGATCGCACTCGACGATTTCGGCACCGGCTATTCCTCGCTGGCGCACCTGCGCCGCTTTCCGCTCAGCGCGCTCAAGGTCGACCGCAGCTTCGTGCGCGACCTGCAGACCGACGGCAACGATGCGGCGATCTGCCGCGCGGTGATCGCGTTGGGGCGCACGCTGGGCCTGCGCGTGATCGCCGAAGGCGTCGAGAACGCGCAGCAGCTGGCTTTCCTGCGCAACAACCGCTGCGACGCGGTGCAGGGTGCCCTGTTCAGCTGGGCGGTGCCGGCCGAGGAGATGGCGTCGTTCCTGCTGCCCTCCTACGTGTGCGCGGCGGCGCTGGCCGCAGACTCAATCCTGTAGCGGCCGATCACCGGTGCCATCCTCGCGCGCCGCCTGCCGGCGCGCCAGGATGGCTTCGACTTGCGCCTGCCAGCGGTGCACGTCGTCGACATAGCCGTCGAGCACGCACTGCGCGCAGCCGCCGAAACAGCAGTCCGGCCGTTCCGGCGGCGGCGGCAATTCGGGATCGTCCGGGGACGGCATGGCGCTACTGGAAGCGCTGGCCCGCCAGCCGGCGCGATGCCAGCGCTTCGCGTGCATCGAGGACACGGCCGCCCGGCCATTGCAGGCGTTCGATGCGCACCGCGCCGCGGCCGCAGGCGACGAGCAAGCCCTCGCCGGCGACGATGCGTCCGGCTTCGCAGTCGGGTGCAGTCGGCTGCGCGCGCGCCATGAACAGCCGCACCCGTTCGCCGTCGAGTTCGGTCCACGCCACCGGCGCCGGATTGAAGGCGCGAATGCGGCGCGCGACTTCGTCCGCGGGCCGCGACCAGTCGATGCGTGCCTCCTCCTTGCTCAGCTTGGCGGCGTAGGTCGCGCCCTCGGCGGGCTGGGCCTGGCTGGGCAAATCGCCTCGCTCCATCCGGGTCAGCGCGTCGACGATGAGCTGGGCGCCGAGCGCGGCGAGGCGATCGTGCAGGTCGGCGCCAGTGGTGGCTTCGTCGATCGGGACGGCGGCGCGCAGCAGCATCGGCCCGGTGTCGAGCCCGGCCTCCATGCGCATGATCGTCACGCCGGTCTCGCGATCGCCGGCCTCGATTGCGCGCTGGATCGGCGCCGCGCCGCGCCAGCGCGGCAGCAGCGAGGCGTGGATGTTGAGGCAGCCGTGGGCCGGAATGTCGAGCACTGCCTGCGGCAGGATCAGGCCGTAAGCGACCACGACCATGGCCTCGGGCGCGAGATCCTTCAGGACCTGTTGCGCCTCGCCGCGCAGCTTTTCCGGCTTGAACACCCGCAACCCGAGCTGCTCCGCGCGCTGCGCCACCGGCGAGGGCGTGAGCTTGCGGCCGCGGCCGGCGGGCCGATCGGGCTGCGTGAAGACACCGACGATGTCGTGACCGGCGGCGTGCAGCGCGTCGAGTGCGCTCACCGCGAATTCCGGCGTACCGGCGAAGACCAGCTTCATGGGGCGGTATTCAGGCTTCCGCCTGCTGTTTGCGCAATTTCTTCAGCAGGCGCTCCCGCTTGAGGCTCGACAGGCGATCGATGTAGAGCTTGCCGTCGAGGTGATCGACTTCGTGCTGGACTGCCTGCGCCAACAGGTCTTCGGCCTGCAGCTCGAAGGGCTTGCCTTCGCGGTCGAGGGCGCGCAGCGTCAGCCGCCGATAGCGTTCGATCTTGTCGCCGACGCCCGGCACCGAGAGGCAACCTTCTTCCATGATTTCCGGCTCGGACGGCGCGACGATCTCGGGGTTGATGATCACCATCGGTTGCGGCTGCGCCTTGTCCTCGCTGCAATCCATCACCGCCAGCCGCAGTGCGACGCCGACCTGGTTCGCCGCCAGGCCGACGCCGGGCGCGGCGTACATGGTCTCGAACATGTCGTCGATCAGCTTCTGCAGGCCGGCGTCGAAAACGCTGACCGCTGCGGCCTTCTGCCGCAGACGTGGATCGGGGTGGTGGAGAATCGTCAGGAGCGCCATACGCGGCTTGCGGCTTGGAACGTCGAGTCGGGGGGCGAGTCGGGGGTTGCGGCGGAACGATGTTTGAGAAACAACTGGCAAAGTTGACGGCAAACGATTGAGCCGTCTAGAGTTTAAAGGTCCGTTGGCGTCCGGGCGGCTGCGCTGTCGCAACTTCCGGAATCCAACCACTCAGGCGTAACCCGCAGGGAAGGTGCCGCCATGCCCAAGTATATCGTTTCGAGGTGTCTGCACGGCATTGCGGGCATAGGCCTTTTGTCGCTCGCCGGTTGCGCGCAGACGCCCGAACGCACGGTGTCCCCGGCGCGTGCGCCGGCCGCGGAAGCGCCGCAGTCGATGCCGGTCGAAGAGACCGCGCTGTCGCCGGAAACGTCGCTCGACGCACCCGCCGACGACGCAGCGCCGGCGCTGCGCGAAGAGGCGCCGCTGCGCTATGTCGTCAAGAAGGGCGACACGCTGTGGGGCATCGCCAACCGTTACCTGCTGGAGCCCTGGCAGTGGCCGGAGATCTGGTACGTCAACGACCAGGTCCGCAACCCGCACCAGATTTTTCCGGGCGACGTGCTGACGCTGGTGATGCGCGACGGCCGCCCCGCGATCGTGCGCGAAGACCTCAGTACCGAATACCTGTCGCCGCAGATTCGCGAAGTGCCGCTGGACCAGGCGATCCCGACCATCCCGCTCGACGTGATCCGCGATTTCCTGCGCAGCTCGCGCGTGGTCTCGGCCGAGGAGCTGGCGCGCGCGCCCTATGTGCTCGGCTTCGCCGATCCGCACCTGATCGAGGGCGCCGGCGCCGAGGTGTACGTCAAGAACATGCCCGCGGACCCCCTGCCAAGCTACGACGCGGTGCGCATCGGCCAGAAGTTCATCGATCCCGACAGCGGCGAGATGCTCGGCTGGGAGGCGGTCCCGGTCGCCGGCGTGGACCTGCGCCGGCTCGGCAAGCCGGCCACCGCGCTGATTGCGCACAGTTATCGCGAGACGCGCGCCGGCGATCGCCTGATCGAGCCGGAACCGGAGGCCTTTGCCGCCGACTTCTATCCACGTCCTGCGCCGGCGGACCTGGCCGGGCGCATCATCTCGGTGTTCGACGGCGTCTCGCAGATCGGCCAGTACCAGGTCGTGACCCTCAGCCGCGGCTCCGACTCGGGCCTGGTGCCGGGTCACGTGCTCGACATCTTCCAGGCCGGCCGCACCGCGCGCGATCCCTACTCCGGACGGGCGGAACCGCTGCCCGAGCTGTACGCGGGGACGATCATGGTGTTCAAGGTCGACGAGCGCGTCAGCTTCGCGCTGGTCATGAATGCGCAGCGCGAGATCCACGTGCTGGATCGCGTCCGCGGCCTCGGCAACGGGCGGGAATAGCCGTCGCGCGGGGTGACGGGGGCTTGCGGCGGGATCGCCGTTGGGCGACCCTAATGGTGTGGACGCAGAGCTCCTGAGACCTTGGCTGGTCCTGAGCCGCGCGCCGGGCATCGGCAGCGTGGCAGTCCACAAGCTCCTCCGGACTTTTCCGTCGATCGCCGCTGCGGTCGGGGCGAGTGCGCGGGCGCTGCGCGCCGCGGGACTGAGCGACGCGCAAGTCCGCGGATTGCAGCATCCCGACGCAGAAGCGCTGCAACGCGATCTGGACTGGCTCGCACAGCCGGGCTGTCACGCGCTCGCGATCGACGATCCGCGCTATCCGGCGGCGCTGCGCGAGGTCGCGCAGGCGCCGCCGCTGTTGTACGTGCAAGGCGATCCCGACTGGCTTGGACTGCCGCAGGTGGCGGTCGTCGGCGCCCGCAGCGCCAGTCCGCAGGGGCTGGAGAACGCGCGCGCGTTCGCCGCGGAGCTGGCGCGCCGCGGCCTGGTGATCACCAGCGGGCTGGCGCAGGGCATCGACGGCGCGGCGCATCGCGGCGCACTGGACGCCGGCGGCGGCACGGTGGCGGTCTGCGGCACCGGGCTGGACCGGGTCTATCCGGCGCGGCATCGCGAGCTGGCGCACGCCATCGCCGAGCACGGCGCCCTGGTGTCGGAGTTCCCGCTCGGGGTGCCGGCGCTCGGCGAAAACTTCCCGCGACGGAACCGCATCATCAGCGGGCTGTCGATGGGTGTACTGGTGGTGGAGGCGGCACGCGAGTCGGGGTCGCTGATCACCGCGCGACTGGCGCTGGAGCAGGGCCGCGAGGTATTCGCGATCCCGGGTTCGATCCACAACCCGATGGCGCGCGGCTGCCATGCGCTGATCCGCCAGGGCGCGAAACTGGTCGAGTCGGTCGACGACGTGCTGGAAGAGCTGGGGCCGCTGCTTGGCACGCGGCGTGCTGCGATCGAGACTGGCAGCGTGCCGGGCAGGACGGAGACCGCACACGACGGCATCGAGGCGGAAGTCCTGCTCGCGCTCGGCGACGAAGCGGTGCCGGTCGACACCTTGGCGGCACGCGTGCAGCAACCGATCGCGGCGCTGCAGGCGGCGCTGACGCGGCTGGAGCTGGCGGGTGAGGTGGTGGCGGCCGCGGGTGGGCGCTACCAGCGATTGCGACGGGCCTGAGACGGGGGAATTGGCATGAGCGACGACGGAGCCGGGGACATGAAAGAGACAGTGCTCGACGTGCTGATGTACCTGCTGGAGAACTACCAGGAAGGCGAATTCTCGGACGCCGAGAACCAGGACACCCTGCACGAGGAGCTGGTCGCGGCCGGCTTTCCCGACGAGGAGGTCCGCCACGCCTTCCGCTGGCTCGACGCTCTGGCCGCACAGCGCCAGCTGCCGATCGTCTTCGGCCCCAGCGGCGCGCTGCGCCTGTATGCGCGCGAGGAGATGGAAAAAATCTCGACCGAGTGCCGCGGCTTCCTGATGTACCTGGAGCAGCTGGGCATCCTCGACGGCACGTTGCGCGAGCTGGTGATCGACCGGCTGATGGCGCTCAAGGAAGAGATCGACCTCGAGCGCGTCAAATGGGTCTGCCTGCTCGTGCTGATGAACCAGCCGGACGCCGAAGAAGCCTTCGGTCACCTCGAAGAGATGGTTTACTACCACGGCGAGTTCAAGCACTGAACTCGATCGCTGGCGCGCGCAAAACATTGCCAGTGCCTTGATTTAAGGATGGATATCCGCCGGCCTCGCGCGTACGCGTGCGCGAGGCCGGCGCCGACGTTGTGCTAGACAGCACTCCCGGTTCCGCTTATAAGGCGCGCAACCGCAACCACCGTCGGGTGGTTCCTATAATGAATTACATGACTAAGAACCTGGTCATCGTCGAGTCGCCCGCCAAGGCCAAGACGATCAAGAAGTACCTGGGCAAGGACTTTGAGGTCCTTGCGTCCTACGGCCACGTGCGCGATCTGGTGCCCAAGGACGGCGCGGTCGACGTGACGCATGGCTTCGAGATGAAGTATCAGGTCATCGATCGCAACGAAAAGCACGTCAGGGCGATCGTTTCCGCGCTCAAGGACGCCGACGAGCTGTGGCTCGCGACCGACCCCGACCGCGAAGGCGAGGCCATCTCCTGGCATCTGGTCGAGCTGCTGCGCGAGAAGAACGCGCTGAAGAACAAGCCGGTCAAGCGCGTGGTCTTCTACGAGATCACGCAGCGCGAGGTGCAGAACGCGATCCAGCATCCGCGCGCGATCTCCGAAGACCTCGTCAACGCCCAGCAGGCACGGCGCGCGCTCGACTACCTGGTCGGCTTCAATCTTTCGCCGTTGCTGTGGCGCAAGGTGCAGCCGGGCCTGTCCGCCGGCCGCGTGCAGTCGCCGGCGCTGCGCCTGATCTGCGAGCGCGAGGAAGAGATCAAGGCCTTCGTGCCGCGCGAATACTGGACGCTGGAAGCGACTGCGGAGAAGTCGGCGCAGGCCCCCGCGATCAGATTCTCGGCCAAGCTGATCGAGCTGCAGGGGCGCAAGGTCGAGCAGTTCACGCTGACCAACACGGTCGGCGCGCTGGCCGCCAAGGGGATCGTGACCAAGGCGGCGCAGGGCGAGCTGGTCGTCGCCGCCGTCGACAAGAAGCAGCGCCGCCGCAACCCGGCGCCGCCGTTCACGACCTCGACGCTGCAGCAGGAGGCCAACCGCAAGCTCGGCTTCACCGCCAGCCGCACGATGCGCACCGCGCAGCAGCTGTACGAAGGCGTCGACCTGGGCGGCGAGACGCTCGGTCTGATCACCTACATGCGTACCGACTCCGTCAGTCTCGCGCAGGACGCGCTGGTCGAGATCCGCACGGCCATCGCCGACCAGTTCGGCGCCGGCGCGGTGCCGCCGGAACCGCGCTACTACAAGACCAAGTCGAAGAACGCGCAGGAAGCCCACGAAGCGGTGCGTCCGACCGCGGCGGCGCGCACGCCCAAGCAGGTGGCCGGATTCCTGAATCCGGATCAGGCCAAGCTCTACGAACTGATCTGGAAGCGCACGGTCGCCTGCCAGATGCAGCAGGCGGTGTTCGACACGGTCACCGTCGAGCTGCGCGCCGGCGCCGACAACGCCTTCCGCGCCAGCGGCTCGACCCTGGTCGATCCGGGTTTCATCGCCGTGTATTCGCAAGGCGTCGACACGCCCAGCGGCAAGGAAGACGACGACGACGACAAGCGCCTGCCGCCGCTCGACGTCGGCGAGCGCGTCAAGCTCGTCGATCTGGCCGCCGACCAGCATTTCACCGAGCCGCCGCCGCGCTACACGGAAGCGAGCCTGGTGAAGACGCTGGAGGAATTCGACATCGGCCGTCCGTCGACCTACGCCAGCATCATCTCGACGCTGCAGGCGCGCGACTATGTGCGCCTCGACGGCAAGGCGTTCACGCCGACCGACGTTGGCATGATCGTCAACCGTTTCCTGACCGAGCACTTCACGCGCTACGTCGACTTCGAGTTCACCGCGCACCTGGAAGACGATCTCGACGCCGTGTCGCGCGGCGAGAAGCAGTGGAAGCCGCTGCTTGCCGAGTTCTGGACCGCGTTCAAGCAGCTCGTCGACGAGAAGCAGGAACTGTCGCGCGCGGAAGTCTCGGAGGCGCGCCAGATTGGCACCGATCCGGTTTCGGGCAAGCCGGTGTCCGCGCGCCTGGGCCGCTTCGGGCCGTTCGTGCAGATCGGCACGAAGGATGACGCCGACAAGCCGCGCTTCGCGTCGCTGCGCGCGAACCAGCGCATCGACACGATCACGCTCGATGCCGCCCTCGCTCTGTTCCAGCTGCCGCGCAAGCTCGGCACGCTGCCCAACGGCGAAGAGGTCCAGGTCAACATCGGCCGCTTCGGGCCTTACGTGCGCCACGGTTCCAGCTTCGTGTCGCTGAAGAAGGACGACGATCCGTACACGGTCGAGCTGCCGCGCGCGATCGAGCTGATCGAGCAGAAGGCGGCGGCGCTGGAAGCGGCAACGATCAAGGTCTTCGGCGAGTCCGGCATCCGCATCGTCAAGGGCCGCTTCGGGCCGTACATCACCGACGGCAAGCGCCGCGCGCGCATCCCCAAGGGCCGCGACGCCGAAAGCCTGAGCGGCCTCGAATGCGAGGCCTATCTGGCCGAAGCCAATCCGCCGCCGACCAAGAAGACGACGCGGAAGTCCGCGGCGAAGAAGGCGCCGGCCGAGGGTGCGGCGGCACCGGCGAAGAAGGTCGCCCCGAAGGCTGCGAAGCAGGCTACGAAGAAGGCTGCCAAGAAAGCGACCAAGAAGGCCACCAAGAAGGTGGCGACGAAGAAGACCTGAGAGCGCCGCGATGGCTTTCGATATCGCCCCCTGGCACCTGCGCCGGGCCGCCGACGCGCTTGCGGACGGCGGCGTCATCGCCTGCCCGACCGAAGCGGTCTGGGGCCTGTCCTGCGACCCGCTCAACCGCGCCGCCTGCCTGCGCCTGCTCTCGCTCAAGCGCCGCGACTGGAGCAAGGGCCTGATCGTCGTTGCCGCCGAGTTCGAGGATCTGCCGCTGTTCGTCGAGCTGCCGTCGAACAATGCGATGAAGCGCGCGACCGCGACCTGGCCGGGACCGGCGACCTGGGTGTTCCCGGCTTCGCCCGACGCGCCCACCTGGCTCACCGGCGATCACGACAGCATCGCCGTGCGCGTGACCGCGCACCCGGTGCTGCGCGCGCTGTGCCGCGAATTCGGTCCGCTGGTGTCGACCAGCGCCAACCGCGGTGGCCGCTTGCCGGCGCGCAGCATCAGCGAGGTGCGCATGCAGTTTCGCGACGAGCTCGACGCGATCATTCCCGGCGCGCTCGGCGGGCTGGCCAAGCCGACGACGATCCGCGACGTGCAGACCGGGCACATCCTGCGGCGCTAACCCATGAACGTCGACACCGTTGAAGCCTATCTGCGCGACCTGCAGGACCGCCTGTGCGTCGGCTTCGAGCAGGCCGACGGCCGCTGCCGGTTCCGCCGCGATGCCTGGCAGCGCCCTGAAGGCGGTGGCGGCGAGACGCGCGTGATGAGCGAGGGCGCGGTGTTCGAGTCCGCGGGCGTGAACTACTCGCAGGTCGCGGGCACGCGTCTGCCGCCGAGTGCGACCGCGCACCGCCCGGAACTGGCCGGTCGCCACTGGCGCGCGATGGGCGTGTCAGTGGTCCTGCATCCGCGCAATCCGTACGTGCCGACCTGTCACGCCAACGTGCGCTTCTTTCTCGCCGAGAAGGAAGGCGAGCCGCCGGTGTGGTGGTTCGGCGGCGGCTTCGACCTGACCCCGTACTACGGCTTCGAGGAGGACGCGCGCCATTTCCACCAGACCGCCAAGGCCGCCTGCGATCCGTTCGGCGCGGACCTGTACCCGCGCCTGAAGAAATGGTGCGACGACTATTTTGTGCTCAAGCATCGCAACGAACCGCGCGGCATCGGCGGTCTGTTCTTCGACGACTGGGCCGAGGGCGGTTTCGAGCAGAGCTTCGCGCTGATGCGCAGCGTCGGCGACCACTACGCACCGGCCTATCTTCCGATCGTCGAGCGCCGCAAGGACACGGCCTACGGCGAGCGCGAGCGCGACTGGCAGCTGTACCGGCGCGGACGTTACGTCGAGTTCAACCTGGTCTGGGACCGCGGCACGCTGTTCGGCCTGCAGTCTGGCGGCCGCACCGAGTCGATCCTGATGTCGATGCCGCCGCTGGCGGCGTGGCGTTACGACTACACGCCCGAACCGGGCTCGGCCGAGGCCGAGCTATACGAGAAGTTCCTGGTGGCGCGCGACTGGGCGTGAACCCATGACGCTGACCGAACTGCGATACCTCGTGAACCTCGACAAGGAGCGGCATTTCGGCCGCGCCGCGGAGCGTTCTTTCGTGTCGCAGCCGACGCTGTCCGTGGCGCTCAAAAAGCTCGAGGACGAACTCGGCGTGATTCTGTTCGAGCGCAACCGCGGCGAGGCGCGGCCGACGCCGGTCGGCGAGCGCGTCATCGCGCAGGCGCGCCGCGTGCTCGCGGAGGCGCGCCTGATCGAGGACATGGCGCGCGAGGGGCGCGACGAGCTGACCGGCGCGCTGCGCCTGGGCGCGATCTACACCGTCGGACCTTACCTGCTGCCCGGGCTGGTGCCGCTGCTGCGCAGCCGCGCGCCGCAGATGCCGCTGGTGATCGAGGAGAACTTCACCGCCAAGCTGCTCGAAGAGCTGCGCGACAACGAGCTTGACGTCATCATCGTCGCGCTGCCGGTCGATCTGCACGGCCTGCACGCCTGGTCGCTGTACGACGAGGACTTCGTCGTCGTCGTGCCGCGTGAGCATCACTGGGCGGGTGCCAAGCAGGTGCCGGCGCGGCAGCTCGCCGGCGAGAAGCTGCTGCTGCTCGGTCCCGGGCACTGCTTTCGCGAACAGGTCATCGAGGCCTGTCCCAAGTGCGTCGACGCCGATCCGGAAGGCACGCGCCCGCAGACCGGCAGCAGCCTCGAAACGATCCGGCACATGGTCGTCAGCGGCCTGGGCATCACCGTCCTGCCGCGCTCGTCCGTCGAAAACCGCTCCGACGACAAGCTGCTGTTGGCGACGCCCTTTGCCCCGCCGGCCCCGCACCGCCGCATCGCGCTGGTCTGGCGCAAGACCTTTCCACGGCGCAAGGCAATCGCGGCGCTGCGCGACGCCGTGCTCGATTCGCAGATCAAAGGCGTGCAGTGCCTGCCGGACGAACTCATGCCGGCCGATTGAACGGAGAATGACCATGCTGAAACTATCGGGACGCCGTCCGCGGGATCTGGGAATCGAGCGGGGGCGCTTTCGCGCTGCGCGCAGCTGGAAGCCGAACTGGGTCAGCAGCCAGGTCGATGGAGGCGATGCGCACTACATCGCCCCTTTCCCGATTGCCGGGGATGCGAACGCGGCCTGGGCACGATTGCGCAGCGCGCTCGCCGCGACGCCGCGCATCACGATCATCGAAGAACGGCCGGATTATCTGTACGCCGAAGCCAGCACGCCGACGCTGGGCTTCGTCGACGACCTCGAATTCGCGCTGACGAGCAACGCGATCCACGTCCGCTCGTCGTCGCGCCTGGGCATCCGCGATTTCGACGTCAACCGAAAACGCATCGAGGCGCTGCGCAGCGCCGTCAAGGGCGCGTAGCCCGGACGCAGTCCAGGGTGTGTCGCGCGCCGGCCCGGGTTGCACCCGGGCCACACCGCGTCAGGTAGCCGTGGCGCTTAGGACCACAGCATCCTCAAGCCGACCAGCATCAGCAGTGCCGCGAAGGCGCGGCGCAGGGTCTTGGGCGATACGGCATGCGCCAGCCGCGCGCCGAGCGGCGCGCAGGCGACGCTGGCCACGGCCAGCGCGGCGAAGGCGCTCAGGCTGACGTAGCCCAGATGTGGCGCGGGTACGCCGTCGGCGTTCCAGCCGGCGATGACGAAGCCGACCGCGCCGGCCCAGGCGATCGGCATGCCGCTCGCGGCGGCGGTGCCGACCGCGCGTTGCATCGACAGGCCGCGCTGGCTCAGATAGGGCACGGTCAGCGAGCCGCCGCCGATGCCGACGATCGCCGACAGCAGGCCGATCAGGCCGCCGGCGCCCAGCAGCTCGATCGCCGCGCCCTTGAAACCGCTCGCAGCCGTTTGCACGCCTTCGCGCTTCAAGCTCATCTGCAGCGCGACGAGCACGGCGCCGATGCCAACGATGCGCCGCAGGGCATCGCCGCTGAGGAGGTCGGCGACGAAGGCGCCGGCGACGGCGCCCGCGGCCAGGCCGGGGGCAAAGCGCAGGAACACGGTCCAGTCGACGCCGCCGCGGCGATGATGGGCGAGCGTCGACGAGATCGAGGTTGCGGAGATGACCGCCAGCGAGGTGCCGATCGCCACCTGCATGTACACCGCGGCCGGCACGTCCTGGTGCGGCAGCACGAAGGCCAGCGCCGGCACCATGATCAGGCCGCCGCCGACGCCGAACAGCCCGGCGAGCACGCCGGCCCCGGCGCCGGTGACGACAAAGATCAGCAGCTGTTCCATGTGCGGGGCGACCAGCGGTGCAGTGAGCGGGCTGAACTACAATGAACTGCGCGCATCCTAATTGATCATGAGCTTCCACCCCCCAACAGCGCTTGTTCGCGCGTTCGCCGTCGCCGTGTCCGTGCTCAGTGCGCCGGCCGCCGCCGGCGACAACGTGCGCGCCCTGTTCAAGCGCGCGCTCGAGCAGGCGGAGCGCGGGATTCCCGCAAGCGCGACCGACGATGCCGAGCTGCGCGGGTATGTGCTGTATCCCGACCTGCAGGCGGCGCGCTGGATGGCCGCGGTGCGCAAGGCGCCCGACGCCGAGCTTGACCGTGGGGTCGAGACGTTTCTGCGCGCCCAGCCGCAGCTGCCGGCAGCGCCGGAACTGCGCCGCGCCTGGCTGCTGAGCCTGGCCGAGCGCGGTCTGTGGCGCGAGTTCCTGAAGCACTACGCCGCAGACGAGGCCGAGCCGGCCCTGGCCTGCCATCACTTCCAGGCTCGCATCCTGACGGGCCCCGACGCCGCGCTGGCGAAGGAGCTGCGCGACTTCTGGCAGGACGCGCCGCAGAAGCCACAGGCCTGCGTGCCGCCGTTTGCGTGGCTCAAGGAACAGGGCGAGCTGATTCCCGCGATCGTCGAACGCCGTACGCGCAAGGCCTTGACCGACGGCAATCTGGAACTCGCGGACTGGTTGATCGCGACGCTGCCGCCCGCGCCGGCGACGCCGCTGCGGCAGTGGGCAAGGCTGTTGCGCAATCCGGATGCCGAGCTGGCGGCGATCGCCGCAACGCCGGACACGGCGGTCGAGTGGGAAGCGCTGCGGGCCGGCTACCGCAAGCTGGCGGCACGCGATCCGGAGCGCGCGGTGCAGCGCCTGGAGCAGATGGGTCGCCAGCGCTTCAGCGACGAGCAGTACGCCGAGCTGCAGCGCCGCACCGCGCTCGGGCTGGCCTGGGACCGGCGCGTCGAGGCGATCGACTGGTTCCGGCGCCTGCCGGAATCCGCGGTCGATGCCGAGGTACAGGAGTGGCGTGTGCGCGCCGCGCTGTGGAGCGGCGATGCCGATCTCGCGTCGATGTGGCTGCATGCACTGCCGCCGACGATGAGCGAAGAACCACGCTGGACGTATTGGCGCGCGCGCAGCCTTGAGCGGCTCGGCCGACAGCAGCAGGCGGCGCAGCTGTTCAAGGTTCTGGCCGCGGACAACGGCTACCACAGCCTGCTCGCGTCCTGGCGCCTGCGGCAGCCCTACCTGCCGCAGGTGCGCGCCTTCGTCGACGACGCGGCGGCGCAGGACCGGCTGCAGCAGCAGCTGGGCATCGTGCGCGCCCGCGAGCTGTTCTTCGCCGGCCGCGATGCCTGGGCCAGCGTCGAGTGGCGCGACGCGACGCGCGATCTCGATCCGGCGCTGCGCCTGCAGGCGGCGCGCCTGGCCTCGCGCTGGGGCTGGCACGAGAAGGTCGTGCGCATTCTCGTGGACGCCGACGCCCTCGATCTGCTGGAGTTGAGCTATCCCGATGAATTCCTCGGGCCGATCCGCGCAACCGCCGAGCAAGCCGGTGTGCCGGCGCCGTGGGTCTACGGCCTGATGCGCCAGGAAAGCTTGTTCAATCCGCGCGCCGTCTCGCCCTCGAACGCCTATGGCCTGCTGCAACTGCTGCTGCCGACGGCGCGCGAAGTCGCGAAGCGGCGCGGCGACCGTCCACCCAGCGCCGACGATCTGAAAATCCCGGGGATCAACATTCCACTGGGCGCGACCTACCTCGGCGAGCTGCGGGCGCGCTTCGACGGCCAGTTTGCCCCGGCGGTGGCGGCGTACAACGCCGGCCCGAACGCGGTGAAACGCTGGCTGCCGCAGGAAGCGGTCGATGCGGACGTGTGGATCGAGAACGTGCCGTACACGCAGACGCGCGCCTACGTGCAGAAGGTGCTGTGGCATATCGCTGCGCACGAGTGGCGCACCTCGGGTGACGTACCGGATCCGTCGGCCTTGCTGCGGCCGGTGCAGGCGCCGACGCCGTGAAGACCGGACCATGAAACCCGGACGATGAAACGCTTCCTCGTGGGTGGCGCGGTCCGCGACCGCCTGCTCGGCGTGACGGCCGCCGAGCGCGACTGGGTGGTCGTCGGGGCGACGCCGGAGGAGATGCTGGCACAGGGGTTCCGGCCGGTCGGCAAGGACTTTCCGGTGTTCCTGCATCCGCAGACGAACGAAGAGCACGCGCTGGCGCGCACCGAGCGCAAATCGGGACACGGCTATCACGGCTTTGTGTTTCACGCCGGACCGGAAGTCACGCTCGAAGCGGATCTGGCGCGGCGCGATCTGACCGTCAACGCGATTGCCCAGGACGAGGACGGCACGCTGGTCGATCCCTACGGCGGCCAGCGCGATCTTGAAGCGCGCGTGCTGCGCCATGTCGCGCCGGCGTTCGCCGAAGACCCGCTGCGCGTGCTGCGCGTGGCGCGGTTCCACGCGCGCTTCGCGCCGCTGGGCTTTCGCGTCGCCGCCGAGACGCTGGCGCTGATGCGCGCGATGGTCGACAACGGCGAGATCGATCACCTCGTGCCGGAACGCGTGTGGAAGGAGACCAGCCGCGCGCTGATGCAGGAACGCCCGCGTGTCTTCTTCGAGACGCTGCGTGCCTGCGGCGCGCTGGCGCGGCTGCTGCCGGAGGTCGACGCCTTGTTCGGCGTGCCGCAGCGTGCCGACTATCATCCCGAGATCGACACCGGCGTGCACACGCTGATGTGCGTCGATGCGGCGGCGCGCGCCGGGCACCCGCTGCCGGTGCGCTACGCCGCGCTGGTGCACGATCTGGGCAAGGCGCTGACGCCGCGTAACGAGTGGCCGGCGCACAAGCTGCACGAACACCGCGGCATACCGCTGGTCGAGCAGGTCAGCGCGCGCCTGCGCGTGCCGGCGGCGTGCCGCGATCTGGCGGTGGTGCACACGCGCGACCATCTGAACGTGCATCGCGCGCGCGAGCTGCGCGCGGCGACCCTGCACGACATGATCGAGCGCCTGGGCGCCTGGCGGCAGCCGGGCCGCTTCGAGGAAGTGATGCAGGCCTGCGAGGACGACGCGCGCGGCCGCCTTGGCTACGAGCAGTGCGAGTATCCGCAGACGGATTATCTGCGTGCCGCTCGCGCCGTCGCCGCCGCGCTCACGGCGAAAGAGATCGTTGCCGAGGGGTACGCCGGCCCGGCCGTCGGCGAGCAGCTGCGCGAACGGCGGATCGACGCGCTGCGCCACTGGATCGACGCGCAGCGCAGGGAGCCGCTGCGGCCGGACGCCTGATCAGCGCAGGCGACGCGCCAGCACGCCGTCGCCGATCGGCTCGGTCGAGAACCCGGCCCGTTGCAGCCGGGTCGCCACTTCCTTGGGCACATCGCGCCGGCTGGTGAGCTTGTTCGGTGCGCCGGTGTAGTGGAACAGCAGACCCCTGGGCCGGAGCACGCGCGCCAGCTCGCCGTAGAAGGCCTGCGAATACAGCTCGCCGGCGATGCCGAAGCGCGGCGGATCGTGCAGGATCGCGTCCACCGACGCGGCGGGCAGTGTCCCGATCCGTTCGGCGATGTCGGCGTTGTGCAGCGTCAATGCGCCGCCGGCCACCGGCGACCAGGGATTGAGACTGCGCAGCCAGATCACATCGGGATTCTTCTCGTAGGACTCCACGCGCAGCGCCTGGCCGTGCAGGCACCAGGCGGCGAAGTAACCCAGGCCGCCACAGGTGTCGAGGATCACCTTGCCCCCGGGTTGAATCAAACCGACCTTGCGCTCGGCGTCCGCATACGGCGAGACCTGGGCCGTCGGCAGCATCTTGATGCCGTCGATCTCGAAGGTCGGCGGCCCCCAGTCGGTGGGCACCAGCTTGATCAGCGAGCTGGCAAATCGCGCGACCGGTGCAAAGCGATCGTCCGCCCAGTGGTAGATCGTCCGCTCCTTGCAGGCTTCAAGATACGGAAACTCGCGCCCGCGGCATGACCAGCGCGAGGGGGCGATTTCAACGACGGTCGTCGTACGCCCCAGGTCCAGCGAGCACTCGACGGCAGCGCGTCCCTCGGCTCGCGCCGCGAGCAGGGCCTGGTGGACCGGCAAGGTCAGCAGCGGGCCGGACGTTTCGCGCAATGGATTTCGATTCCCGAGAGTGTCGACGCGAGGCGCCGCAAGTTGCGCGGAGTTTAGCGCCCGCGCTTGTCAGACGGCCTGTCGCGTCGCCGGATTCAGTCGGCAGTCAGCTGCAACTGTCTATACGGTCGACGCTTGTGCCCGGCGCAAGGTTTGCTGCCGATCCTCATTCTTTCAGCTCATCGCCCACGACATGACACGGACGTCCCCTGCGTTGCTGTTCCTGCTGCTGCTGCCCGTTGCCTCCACGGCCCAATCCGCGCCGCGAAGTCAGTTCATCTCCGATCAGATCACGGTGACAATCCGTGAGCGCCCCGCCAACGACGGGTCGCCGCTCGGCGCCGTCAAGAGCGGTGCGCGGGTCGTCGTGCTGGAATCTCTCGGCCCGGACAGCTTCAGCCGGATTCGATCCACTGAAGGGCGCGAGGGCTGGATTCCGTCGCGCTTCGTCGCCGCGGAGCCCGCGGCGCGCGATCAACTCGACCAGCTGCGCGACGAGCGCGACGAGGCCAACACGCGTGCGCGCACACTCGAGCAGCAGCTGGAGACGGCGCGGGATCAGCTGTCCAAGGCGCGGCCGGCGTTCGAGTTGTCGCAGGACAACGAGAAACTGCGCGCGGCCATGGCCGATCTGAAGCGCGAAACCGAGGCGACCCAGCAGCGTTTCGACGCTCAGCGCTCGCAGCGGCGCAGCCTGCTCACCGGCGGCAGCCTGATCGTCGGTGGCATCTTCCTCGGTCTCGTGCTGCCCTACATGGGCCGCAACAAGAAGCGGCGCTACGGCGATCTCTGACGCCGCCGCAGCCGCTTCGGCTCAGGCCACGGTCGCGAGCAGGGTCAGTCCGAGCGCGATGCGATACCAGCCGAACGGCACGAAGCTGTGGCCGGAGATGAAGCGCAGCAGCCATTTCACGGCGGCGAAGCCGACGGCGGCCGCGACCAGGAAGGCGGCGGCCAGCTCGGTGAAGGATTCGGCCGCCCAGGCCTGGGCGTCGCCCGCGGTCTTGTAGAACTCGTAACCGGTGGCCGCGAACATCGTCGGGATGCCGACGATGAACGCGAACTCGGCGGCGCTGCCGCGGTGGCGCAGGCCGAACAGCAGCGCGGCGAAAATGGCGGCGGCAGAGCGCGAGGTGCCGGGAAACACGCCGGCGACGACCTGTGCGATGCCGACCGCGATCGCCACGCTCCAGCCGATGTGGGTGCTGACCGGCTGTTTCTTGACCCAGGCTTCGACGGCAAAAATTACCAGCCCGCCGAGAATCAGCGCGATCGCCACCGGTGTCACCGTCTCCGGCAGCTCGACGCCCAGCTTCTTGGCGATCAGGCCCAGCGCGCCGGTAATGCCGAAGGCGGTGATGATCTTGAACAGCAGATCGCGCACGTCGGCGTCCCGGCGCCACTGCGTGGCGAGCTGCACCAGGCGCACGCGGTAGACCAGCGTGACGGCGAGAATCGCGCCGGACTGGATCGCGATGTTGAACAGGTCCGAGCGGCGCTCCAGCCAGACCTGCGCGATCAGCAGGTGCCCCGTGCTGGAGATCGGCAGGAATTCGGTCAGGCCTTCGATGACGCCGAGCAGGATCGCTTGCAGCAGACTGTCCACGCGCTGAATTCCACGGGAGAATGGGGGGCAAGAATACTGGAGCGACAACGTCCATGCCTTCTGTCGTCCTCGTGACGGGTGCTGCGCGCCGCATCGGCGCGGCGATCGCGCGCACGCTGCATGCCGACGGCTGGAACGTCGCCGTCCATGCGCAGAGCTCGATCGCCGCCGCGCGCGCGCTCGTGGACGAGCTCAACGCTGCGCGCGCGGACTCGGCGGCGGCGCTGCGTGCCGATCTGCGCGACGCGGCGCAGGTCGAGCGTCTGGCCGGTGAGGCGCATGCGCGCTGGCAGCGGCTGGATGCGTTGGTCAACAACGCCTCGACCTACTACCGCACGCCGTTCGGAGCCATCACCGCGGCACAGATCGACGATCTGCTGGCGACCAATCTGCGCGCGCCGCTGCTGCTGACGCAGGCCTGCGCCGCGCGCCTCGCCGACGGCGGCAGTGTGATCAATATCGTCGACACACAGGCGCGGCGCGGCGTGCCGGGGTTCGCACCCTACATCGCCGCCAAGGCCGGCCTGTGGACGCTGACGCAGACGCTCGCGCTGGAGCTGGCGCCGCGGCTGCGCGTCAACGGCGTCGCGCCCGGGCACATGATCTGGGCACCGACCACCGTGTTGAACACGGCCGAGCAGGCGCGCGAGCTGGAACGCGTGCCGCTGCGCCGGCTCGGCGGCGCCGACGAGATCGCGCGCGCCGTGCGCTGGCTGCTGTCCGCCGACGCGGCCTATATGACCGGCGTCGTGCTGCCGGTCGACGGCGGCCTGAGCCTCACATGAGCGGCCTCACACCGCGTTCCAGATCCAGCAGACGCTGCTTGCGCCAGAGACCGCCGCCGTAGCCGCCGAGCTGGCCGTTCTTGTTCACGACGCGGTGGCAGGGGATCAGGATGGCGATGCGGTTCTTGCCGTTGGTCGTGCCCACCGCGCGACAGGCGCCCGGGCGGCCGACCGTGCGCGCCAGATCGTCGTAAGAGCGCGTTTCGCCGTAGGGAATCTCCAGCAGCGCACGCCACACCAGGCGCTGGAAGTCCGAGCCCGGATAGGCCAGCGGCAGCGTGAACGCGCGGCGCTGGCCGTCGAAGTACTCGGCCAGCTCGGTCTTGAGGCGCTGCAGGTGCGGAGGTTCACCGGGCACCAGCGGCGCCTTGAAATGACGCCGCAGCGCATCGAACTGCGCTTCGAGCCTGCGCCGTTCGGTGAATTCGAGCAGCACGATGCCCTCGTCGCAGGCGGCGGCGAGCAGCGGGCCGAGCGGGCTGTCGAGCCAAGCGACGCGGATCGGATCGACGCCGGAGTGTGGGCCGGCGTATACGCCGGCATCGGCTGTCGGGGTGCGGTCGAAGCTGCGCTCGAACGCGGCGCGAAAGCCGCTCTCCGATTCGAAGCCGGGGCCGATCGCCAGATCGGTGACCGTCTCGCCCTTGCGGATGGCCTGCAATGCGGTGTTCATGCGTCGTCCCCGGCAGTAGGCGGCAAAGCTCTTGCCGCAGTGTTGCTTGAACCAGCGGCGCACGCGCGCCGGATCGAGGCCGCGCGGCGCATCTCGGCGGCGGGCGGCAGCGTCGGCGATGTGCCCCTGACAAGGCAGGTGTTGCTGCGAGCGATGTCCATGGCGGCGATGCTAGGCCGGCGCGACATCTGCGGCCAGCGAAAAAGCGCCAATCAATTCGGGAGCTTCAATTCGAGAGCTTCAGCTCGAGGACCTGCACGGTTTCGCCGCTGACCGTGCCGTCGGCGCCGAAGCGGCGCTCGACGAAGTGTCCGCGGCCGTCCCGGCCGACGGCCAGCACGGTGCTGGCGCGCGTGCCGTAACGGGGGCTGCGAATGAACGGCGACGACAGCAGGCGCTCCAGCTCCAGGCCGATGCCGGTGTTCGGCAGCTCACGATCCGCGGCGGGATGGTCGTCGGCCAGCGCGGCCAGCAGGTCGTCGATCTCGTCGCGTCCGCCGCCGCACCATTGGGTGAGCGCGCCGCGCAGACGGTTCAGCTTGGGCCAGGGCGTGTCGAGACTGGCGTTGCTGACGGCGTGGATGCCCGGCGCCAGCGGCGCGCTGCGGAACTGCGGATGGTTGGTCGCATAGACCGCCTGCGTGCCGGCGCCGACCAGCAGATTGAATCCGGCGTAGCTCGGCGCCGCTGCGCCCAGTTCGGCGACGTAGCCAGCCGGCGAACGCGGCGCACCGAAGAAGCCGGCGACCAGCCCGCCGCGCGACGGGGCGCGCGGGTCCGGCGGCACCATGCGACGCACGTTGGTGACCACGGCCCAGCGGCCGTCGCGGGCGACGGCCAGCCAGCTGCCGCCCTGCTGCAGATCGCGGCCGCCGAACACGTCCGGCTGCGCCGGCCACCAGTCCGCGCTGGCGGCGGGGCGGTCGTGGAACTCGTCGCGGTTTGCCGCGATCACGAGCGCGTAACGGGGGTGCGCGTTCAGCGCGAGGGCAATCAGGCACATGGCGGCAGGATCGGGTCGTATCCGGCAGGCGTCAACCGGATACTCTGGTGTAGTGCTTCGCAATCAATCGAACTTATTCGCGGCGCCTTTTCGCGCCCGGCGGCGTTGCGGCTCCTCGCCATAGTGTCAGCTATGCCTCGTCGCCGCGCCTTGCCAGACACGAAAAGTCGCTCGCGACTAATGTCCTCAAATTGCAAAGCACTACACTAGGCGCATGGAGCATTCCGCCCAGCATCCCCTCCAAAAGGCTGCGCATCTGAATCCCTACGAGCGTCAGCGGCGCGACGCGATCGGCCGCTGGCTGGAGGCGTCGCCGGACTGGGGCACGCGCCTGATGTCCGGGCCGGGGCAGATGGCCGCCGCAGCCGCGCAGCAGCTCGTGCCGGTCAACATCCTGCGCGCCAGCCTGCGCGCGCTCGATCGCGCCGCGGGGCGGCTGTCCGGACCGCGCGACGTGCTGCGCTGGTCGGGGGCCGACTCGCTCGATGCCGTCGGCAATCTGCCGCTGCGCGAATCCGATCTGCTCGCCCGCCGTGTCGAGAGGCGTTCGATGCTGCTGGCCGGCAGCAGCGGCGCGGCGCTGGGCATCGGTGGCGCGATCGGCATGGTCGCGGACATTCCGGCGCTGCTGACCCTGGCGCTGCGCACGATCCATCGCAGCGCCTACTGCTACGGCGAAGACTGGCAGGCGGAACACGGCGGTGGGCTGGCGGTCGGCGTGTTCGCGCTGGCTTCGGCCAACAGCCTCGAAGAAAAGCAGGCGGCCTGGACCGCGCTGCGCAGCGGGCAGGCGCTGCTGGATGCGGCCTGGCGTGACGGCGTCGAGCGCGTCGCCGAGCGCGAGCTGGCCAAGGATGCCGCGCAGTTCAGCCTGCAGACGCTGGCGCGGCGCATCGGGGCGCACATCGGCACGCGCAAGTCGCTGGGCGTGGCGCCGGTGATCGGTGCGGTGGTCGGCGGCGCGGTCAACGCCGGCTACATCCACGACATCGCGACGGTCGCGCGCTACGTCCTGCAGGACCGCTGGCTGCGGCAGCGGCATCCGCACGCCCGCGTGCCGTGAGCGGTCCGGCGGCGCTGTCACCCGCCCGCCATGCGGCTGTCATAGACTGCATGTCCCGGTATCGAAGGAATCGGTGATGACCAAGGAACCACCGGAGCTGCCGCGGGAACTGGAGTTCCTGCCCGCAGACCTGTTCCTCAATCGCGAGCTGTCGCTGCTTGAGTTCAACCGCCGCGTGCTGGAACAGGCGCAGGACGAATCTGTGCCGCTGCTGGAGCGGCTCAAGTTCCTGTGCATCTCCAGTTCCAACCTCGACGAGTTTTTCGAGATCCGCGTCGCCGGCCTGCAGCAGATGGCCGAACTGACGCCGATGCAGCGCGGCGCCGACGGCATGACGCCGGCGGAAGCGCTGGCGGCGATCAGCAAGCGCGCGCACGAACTGGTCGACGCCCAGTACCGGGCGTTCAACGACGTCATCCTGCCGGCCCTCGACAAGGAGCGCATCCGCTTCCTGCGCCGCGCGGAGTGGACGCCGGATCAGGACACCTGGCTCAAGAACTATTTCCACAACGAGCTGATGCCGGTGCTGTCGCCGATCGGGCTCGATCCGGCGCATCCGTTCCCGCGCATCCTCAACAAGTCGTTGAACTTCATCGTCCAGCTGTCGGGCAAGGACGCGTTTGGCCGCAACACCGGTTTTGCGATCGTGCAGGCGCCGCGCGCGCTGCCGCGGCTGATCCAGCTGCCGCGCGAGGTGGCGGGGACCGGCCCGCACGATTTCGTGTTCCTGTCGTCGGTGATTCACGCCTACGTCGACGACCTGTTCCCCGGCATGGAGGCGACCGGCAGTTACCAGTTCCGCCTGACGCGAAACTCCGACCTGCTGGTCGACGAGGAAGAGGTCAAGGACCTGATGGAGGCGCTCGAAGGCGAGCTGTCGCAGCGCCAGTGGGGCGACATCGTGCGCCTGGAAGTCGCGCACAACTGCCCCGAGCATCTCTGGCAGTACCTGATGGACGTGGCGCAGCTCACGCCCGTGGACGTCTACCAGGTCAACGGCCCGGTGAATCTGCACCGCCTGATGACGATTCCGGACCTGATCGACCGGCCGGAGCTGAAGTACGCGCCGTTCACGCCGCGCATCCCCAAGGCCTTCGCCGGGCCGGACGTGTTCGCGACGATCCGCGAGCGCGACCTGCTGCTGCAGCATCCCTACGAATCGTTCGTGCCGGTGGTCGATTTCCTGCGCCACGCCGCGCGCGATCCGCGGGTGCTGGCGATCAAGCAGACGCTGTACCGCACCGGCGACAAGTCCGCGATCGCCGAGGCGCTGATCGAAGCGGCGCGCAACGGCAAGGAAGTCACCGTCGTCGTCGAACTGCGCGCGCGCTTCGACGAGGAGGCGAACATCGACCTCGCCGAACAGCTGCAGGAGGTCGGCGCGCACGTCGTCTACGGCGTCGTCGGCTACAAGACGCATGCGAAGATGTGCCTGGTCGTGCGCAGGGAGGAGCAGGGCCTGCGCCACTACGCGCATCTGGGCACCGGCAACTACCATCCGCGCACCGCGCGCAACTACACCGATTACGGGCTGTTCACCGCCGATCCGCAGATCTGCAAGGACGTGCACGCGGTGTTCCTGCAGCTGACCAGCCTGGGCAAGGTGACCAAGTTGCATCGCCTGCTGCAGTCTCCGTTCACGCTGGCCAAGCAGCTGCACGCCAAGATCGAGCGGGAGATCGCGCATGCGGTGGCCGGCAAGCCGGCGCGCATCATCGCCAAGATGAACGCGCTGGTGGAGCCGGAAGTGATCCAGGCGCTGTATCGCGCCTCGCGTGCCGGCGTGAAGATCGACCTCATCATCCGCGGCATGTGCTCGCTGCGGCCGGGGGTCAAGGGTTTGTCCGAGAACATCCAGGTGCGTTCCGTCGTCGGCCGCTTCCTGGAGCACCACCGCTGCTATTACTTCGCCAACGGCGCGGGCAACGGCGGCGACGCCGAGCTGTACCTGTCGAGCGCGGACTGGATGGAGCGCAACCTGTTCCGCCGTGTCGAGGTCGCATTCCCGGTGCTCGATCGCAAGATCCGCGAGCGCATCGTCGAGCATCTCGGCGGCTACCTGGCGGACACCGCGCAGAGCTGGGTGCTGCAGCCGGACGGCAGCTACCGCCGGCCGGAGCCCGACGGCAGCAAGGGCATCCAGCAACGCATGATGGAAGAGACCTGACCCCGCGACCCCCGACGTTCAGGTCAGCAGCTTGAGGCGGAACTGCGCGCGGTCGAGGTATTCGGATTCGCGTTCGAGATCGGCCTGCGTCAGCGGGTGCCGTTCCAGCCAGCGCTTCTGCGTGAACTCAAGCTCGTAGCCGCGGCGGTTCGCGCTCACGCGCAGCGGTGGCCTGAGGTCCGGCGTGCGCGAACGATGCAGCAGGTAGGCCAGGCGCAGGATCATCGCCATGCGCTTGACCGGCTCGACCCAGATCGTCGGCAGCTCATCGAGCGCTTCGAGCGCAAAACGGCCGCGATGCAGGCGTACCAGCGCCGCGAGCACGCGCTGATCGGTCTGCGAAAAGCCCTGCAGGTCGCTGTTGCGCAGGATGTAGTGGCTGTGCTTCTGATAGCCGTTGTGCGTGATCGCCAGACCGACTTCGTGCAGCTGTGCCGCCCATCCCAGGAACTGGCGCGCGAGACTGCCGTCGAGCGCCCAGGGCCGCGCGACCAGGTCGAGGATGCGCAGCGCAGTGCGCGCCAGCGTCGACGCGTGGCGCTGATCGACCGCGTAGCGTTCGGCCATCGTCGCCACCGCCTCGTCGCGCACGTCGTGGTTGCTCAGGCGGCCGAGCAGGTCGTAGACCACGCCCTCGCGCAGCGCGCGCTCGGAGGTCTCCATCGTCTCGATGCCGAGCGAGTCGAAGATGCCCGCGAGCACGGCCAGGCCGCCGATGAAGACCGGCCGCCGGTCTTCGCGCAGGTCGGGGAAATCGATGTCTTCGATCCTCTTGCGCGTCAGCACAAGATCGACTGCGCGTTCGAGTCCGTCGCGGGTGATGTGCTGATCGCTCCAGCCGTTGCCGAGGATCACGCGCCAGATGCCGCGCACGGTGCCGGACGAGCCGATGACCGTATCCCAGCCGGTCTTGCGGTAGCTGCGTTCGAGGAATTCTAGCTCGACGCGCGCAGCCAGCCGCGCGCGCTTGAAGCGCAGCGGCGAGATCTCGCCGTCCTCGAAGAAGCGCTGCGTATGCACGACACAGCCCAGCGAGACCGATTCCATCAGGCGCGGGGAGATGCCGCGGCCGATGATCAGTTCCGTGCTGCCGCCGCCGATGTCGATCACCAGGCGCCGCGGCTTTTCGCGGCCCAGGCCGTGCGTGACGCCACCGTAGACCAGGCGCGCTTCCTCCAGTCCGGCGATGACCTCGATCTGGTGCCCGAGCGCGGCCTCGGCGGCGGCATGAAAATCGCGGCTCTGGCGCAGCTTGCGCATCGTGTTGGTGCCGACGACGCGCACGCGGCCCGGCGGGATGCCGCGCAGGCGCTGGCCGAAACGCTGCAGGCAGGCCAGTGCCCGCTGCGCCGCCTCGGGTTGCAGGCGCTTGTCGGCGTCGAGCCCCGCAGCCAGGCGCACCGGTTCGCGCAGGCGGTCGATGACCTGGATGTCGGTGCCGCTGGTGCGCGCGACCAGCAGATGGAAGCTGTTCGAGCCCAGATCGACCGCGGCCACCTCCTGGGCGGCAGGCGCGTCCAGCGGCGGCCTGAGGACGGCGCTCATGCGCGGGGACGGGCGCGGAGTCGGAGTTGATCGGGGGCGCTCATGGCGCGAGGGTAGCATGGCGTCCGCGACGCCAAGCGCGCGCTCTGCGTTGACCCGGGCGGCCAATTCCCGGAACATAGCGCCCCTCGTTCGAGACCCACGAGATTCCGGGAGTTGCAGTCATGAAGCATGCGCGTTGGGGCGCTCTCGCCCTTGCCGCCACGTTCCTTGCGCCCGCCGCTTTTGCGGAAGGCAATACCGAGGCCGGGCGCGTCAAGGCCAGCACTTGCATGGGGTGCCACGGCATTCCGAAATACAACAACGCCTATCCGACCTACCGCGTGCCCAAGCTCGGCGGTCAGTCGCCGGCCTATCTCGACGCGGCGCTGAAGGCCTACAAGTCCGGCGAGCGTCCGCACGGGACGATGCATGCGCAGGCGGCGACCCTGTCGGATCAGGACATCGCCGATGTCGCTGCGTTCCTGTCCGCCGCCCACGCCAACTGAGGCCATCCCGATGAAGCGCATTGTTCTTGCTGCTCTGTTGGGCAGCCTGTCGTTCACCGCCGGCGCACAGACCACGGCGCCTGAAAAGGCCGCCACCTGCACCGCATGCCACGGCGAGGGCGGCGCCAAGCCGATCGCGCCAACGTATCCGATCCTCGCCGGCCAGTATGCGAGCTACCTGGAGCAGGCGCTCAAGGAGTACCGTTCCGGCGGCCGCAAGAACCCGGTGATGCAGCCGCAGGCCGCCGCGCTGTCGGATGCCGACATCAAGGCGCTGGCGCAGTACTTCGAACAGCAGCCGAGCCCGCTGTACACGCCGAGCATCCACTCCGCAGCGGCGAAGTAAGCCGCCTCAGGGGTGCAGAAAAAGGCACGTTGATCGTGCCTTTTTTGTTGGGCACGATCGGCGCGGGCAGCGACTGCGCCGCCGCGAGGTCGTCGCTATACTCCGCTGCGACCCGCGCGGGCGGGTTCCAGAATAACGAGCGACCGGAGGATCAAATGAGGCAGGTCGGGATTGGGGTCGGGACAACAGCAGCGATTGCCGTAACGCTGGCAGCGCCGTTTGCCGCGCAGGCGGCGAACATGGACTACCTGGATGCCTATTACATTCCGGACTCCGTGCTGGAGATCAAGGATCCGGCGCTGACCGAAGCGCTGGAGTCGGAGGAAGGCGACGGCTTCGGCGTGAAGCTCGCGCTGTCGCTGACTGACAGCATCTTCTTCGCCGGCGAGTATCAGGCCACCGAGAACGACTTCGACGTCGACGGCACGAGCGTTCAGGGCACGGTCGATCTTTCCCGCGTCGGCGTCGGTTACAACTCCACCCTTCCGCTGTACGTGCTGCTCGAATACGTCAACGCCGACTACGGGTTCTCGTCGGGCGATGCCACAGCGACGCTCGACGAAGCAGGCTTCGCGGCGCATCTCGGGCTCAAGTTCGACGTGATCGAGTTCCTGACGCTGGAAGCGCGCGGTGGTTACATGGACATCGGCGACTACGACGGTTTCGAGTATCTCGGCGGGATCGCGCTCAATCTCGATCGCGGCTTCGCGCTCTACGCCGATTACCACGTGATCGACATCGAGAACGCGGACGATCAGGGTCTCAAGACTTCGGACCTGCGCACCGGGCTGCGCTTCAGCTTCTGATACGGCTGCGGCAGCGAATCCACGGAAAGGAGAGAAGGATGAAGATCAAACAGGCGATGTGGGCGCTCGCGCTGCTGGCAATGCCGGTGGTGGCGTCGGCGCAGACCAATCAGCTCGATCTGTATTACGTCGATGCGGGCGTCGAAGTCACGGTCCCGGGCTTCGGTTCGTTCGACGAGGACGGAAATGGTTATGGCGTCAAGGGGATGTTCGCGATCGCCGACAGCATCTTCCTGTCGGGCGAGTACCAGACCTCGAACTACGACGATTCGGATACCGATTTCGAGCAGATCCGCGGCGGCGTCGGTTTCGCGTTTGCGGCCGAGGCGCCGATGACCTGGTTCGGTCTGGCCGAGGCGATCCGCATCAAGACGGACGATGGTACCGACAGCGATTCCGACTCCGGATTCGGCCTGCATGTCGGCGGACGCTTCGATTTCTCGCAGGCGTTCTCGCTGGGGGCGCGCGTCGGCTACATCGACATCGACGAGGCCGACGGCGTCGAATGGCTGGTCGACGCCGGTCTGGCGATTTCGCCGGGGTTCGGCCTGTTCGCCGACTACCGGCTCACGTCGTTGGAAGACGAAGACAACGATGAGATCGAGTTCGACGACCTGCGCCTGGGCGTGCGCTTGCTGTTCTGACGCACCGCTGCGCATAACGAGAAAGGCCCCGCATCGCGGGGCCTTTCTCGTTTCTGCACGCGCTTATTCTTCGAGGAAGCTGCGCAAGTAGTTGGCGCGGCTCGGGTGGCGCAGCTTGCGCAGCGCCTTGGCCTCGATCTGGCGGATGCGCTCGCGCGTGACGTCGAACTGCTTGCCGACTTCTTCGAGCGTGTGGTCGGTGGTCATGTCGATGCCAAAGCGCATCCGCAGCACCTTGGCCTCGCGCGGCGTCAGGCTGGCGAGGATCTGGTGCGTCGCCTCGGCCAGCGAGGACGAGGTCGCCGATTCCAGCGGTGACACCGCAGCGGAGTCCTCGATGAAGTCGCCGAGATGCGAATCCTCGTCGTCGCCGATCGGCGTTTCCATCGAGATCGGTTCCTTGGCGATCTTGAGCACCTTGCGGATCTTGTCCTCGGGCATCTCCATCTTCTTCGCCAGTTCCTCGGGGGTGGGCTCGCGGCCCATCTCCTGCAGCATCTGGCGACTGATGCGATTCAGCTTGTTGATCGTCTCGATCATGTGCACCGGGATGCGGATGGTGCGCGCCTGGTCGGCGATCGAGCGGGTGATGGCCTGGCGGATCCACCACGTGGCGTAGGTCGAGAACTTGTAGCCGCGGCGGTATTCGAACTTGTCGACCGCCTTCATCAGGCCGATGTTGCCTTCCTGGATCAGGTCGAGGAACTGCAGGCCGCGGTTGGTGTACTTCTTGGCGATGGAGATCACCAGGCGCAGGTTGGCCTCCACCATTTCCTTCTTGGCGCGGCGGGCCTTGGCCTCGCCGACGTTCATGCGGCGGTTGATGTCCTTGATCTCGTCCAGCCCGATCAGGTTGTCGCCTTCCATCTTCCGCAGCGTTTCCTGCAGCGCGAAGATTTCCTCCTTGCGCGCGTTCAGCTCCGACGAATACTTGCGCTTGGCGCGGATCAGCTTGTGGATCCATTCGTCGCTGGTGGCGCCGCCGGGCTCGCGGTAGATCTTGAGGAACTCGTCGCGGCCCATGCCGGCGTCGACGACGCAGATGCGCATGATGTTGCGCTCGGTCTGACGGACCAGATCGATCTTGCCGCGCAGGTTGCGCGAGATCTCGTCGACGATCTTCGGCGAGAGCTTGAACGTCATGATGTGCTGCGCCGCGGCCTCGCGCTTGGCCTGCGTCTTCGGATGGCCGGAGCCGAGCTTGAGCAGCGCGTCCCAGGCCTTGTCGTAGAGCTTCTGCAGTTCGGCGAAGTTCTCGGCGGTGACGACCGGATCCGGCCCGGTGTCGACGGCCTCCTCCTCCTCGCCCTCGGCCGCATCATCGTCGTCGTCGTCTTCTTCAACGGCGGCGACCGGTGCCGGCGGCGGAATCTCCTCGGGCGCGTTCGGATCGAAGAAGCCGGTGATGATGTCGCCCAGGCGCTTGTTGCCCTGCTTGTACGACTCGAAGGCTTCAAGCAGGATCGCGACCGTTTCCGGGTACTGCGCCATCGAGAACATGGTCTCGTTGAGACCTTCCTCGATGCGCTTGGCGATGCGGATTTCGCCTTCGCGGTCGAGCAGTTCGACCGAGCCCATCTCGCGCATGTACATGCGCACCGGGTCGGTGGTGCGGCCGAACTGGTCGTCCAGCGCCGCGATCGCGGCGGCCGCTTCCTCGGCGGCGTCTTCCTCTTCCTCGTTGGTCGCGACGACCGCGGGTTCCGCGAACAGCTGCTCGTCTTCCTGCGGGGCTTCCTCGTGTACGGGGATGCCCATCGCCTGGATCATGCTGATGATGTCTTCGATCTGCTCGGTATCGACGATTTCCGGCAGATGGTCGGCGACCTCGGCGTAGGTCAGATAGGCCTTTTCCTTGCCGAGCGCGATCAGAACCTTGATCTGAGACTGTTTCTGGGCCTGTTTGTCCAGGGACATTGCCTTCTCGCCTTTCTCGGCGTTGCTTGCGGAACTGCCGGAAGAATGGCCAGAAGAATGGTTGTTGGTTGCCATGCAAAAACTCGGGTTGCGTCGCGGGGCGGGTGCGCGGAACCCCGTATTATACAAACATTTGTCCGGGCAAGAATTTTGGCGCCGGCCTCAGCGGCGCGATCGCGCCGGCCGCGTCGCATGGAACGAGCGGATGATTTCCATTTCCGCCGCGCTGAGTTCGCGGTGCGCCGATTCGGCCAGCAGGCGGGCGGCTTCGGTTTCGAGCGCGCGGAACGTCAACCGCTGAATGGCTTCGCGGAACTCCGGTTCGACGGCCGCGTCGTCCAGTCCGAGCGCGCCTTCGGTAAACAGCCGGTTGACCGCGCGCCCCTTGGCGCTGTCCTTCCAGGCCTCGACCAGCTGCGCCGCGCGCGCCTGCGGATGCGCGTGGAAGAAGTCCAGAGCTTCGATCAACACCTCGATGCCGGGTACGTCAGCCTGGGTCAGCAGCTGCAGGTTGTCGACGCTCTCGGCCAGGTCCGGACGTTCCAGCAGCAGCTGCATCAGCCGGCGCACCGGCCGGCTCGCACCCGGCACGGGCGCGGCAGAGGCGCGCGCCGTATCGGCTGGAGCCCCCTCGGCTGGGGCGTCCGCACGGCGCAGCGCAAGCTCGACATCGGCGCGGCCCATGCGCGCCAGACGCGCCAACTCATCGAGCATCAAGGTGCGCAGCGGGCCTTCGCGCAGTTTGTCCAGGTGCGGCCGCGCCAATGCGAGCAAGCGCGCACGCCCTTCGAGGGCGCCCAGGTTGACCTGCCGCGACAGCTCGCCGAGCAGGAACTGCGACAGCGGCAGCGCCTGCTGGATGCGCGCGCGAAACGCTTCCGTGCCGATCTCCTGCACCAGCGTGTCGGGGTCGTGCCCGTCGGGCAGGAACATGAACACACATTCGCGGCCTTCGTTGATCTCGGGCAGCGCCTGGTCGAGCGCGCGCCAGGCGGCGGCGCGCCCGGCGCGGTCGCCGTCGAAGCAGAACACGACCTTGCTGGTCGATTTGAACAGCAGCTGCAGATGTTCGCGGGTCGTCGCCGTGCCGAGCGTCGCGACGGCCTCGGTGATGCCGAACTGCGCCAACATCACCGCGTCGACATAGCCTTCGACGACGACGAGATAGGGAATCGCGCCGCTGGTAGCCTGCCGCGCCTCGTACAGTCCGTAGAGGTTGCGCCCCTTGTGGAACAGCGGCGTTTCCGGCGAATTGAGGTACTTGGCCGGGTCGTCGCCGAGCGTGCGGCCGCCGAAGCCGATCACCCGCCCGCGGGTGTCGCGGATCGGGAACATGATGCGGTTGCGGAAGCGGTCGTAGGCGCTCCCGGAATCCTTCGGGATCAGCAGGCCGGCATCGATGGCGTGCTTCGTGTCCTGGAGGAATTTGGTCAGCGCATCCCAGCTATCCGGCGCGTAGCCGACGCCGAATTTTTTCGCGGTTTCGCTGCTGAGGCCGCGCTTCTTCAGGTATTCGATCGCCTGCGGGGCATGGCGCAGCTGCTCGCGGAAGAAGCGCTGCGCCGCGGCCAGCGCGTCGAGCGGCCCGTCCATGACGACGCGCTGCTCGAAACCCCCTTCGCGCGGCACTTCTATGCCGGCGCGCTTGGCCAGTTCCTCGACCGCCTCGATGAAGGACAGGCGGTCGTATTCCATCAGAAAGCCGATCGCGTTGCCGTTCTTGCCGGAGCTGAAGTCGAAGAACATCTGCTTCTGCGGCGAGACGAAGAACGAGGGCGACTTCTCGTTCGTGAACGGCGACAGCCCGCGCAGCTCCCTGCCGGCGCGCTTGAGCTCGACGCGCGCGCCGATCAGCTCGGCGATGTCGGTGCGCGCGAGCAGATCGTGGATGAAGCTGTCGGGAATGCGGCCGGACACGACGTGATTGTAGGGCGGCCCGCGGCCGCCGAAATGGTCGCGGATCTGCGGCCGATGGCGGGCGTGGCCCGCCCTACGCGAGCTTTGCCTTGATCAGCCCGGACAGCCTGCCCATGTCGGTGCGGCCCTGGGCCTTGGGTTTGATCCAGCCCATGACCTTGCCCATGTCCTTGCCGCCAGTGGCGCCGGTTTCGGCGATGGCCTGGTCGATCAGTCCGGCCAGCTCGGCTTCGGTCATCTGCTGCGGCAGGTAGCCCATCAGCAGGACGATCTCGGCGGCTTCCTTGTCGGCGAGATCGGCGCGGTTGCCGGCGCGGAACTGCGATTCGGAGTCGCGGCGCTGCTTGACCATCTTCTCGACGGCGGCTTCGACCACTGCGTCGGTCAGCTCGATCGCGTCGACCACCTCGCGCTGCTTGAGTTCGGCCTGCAGCATGCGCAGCACGGACAGGCGCAGCTTCTCGCCGGCACGCATCGCGGTTTTGACGTCTTCGGCGATTCGGTTCTTCAGATCGGACATTTGGGGGCCTCCAACGCAAAACGCGGCCCGTGGCCGCGTCTGCTACACACCGAGGGCGCTATGTGGAGCGCCCGGGTGCAGGTTCAATACATCCGCACGCGGCGGTTGGACTCGCGCTGGACCTTCTTGGCCTGGCGCTTGACCGCGGCGGCACGCTTGCGCTTGCGCTCCTGGCTCGGCTTTTCGAAGTACTCGTGCTTGCGCAGGTCGGTCAGGGTGCCGGCCTTTTCGCAGGTACGCTTGAAGCGGCGGACCGCAACCTCGAAGGGTTCGTTATCACGAACGCGGACAGAAGGCATGGAGACTCACTCTCGTTAAACGGATTTGAGGGCTGGTAAAGCCCAAAAAGGGCCGCGATTCTAACGAGACCAGGGAGCATGCGCAATCCCTCTGCTGGCCCCCGTAGAATGGCGGCATGTCAGTTCCATCGGCGATGCCCAAGCCTATTCTCGGCATCGAAACCTCCTGCGACGAAACAGCCGTCGCCGTCTATTGCGGCCGGCGCGGCCTGCTCGCGCACGCGTTGCACAGCCAGGTCCGATTGCATGCCGAGTATGGCGGCGTGGTGCCGGAACTGGCATCCCGCGACCATGTGCAGCGGATCAGCGGGCTGGTGCGGACAGCCTTTCTAGACGCCGGCATCGACGCGGCCGATCTGGGCGGCGTGGCCTATACCGCCGGGCCAGGGCTGATCGGCGCGCTGATGGTCGGCGCGGCGGTCGCCGCCGGCTTGTCAACCGCGCTGGGGATTCCGCTGATTCCGGTGCATCACATGGAAGCCCACCTGCTCGCGCCGATGCTGGAAACGCCGGCGCCGGACTTCCCGTTCCTGGCCCTGCTCGTCTCCGGCGGACACACGATGCTGGTCGCGGTGCGCGGCTACGGCGCCTACGAACTGCTCGGCGAGAGCCTGGACGATGCGGTCGGTGAGGCCTTCGACAAGACCGCCAAGCTGCTCGGCCTGCCCTATCCCGGCGGCCCGCATCTGGCGCAACTGGCGGAGCAGGGGCGGGAGGGCCGCTTCCGCTTCCCGCGGCCGATGACGGACCGGCCCGGGCTGGAGTTCAGTTTCAGCGGACTCAAGACGGCGGTGCTGACTGCACTGCCGGCCGGCGCTTCCGAGCAGGACAAGGCCGATCTGGCGCAGGCCTTCCAGGAGGCGGTCGCCGATACGCTGGTGATCAAGGTCGGCCGCGCGCTGGAAGCTGCGGGCCTGCGGCGCGTGGTCGTCGCCGGCGGCGTCGGCGCCAATCGGCGCTTGCGCGAAAAGCTGCAGGACTTCGCCCACCGGCGCAATGTCGCGCTGCACTTTCCGCGGCACGAGTTCTGCACCGACAACGCGGCGATGATCGCCTACACCGGTTGGGTGCGGCGCGGTGACGGCAAGAGTGCCGGCGGCAAGCTGTTCACCACGCCGCGCTGGGCGCTCGCCAATCTGCTGCCGCCGCGTGTCGCGGCTTGAGGAATTGCGATGGACAAGGTCTTTATCCGCGGGCTCGAAGTCGAAACCATCGTCGGCATCCATGCCTGGGAGCGGCAGCTCAAGCGCCCGCTGCTGTTCGACCTGGAGATGGCCGTGGACACGCGCGAAGCGGCGAGCAGCGATCGCGTGCGCGACGCCGTCGACTACGCGGCGGTCAGCGAGGCGGTGGTGAAGCTGGCCGAGGCTGAGCAGCCGGCCCTGCTCGAAACGCTGGCCGAGCGCGTCGCGCGCCGGCTGTTCGAGGAGTTTCCGATCCAGGCCCTGCGCTTGGCGCTGACCAAGCCGGGCGCGGTGGCCGGCGTGAAGTCGGTGGGCATCGAGATCGATCGCCGCCGCGAGGACTACGCCGTCTGCGGCAGGTGAGGCAGCGCCTGCTGCGCTGCAATCAGCGCTGCGGCGAACGCAGCCAGATCGTCGTAGATCGCCACGCCGCGCAAATCGGTCATGTGCTCGGCTTCCGTGAGGCGGCCGTTGCCGCTGCGCACCAGCACCGGCCGCGCCCTGGCGGCGCGCGCGGCGACGACGTCGCGCCACGAGTCGCCGACCACCGGAATCAGTTCGGCGCTGATGTTCAGTCGGCGTGCGAGATCCAGAACCATGCCCGGTGCCGGTTTGCGGTTGGGTGTGGGGCTGTCCGGGTGGTCCGGCGCAAACGCGACACCGTCGATGCGGCCGCCCAGCTCGGCCAGCAACTTCTGCATGCGATCGTTCATCGCGCAGAAGTCGTCGTAACTGAACAGGCCCTGGCCCAGACCGGACTGGTTGCTGGCGACGAAGACGCGAAAGCCCGCTTGGCACAGCTTGGCGATCGCTTCGAGGCTGCCAGGAATCGGATGCCACTCCGCGACCGACTTGATGTAGTCGGGCGAGTCCTCGTTGATGACGCCGTCGCGGTCGAGAATCACGATTTTCATGGCGTGACTCTAGCGCGATGCTCGCTCAACCGGGCAATTGCGACAGGTCCGCCACCGAGCGGCACAACCGGTCGAGGCGGGCGAGCAACGCGAGGCGGTTTGCGCGGACTGCCGGATCGTCCGCATTGACCATCACGCCGTCGAAGAAGGCATCGACCGGTTCGCGCAGCGCGGCGAGGTTGATCAGCTGTTCGCGATAGTCGGCGGTGCGTGCGTTGAGCGCTTCGAGCTCGCCCAGGCGGGCGTACAACGTTTTCTCGGCGGCGTGTTCGAAGCGTTGCGGATCGACGTCGCCGGTCGCCATGCCGGCTTGTCGAAGAATGTTGCGGATGCGCTTGTTGGCCGCAGCGAGGTTCGGCGCGGCGGCTTCGGCGACGAAGGCGTGTACCGCAAGCAGCCGGCGCTGGAAGTCGAGTGGCGCCGTGATGCCCATCGCCTTGACGGATTCGAACATCTCGACGCTGACTTCGCGCTTCTCGACGGTCTGCCCGACCAGGTAGGCGCGCTGGCGTTCGAGCACGAAATCGAGCAGTTCCGCGAGAAGGCTGTCGCCGCGCTGTCCGGCCGGCTGCAGCGCCAGGGCTTCGCGCAGCAAGGCAGCGAGATCGAGCGGCAGTTCGGCTTCGAGGCAGATGCGCAGGACGCCCAGCGCGGCGCGGCGCAGCGCGTAGGGATCCTTGCTCGCGCTCGGCTTCTGGCCGATGGCGAAGATGCCGGCGAGCGTGTCGAGCTTGTCGGCCAGCGCCAGGATCTGTCCTTCGCGCGTGGACGGAATCGGCGTGCCCTGCTGCGTCGGCAGGTAATGCTCGCGCACCGCCTGCGCAACCGCGGCGGGCTCGCCCGATTTCGCGGCGTAATACCCGCCCATCAGGCCCTGCAGTTCCGGGAACTCGAACACCATGCGAGTGACGAGATCGTTCTTGCACAGGGCCGCGGCGCGCTCGACCAGGCCGGCGTCGGCGCCGAGCGTATGGGCAATGGCGGCTGACAGTTTGCGCACGCGCGCAATCTTGTCGGCGATGCTGCCGAGATCCTTCTGGAAGGTCACGGTCGCGAGGCGCGCGCCATAGCCCTCCAGCGGCTGCTTGAGATCCTGCTGCCAGAAGAACAGCGCGTCGGTCAGGCGCGGGCGCACGACGCGCTCGTTGCCCGCGATCACCTGCGCGACGTCGCGCGACTGGATGTTCGACACGGTGATGAATGCGGGGGTCAGCTGCTTCATGCCGGCGTCGCGGAACACCGTGAAGTAGCGCTGATTGGTCTCGACCGTGGCGACGATGACCTCCGGCGGCAGTTCGAGGAAGCGCGCCTCGAAATGGCCGGTGATCGCGGTCGGCCACTCGACCAGCGCGGTCACTTCATCGAGCAGGTCCGCGGTGATGCGCGCATGCCCGTTCAGGCGCCGCGCTTCGGCCTCGATCTGGGCACGGATTTCGGCTTTGCGGCTGTCGATATCCGCCCAGACCATCGCAGCCTTGAGAACCGCTTCGTAATCGTCCGGCGCCTTGATTTCGATTGCGGCCGGCGCGTGGAAGCGGTGTCCGTAGCTCAGCCGGCCGGCGGTCAGGCCAAAGCGCTGCAGCGGCACGACGTCCGCGCCGAACAGGCACAGCAGCCATTGCACCGGGCGCACGAAAGTCTCTTCGCCGGAACCCCAGCGCATGCGCTTGGGCACCAGCTCGTCCATCTGCTTGAGCGTCTCTTCGAAGATCTCCGGCAGCAGCGCCGCAGTCTCGCGGCCCGGCTGGGATTTGCTGAAGTGCAGCTTGCCGTCCTTCCGGCCCAGCGCAGCGAACTCGACGCGGCAGGACTTGGCGAAGCCCAGAGCCGCCGGCGTCGGCTGGCCGTCCTTCAAGGCTGCTGTGAGTGCCGGGCCCAGTCGTTCGATCTGCTGATCCGGCTGGCGTTCGGCGATCGCGGTCAGCAGCACGGCAATCCGGCGCGGCGTGGCGTAGCTGCGGACCGCGCCCAGCGCGACGCCACGCTTCTGTAGCCCATCGAAAAGACCCTTGCGCAGCGCCTCGGTCAGTGGAGCAACATAACGGGCGGGAAGGTCTTCGGTGCCCAGTTCGAGCAGCAGATCGCGGGCCATGGTCCAGGTTCGCAGGGTCGTCAAAAAGAGCGCGCAATTCTCCGGGATCGTTGGGCTTTTAGCCAATGGCGGGAGAAGGGGCCTCTTGTCGGCCGACAAAAATAGCTATTGATTCATAAGAAACAATCAATTTCCTTTATTGAGTGCCGGCGCGCAGGATAGCTGTATCGCAACCGGAGTATCTCCAAGGAGGAGTTCCCCATGGCAACCGAACCCAAGTGCCCCTTCAACCACGTCGCCGCGGGGAGTGGGACAAGCAACAAGGAGTGGTGGCCCAACCAGTTGCGCGTGGACCTGCTCAACCAGCATTCGGAGAAGTCCAACCCGCTGGGCGGCAAGTTCGACTACCGCAAGGAGTTCAGGAAGCTCGACTACAAGGCGCTGAAGGCCGATCTGGTCAAGCTCATGACGGATTCACAGGACTGGTGGCCGGCTGACTTCGGCCACTATGGTCCGCAGATCATCCGCATGGCCTGGCACAGCGCCGGCACCTATCGCACGGTGGATGGTCGCGGTGGCGGTGGACGCGGCCAGCAGCGCTTCGCGCCACTCAACTCGTGGCCGGACAACGTCAACATCGACAAGACGCGCCGCCTGCTGTGGCCGATCAAGCAGAAGTACGGCCAGAAGATTTCATGGGCAGACCTGTTCATCCTCGCCGGCAACGTCGCGCTGGAATCGATGGGCTTCCGCACCTTCGGGTTCGCCGGCGGTCGCGAGGATGTCTGGGAACCGGACAACGACGTGAACTGGGGCGCGGAAAACGCCTGGCTGGCCGACGACAAGCGCTTCCACGGCGAACGCGAGCTGGAATCCAGCCTCGCCGCCACGCACATGGGCTTGATCTACGTAAACCCGGAAGGTCCGAACGCCAGCGGTGACTACCTCGCCGCCGCGCACGACATCCGCGCCACGTTCAACCGCATGGCGATGGACGACGAGGAGATCGTCGCGCTGATCGCCGGCGGCCACACCTTCGGCAAGGCGCACGGCGCCGCGCCGGAACACCACAAGGGTCCGGCCCCGGAGGCCGCACCGATCGAGGCGCAGGGCCTGGGCTGGAACAGCAACTACGGCAGCGGCCACGGCAAGGACACGATCTCGTCCGGCATCGAAGTGACGTGGACGAAGACGCCGGCGCTGTGGAGCAACAACTTCTTCGAGAACCTGTTCAAGTACGAATGGGAGCTGACGAAGTCGCCGGCCGGCGCCAAGCAGTGGGTCGCCAGGAACGCGCCGGAAATCATTCCGGACGCACACATCCCGGGCAAATTCCACAAGCCGACGATGCTGACCACGGACCTGACACTGCGTTTCGATCCGGCGTTCGGCAAGATTTCCAGGCGCTTCCTCGAAGATCCGCAGGCCTTCGCCGAAGCTTTCGCGCGCGCCTGGTTCAAGCTCACACACCGCGATATGGGGCCGAAGGCGCGCTACCTCGGTCCGGAAGTGCCGAAGGAAGATCTGATCTGGCAGGACCCGCTGCCGAAAGCGGCGCACAAGCCCAAGCCCGCCGACATCGCCAGTGTCAAGCGGAAGATCGCCGCCTCCGGCCTCTCTGTACCCGAACTGGTTGCGACCGCCTGGGCCTCGGCGTCCACCTTCCGCGGCGGCGACAAGCGCGGCGGCGCCAACGGCGCGCGCATCCGCCTCATGCCGCAGAAGAACTGGGAAGCCAACAACCCCAGGAAGCTGGCCAAAGTGCTGACCAGTCTGGCTGCGATCCAGAAGGCGTCCGGCAAGCTCTCGCTCGCGGACGTGATCGTGCTTGCCGGCAATGTCGGCGTCGAGCAGGCCGCGAAAGCCGCCGGCGTGAGCATCGAAGTGCCGTTCGCGCCAGGCCGCGTGGATGCGACGCAGGCGCAGACCGACGTCACCTCGTTTGCGCTACTCGAACCGGTCGCCGACGGCTTCCGCAACTACAGCAGGGGCACGCTCGGCGCCGCCGCCGAAGCCCTGCTGATCGACAAGGCGCAGCTGCTCACGCTGACGGCGCCGGAACTCACCGTGCTCGTCGGCGGCCTGCGCGTGCTCGGCGCCAACAGCGGCGGCAGCAAGCACGGCGTGTTCACCAAAAAGGTCGGCGTGCTGTCCAACGACTTCTTCGCCAACCTGCTCGACATGGGCATCGTGTGGACGCCGGCGGCGAAGGAAGCCGAAGTGTTCGAAGGCAAGGACCGCAAGACCGGAAAGCTGAAGTGGACGGGCAGCCGCAACGACCTGGTCTTCGGCTCCAACTCGGTGCTGCGCGCCTATGCCGAGGTCTACGCGAGCGGCGATGCCAAGGAGAAGTTCGTCAAGGACTTCGTCGCCGCGTGGAGCAAGGTGATGAACCTCGATCGCTTCGACCTTGCTTGATCCCACAAAAAAAGAACCCGCCGAAAGGCGGGTTCTTTTTGCGGCGGACTTTTTTACTGGCTGCAGGCCAGCGCCGCGCCCTCGTACGAAGCGAACAGCGGACCTTCGTCGACCCACACTTTCTTGATGCCCTGATCGTGCGGCACGAGGACACGTGCGTCACCGGCGGCCGGCGACATCGGCGCGTCCGGATCGTCCATCGTGTACATCACGTGGTAGTAGCGGCCGGTGCCCACGCCCGAGCGCTCACCGCGAACGTCAACAGTCGACTCGTTGCCGCCGTTGTCGCAGTTCGCCGCGTCCGGGCTGGTGTTGCCGTCACCCAGTCCGTTGAGCGCTTCGTCCTGGCGCACATCCGTGATCGTGACGTTGCACTCATCGCCGTCCTCGTTCACGGCTGAAATGCGCACGGTGTGCATCTTGTGGTTCGGTGGCCAGGCAACCGCATCTGCGCTGCCGTCGAATTGGCTGTGAACGCCCTGGTGCGGACCGTCGACTGCCGCAACGCAGGTGTTCGACTGCACTTGTGCCAACGCCGACGCACTGACGAAAGCCGTGCATCCGGCCGCCAGGCGCAGCAATACCCCATCCAAACGCGTCATAGTGACTCTCCTTGTCGTTGAAACTCCTTGGAAACCTGCGCTTCGCACGGCATGGCCGGCACGGCGCGCTGGGAGAATCAGTGACTGCTGTAGGAAAGTCAACGACAGGAACGTAGGCCTTTTCCTACCTGAATGCCGCCTGACTGGGAAGTCGCTCAGGCCGCCTTTGCCGGCGCGCGGAGCATCGGAAATCCAAGGGCTTCGCGCGCCTTGAAATACGCCTCGGCACAGCCGCGCGCCAGCGTGCGCACACGCAGGATGTAGGCTTGGCGCTCGGTCACGGAGATCGCACCGCGGGCGTCGAGCAGGTTGAAGGCGTGGCTGGCCTGGATCGTGCGCTCGTAGGCCGGCAGTGGCAGCGGCGTCTCGAGCGAGAGCAGATGCTGGCACTCGGACTCGGCCTTGTTGAAGCGCTCGAACAGTGCGGCGGTATCCGCGTGCTCGAAGTTGTAATGGCTCTGCTCGACTTCATTCTGGTGGTAGACGTCGCCGTAGGTGACGACGCGATCGCCGCCCCCCGGCAGACTGTGCCTGCTCCAGACCAGGTCGAACACGCTCTCCTTCTTCTGGATGTACATCGCCAGGCGTTCGAGGCCGTAGGTGATCTCGCCCGCGACCGGCCGGCATTCGATGCCGCCGACCTGCTGGAAGTAGGTGAACTGCGTGACTTCCATGCCATTGAGCCAGACCTCCCAGCCCAAACCCCAGGCGCCGAGCGTCGGCGACTCCCAGTTGTCTTCGACGAAGCGGATGTCGTGCACCAGCGGGTCGAAGCCGAGCATCTTCAGCGAGTCCAGGTACAACTGCTGGATGTTCGGCGGGCTCGGCTTCATCAGCACCTGGAACTGGTAGTAGTGCTGCAGGCGGTTCGGGTTCTCGCCGTAGCGGCCGTCGGCCGGTCGCCGCGACGGCTGCACGTAGGCGGTGTTCCAGGGCTCCGGGCCGATCGCGCGCAGAAAGGTCGACCAGTGAAAGGTGCCGGCGCCCATTTCCATGTCCATCGGTTGCACGAGCACGCAGCCGTGCCCGGCCCAGAAGGCCTGGAGCTTGAGAATCAAGTCCTGAAAAGAAAGGGGACTTTGGGACGTCATCGACATGGATTCAGGCCATGCGCAAAAAGGGGCGCGAGTATATCAATCGGACAAGGGGCAACCCGGTCACCCGTGCCCTGCGGCGCGTGGCCGCAACAGCGACAGCAGCGGACCGGTCATCATCGTGGTCGCGAGTGCCATGACCACCATCATCGTGAACACGCGCGGCGACAGGATGCCGAGGTCGTAGCCGAGGTTGAGCACGACCAGTTCCATCAGCCCGCGCGTGTTCATCAGTGCGCCGATGGTCAGCGCCTCGCGCCAGGGCGCCCCGGTCAGGCGCGCCGCGACCGCGCTGCCGCCGAGCTTGCCGGCGACGGCGATCAGCACGATGGCGGCGCACAGCGCGAAGTCCGAAGCGCCGCCAAGCAGTCCGAGCTCGGTGCGCAGGCCGGTGAGCGCGAAGAACAGCGGCAGCAGAATGACGGTCGCGAAGCTGTGCAGGCGTTCGCGCAGGCGCTCGCGCAGCAGCGCGTCCTTGGGCATCGCCAGGCCCGCCATGAACGCGCCGAACAGCGCGTGGATGCCGATCGCCTCGGTCGCGGCAGCCGCGCACATCAGCACGATGACCGCGGCGCTGGTGCCCAGCGGTTCATCCCCGCGTTCGGTGCGCAGCCGCGCCAGGCGCGCGAGCAGCGGCCGTACCGCGAACCACATGGCCCAGATGAACAAGGCACTGAGCGCCACCGTCGCGCCGGCGGTCAGCGGGTTCCGCGCTTCGGCGAGCGCGACGACGAAGGCCAGCAGGCACCAGGCACTGACGTCGTCGATCGCCGCGCAGGCGATCGCGTTCCGGCCCAGGGCCGTCTGCAGCAGGCCGCGTTCTTCGAGGATGCGGGCGAGTACCGGAAACGCGGTGACGCTCATCGCGATGCCCATGAACAGCGCCAGCGCGTCGAAGGGCACGCCGGGCGCGGCCAGCTGCGGGTAGGCGACCAGCACCAGTCCGACCCCGAGCAGGAACGGCACGAAGATGCTGGTGTGGCTGACGATCACCGCGCTGCGCGCCTTGTCGCGCAGGCTGCCCAAGTCGAGGTCCAGGCCGACGAGGAACATGAACAGCAGCACGCCGAGCTGGCTGAGCAGGGCCAGCGGCGCCAGCGTCGCCGCGGGAAACAGGGCGGCCAGCGCCGATGGCGCGAGGGTGCCGAGCACCGACGGACCGAGCAGCAGGCCGGCGACGATTTCGCCGATCACCGCCGGCTGGCCGAGCTTGCGGAACAGCGCGCCGACCGTGCGCGCGACGAACAGCACGACGGCGATCTGCACCAGCAGCAGGCCCAGCGGTGCGCGGGTTCCGTTCAGATGAATCGCCGCGTGCGGCGCCCAGTTTCCGGGAGACGCGTACTGGGTCAGTCCCAGCTGGAGCAGGACACCGATGACCAGCACGCTGGCGGCAACGGCGATGAGGTAAGCCAGCGCGAACGGGCGCATCGTCGGACGGAAAGGAATGGGTACTTACGGTGTCATGCCCCCGCCGCGGCGGTCAACGTCGGCGTGTATATTCGCCGGCGCATGGACATTCTTCAGCCGCTGTTGCAGCAGAACCAGGCTTGGGCCGCGGAGCGCGTCGCCGAGGATCCGGCATATTTTCAGCGGCTCGCGCAGGGGCAGAGGCCGCAGTACCTGTGGATCGGTTGCGCCGATTCGCGCGTGCCGGCCAACGAAATTCTCGGCCTGCCGCCGGGAGAGGTGTTCGTCCATCGCAACATCGCCAACGTCGTCGTGCACACCGACTTCAACTGCCTGTCGGTGATGCAGTTCGCCGTCGACGTGCTGCAGGTGCGCCATGTCATGGTTGTCGGCCACTACGGCTGTTCCGGCGTGCACGCGGCGATGCACAAGCAGCGCGTCGGCATCGCCGACAACTGGCTGCGCCATATCCGCGACGTGTCGGATCGGCACCAGCCGCAGCTCGATCGCATCGTCGACGCCGAGCGCCGCCATGACTGCCTGTGCGAGCTCAACGTGATCGAGCAGGTGCTGCATGTGTGCCAGACCACGGTGGTCGAAGATGCTTGGCAGCGCGGGCAGACGCTTTCGGTGCACGGCTGGGTCTACGGCCTGCGCGATGGCCGTCTGCGCGATCTGGGCATCACCGCCTCCGCAGCGGACGACCTGCTGCCGGGATATCAGCACGCGTGCGAGGGGACGCTGGCGGCGTACGCCGACGGTGGATCTTAGGCTAGGATACGCGGCCCCGTTTCCGGCCCCACGGCCCGGGCTGCATCCCGAGCGTGGCATGCTTCATGCTTCATTTTGGCGCACGCCGAGCGGGCTGGTCCGCTGCGAACCGTTTACCGTCCCTAGTTTTAGTCCCAGTTATTAGGAGAGACCCATGTCGGGTAGCGATGTACTCAAGATGATCAAGGAGAAGGAGGTCAAGTTCGTCGACTTCCGCTTCTGCGATACGCGTGGCAAGGAACAGCACGTCACCGTTCCGGCGCACACCGTCGACGACGATGTCTTCGTCTCCGGCAAGATGTTCGACGGCTCGTCGATCGCCGGCTGGAAGGGCATCAACGAATCCGACATGATCCTGCTGCCGGAAGCCGGCACCGCCTTCATCGACCCGTTCTTCGAGGACAGCACGGTCGTGCTGACCTGCGACGTCATCGAACCGTCGACCGGCGAAGGCTACGCGCGCGACCCGCGCTCGCTGGCCAAGCGCGCCGAGGCCTACCTGAAGTCCACCGGCATCGCCGACCAGGCCTTCTTCGGCCCGGAAAACGAATTCTTCGTGTTCGACTCCGTGCGTTGGGACGCCGGCATGAAGGGCAGCTTCGTCGAGATCGACGCCGAGAACGCGGCGTGGAACTCGGGCCGCGCCTACGAGCACGGCAACATCGGCCACCGGCCGGGCATCAAGGGCGGCTACTTCCCGGTGCCGCCGGTCGACTCGCTGCAGGACGTGCGTTCGGCGATGTGCTCGACGCTCGAATCGGTCGGCATGCCGGTCGAAGTGCATCATCACGAAGTCGCGACCGCCGGCCAGTGCGAGATCGGCGTCAAATTCGGCCATCTCGTCAAGAAGGCCGACGAAGTCCTCAAGCTCAAGTACGTCGTGCAGAACGTCGCCCACCAGTACGGCAAGACGGCGACCTTCATGCCCAAGCCGATCGTCGGCGACAACGGCAGCGGCATGCACGTGCACCAGTCGCTCGCGCTGGCCGGCAAGAACCTGTTCTCCGGCGACAAGTACGGCGGCCTGTCCGAGACCGCGCTGTACTACATCGGCGGCATCCTCAAGCACGCCAAGGCGATCAACGCGTTCACCAATCCGGGCACCAACAGCTACAAGCGCCTGGTGCCGGGCTTCGAAGCACCGGTCATGCTCGCCTACTCGGCGCGCAACCGCTCGGCCTCGATCCGCATTCCGTACGTGGCCAACCCGAAGGGCCGTCGCATCGAAGTGCGCTTCCCGGACAGCAGCTCCAACCCGTACTTCGCGTTCGCCGCGATGATGATGGCGGGCCTCGACGGCATCCAGAACAAGATCCACCCGGGCGATCCCGCGGACAAGGACCTGTACCATCTGCCGCCGGAAGAGGACAAGAAGATCCCGCGCGTCTGCCACAGTCTCGACATGGCGCTCGAGCACCTCGACAAGAACCGCGAGTTCCTGACCCGCGGCGGCGTGTTCACCGACGATCTGATCGATGCCTACATCGAACTGAAGATGCAGGAGGTCACGCGTTTCCGCATGACCACGCATCCGATCGAGTTCGACATGTATTACTCGCTCTGATCAGAGTGCTGCATCACAAGAAACCCCGCCAAGGCGGGGTTTCTTCTTTTATGCTGTCGACATGAAGTTTGGCTTGTTCGCGCTGCTGTTCGTTCTGTCTGTCCCCGCGTCGGCGGACGATATTTATCGCGACGTCGCGCCCGACGGCTCGGTGCGTTACACCGACCGGCCGCCGCACAAGCGCGCCAAGCCGATCCAGCTGCCGCCGCTGTCCGGGGTCACGCCCGGCAAGGGCCAGCGCACGTTCTACACCGCCGAGGCGCTGCGCGTGGCGGCGCGCTTCGCAGTGAGCGTGGAATCGCCGACCCCCGGGCAGGTGCTGCGCACGGGCGTCGATCGCGCCGTTGCGGCGGCGAGTGTGATGCCGGGGCTGGTGGCGGGCTTCCGGCTGATCTATCTGCTCGACGGCCGGGCGATCACCGACCAGGCGGTCGAGGAAATGAGCGTACTGCTGCCGGCGCCCGGCATCGGTGAGCACCACCTCAGCGTCGTCGTGGTCGATCCGGCCGGACGCGAGGTGGCGCGCTCGGCTGAAACCCCCTTCATCGTTTCGGCACCATAAAGGGGCGCGCACTCAAATAATGCGCACTGTAATGGTGCGTTGCGCATCTGCCTGCGCTAGGCTAGCGCCGGGCCGGCATGGCCTGCATCTTGCGTCGGCGACACCATGAAACTGGTCTCCAGAAGCCGGGTGACCGCCGAGGACGTCTTCGATGGCCTGACCACGGCCGTGATCGCCGTGGACGACACCCTGCGGGTGGCGACGCTGAACTCCGCCTGCGAAAGCCTGTTCGGCATCTCGCGGCGCATGACCCTGGGCGTCGCACTGGTCGACGCGATCCCGCATTTCAAGAATTTTGAGCCGCGGCTGAAGAATGCGCTGCAGACCGTCACCGGCTTCATCGAGCGCGAAATCGAACTGCAGCGCCACGACGGCCCCGGCGTCACCGTCGACTGGACCGTCACGCCCTTCGTCGCCGGCGGCAAGAGGCCCGGCCTGCTGATGGAGATATTGGCGGTGGATCGCCATCTGCGCATTTCCCGCGACGAGCAGCTGCTGGCGCACTTCGACGCCAGCCGCGAGCTGATCCGCGGCCTCGCACACGAGATCAAGAATCCGCTCGGCGGCATCCGCGGCGCGGCGCAGCTGATGGAACGCGAGTATCCGGACGACGGCCATCGCGAATACACGCGCGTGATCATCAAGGAGGCGGACCGGCTGCAGAACCTGGTCAACCGCCTGCTCGGACCGAACCGCCTGCCGCAGAAGGCGTGGCTCAACGTGCACGAAGTGCTGGAGCATGTGCGCCGCCTGGTGCAGGCGGAAGCGCCGCCGGACGTCGCGGTGCTGCGCGACTACGATCCGAGCATTCCGGATCTGCACGGCGATCGCGAGCAGCTGATCCAGGCGGTCCTCAACATCCTGCGCAACGCGCTGCAGGCGCTGGCCGGGCACGGCACGATCGTGCTGCGCACGCGCACGCGGCGCCAGTTCACGATCGGCGGAGCGCGCCACAAGCTGGTCGCGCAGATCGATATCGAGGACAACGGCACCGGCATCGCGCCGGCGATGATCGAGAAGATTTTCTATCCGATGGTGACGACGCGTGCCGAAGGCACCGGACTTGGCCTGCCGATTGCACAGTATCTCGTGCACAGCCACGGAGGGCTGATCGAATGCCGCAGTCGGCCGGGTTGCACGGTATTCACCCTCTATCTCCCGCTAGAACCGCCGGAAACCTAATGCGCGCGCTCAACGTATGGATCGTGGACGACGACGAGTCGATCCGCTGGGTGCTGCAGAAGTCGCTGTCGCGCGAAGGCATGAAAGTCACCAGCTTTCCGGGTGCCGCCGAGCTGCTCGACGCGATCGCCGACGACGTGCCGGACGTCCTGATCAGCGACATCCGCATGCCCGGCGTCGACGGACTGACGCTGATGCAGCGCGTGCGCGCCGCGCGTCCGGAGCTGCCGGTCATCATCATGACCGCGCACTCCGATCTCGATTCCGCGGTGGCCTCGTACAAGGGAGGCGCGTTCGAGTACCTGCCCAAGCCCTTCGACGTCGACAGCGTCGCGGACCTGGTGCGGCGCGCGGCGAAGAAGCGTGAAGTCGCCGACGAGCCGGTGCCCGAACAGGCCACGACGATGATCGGCGAGGCGCCGGCGATGCAGGAGGTGTTCCGCGCCATCGGCCGCCTGTCGCAGTCCAACATCACCGTGCTGATCACCGGTGAGTCCGGCACCGGCAAGGAGCTGGTCGCCCGCGCCCTGCACGTCAACAGTCCGCGCGCGAACAAGACCTTCATCGCGATCAACACCGCGGCGATCCCCAAGGATCTGCTGGAAAGCGAATTCTTCGGCCACGAGCGCGGCTCGTTCACCGGCGCGGCGATGCAGCGCAAGGGCCGCTTCGAGCAGGCCGACGGCGGCACGCTGTTCCTCGACGAGATCGGCGACATGCCGGCCGACCTGCAGACGCGCCTGCTGCGCGTGCTGCAGAACGGCGAGTTCTACCGGGTGGGCGGCGTGGCACCGATCAAGGTCGACGTGCGCGTGATCGCCGCGACCCACCAGGATCTCGAACAGCTGGTGCGTGAAGGCCGCTTCCGCGAGGACCTGTATCACCGCCTCAACGTCATCCGCATCCGCATCCCCTCGCTGCGCGAGCGGCCCGAAGATGTGCCGCAACTGGCGCGCCATTTCCTCGCGCGCGCGGCCGAAGAGCTGAAGTCGGATACGAAGCGTCTGTTGCCGGACGTACTGCAGCGCTTCCGCCAGTACGACTGGCCGGGCAACGTGCGCCAGCTCGAAAACGTCTGCCGCTGGCTGACCGTGATGGCTCCGGGACAGGACGTCCATCTGCAGGATCTGCCGCCCGAGCTTTCGGGCGACGAGCCCGTACGAAAAGAGCTCGCCGCGCCGACTGCGGTCGAGGCCAAAGCGTCGATGTCGCTGCCGGAGCCGGCCGACACTGTGGTGGCGCGACGCGACGCTGCGCCCACCGCCGATCTGCACTGGCACGAGTTGTTGCAACGCTGGGCCGCCGGCGAGCTGGCAGCCGGACACAGCGCGATCCTCGACGTCGCCGTGCCCCTGTTCGAGCGCACGATGATCGAAGCGGCGCTCGCCGCCACGCACGGCCAGCGTCAGGAAGCGGCCAAGCGCCTGGGCTGGGGCCGCAATACGCTGACGAGGAAGATCAAGGAGCTGGGCATGGGCGACGGAGAGTGATGGTCGCAGCTTGAGTCGTAGCCCGGACGAAGTCCGGGGTAACGCGCGCCCCAGACCCCGGGCTGTGCCCGGGCTACCGTGTATTTCCCGCCAGCATCTTCAGCAGCGCCGCACTGCTTTCGTCCGCCGGAAAGAAACTCTCGACGCGCAGATCGTCGGCGGTGACGTCCTGCGGTGTGCCGAAGGTGGTCATCATCGAGAACATGCGCAGGTCGACGTTGCCGAGGCGGAAATGCGTCGGCAGCACCGGCAGTCGGCTCGCCTCCAGATCGATGTGGCGCAGCTTCGACGGCAGGCCGGGGTAGCGCAGCACCTCGTCGAGCACGTCCTGCACTTCCGGATGCTCCAGCGCCTCGCGTGCGGTGCGCGCCAGGAACGGCGGCGCGATCTCGTCGAGATTGGCGATCAGCGGCCGCAGCCCGTCGGCGTGAAAGGTCATCTTCATGATGTTGCGCGGACCGTCGCCGCAGACCTTGCGCCAGCGCGCGTCCGGGTCGCCGGACATAGCCAGCACCCGGCCCATCGCGTCGTTGGCCATCACCAGATTCCAGGCGCGGTCGACGACCACGGCCGGATAGGGCTCGTGATGGCGCAACAGCATGCTGAGTGCGGCCTGCACCGGCTGCATGTCCGCGGCTTCGAGCCGGCGCTGCGGATAAAGCCCCGCGAAGCCGGCGCCCTGCAGCAGGCGGTTGCGCTCGCGCAGCGGCAGGTCGAGCGCCTGCGCAAGCTGCACGACCATCTCGCGGCTGGGCTGCGCGCGGCCGGATTCGAGGAAGCTCAGATGCCGTTGCGAGACTTCGGCGTGCAGCGCGAGGTCGAGCTGCGACAGGCGCCGCGAGCGCCGGCAGTCGCGCAGCAGCCGGCCGAACGGGGCGTGATCGGAATGCGTGAGCATGCGTCGATTCTGGCATGTCGTGCGCGCGCTGCGATTACCCGGCAGGTAATTGAGCGACCGCATCCGGTGGCGCAAGGTGCCGACCGTTGTTCCACCACTGGCCCCATCAACAGGTCCCATCAACAAGCCCCTTTAACAGGAGATATGCCGTGAACCGCACTGTTCTTCTTGTCGTCCTCGCCCTGGTCACCCTCGACTTCGCCGTGCTCAGCGGCTACGCGATGGTGGAGCACGGCTACATGGGCATCTGGCAGCATCAGCTCGCCAACACCGCAGGTTGGCAGGTCATTGTCGACCTGATCATCGTCTGCACGCTCGCAATGGTGTGGATGTTCGCCGACGCGCGCCGCAGCGGGCGCAACGTCTGGCCTTACGTCGCGATCACCGTGCTGGCCGGGTCCTTCGGGCCGCTGCTGTACCTGCTGGTTGGCCTGCTCGGCCGTCCTGCCGGACGCACGGTGCTGGCGTGAGCGAGTGGCTGACGCGCGCCGTGCTGATCGTCGCCGGCATGGTCCATCTGCTGCCGGCCAGCGGAATGCTCGGCGCGCGCCCGCTGCAGAAGCTTTACGCCGTCGCCATCACCGACCCGGGCCTGCTGCTGATGCTGCGGCATCGCGCGCTGCTGTTCGGGGTGCTCGGCGCGGGTCTGCTGGCGGCAGTGGCGGTGCCTTCTCTGCGGACGGCGATGCTGACGGCCGGCCTGATCAGCACGGCGGGCTTCTGCCTGCTTGCGTTGCAGGCACCCGAACTGTCCGCCGCCCTGCGTCGCGTCGCGTTGATCGATATCCCGATTGCGCTGGGACTGGCGGTCGTCCTCGTGCACCATTTGCACAGCGCCACCTGAGCCGCCGCCATGCCTTTCGACCCTGCTCCGCTGCACATCGCCTGCGCCGATGGTGCGCACATCGATGCGAGTCGCTATCGCGGCGGCGACCGCGCTGCCGTGCTGATCGCGCCGGCGCTGGGCGTACCGCGCCGCTTCTACCAGCCGTTCGCGCAGTTTCTCGCCGGGCAGGGCTATGACGTGCTGAGCATCGACTATCGCGGCATCGGCGACTCCGGGCGCGACTGCGACGCGGCCTCGATTCGCCTCGCCGACTGGGGCCGGCTCGACGTCGACGCCGCGTTGCGCTGGCTCTGGGAAAACTCGACGGCGCAGCGGCGCGTGCTGGTCGGTCACAGCCTGGGCGGCCAGCTGCCCGGGCTGACATCGGAGAGCGAAGGGCTCGCCGCTCTGGTTCTGGTTGGCGCGTCCTGCCCCGATCCGCGGCTGTATCCGCTGCTGCCGAGGCTGCGCATGCTGCTGATGTGGCGCGTGCTGACGCCGCTGCTCAGCCGCAATGGGCCGTATTTTCCGGCACGTCGGATCGGCTTTTCCTCGGTCGATGTGCCGGCCGGCGCGATGCGCGACTGGGCGCGCTGGGGACTCAGCCCCGGCTATCTGTTCGATCCGCGCCACGCGCTCGACACGGCGCACTACGCGCAGATGGCGGTGCCGATGCTGGCGTACTCCTTCTCGGACGACGACTTCGCGGTGCCTGCAGCGGTCGATGCGCTCGTCGCGCGTTACCCGACCGCGCAGATCGACCGGCGCCACATCGACGTGCGACGCCCGGACGCCATCGGCCACTTCGGCTATTTCCAGCCGCGGATGCGCGACCGCTTCTGGACGCAGACCGCCGACTGGCTCGACGCGATTGTGGGCGCGGACTAAAGCACGTCGTACAGGCGCATGCGGTACTCGCGCGTGCGCTCGTCGGCCGAGCCGAGCCAGGCGAACAGGTCGACCAGGCGTTTGCGCGCGACGTCTTCCTCGAACTTGCGATCGGCGCGCACCGACTCGATCAGGCTGTCCATCGCGGCCTCGATCTGACTCGCGGCCAGCTGCTGCGCCGCCGCGACATAAGCCGCACGGCCCGGCGATTCCGGCAGGCTGGCGGTCGGCGCGGTGTGCAGGTAGTCGAGTACGCGCAGCATCGCCTGCGCGTCATCGTGCTCCTTGGCGTCGTCCGGGATGCGCGCGAGCAGGTGCTGCGTGGTGCGAGGATCGTCGAGCAACAGCATGCGCGCGAGGCGCAGCCACACGCCGGCCGGCGCGTCCGGGTCCTGCGCGGCATGCATCAGCAAGGCCTGCGCGTCGGCGATGTGGCCTTCGGCGAGCAGCGCGTCGACGTCGGCAAGGATGTCGGTGGGCGGCGGCGGCAGCGTGCGTTCCAGGAACTGCTCGACGCCGGATTGCGGCAGCGCACCGGTGAACTCGTCGACGACGCGGCCGCCGACGATCAGCTTGACGTTGGGGATACCGCGCACGCCGGCGCGCTGCGCCCAGTCCTGGTGCACGTCGGTATTGACCTTGGCAAGCACGACGCGGCCGGCAAACTTGAGTACCGCGGCCTCGATCGCCGGCGTCAGCGCCTTGCACGGCCCGCACCACGGCGCCCAGAAATCGACCAGGACCGGAATTTCGCGCGAGCGCTCCAGGACTTCGCGCGGGAAGTCCTGGACGTCGAAGACCGCGGGCGGTGCGGAGGGGGCGGGGCTGTCGTTTTTCATGGCGCGGCACACAGAAGGCGGATGCCGCACATTCCAGCACGAATCGCGGCGCCCTTCATGCGCCCGCGCACATCACTTCAACCGTGTTCGCGGCAGGGAAGCTGGTTGAGCGGGATGCGCAGGTAGCGGCGCCCGTTGGCAGCCTGCTCGGGCAGGTGGCCGGCGCGGATGTTGACCTGCAGCGACGGCAGGATCAGCTGCGGCGCAGCTAGCGTCTTGTCGCGCGCGCGCCGGGCGCGCACGTAGTCGTCCTCGGAGATGCCGTCGCGCAGCATCACGTTGCCGCTGCGCTGCGCGGCGACGGTCGTCTCCCACATCGGCTTGCGGCCCTGCGGCGGGTAGTCGTGGCACATGAACAGGCGTGTCGCCGGCGGCAGGTCGTAGATGCGCCGGATCGATCGGTACAGCGTTTTCGCATCGCCGCCCGGGAAGTCCGCGCGCGCGGTGCCGTAGTCGGGCATGAAGATCGTGTCGCCGACGAACGCGGCATTGCCGAACACATAGGTGACGCAGGCCGGTGTGTGCCCCGGCGTGTGCAGTACGCGGCCCTCCAGACCGCCGATGTGGAAGGTGTCGTTGTCCGCAAACAGGCGGTCGAACTGCGAGCCGTCAACCGCAAACGCGCTGCCCATATCGAACAACGGTCCGAAGCTCTTTTGCACGTCGCGGATGTGCTGGCCGATCGCCACCTTGCCGCCGAGGTGCTGCTTCAGATACTGCGCCGCCGTCAGGTGATCGGCATGCGCATGCGTCTCGAGAATCCATTCGACACGCAGGCCTTCGCGCGTGACGTGCTCGCAGATCGCATCGGCGGAGTGGTGCGCGACATGCGCGGCCTTCGGCTCGTAGTCGAGCACCGGGTCGACGATGGCGCAGGAATCGCCCTGCGGATCGCGCACGACGTAGCTGACCGTGAAAGTCGCGGGATCGTAAAAGGCGGTGACGGTCGGGTTCATGGGTGTGGTTCGATTGCGTCCGGAAAGAAAATCGCGGGCGGCGTCCGCTCGGGCGATGTGCGGAGCAGGCGTGCGCTCACGGCGGCGGCTCGGACGCGCGCCACTCGACGACGAACGCGCCGCGCAGGCTGCCGGGAGTGAAACCGACCGCCTCGTCGTCCGGATAGCGGGACTTGATCACGGTGGCGACCTCCGGGGCCAGGGTCGGGCCGTGGCAGGTCACGCACATCGGCTGCGTGACGATCGCCTTCATGTAGCGGGCACCGCCTTTGTAGGTCTGATCAAACTGCTCGATGCCGTCGGGCGCCTCTCCCGCGGCGAGGCGCCGCTCGAAGTCACTCAGAATCCGGCGTTGGTCGACGTCGGCGGCGTTACCCGGATTGCGTACGCGCAGCGCAGTTCGCCCGACGCGTACGTCGGCGCGACCGATGCGCGCCGCGATCGCCGGCGCCTCGAACTGGCAAACGGAAATCGCCCGCGCTGGGCCGTCGCTCTTGATCGCGCCCGTCAAGGCGTCACGCAATTCGGAGCCGAGCGTCGCGACCAGAGCGCGGCTCTCGATCAGGCGCGCATCCTCGGTCTGCTGCTCGCCCGCAGCGGCGACGCCGCAGCTGACCGAGAGCAGCAGAGCCAGAGTGCGCACCGTCAGTTCCCCTGCTTCGGTCGGTTCTTGCCCGCGCCATGGTGTGGGCCCGGGCCCATGCCACCGCCGCCCATTGGCGGCTCATCGGGCAAGGTCACGCCGCGCTCGCGTGCACGTACGACCATCAGCTTGTGGTGTTCCGCGCGGATGCGGGCGCGCTCCTGCGGAGTCGCGGCCTGCATGCGCGCGCGGTGCGCAGCGATTTCATCCGGCGTCATCAGCTGATAGCCGTAGACGCGAGTGCCGGTCCCGTCATCGTCGTTCACCATATGCATGCACGTCTGGTCGCGCTGCTGCATGCCCTGGCCGCCGCACGGTTGCGCCAGCGCAACCGAAGACGCGGCGATGCCGATGACGGTCGCCAGAAGAGTGTTGTGCAGGATGTTCATCGCCGTCTCCAGTCTCTGTGCTCAGTGCTTGCCGGTCAGGCGCACGATGCCGAGCGCCTTGAGGATGTACTTCTCGTAGAACGGCTCGGTGTTGCCGCTCTTCATCTTGCTGATGAAATACTTCTCGAACGCGATCTTGCCCCAGTGCACCCACCGGCCTTTCTTCGCCCAGGTGAGGTTGCGCGGCGGGATCTGCGGCAGCGCGACGAAGGCGACGCCGGTGTCGCCCATGTCGGCCAGGCAGATGGCATTCCAGGTCGCCTTGGCCACAGCCGGCGTCTTCTCGATGTCGGCTTTGATGTTCGCGACGATGGCGGTGACCATCGACTCGATCATGTAGCCGGTCTTTGGCGCGCCGGTGGGCACCGGCGTGGCTTCGACCGGCGGGATCGCGACGCAGACGCCGGCAGAGAAGATGTTCGGGTACTTCGGATTGCGCTGGTGCTCGTCGATCTGCACGAAGCCGCGCGGGTTGCACATCTCCTTGTTGGCGGCAACCGGATCGACGCCCTTGAACGCCGGGATGATCATGCTGTACGCGAACGCCAGCTCGTGGGTGTCGGTCGGCTGGCCCTTGGCGTCGTGCTCGGCAACCTTCATCTTGCCGGCCTGCACTTCAAGAATCTTGGCGTTGGTGATCCACTTGATGTGGCGCTGGCGCAGCTCGGACTCGAGCAGGCCCTTGGAATCGCCGACGCCGCCCAGGCCCATGTGGCCGATGTACGGCTCGCTGGTGACGAAGCTCATCGGCACCTTGTCGCGGATCTTGCGCTTGCGCAGGTCCGCATCGACGATCAACGCGAACTCGTAGGCCGGTCCGAAGCAGCTCGCGCCCTGCGCCGCGCCGATGACGATCGGGCCCGGTTTCTCCAGGAACTTCTGGTAGTTCGCCCAGGCGTCGAGCGCGTGCGGCGTCGTGCACACCGACTGGGTGTGGCCGCCCTGCGGGCCCAGGCCCGGGATTTCGTCGAAGGCCAGCTTCGGCCCGGTCGTGATCACCAGGTAGTCGTAGTCGACGGTCCTGCCGTCGGCAAGCGTCAACCGGTTCTTGGCCGGATCGAGCTGCGTGACCGCCTGTGCGATGAAGTCGATGCCGCGGCGCTGCAGCGGCTCTGCCAGCGGCACGATGATCTGCTCGGGTGTGCGCCAGCCGACCGCGACCCATGGGTTCGAGGGCGTGAACTGGAAATGATCCTGGCTGCTGACCACCGTGATCTTGTGGTCGCTGCCCAGCGCCTTGCGCAGGTCGTATGCGGCGGGAACCCCGCCGACGCCTGCGCCCATTATCACCACGTGTGCCATGTCGCTGAACTCCTCGCTCAATGCCGCATGCCGGCCTTGCGCCGTCCTGAGTCAGCAGAATCGTCCTCCGGCTGCCCTGATGCGCTGACGCAGATCAATGGATCGGGCCCTTCATCTGTGCATGCTTGCTTCTGCCTTCATCGATCTATATATTAGGCATATCTAAATTAGCTGATGGTGAACTGTGGCGGCATCCGCAAAACGTGCGTCAACAAGGAAGGGAGCATCGGGCGCCTTCGACCCGGCCGACATGGTCGAGCACGCTGGCGAAGCGGCGCGGCTGCTCAAGGCCCTGGCCAACGAGCACCGGTTGATGATCCTGTGCGCGCTGAGCGCGGGCGAGATGTCGGTAGGCGCGCTCAACGAGCGCGTGCCGCTGTCGCAGTCGGCGCTGTCGCAGCATCTGGCCGTGCTGCGGGAGGACGGGCTGGTGGCGACCCGGCGCGAGGCGCAGACGATCTTCTACGCCGCGGCCGAGGGCGCCGCGCTGGAGATCATCCGCGTGCTGCACAAACGCTACTGCTGCGGCATCCATTGACGAACTGACTGACACATTCCTACTGACATCCGGAGCAACACATGACTGGCAAGATCTGGCTCGACATCCCCAATTGCTGCACGCCCGGCGAAGGCCTGTGCACCGGCGGTCGCCCGCGGCAGGGCGATCTTCAGGAGGCCAAGAACAAGGGCGTGCGCAAGGTCATCAACCTGTGCCCGCTCGCGGAAGATCCGGGCTATGACGAAGCGGCCTACGTCCAACAGCTCGGCATGGACTACGTGAACATCCCGGTGGCCGGGCCGGCCGACCTGACGCGCGCCAACGCGCAGCGACTCGCCGACGCGCTCGCGAACGGCGAAGGCGGCGTTCTCGTGCACTGCGCCAGCGGCAACCGCGTCGGCGCCCTGTTCGCGCTCAAGGCGCACTACATCGACGGCGTTCCGGTCGAGCAGGCGATTACCGACGGCCGCGCCCACGGACTCAAGGGGTCGGAAATGGCCGTGCGCCAGATCCTGGCCGCGTAATACCCATCGAGCAAACCATGACGACCAATATCGACAAACTTGTGTTCCGCATCGCCGGCGTCTTCGTGCTGCTGTCGCTCGCCCTGGCGCAGCTGCACAGTCCGTACTGGCTGTGGTTCACCGCCTTCGTCGGCGCCAACATGCTGCAGGCCTCGTTCACGGGCTTCTGCCCGCTGGCGATGATTCTGTCAAAGCTGGGCGCGCCCACCGGCGCCGCCTTCTACGCGGCGCGCAAGGTCTGACATGAAACTGCGCGTTGCCTCCCTGTCGGCCTTGGCGCTGCTGCTGGGTGCCTGCGGTTCCGAAGAGCCGGCTACGTCCATCGCCGCGCCCGGGCCCGCGATCGAAACCGTCGTCGTCGGTCCGCAGGCGGTGCCGGACGAAGTGCTGTTCGATGCCGCATTGGAAGCCGTTTTTCAGTCGACGATCGCTGCGCAGACCAGTGCGCGCGTCGAGGAAATCCTGTTCGACGTCGGCGACTACGTCGAGAAAGGCGACGTCGTCGTGCGCTTCCGCGCAACCGAGCAGCAGGCGCGCGCGGCCACCGCGCAGGCGGCCGTGCGTGCGGCCGAGGCGCGCCTGGTCGACGCCAAGGCCGACTTCGAGCGTGTTCGCGACCTGGCGGCGCGCGACGTGCTGTCCAAGTCCGCGCTCGACAAGTCGACGGCGGCGCTGAAGTCGGCCCAGGCGCAGCTGGAGGCGGCGCGCGCATCGGGGCGCGAGGCGGGCGAGCAGGCCGACTACACCGTTGTGCGCGCGCCCTTCGCGGGCATCGTCGTGTCACGCCACATCGAGGTCGGTGAGACGGCCACAGTGGGCAAGCCCTTGATGACCGGCCTGTCTCTGGAACACCTGCGCGCCGTCGTCGACGTGCCGCAGCAGTCGATCGGCGCCGTGTACGCGCGCAAGCAGGCGCGCGTGATCCTGCCGGACGGCAGCAGCGTCGCGGCGACGCAGCTGCGTATCCCGCCGGCGGCCGATCCGCAGACGCATACCTTCCGCGTGCTCGTCACGCTACCCGTGGGCAAGTACGGTTCACCGCAGACCGCCCAATCCATCGTGTACCCCGGAACCCTCGTGAAAGTGGCGTTCGAGCGCGACGAGCGCAGCGTGCTGCTGGTGCCGGCGTCGGCGCTGGTGCGGCGCAGCGAGCTGACCGCGGTCTACGTCGTCGATGAGCAGAACCGCCCGGCGCTGCGCTATGTGTCGGTCGGCACCGCGGCCGCCGACGGCCGTTACCCGGTGCTGTCCGGGCTGAGCGCCGGCGATCGCGTCGCGCTCGATGCGGTCGCGGCGGCACAGCGGATCAAGGCGAGCGCATGAGCGCGCCGATCGACAGAGGCGCGCTTGGCGTCTCGGGGCGTATCGCGCGCCAGTTCCTCACCACCGAGATCACGCCGCTGCTGGCCCTGGTGGGCGTGCTGATCGGGCTGTTCGCCGTGCTGGTGACGCCGCGCGAGGAGGAGCCGCAGATCGACGTCACCTTCGCCAACGTCTTCGTCCCGTTTCCGGGCGCGACCGCGAAGGAAGTCGAGACGCTGGTGTCGTCGCGTGCCGAGCAGATTCTCTCCGAGATCGAAGGCGTCGAGCACATCTACTCGGCGTCGCGTCCGGGCATGAGCGCGCTGACTGTGCAGTTCGAGGTCGGTGAGCCGCGGCAGGCGGCGATCGTGCGCCTGTACAACGCGCTGTACTCGAACCAGGACTGGCTGCCGCCGAACCTCGGCGTCGGCCAGCCGCTGATCAAGCCCAAGGGCATCGACGACGTGCCGATCGTCGCGCTGACCTTGTGGAGCGAGGACCCGGCGCTTGTGGCGCACGAACTGGCGCGCGTCGCCCACGCGCTCGAAACCGAATTGCAGCGCGTGCCCGGCACGCGCGACATCGAGACGCTCGGTGCGCCCGACCGGGTCGTGCACGTACTGCTCGACCCGCAGAAACTCGCCGGCTACGAACTCGACATCGATGTTCTCGGCCGCGCGCTCGCGAGCGCGAACGATTCGCGCGACGCCGGCCGCACCACCGCCGACAACCGCGACATCCTCGTGCAGGCCGGAAACTTCCTGTCGCGGCCGCAGGACGTCGCCGACCTCGTCGTCGGCATGCGGGCCGGCGCGCCGGTGTATCTGCGCGACGTCGCCGATGTCCGCATCGGCCCGGACCAGCCGGAGCGCTATGTGCGCATGGGCGTCGCGCCGGCCGGCGCGTCTGCCGGCCTCGGCGCAGCGGGGCAGTACCCGGCGGTCACCATCGCGATCTCGAAGAAACCGGGTACCAACGCCGTCAATGTCGCCGACCAGGTCGTCGCGCGCGTCGCGGCGCTGCGCGGCGTGACGATCCCGGACGCGGTACAGGTGACCGTGACGCGCAATTACGGCGAAACCGCGAACGACAAGGCGCAGACGCTGATCAAGAAGCTGATCTTCGCGACCTCCGCGGTCGTGCTGCTGGTGCTGCTCGCGCTCGGCTGGCGCGGCGCCGTTGTCGTCGGCGCCGCGGTGATCGTGACGCTGCTGATTACCCTGTTCGCGTCCTGGGCCTGGGGCTTCACGCTCAATCGCGTATCACTGTTCGCGCTGATCTTCTCGATCGGCATTCTCGTCGACGACGCGATCGTGGTCGTCGAGAACATTCACCGTCATATGCAGATGGGTGGAAAATCGCTGACCGAGGCGATTCCGGCGGCGGTCGACGAGGTTGGCGGACCGACGATCCTGGCGACCTTCACGGTGATCGCCGCGTTGCTGCCGATGGCCTTCGTCTCCGGCCTGATGGGGCCGTACATGGCACCGATCCCGATCAACGCCAGCATGGGCATGGTGATCTCGCTCGCGGTCGCGTTTGTGTTCACGCCCTGGCTGTATCGCCGCGTCTTTCTCAAGCAGGCGCATGCACACGGCGGCGACCACGCCGGCGAGCCCGCAGACGACTGGCTGCACCGGCTGTTCCGCACGCGCATGACGCCGTTTCTCAACCGTGAGCAGGGACGGCGCCTGCGCGTGCGGCTGCTGCTGACGATTCTCGCGCTGATCGCGGCGTCGATGGGGCTCGCAGTCGTCAAGCTCGTCGTGCTCAAGATGCTGCCGTTCGACAACAAGTCGGAGTTCCAGGTCATCGTCGACATGCCGGAGGGTACGACGCTGGAGCAGACGCAGGCGGTGCTCGACGCGCTCGGCCGCGAGCTCGATGCCGTGCCCGAGGTGCTGCACTGGCAGAGCTATGCCGGCGCCGCGAGCCCGATCAACTTCAACGGTCTCGTGCGCCAGTACTACCTGCGCGGCGAACCGCACCAGGGCGACATCCAGGTCACGCTGAAGGACAAGCACGCGCGCGATCGCAAGTCGCACGAGATCGCAGCTTCGGTGCGCGCGCCGCTACAGGCGATCGGCAAGCCGTTCAACGCCAACGTCAAGGTCGTCGAGGTGCCGCCGGGCCCGCCGGTGATTTCGCCGCTGGTCGCCGAGATCTACGGCCTCGACCACGCACGCCAGACCGAGGTAGCACGCCAGGTGCGCGCGGTGTTCGAGGCGACGCCGGATATCGTCGATGTCGACGACACGCTGGAGGCGCCGCAGGACAAGTGGATCGTCGCGGTCGACCGCGCGCGCGCGGCCAAGCTGGGCGTCGCGCAGACCGTAGTCGCCGAGGCGCTCGCGACGGTGTTGCGCGGCGCCGACGTCTCCTACCTGCACGACGACAACAGCCGCTATCCGGTGCCGGTGCGTCTCGAACTGTCGCCCGGCGACAAGGCCAGCGTCGACACGCTCAAGGGCATGCGCGTGCGCGCCGCGTCCGGACGCCTCGTGCCGATCTCGGAGATCGCGAGCTTCGTGCCTGCGACGCGCGAGACGACGATCTATCACAAGGACCTGCTGCCAGTGGTGATGGTGACCGGAGACATGGCCGGCGATCTCGATTCGCCGCTGTACGGCATGGCCGCGATCGCGTCCACGCTCGGCGACACACCAATCGAGGGCCGCCCGCTCGACACCTTCCTGACCCGGCAGCCTGAACTGCCAGTGAACTGGAGCCTGAAGTGGGACGGGGAGTGGCAGATCACCTACGAGACCTTCCGCGACATGGGCGCCGCCTACGCGGTGGGCCTGGTGCTGATCTACCTACTGGTCGTCGCGCAGTTCCGCTCGTATTCGGTGCCGCTGATCATCATGGCGCCGATCCCGCTGACGCTGATCGGCATCCTGCCGGGGCATGCGCTGCTCGGTCAGCAGTTCACCGCGACCTCGATGATCGGCATGATCGCGCTCGCCGGCATCATCGTGCGCAACTCGATTCTGCTCGTCGACTTCATCGAGCAGGAAATCGCCGATGGTCGGCCGCTGCAGGAAGCAGTGATTCGGGCCGGTGCGATCCGCGCGCGCCCAATCGTCCTGACTGGCCTCGCCGCGATGCTCGGCGCGCTGTTCATCCTCGACGACCCGATCTTCGGCGGTCTCGCGATCTCGCTGATCTTCGGCATCTTCGTGTCGACGCTGCTGACGCTATTTGTGATTCCGGTCGTGTACTACGCGTATCGATACAAGAGCGCTACGTGACTGCGCGGTTTGGGGCGCGGTCAGTACCGCGCCGGGTAGCCCGCTTCCTTTTGGCTGCGGATCGCGGTGACGAAAACGATGTCGAGCAACGCATCGTAGAAATACAGCGCGACATACCCGCGCGCGCCTTTGCCGATGATCAGCTCGCGCTTCGCGTTGTCGATTGGTCTGCCGATCAGAGGATTGTCGGCCAGGACGTCGATCGCGCGGACAATCTCGGCGATTCTCGCAGGTGGGTCGCTCGCCTCGGTGGACAGCAGGTGGGACAGGATCCGTTCGAAGTCGTCCACCGTTTCCGGTGCGAGAACGATCTTCGACATCAGATGTCCGCGATCTTCCGGGAAGCCGGCGGTCGTGCCTTGCGGCCCTTTGCGCGGGCTTCCAGATACCTCTTCATCGCGGACCAGTCGAGTCCCTGGCCGGAGGCGGCCATCCGCCGCATTCGGACATCGGCATCGGCGTGAAGCGCTTGCTGCAGCTCGGCGTTTCGCGCCTTCTCTTCGATCGCGGCGAGCATGAAGTTGTGAGGGCTCGTGCCCTCGGCTTGCGCAAGCTTGCGCACCTGGGCATGGAGTTCCGGCTTGATGCGCAGCGAGGTGGTCTTGATTGCGGTGCTCATGGCTTGGGACTGTAGCACAAGTGTGCTATAGACCAGTGCATCGTCCGGATGGGACGAGCATGAGGCTCCCGCCCGGGTAGCGATTGCGTCAGGGCATGTACATAAACCTGGTCGCCCAGCCGGCGACATAGAGGCCAAGTCCGAATACACCGTGCGTGACGGGGCTCTGCAGCCGGGCGGCGCCAGGGCGCGGTGTGAGGCGGGCGGCACGGAGGAAAGATGAGGAGGTCCACGCGAGCTGCGCCCGGCGGCGGGCGCAAAGATTCCGATATCGGCTGTTTCTACGCCTGGGAAGGCGACACGCTGATTCTGAACATCCTCGGCAAGCCGAGTGCCGGACGGGATGCCATCGGCAAGGTGAGCGGGCACCAACTGAACGTCAGTGTCACCGAGGCGCCGATGCGCGGCCGGGCGACCGATCACATGGTTCGCTTCCTGGCCGGTCGATTCGGAGTCGCGGTGAGCGACATCGAAGTCGTCTTCGGCAGGTTCAACGTGAACAAGCAACTGCGCATCCGGTCACCGCAGAAACTGCCGTCGGTCATTGGCAAGCAGTTGAGTCAACAGGCGCCCGATTCGAGCAATTCACCGCGGCCGAGGGCACGGCGTCGCTCGTCGTCGAGCATCGGGTAGCAGGGGGTGATGCGCGCCCAGATCCAGCGCGTATCGCCCTTGCGCCGCTGTGCCTCAGTCTCCGACTGTCCACTTTGAGCACCAGCGAAAAAGCAGACGCCCGATACCGCTGCGTCAGCTTTCGCGCTTGATCTGCGCGCGAAATTCCCTGGGCGTGGCCGCGTGAGCGGCCTTGAAGCTGGTCGTCAGGTGGCTCTGGCTACTGAACCCGCAATCCTGCGCGATCTGTGAGATCGGTAGCGCCGTCATCGTCAGCAGCTTGCGCGCCTGCTCGAGTCGGGCTGCGAGGATGTAGCGGTGCGGCGGCGCGCCGAGCGAGTCGTGAAACACGCGCCGGAAGTGCACCTCGCTGACGCGCGCCAGATTGGCCAATCTCTGCACCGACAGGTCTTGCGCGAGATTCTCGCGAATGTGGTTGAGCACGCCCTGTATGCGCGCGAAATGCGAGTGGTTCGGGCTGATCCCGCCAGTTTCGGGTGTGGTCAGGGCGCGATAGGTCTGGCCGAGCATCACCGTCGCCAGCGTGACCAGGAAGGGCTCGTCGGTCGCGCCGCCCTTCTGCAGCTCGGTGACGATCTCCAGCGCCGCGGCGCCAACCAGGGCATCACTGAATTGACGTGGTCCTTGTCCAGTCTTGGCGAGGAGGCGGAAGCGCTCGGTAATGCCCTCCGAATGGTCCGGGAAGTAGAACGCGGCAAAGTCGACGCCGCCGCTGTAGTGCCAATGGGTCGGGCACCCGGCCGGCACGAGCATCGAGCGCGTCGGCAAGGACTTGATGCGCCAGTGATCCACCTCGCCCTCCTGCACTGCGGCGCCGCCGAACTGCGTGAGCAGGACCATGCCCGGCACTCCGGGGACCGATCGCTCGATGTCCCGGAAGTGGTAGCGCTCGGTGTAGAGCGGCGTCGGCCCGCCTACCAAGCCCTCGACGATCGGCTTGTGACCGAGATATCTGCGCACTTGCAGCCAGGATTTCATCCCCGCATCCCATGATCGGATTCTGAAAAAGAACGCTACGCCTGTGGAAGGCGCCCGGGAAGTGTCTCGGCACAATCAATACCGTGAACAAGCAGTACCGCCATCAGAAACCAATGCACGGAGCGAGACATGATCAAGCTGAAAACCGAGTTGAAGTTGCCAACGGTCGGCCTGACGGGATTCGAAACGCCGCTGAGCGAGGAAGAGAGCGCGATTCAGAAGTCCGTGCACCAGTTTGCCAAGAACGTGCTCCGCCCCATCGGGCAGGAGCTCGACAAGATGACAGCTGAACAGGTCATTGCGCCAGGCTCTCCTTACTACAGCGTATTTGCCGAAGCGGCCAAGCTCGGCCTGGACCTCGATGTCCTGGCGGAACTGCCGCCCGACATGGCGATTCGCATCGAATCCATGATCGGCGAGGAAATGGGCTGGGGTGACGCCGGACTCGCCATCTCGCTGGCCGCTGCAAGTTTCCCGTTGGAAATGGCGAAGGCGGCGGGCAACAAGGAGCTCATCGAGCTCTGCACCAACAAGATCGGCTGCTGGATGATCACGCACCCCGACAAGGGCAGCGACGTCACCATGTATGACATCAAGCGCGACTGGACGCCGGGCGCGCAAGGCAACAAGGGCAACTTGCTGGCGAGGGTGGGCAAGGACGAGATCGTCCTCAACGGACAATGCTCTGCCTGGGTCTCGAACGGCGCTGTCGCGCAGACCGCGCTGGCCTATCTGGGCGCCGACTATGGCGATGGCTACTTTGCCGCCGATGGGCGCCCCCATGGCGTGGCGGTCATCATCCCGCTGGACCTGCCCGGCGTCTCCAAGGGCAAGCCGCTGGACAAGATCGGTCAGCGCGCGCTCCCGCAGGGCGAGGTCTACTTCGACAACGTCAGGCTTCCGAAGCGCTTTGCAGTGGCGCTGCAGGACGAGTACTACGGCAACCACTCGTCGGCATGGTCATTCGCCGGGTGTCACATGGGCCAGACCATGACCGGACTGGCCCGTGCCGCCTTTGAAATGGCCATCCAGTACTGCCACGAGCGCCGCCAGGGTGGCTCTCTGCTGATCGACCATCAGCTCACCCGTTGGCGTCTCGGCGACATGATGCGGCGCGTCGAGCTTTGCCGCTCGGTCGCGCGTCGCTCGCTGGCCTACGCACGCCTGTCGCCCACCGGTCATCCCTACGCCACTGCGTCCGGGAAGGTCACGGTGTCGGAAGAAGCCTTGAAGGTCGCGAGCGAAGCCCTGCAATTGTTCGGCGGCGCCGGCACTTCGCGCGAATACCCGATCGAAAAGCTGTTCCGCGATGCGCGATCCGCATTGATCGAGGACGGCGAAAACAACGTGCTGACCATGCGCCTCGGCGTGCTGTGTCAGCAGCTCTATGCCGAGGGCTGGTCGAACGCCTAGCCCGCTTCATTCGTCGCAACCCAGACAAATTCAGAGGAGATTCAAAATGGCCAAGCATCCTGTCGTTGTCTACGGCGCCAGTGGTTACACCGGCATGCTGATCATGGATTGGCTGATCGATCAGCAGATCCCGTTCACGGCGGTTGCGCGCAACGCCGGCCGCGTGAAGGAGATGATGGCGCAGCGCGTCGTGCGCCTGGAATCGGCGACCTACGAGATCCTCGAGGCCGAGCACACCGTCGAGTCGCTGACCAAAGTGTTCAAGGGCGCCAAGGTGGTGTGCAACACGGTGGGTCCCTTCGTGAACTTTGGCCTCATCGGCGTCGAAGCGGCGCTCAAGGCCGGCTGCCATCACCTCGATACCACCGGCGAGCAAAGCTACGTCCAGAAGGTTCGCGATCAGTTCGGCGCGCAGTTCCGCCAGGCTGGACTGCTGGTGTCCCCGTCCACGTCGTACATGTACACCGTCGCCGAGATCGCAGCCGAACTGGCGCTGGAAACTCAGGGCATCGACGCGTTGGAAACGGCAACGCTGGCGCGGACTCCGCGTGAAGCCGCCGGCGTTTCGGTCGGCTCCGCCGCGTCGATCTTCGAACTGCTGCGTGCGCCCGCCTGCTTCCTGTGGGAGAAGAAGCTCGTTGCGCACGCCATCAATGCATCGTTCAACGTCGTCTCGCCGGATTTCATGCAGCCAGTGTTTTCGATTCCCTGGAGCGGCACGTCGCTGCCGGTGTTCTACCAGGACGATTCGCGGGTTCGCAGCTGCCTGTCCAGTGTCGGTTTCTACGACGCCGAGCCGATGATGCGGACGGTCCACGGCCTCGCTTCGAAGTGGGACGCGGAATACAAGCATCTGCCGGTCGAGCAGCAGAACGCGGTCATCAAGAGCATGACGGATTCAACCACGCCGACGATGCCGCCGCGCGAACGCACCACGATCAATCGCACCGTCGATTTTGCGATCGGTCGCGGGCAACTCGCGGCGGTGCGCGCCACGGTTCATGGCGTGACGCCCTACATCGCCACCGGCGCGCTGCAGACCGCGGCGGTGATCAAGCTGCTCGATGGCGACACCGCCAAGCGCGGTTTCGCCTCGGCCTGCAAGGCCTTCGATCATCGCTACCTGCTCGGCTTCCTTGAGCAGCGTGGCTTGGCGCGCGCCACCGTTACATCCCTGTAGTCCCAAGCTTAGTTCGAGACGCCCATGGCCATCATCGACTTCTACGACCGCGGCTGGAACATCAATCCCGCCGGCATCGCCTACATCCAGGGCGAGCGCTCCTACACCTTTACGGAGGTCGGCGAGCTGTCCTGCCGCATCGCCAACAAGCTGCTGGCGCTCGGGCTGCCTAAAGAAACCAAAGGTGCGGTGTGGTCGGCCAACGACGTTACCGCCTGGGCCTGCACGCTGGGCCTGTGGCGCGCGAACATGACCTGGATCCCGGTCAATGCGCGCAACTCGGCCGAGGAGAACCACTACATTCTCGACGCCTTCGACTGCGAGGTGATGTTCTACCAGGCGTACTTCGCGGAAATCATCGCGCAGCTGCGGCCGAAGCTGCCGAAGGTGAAACACTGGATCTGCATCGACGCCGACGGCGCCGAAGTGCCCTCGCTGGCGAGTTGGATCGCGGGCCAGCCGTCGACCAGGCCGGAAGTCGCGAGCCATGTCGACGACGTGATCATGCTTTCACCCACGGGCGGCACCACCGGTATGCCCAAGGGCGTGATGAACACGCATCGCAGCGTGCAGACCTTCATCGCGCACTTCATGCTCGCCTGCCCCTACCGCGACGGCCAGAAGCCGGTGAACCTGGCTGCGGCGCCGATGACGCACACCGCCGGCGTGCTCGGCGTGCCGTGCACCGCGCAGGGCGGCACCGTCGTCGTCGTGGCCAAGCCCGACCCGGCGCTGATGCTCGGCGCCATCGCGCAGCACAAGGTGACGGAGTTCTTCCTGCCGCCGACGGTGATCTACAAGCTGCTTGACCTCCCCGGCATCGAGAAGGTCGATTTCTCGTCGGTGAAATATCTGATGTACGGCTCGGCGCCGATGTCGGTCGAGAAGCTGAAGAAGGCGATCGCGCTGTGGGGCCCGATCATGGCCGGCGGCTACGGCCAGACCGAGGCGCCGGCCGGCATCTCCAATCTGCGGCCCGACGAGCATTTCATCGGCGGCAAGCTCGGCGACGACGAGCGCCTCTCGTCGGTCGGGCGGCCCAATCCCCTGATCCGCGTCGAGATGATGAACGACTCGAACCAGATCCTGCCGCGTGGCGAAACCGGTGAGATCTGCGTGCGCGGCGACCTGGTGATGAAGGGCTACTACAAGCAGCCCGAGAAGACCGCCGAGACCATCGTCAACGGCTGGCTGCACACCGGTGACGTCGGCCACATCGACAACGACGGATATCTGCACATCACCGATCGCAAGAAGGACATGATCATCTCGGGCGGCTTCAACGTGTACCCGAGCGAGGTTGAGCAGGTGATCTGGGGCCACCCGGCGGTGCAGGACTGCGCAGTCATCGGCGTGCCCGACGAGAAGTGGGGCGAGGCGGTCAAGGCGGTGGTCGAGCTCAACCCCGGCCAGAGCGTCAGCGCCGAGGAACTCATCGCGCTGTGCAAGTCGAAACTCGGCAGCGTGATGGCGCCGAAGACGGTCGACTTCGTCGCCACGCTGCCGCGCAGTCCGGTCGGCAAAGTGCTGAAGAAAGACCTGCGCCAACTGTACTGGAACAGCGCGCAGCGAAAGATCTGAAGACCCCACTTGTGACCAAGGCGAAAAATCCCATGAGCAGGCTCGAAGTCCGCTTTCCAAAGAAACGCATCCTCATCACCGGCGCCACCACCGGCTTTGGTGAGGCGCTGGCTTTTGCTTTTGCGGCGCGCCGATGGAAGGTGGCGGTCACCGGACGCAAGCTCGACGCCGTCAAGCGCACCGCTGCCGAGGTGACGAAGCGCGGCGGCGAGGGACTGGGCCTGCAGTTGGAGGTGCGCGAAAAGGCGCAGTGGGAAGGGGTTCGCCAGAAGCTGCACAAGGCCTGGGGCGGCATCGACATCCTGGTCAACAACGCCGGTGTCGCCGACGCCAACAAGCTGGTCGACATGTCGGATGCCGATTGGGAGAGCCTGCTCTCGACCAATCTCGACGGCGTGATCAACGGCTGCCGCACGTATGCGCCGGACCTGCTGAAGCAGGAGTCCGGCTACATCCTCAACGTCGCCTCAATCGCCGGCCTGCTGTCGATGCCGGAGATGGCGAACTACAGCGTCAGCAAGGCTGGCGTCATCGCGCTCTCCGAGACGCTGTCCACGGAGCTGTCCGCCGCCAACATCGGCGTCACCGTGCTCTGCCCCTCGGGTTTCAAGTCGAGCCTTCTCGACAATGCGGCGCGTGATGGGCGCGACGCCTCGGCGACGAGTTCGATGGCGCGCACGGTTCAGAACGACATGAACAAAGGCGTTCACACCTCGGCGACGGTGGCGGCGTTCGCAATCAAGGAAATGGAAAAGAGCCGCCTCTACTCGATCCCGCAGCCCCTGTACCGCCTGGCATGGGCCGCGAAGCGCCTCGCGCCCAACACCTTCTACAAGTCGATCGGCTGGTTGTATCGCAACGGGCTCGGCCCTTTCGCGAATTGAACAGCAAGTCGCCGCAAGCGCCAACAGGTATGCACTGATGAAGATGAACATGACGCTGCTCGACATGTCCTGGTTTCCGCTGGAATCCAGGATGATTCCCGTGCACGGAGGCTTCCTGCACATCTTTACGCCGCCCCAAGGCGCCAAGGCCGACTACACCCGTCGGCTGCTGGCGGCGATGAGAGAGCGTGCGGTCGGCGCGCCCTTCAACCTGCGCCCCAGGATCAAGCTCGGCGGACTGCCGTACTGGGAAGAAGTGGAAGTCGATCTCGACGAGCACATCATCGAACTTCGCCTGCCATCGCCCGGGACGGACTCGCAGCTGCTGGCCGCCGCGGCGGAGGCGATCCGCAGACCGCTGTCATGGTCCTTGCCGCTGTGGTGCTGTCACTGGATCGAGGGCCTGGAAGGTGGGCGCTTCGCCTTCCTGCTCACGGTGCACCATTCGCAATGGGACGGCATGGCGCTGTTTCGCCTGATGGGTGAAACGATGTCGGAGTCCCCCCAGAGCCAATCCATCCATGCGCCGTGGCAGGGCGTATCGACCTGGCATGCGCAGGCATTGTCGTCGCGCAAGCAGGGCAATGCGCGCCGGTCCGTTCTGCAGCACGTGATCGGACTCGTTCGTGACAGCGCTGCGGCGGCCGGTGATATCGGCAAGGTGCTGTCGCGGCAAGCCATTGAAGTGATCAAGGGCAGTAACCGTGTCGCCCTGCCCATGGCAGCGCCCGAAAGCAGGCCCGAGCGCAATGGTTCGAGCGAGCGCACCTACGGCTTGGCGCGATTTGCGGTGAGCCGGGTGAAGGCGTTGGCCAAGAGCGCCGAATGTTCCTTCAACGACGTCATGACCGCGGTCACCGACGCCGCCTATGCCGCGTACCTGGGTGAGCTGGGAATCGGGACCGACAAGCCGCTCGTCGCGATGGTGCCCATTGCGCTCAAGGTGGCGGGAGCCGGCAACCAGCTATCCGGGGCGATGGTGACGCTGGGTCAGCCCGGCAGCAGCCCACGCGAGCGGCTCGCCGCCATCAGCGCTTCGATGAGCACCGCCAAGGCCGATATCGGGGCGATGAGCGCGGCCGGCGCCAAGTTCTACGCCATGCTCAACATGGGGATCGCTGCTGCACCCGACCTGTTGCGAATCGGCGAGCGTCTGCCGACGTCGGCCAATCTGCTGATCAGCAATCCCTACGGCGTGCCGAAGCCCCTGTACCTCAATGGCAGCCGCCTCGATTATTTCGTGCCCCTGATCGGTCCATCCCTAGGCACGCGGCTCATGGTCGGCATCTGGAGTTACGCGGGTGAAACCTTCGTGTCGCTGACCTCGCTGCGGTCCGTGGTGCCAGACGTTGAACGGCTCGCTTCGCTCGTGCATCAGGCATTTCAGGAACTGGAGTGCGTTTCCATCGAGCAGCCAGCTCGTAAGGCCCGGGCATGAACTCCGGCACGGTCGCTGATGGGCCGGTGCCGCGGTTCGCGCCACGGGACTTGAGCCTGAGGGCGCGGCTGCTGCTCTGGATCTACCGATTCATCGTCAAGGTCGCCTTGTCGGGAAGGATCGAGCTCGGCGGGGCGCAGGTGCTGCTGGCCAGGCTGGATCGCTGGCTGGGCGGCAGTCGTGAAAGATTCACGCGCGAGCGCTTCACGGCCAATGGAGTTCCCGCCGACCGGATCATGGTCGGCGATGCGTCGTCGAAGCGCGTGGTGCTCTATCTGCACGGCGGCGGATTCATGTTCCGCACGCCACGCATGCACGGCCGCCTGGCTGCACAGCTCTGCCAGACGCTGGGCGCCACGGCGGTGCTGCCGGAATATCGGCTGGCACCCGAGCACCCGTTGCCGGCGGCGCACGAGGACTGCTTCGCGGTCTACCGCTGGCTGCTGGACCAGGGCTTTGATCCGGCCGGCATCATCGTCATCGGCGATTCCGCCGGCGGCTTGCTGACGCTGGCAACGTTGCAGCGGATACGCGACGCGGGCCTGCCACCCCCCGCCTGTGGCGTGATGTTCTCGCCTGGCACCTGTGTCGACTCCATTCGACTGCTCGATGCGCAGTCAACCGAGACCGATCCGATGATTGGCGCGGGAGTGCTCGATCTGCTGCAGCGGGTCGTGGTCGCTGCTGTCCCTCCACACGATGCGGCGATCTCGCCCTGTGCGGGCAGCCTGCATGGATTGCCACCGCTGTTGTTCCAGGCCGGCAGCACGGAAGTCTTGCTGCACCAGTCGGAAAAGGCCGCGGCGCAGGCACGCCGTGCCGGCACTCATGCCGAGCTGCAGGTCTGGCCGCAGATGCCGCACGTGTGGCAGGCGGTGCACTGGCTGCCGGAAGCACAGCAGGCACTGGCATGCGTAGGTGAGTTCGTCGAGCACCACTGTGTCGTCAAGGTCTGAGGCGACCATCCATGTCCACGCGGCGGACACGCCATCAACCTCGAGGGGACTAATGTTCAGGGACAAAATCGCCGTCATCACCGGCGCCGGCTCCGGCATCGGCCGTGCGCTGGCCGTGCAGCTCGCTGCCGAAGGCGCGCGCCTTGCGCTGTCGGACGTCAACCGGGCGGGCCTTGCGGATACGTTGCGGGCGCTGCCCAAACACTGCGAGGCGCGCAACTACGAGCTCGACGTGTCGAAGCGCGAGGCGTTCTTCGCGCACGCCGCGGACGTACAGCGCGACTTCGGCGCTCCGCATTTCGTCTTCAACAATGCGGGCGCGACTCTCGTGGGCGCTTTCTCCCACCTGACCATCGAGGAGATCGAGTGGCAGCTCGGCATCAACCTCTGGGGCGTGATCTACGGCACCAAGGCGTTCCTGCCGGCGATGCTGGCGCAGAAGGAAGGCTGCATCGTCAACATGTCGAGCGTATTCGGCCTGCTGTCGTTTCCGATGCAGTCCGCCTACAACGTCTCCAAGTTCGGCGTGCGCGGGCTCACGGAGTGCTTGTGGAGTGAGCTGGAAGGCACCGGCGTGCGCGCCGTCTGTGTCCATCCAGGCGGGATCAAGACCGGCTTCGACAAGGCCGGCCGCCGCTGCGCTGCCGCCGGCGCCGAGGAGGACCGCTTCCTGGGGCTGGCGGAAAAGCTCCTGACCACGCCGCCGGAGGAGTGCGCCGCCGATATCCTCGACGGTGTCCGCCGCGGCCGCAAGCGCGTCGTCACCGGCAACAAGTCGACGACGATGTTCTGGTTGTCGCGGCTGTTCCCGAATTCCTACCCGACGTTGCTGAAGCTGCTGGCCAACTGACCTGAAAGGACACATGAATTCTGGAAACCGTCATTCCCGCGAAGGCGGGAACCCAGTTGTCGGGTCGGCGCGAAAAGCAATCTGGATCTCCGCCTTCGCGGGGATGACAAGACTCATGAATGGTCTGGGCTAGGGTGGTGCCATGAACATCTACATCGCAGGGATCGCCATGACCGTGTTCGGCCGCCACGCCGAGCGCAGCCTCGACGATCTGGCACGCGAGGCGCTCGAAGGCGCGCTGAAGGACGCCGGCTGCCGGCGCGATGACCTGGGCGCCGCTTTCTATTCGGGCATGACCAACGGGTTCCTGCAGGGCCAGATCGCTATCCCGGGACAGGTCGTCTTCAGCAAGATAGGCATCAGCGGCATCCCGATCTACAACATCGAGAATGCCTGCGCCTCCGGCAGCACGGCCGTCAACCTCGCGGTGCAGACCCTGAAGGCCGGTGCCGCAGACGTCGTGCTGGCACTGGGCGCCGAGAAGATGAACATCGCGGACAAGGCCAAGGCCTTCGCCATCTTCGACGGCGGGTGGGACGTGTCGCGCGCCGAGGAGAATTACCAGGCGTTGGTGCGGATGGGAGAGGGCGTGGAAGTGCCTGCCGGGTCCGAGTCCGACAAGCCGTACAGCCGGTTCATGGCGATCTACGCGGCGATGTGCCGCTTCCACATGAAGACCTTCGGGACGACGCAACGCCAGATCGCGGCGGTGTCGGCGAAGAATCACGCGCACTCCGTGCACAACCCGTACTCGCAGTTCCGCAGGCCGTTCACCATCGACGAAGTGCTCGCGGCGCCGCCAATCACCTATCCGATCACGCTGCCGATGTGCGCGCCGCTCTCCGATGGCGCTGCCGCCGCGATCCTGTGCAGCGAAGCCGGATTGGCGCGCCTCGGCCTCGACAAGCGCCGCTGCGTGCGCGTGGCTGCAAGCGTCGTTCGCAGTTTCACGCACCGGCCACTCGACAAGCCGGAGCAGCACATCGGCCGGCTCGCCGCGCTAAAAGCGTACGAGATTGCCGGCCTCGGCCCGGAAGATATGGATGTGGCGGAAGTGCATGACGCTTCCGCGATGGGCGAGATCATCCAGGCCGAGAACCTCGGCTTCGTCCCGCTCGGCGAAGGCGGCCCCGCGGCAGAACGCGGCGAGTTCAGCGTGGGCGGCCGAATTCCGATCAATCCGTCGGGCGGCCTGGAATCCAAAGGCCATCCGCTGGGCGCGACCGGGATCGGACAGCTGTTCGAGCTCGTCACCCAGCTGCGCGGAGAAGCGGGCGCGCGGCAAGTCGAGGGCGCGCGTCACGCGATCCAGGAGAACGGCGGGGGACTGCAGGGAGTGGAGGAAGCCGCACTGGTGGTCCACATCCTGAGCAGTGGGCGCTAGCGATGATCAGATTCTGAAAGAGATTGGCCGGCTGCTGGAAGGCTTTCGAGAGGAGTCCCAAGCACCATCTGCTCCAGAGCCTGACGATTCAAACGAGGAGCGAGAAATGCCGAGCCACAAGACGACGGCCACGCCGTTGGCCGCGAGCGTCGTGTTGCTGTGCGCACTGCTGTGCACGTCGTGTCAGCAATCCTCGGGGGGGATTGGTGACGGGATCGATCAAGCGGACGTCGGCGACATCAAGTTCTCTGTCGCGCAGGACTATCCGGCGTCGACGGTCACGTACAACGGGACAGCCTCGCCAGGTGCGGTCGCCTACCTCTATCGCGACGGACACGCCGACCCGTACGCCGATTTGGTCATGGCGAACCTCGGTGGCGGGCCGGTCGTGCTGTATGGCATCGGCGATGGCAAGTTCACCGCCCAGCGCACCGTCATCGACAACGCCGACACCGACGCCTCCGCCGTCGAGGTCGCCGACTTCAACGCTGACGGAATACCCGACATCGTGTCCGGCGGCTACACCACCTTGCAGATCACGGTGATGCTCGGTCGCACGGACGGGTCGTTCGGCGTGAGCGGGCAGTACCCGCTTCAGGGCCAATGGGTCTCCCAGTTCCAGATCGCCGACCTCAACCGCGACGGTCACCTCGACATCGCCACGTCGGCCTACGGCGGCGGGACCATCACGATCCTGCTGGGCAACGGCGACGGCAGCTTCGTTGAGGCGCCGCCGGTCCCGGCGACCACCGTGGCGCTGGCCTTGCTGGTCGCCGACTTCGACGGCGATGCCATCCCGGACATGGCGGTAACAGAGACATCTCCGACGCTGGAGACACCGGCAGTCCTGGGAGAGGCGTCCGGAAACCTGCTGCACGGCGAGGTGCACATCCTGCTGGGCAATGGTGACGGGACGTTCCGGCCGACAGACGCCTATCCGATCGGCGCCTTGTCGGAGCTGATCCGCTACGGCGACCTCGACGAGGACGGCAACAAGGATCTGGTTATCTTCAATGCCCTGATTAACAACGAGGCCTCGATCCTGTACGGGCTCGGCGGCGGCCGATTCGCGCCTGAGCAGCGGATGCGCATCGGCGGACCAAGCTCCATTAATATTCTCGACGTGCGTTCCGCCGACGGAGCCGAGGGCTTGCAACTGCTGGATTTCAACGGTGACGGCCACCTCGACATGGCCGTGACCCAGATGATTTCGAGCCGTCTGGTGATCTTCCAGGGCGATGGGCGCGGGCACTTCACGCCGGCGGGGTCCTATGACGTTGCCGGCTTCCCGGAAGACCTCATGGCGGGCGACCTCAATGGTGACGGCTGCCCGGACCTGGCCGTGCCTGGGAACGTGCCGCCCATCGGGCCGTCGGACGTCGGCGTTGGACGCGTGTCCGTGCTGCTCAACCTCTCCGCTGGATGCCTCTGATGGCCGTCTGCCGCCGACCCTGCTGATCACCGGCGTGGCTCTCGTGGCTGCGTACTCCTTGTCTATCCGTCGCACCGCGGCGTTGCCTATTCGTCCGCTGTCGCGGCAACCTCATCCCTTCGGGCGAATATGTTGTCGCCAACATCGAGTGAAGCATCTGGAGCTGAGCATGTTCAAAACACGTGGATTCTGGTTGTCGCAGATGCTGGTGCTGATCGTGTTCTATGCGGCGGCAATCGTATTGAGCTTGAATGGACTGACCTCGCATGTGGTCGTGAAAGTGGCGATGGTCCTTCTTGCCGCGCACATTCTTGAAATCCCTTTGGCGTTCTATGCTCTCAGGGGCCGCAATCCACAAGCCCTTCGCGTGATGATCGCGACATCGTTGTTCGGCCTGATCTGGTGGATTCCCGCCAAGCGCGGCCTCCTTGCGGTGAAGTGACAATTTGCTGAAGCAGTTCCGGAGCGAATTTCTGAAGCCCGGTAGCTGCCAGTCGCGGCGGGTCGGAAGTGGCCGACGCGGGCCCATCGCATTGATCGCGTCACCGTCTCCAGCGGGCCGAAGTGCGTCGCTCAGAACATAGGCCCTGAGCGCTGTCGATTGGCCGCGATCAGTTCGCGGCCAGCGCGCGATCGGGGTAGTCGGTGAACACGCCGTCGACGCCGAGCTGACGCATCAGGTGCAGCTCGTCGGGCTCGTTGACGGTGTAGACGTTCAGGAGCCGGCCGCGGCCATGCGCATCGGCGATCAGGCGGGCGTCGACGAACTCCGAGGAGATGTTTAGCGACTGCGCGCCCAGCTCGGCGGTGAGTCCGGCCCAGTCCAGCGGCACGCCGCAATAGAGCACGCCCAGCGGAACCTCGGGCAGCAGCTGCTTGAATTCCCACAACTCGGGCAGGTGGAAGGACGACACCTGGAAGCGCTCCGCCGGCCAGCCGTCGGCGAGGTATTCGCGCAGGCAGGCGGCAACCGCGGCGGCGCAGCCGTCCCAGGACTTGAGCTCGATGTTGACGCCGACGCGCTGCTCGATCAGGTCGAGTGCGTCCGGCAGGGTCGGGATGTGTTCGCCGTCGCCGGCGTCCAGACGCCGCAGCGCGGCGGCCGAATGCGCTTTCAGCAGGCCGCTGCCGCTGGTCGTGCGATCGAGCGTCAGGTCATGCAGCAGCCATAGTTCGCCGGCGTGATGCTGCACGTCGATCTCGACCCAGTGCACGCCGATGCGGATCGCGTTGTCGATCGACAGCAGCGTGTTTTCCGGAGCCAGGCCGGCTGCGCCGCGGTGGCCGATGACCGTGAGCGGGCGCTGCTGGATGGTTGCGGCGAGCGTTGTCATGGGGGAACTCCCGGCGCGGGGGTGACGGTTGCAGGTTACTCCTGTTGGCCCGTGTCTTACGGTTCCCCGACCACCTGGACGATTTTCATCGCGTTGGTGCCGCCGGAGCCGCTGCCGTCGCCCTTGGTCAGCAGCACACGGTCGCCCACGGCCAACGATCCGCGGCTGCGCAGGGTCTCGATCGCGTCGGCCGCGTCGTTGGCGCCGACGTGCCCGGCACGCCCGAAAGGCACCGGCGAGACGCCGCGGCACAACGCCATGCGCCGGCGCGTCTTCTCGTGCGGTGTCAGCGCGTAGATCGGGATCTGCGTGTCGGTGCGCGACATCATCATTGCGGTGGCGCCGGACTCGGTCAGCGCGACGATCGCGCGCGCGTGCATCTGCTGCGCGGTCCACGCGGTTGCCATCGCGATCGCCTCGTCGGTGCGCTGGAAATGCGTGGCGATGCGGCGCACGTCGCGCTGCGGCAGGTTCTGCATGCTCGACTCGGCGCCGATGCAGACACGCGCCATCGCCTGCACGACTTTCACCGGGAACTTGCCGGATGCGGTTTCCGCCGACAGCATCACGGCGTCGGTGCCGTCCATGACGGCGTTGGCGACGTCCAGCACCTCGGCGCGGGTCGGGATCGGACTGGTGATCATCGACTCCATCATCTGCGTCGCCGTGATCGCCATTTTGTTCTGTTCGCGGGACTCGGCAATGATGCGCTTCTGCCAGCCGGGCAGCTCGGCGTCGCCGATCTCCACGCCCAGATCGCCGCGCGCGACCATCACGACGTCGCTGGCGGCGATCAGTTCGCGCAGTACGAGCAGGGCTTCGGCGCGTTCGATCTTGGCGACCAGCGCGGCGTCGCTGCCGGCATCGCGCACCAGTTCGCGCGCCAGTTCCATGTCGGCCGCTGCGCGCGGGAAGGACACGGCGATGAAGTCGACGTCGAGCGCCGCAGCGGTGCGGATATCCGCACGGTCCTTGTCGGTCAGGGCCGCAGCCGACAGTCCGCCGCCCTGCTTGTTGATGCCCTTGCGGTTGGACAGCACGCCGCCGACCAGCACCGTGCACATCACGCGCGTGTCTTCGATGGCATCGACGCGCATCGCGATAGCGCCATCGTTGAGCAGCAGGGTGTCGCCGGATTCGACGTCACGCGGCAGCGATTCGTAGGCGCAGCCGACCACGGTTTCGTCGCCGGCATTGGTGCCCAGCGCGGTATCGAGCGTGAAGCACGCCCCTTCGGCCAGCTCGATCGAACCCTTGGCGAAGGATTCGATGCGGATCTTCGGGCCCTGCAGGTCGGCGAGGATGCCGATATCGACCCCCAGCTCGGCAGCCGCGGTGCGCACCATCTGCGCGCGCCGGGCGTGATCCTCGGCCTTGCCGTGCGAGAAGTTGAGGCGGACGACGTCGACGCCGGCCGCGAGCAGGTTCTTGAGAATCTTGGGGTCGTCGGTCGCGGGGCCGAGGGTGGCGAGGATCTTGGTGCGGCGTTGCATGGGGTTCTCTCTTATAGAATTAGTTTATCCGCCGGCGATGACAGGTGCGGGCGTGGAATCACTTAAATTTGTTGTGCTCAGGCCTTGACGCCCCCAGAGGAAGCAAAATGAAGACCATCGGCACGCCGCTGTCCGCCGGCGCCACCCGGATGCTGCTGCTCGGCAGCGGCGAACTCGGCAAGGAGGTGGTGATCGAGGCGCAGCGCCTGGGCATCGAGTGCATCGCCGTCGACCGCTACGCCAACGCCCCGGCGATGCAGGTCGCGCATCGTGCGCACGTGATTCCGATGCTCGATGGCGCCGAATTGCGTCGCGTCGTCGAGCTGGAAAAGCCGCACTTCATCGTGCCCGAGATCGAGGCGATCCACACGCCGACGCTGCTGGAACTGGAGAAGGAGGGCTACACCGTCATCCCGACCGCGCGCGCCGCGCGGCTGACGATGGATCGCGAGGGCATCCGCCGTCTCGCCGCCGAGGAGCTGGGGCTGCCGACCTCGCGCTACCGTTTCGCCGGCACGCTCGACGAATACCGCGACGCCGTGCGGACGATCGGCCTGCCCTGCGTGGTCAAGCCGGTGATGTCCTCGTCCGGCAAGGGCCAGTCGGTGATCAGGACCGAAGCCGACATCCAGCACGCCTGGGACTACGCCCAGTCGGGCGGTCGCGCCGGCGCCGGCCGCGTCATCGTCGAGGGCTTCGTCGACTTCGACTACGAGATCACCCTGCTGACCGTGCGCCATGGCGGCGGCATGTCCGCCGCCGGAACCCGCGGCGCTGCAGGCGCCGTCACTACATCGTTCTGCGCCCCCATCGGCCACCTGCAGATCGACGGCGACTACCGCGAGTCCTGGCAGCCGCAGCCGATGAGCGTCGGCGCCTTGCGCGAGGCCGAGGACATCGCCCGCAAGATCACCGATGCGCTGGGCGGCCGCGGCATTTTCGGCGTGGAACTGTTCGTCCATGGCGACCGCGCGATCTTCTCGGAAGTGTCGCCGCGTCCGCATGACACCGGCCTGGTGACCTTGATATCGCAGGATTTGTCTGAATTCGCGCTGCACGTGCGCGCGATCCTCGGCCTGCCGATCCCGGCGATCCGCCAGCACGGCCCGGCCGCTTCCTGCGCGATCTTGCTCGAAGGCGACCGCAAGGCGCCGGTCTTTGCCGGCGCCGCCGAAGCGCTGGCCGAGCCGGACACGGCGCTGCGCCTGTTCGGCAAGCCGGAGATCGTCGGCAAGCGCCGCATGGGCGTGGCGCTGGCGCTGGCCCCGACCATCGACGAGGCGCGGGCCAAGGCGCGGCGCGCGGCAGAGGCGGTTCGCGTCGCCGGCTGAGCGGGTCATGACCGTCGACCTGCGCCGTCGTGCCTTGCTGCTGGCCGGTGCGGGTCTGTTGGGCCTGGCTTCCCGCGCCAATCCTGCCTCGCGTCCGGATGCGTTGCGCACCGGCAGGGACATGTTTGCGCTGGGGGTTGCCGCCGGTGATCCGACCGACGACGGTTTCGTGATCTGGACGCGCCTGTTGCCGGCTGCGCTGGACGATCCGCCATTGCCGGATGCGTCGATCGAAGTCGAATGGGAGGTGGCCGGGGACGCGCAGTTCATCCGCATTCTTCGCCGCGGCGTGACCTGGGCCGAGCCGGCGTGGGCGCATTCGGTCCATGTCGAAGTCAGTGGGCTCGCGTCCGATCGCTGGTACTGGTACCGCTTCCGTGCCGGCGGCGCGCAAAGCGCGGTGGGGCGCGGCCGGACGTTCGCCGCTGCGCCGGCGACGCCGGCTGAACTACGCTTCACGCTGGCCAGCTGCCAGCACTTCGAGCACGGGCATTACGCTGCTTATGGCGAAATGGCGCGCGACGCTCCGGACCTGGTGGTGCATCTGGGCGACTACATCTACGAAGACAATCTGCCCGCCGATCGCCCGGCCGTCCGCCGGCATTGCAATCCGCCGCCGCCGACCCTGGAGGGCTATCGCGAGCGCTACGCCTGCTACAAGCGGGACCCGCATCTGCAGGCCGCCCACGCGGCCGCGCCGTGGGCCGTGATCTGGGACGATCACGAGTTCATGAACGACTACGCCGGCGATATTGCGCCGGACGGAATGCCAGGCGAGTCGTACTTGTTGCGCCGTGCGGCGGCCTATCAGGCGTACTGGGAGCACATGCCTTTGCGCATGTTTTCCCGGCCCGATCGAGGCCATGTCCGCCTGTACCGGGAGTTGCGCGTCGGCGCGCTGGCGCGGCTGCTGATGCTGGACGCGCGTCAGTATCGGTCGTTACAGCCCTGCATCGATCCAAAAAGACGCGGCGGTCGCTGGACGGACTGTCCGGAGCGCACCGCGGCGGACAGGACGATGCTCGGCGGCGAACAGGAGCGTTGGGTCGCCGACCGGCTGCGTGCGGGTGGATGCACCTGGAACCTGCTGGGACAGTCCGTGATGATGGCCGGCTTCTTCGGGCAATCGCCCTCCGGGCCGGTGTGGTGGACGGATGGATGGGATGGTTATCCGTCGGCGCGGGAGCGCTTGCTGGCGTCGTTGGCCAGCCCCGGTGTGGCCAATCCGGTCGTGTTCAGCGGTGACATCCATGCGTGGTTCGCAAGCGACCTGCGCGCCCATGCCGGCGCGCCGGTTATGGGCGCGGAGCTGGTGACCACTTCGATCTCATCCGCCGGCCAGGCTTATCGACCGATCGTCGACCAACTCCCGAACAACCCGCATGTGCGCTACTTCGAGTCGCGCAAGCGCGGATACACGCGCTGCCGACTGACGGACGCCGCCTTGGAGGCCGATTTCGTCGCCGTCGATGACGTGCGCAACCCCGACAGCACCTGCCGCGTGATCCACCGGGTCACGGTCGAGGCCGGCCGGCCGGGTATCGCCTCCGCCTGAGTCCCGGCAGGCAGTTCATGCGCCGAAGGGGCTGCTCGCGTACAATCCCCGCCCTTTTGCACGCGGTGTACGTCCTGTACACAACGCGGCCTTCCGTGGCCGCGATTTTCAAAGCGGGGCAGCAAAGCCGTCCCGCCCTTCAGTGGTAGTTCCCATGAGCATCCAGAATCTTCGCAACATCGCCATCATCGCCCACGTCGACCATGGCAAGACGACCCTTGTCGACAAGCTGCTGCGCCAGTCCGACACCCTCGACAAGCGCGAGCACCTGGGCGAGCGCATCATGGACTCCAACGACCTGGAGCGTGAACGCGGCATCACCATCCTGTCGAAGAACACCGCGATCCGCTGGACCGACAAGCGCAGCGGCATCGAATACCGCATCAACATCGTCGACACGCCCGGACACGCCGATTTCGGCGGCGAGGTCGAGCGCGTGCTGTCGATGGTCGACTCGGTGCTGCTGCTGGTCGACTCGGTCGACGGGCCGATGCCGCAGACGCGCTTCGTCACGCAGAAGGCCTTCAACATGGGCCTGCGGCCGATCGTCGTGCTCAACAAGATCGACCGCGTGGGCGCGCGTCCGGACTGGGTCGTCGACCAGGTGTTCGAGCTGTTCGACCGCCTCGGCGCGACCGACGAGCAGCTCGACTTCCCGTTCATCTACGCCTCTGGCCTCAACGGCTACGCCGGCAACTCGGCGGACATCCGCGAAGGCGACATGACGCCGCTGTTCCAGACGATCGTCGACAAGGTGCCGACGCCCGCCGTCGATACCGACGGCCCGTTCCAGATGCAGGTGACCTCGCTGGCGTATTCGAGCTACGTCGGCGTCATCGGCACCGGCCGCATCAAGCGCGGCAAGATCAGGACCAACACGCCGGTGTCAGTGGTCGGCCGCGACGGCGCCGTGCGCCAGAGCCGCGTGCTGCAGGTGCTCGGCTTCATGGGCCTGGACAAGGTCGAGGTGCCGGAAGCGCAGGCCGGCGACATCATTGCCGTCACCGGCATCGAGGAACTCGGCATCTCCGAGACGATCTGCGATCTCAAGACCCCGGAGCAGCTGCCGACGCTGCAGGTCGACGAACCGACCATGAGCATGATCTTCGAGGTCAACAAGTCGCCCTTCGCCGGCAAGGAAGGCAAGTTCGTGACCTCGCGTCAGATCAGCGATCGCCTGCAGCGCGAGCTGCGGACCAATGTCGCACTGCGCGTCGAGCCGGGCGAGGCGCCGGATCAGTTCCGCGTCTCCGGCCGCGGCCTGCTGCACCTGGGCATCCTGTTGGAGAACATGCGCCGCGAGGGCTTTGAAGTCGCGGTTTCGCGGCCGCAGGTGATCATCAAGGAGATCGACGGCCAGATCTGCGAGCCCTACGAGACCCTGGTCGCCGACGTCGAGGAAGCCAACCAGGGCGGCGTCATCCAGGGCCTCGCCGAGCGCGGCGGCCAGATGCAGAACATGGTGCCGGACGGCAAGGGTCGCGTGCGTCTCGAATACATCGTGCCCTCGCGCGGCCTGATCGGTTTCCAGACCCAGTTCATGACGATGACCTCGGGCACCGGCCTGCTGTTCCACAACTTCGATCACTTCGGTCCCAAGACCGAATCGAGCGACATCGGGCAGCGGCGCAACGGCGTGATGATCTCCAACGATCAAGGCGATGTCCCGGCCTACGCGCTGTTCAACCTGCAGGAGCGCGGCCGCATGATGGCCGAACCCGGCGACGAGGTGTACGAGGGCCAGATCGTCGGCATCCACTCGCGCGACAACGACCTGGTCGTGAACGTCCTCAAGGGCAAGAAGCTCACCAACATGCGCGCCTCGGGCTCGGACGAGAACGTGATCCTGGTGCCGGCGGTGAAGTTCGCGCTCGAACCGGCGCTGGAGTTCATCAACGATGACGAGCTGGTCGAACTGACGCCCAAATCGATCCGCGTGCGCAAGAAGTTCCTGAAGGAACACGAGCGCAAGCGCGCCGATCGCGCCGACTGAGGCGGCGCCTCAGGCGGCGCTGCGGTTCCGGGTGCCTTCCAGTTCGCCGAGAAAGTCCGCGCGCCAGGCGGCGGCGTCCTTGTCCAGGAGCACCGCCATCAGTCGCGCGTGCCGGCTGCAGCGCTCGGCCTGCGGCATCGACAGCGCCATTGCCAGCGCGTCGGCCACTTCGCCGGAATCGTAGGGATTGACCAGCAAGGCGGCGTCGAGCTGCGGCGCCGCGCCGGCGAAGCGCGACAGCACCAGCACGCCGGGGTCGTCGGGATCCTGCGCAGCGACGTATTCCTTGGCCACCAGGTTCATGCCGTCGCGCAGTGGCGTCACCAGGCCGATGCGGCTGGCGCGGTACAAGCCCGCCAGCGTGCGGCGCGGCAGCGGTCGGTTCAGATAGCGCACCGGTGTCCAGTCGAACTGGGCGAAGCGGCCATTGACCTGCGCCGCCGCCAGTTCCAGTTCCTTGCGGAAGTCGTCGTAGGCCTTCAGTTCGTGCCGCGACAGCGGCGCGACCTGCAGGAACTCGACGTGGCCGCGCGTCTGCGGATGGCGATCGAGCAGCGCCTCGACCGCGTGCACGCGCCGCAGCAGCCCCTTGCTGTAGTCGAGCCGGTCGACGCCGATGATCTGCGCGCGGCCGCGCAGCGAGCTGCGCATGCGCCGGAATTCGCGCGCGCCGGCCGGCGACAGCGAGAGCGCGCGAAACTGCTGCGCATCGATGCCGATCGGATAAGCGCCGCTGCGCAGCTGGTGCCCGAAGGCGTGGACCTGCCCGTTGCGGACGCGCCCGCCGATCCGCTCGATGCTTGCGTGGAAGTGGTGCAGGTCGCTGTCGGTCTGAAAGCCCACCAGGTCGTAGTCGAACAGCCAGCGCAGCAGGGATTGATGTTCCGGCAGGGCCTCCAGCAGATCTGGCGGCGGAAACGGAACATGCAGGAAGAAGCCGATCCGCTGTCGCGCGCCGAGCGCGCGCAGCTCGTGCGCGAGCGGGACCAGGTGATAGTCGTGCACCCAGACGGTGTCGCTCGTGCGCAGCAAAGGGGCCAGGGCCTGCGCGAATCGGTGATTGACCCGCGCGTAAGCCTCGAAGTGCGCGCGTTCGAAGTCGATCAGATCGGGGCGGATGTGGCAGATCGGCCACAGGCAGCCGTTCGAGTAACCGGAGTAGTAGCCGTGATGCTCGTCGAGCGGCAGATTCAGCGTCGCCCGCGTGAAGCCTTCGTCGTTGACGATCTGCGGGCTGCGCGTTCCGCTGCGCGAGGTCTTGCCGCTGAACCCGAACCAGAGTCCGCCGCTGGCGCGCAGCGATTCGACCAGCGCGACCGCGAGGCCGCCGGCGCTCGCCGCTTCGCGCGTCGAGCCGACGCGATTGGACACGACCACCAGGCGGCTCACGGCGACATCTCCGGACGATGAGCATTGTGTCGCGGCGCGCTCATACGACCTGCTCCCAGCCTTTCGACAGCCGCGTCGCCGCGTTGATGATGCCGACCATCGAATACGTCTGCGGGAAGTTGCCCCACAGCTCGCCGCTGTGCGGATCGACGTCTTCCGCCAGCAGGCCCAGCGGATTGCGACAGGCCAGCATGCTTTCGAACAGCTCGCGCGCTTCCGCCTGCCGGCCCAGTCGCGCCAGCGCATCGATGTACCAGAAGGTGCAGATGTTGAACGCGGTCGTCGGCTCGCCGAAGTCATCGGCGGCGGCATAGCGGAACAGGTGCGTGCCGCGGCGCAGGCGCCGCTCGATCTGTGCGACGGTGCCGGCAAAGCGCGGATCGCGCGGCGGCAGGAATCCGATCTCGGCCATCAGCAGCAGGCCCGCCTCGACGTCGCCGCCGTCGAAGCTGTCGACGAAGCTGCCGAGTTGCGCGTTCCAGGCCCGTGTTTCGATCGCGTTGCGGATTTCGCCGGCGCGCGCGCTCCAGTCCGCCGCCTCGGCGTCGCGTCCGAGATGGCGGGCGATGCGCGCCAGGCGGTCGCAGGCGCCCCAGCACATCAGCGCCGACGAGGTGTGTACGCGGGCGCGCGTGCGCAGCTCCCACATGCCGGCATCGGGCGTCGCGTAGACCTTGTGCGCCTGCAGGCCGAGCCGCTGCAAGCGCTCGAACTCCACCGCGCTGCTCTGTCGCAACAGGCGTTGGTCGAAGAACGACTGCGCGGCGGCGAGCACGACGTTGCCGTAGACGTCATGCTGGAAGTGTTCGTAGGCCTGGTTGCCGACGCGCACCGGCCCGCAGCCGCGGTATCCGGCCAGCGTCGGCACTTCGCGTTCAAGCAGCCGTTTTTCCAGCGCGATGCCGTAGACCGGTTGCAGATGGCCGTCGGTGGATTCGCTGACGATGTTGGCGATGTAGCGCAGGTACAGCTCCATCGTCTCGACTTCCGCGAGGGAGTTGAGCGCGCGCACGACGAACAGCGCATCGCGCAGCCAGCAGTAGCGATAGTCCCAGTTGCGCGACGTCCCCGGCGCCTCGGGGATGCTGGTGGTCAGCGCCGCGACGATCGCGCCGGTTTCCTCGAAGGTGCACAGCTTGAGCGTGATCGCGGCGCGGATGACGGCGTCCTGCCACTCCAGCGGGAGCGCCAGGCGCCGCGTCCAGTCGCGCCACCAGGACTCTGTTTCCTCGTCGAAACGACCCGCGACGCTGTCGACGCTATCGAAGAGGGTTTCGTCAGGTCCCAGGATCAGATTGATTCTGCGCTCGACGAGGAAGGGTGTTTCGGCCAGCAGGTAACTGACCGGGGCGTCGGTGGTCAGGCGCAGCGTACGGTCGGCGCCGACGTAGCGCAGATGATTACTGCCGCGGGTGATGGTCGGGACGCTCGCGCCGTAATCGAAGCTCGGGCGCAGGCGGATGCAGACGCGCGGACTGCCCGCGAGCGGCAGGATGCTGCGCACGATCATCTGCGGCCGGAAGCTGCGGCCGTGCAGCAGGAAGCGCGGGCAGAAATCGCGGATCTCCACGCCGCTGCCGTCGGCGCTGAAGAGCCGCGTCACGAGCATGGCCGTGTTCGGCACATAACGTTGCTCGCTGTGGGTGCAGCGATCGATCTCGATCGACCAGAACCCGCGCGCCGCTTCGTCCGCGGGCGTGTCGACCAGCGCGTGGAACACCGGATCGCCGTCGAATCGCGGCAGGCAGCACCAGACCATTCGCGCCCGTTCGTCCAGCAGCGCCGCGATGGCGCAATTGCCGATGACGCCGAGATTCAGGTTAGCCATGAATTCTCCGGGGGGACTGGCGCAGATGCAGAAGGCTGGCGTCGAGCCAGGCGTGCACGGCGCCGACGTCGGCGCAGTTGTAGTGCGCGGCGCCGGTGCGCTCGCCGACCTTGATGCCGACCCCGCCCTCGGCCTGCACCGCGGCAAAGCCGTCCTCGTCGGTGACGTCGTCGCCGACGAACACCGGTCGCCGGCCGCGAAACGGCGGATCGGATGCGAGCGCGCGGATGGCACTGCCCTTGTCGACGCCCGGAGGACGCGCCTCGACCACCATCTTTCCGGCAATGGCGCCGAGTCCGTGCGCGGCCGCCAGTTCGGCCATCGCGGCCGCACATTCGTCGCCGCGTTCCGGGGCCGCGCGAAAATGCAGCGCCACCGAGGCGCCCTTGTTCTCGACGATCAAGCGTGGATCGCTGCCGAAGCGTTCCATCAGCGATCGGGCGATAAGCGGTGCGGCAGGTACCCGGTGTTCAAAACTGTCCGCATCGGGGGTGCGTCGCAGCTCGGCGCCGTGTAATCCGGCTCCGGCCAGCCGCAGCGGCGCGAGCCAGGTATCGATGTCGTCGAGGCGGCGGCCGGTGACGATGGCCACGGCGCCGCCAAGGAGCATACGCAGGGCATCGAGCAGCGGGGGCAGGGTCTGGGCGATGGCCACCGCGTCGGGCCGCGGCGCGATGTCGGTCAGCGTGCCGTCGAAGTCCAGGTACAGAGCGTCGCGCGCCGACAACAGCGGCGGCACCACGCCCGCGCTGGCGATGTGTATCGTGGCCATGCGTGTGGGCGGGGACAAACTCAAGTCGAACTGTAACCCCATACAGCCGCAGCATCCACCCCGAGAGCGTGCGGACCTTCTTGTGCGACGCGCTGTGCCTAGGCAAGCTGCCGATCGATAACCGGGAGCCAGCATGAATCGCAGTACCTGCGTGTCCGTTGCCTCCGGTCTCGAAAAACGGCTGGAGGCCGCGCGCTGAGATGGACGAACCGAATCTGCAGGGACGCCGCATCGCCGTGCCGGAGACACGCGAGCTCGACGTGTTCGCGACGATGCTGGAGAAGCGTGGCGCCGAAGTGTTGCGCTGTCCGCTGATCGCAATTCTCGATGCGCCCGATCCGGCGCCGGTGCTGGCGTGGATCCGCGCGTTCAACGCCGGTTCCTGCGACGACCTTGTCCTGCTGACGGGGGAGGGTCTGCGGCGGCTGGTCGTCTGCATCGAGCGTCATGAGCCTGCGCTGCGCGAGGGTTTCATCCGCCGTCTGTCTGAAGTGCGCATTCTGACGCGTGGTCCCAAGCCCGGGCGCGCGCTGCGCGAGCTGGGCCTCAAGCCGACGTTGACGGCGGTCGAACCGACGACGCGGGGTGTGATCGAGACCTTGCTGGATCTGGATCTGAAGGGGCGCAGGGTCGGCGTGCAGCTGTACGGCACCGAGCCGAATGCGCCGCTGCAGCACGCGCTCCAGGCTGCGGGGGCGACGGTGCTGACGGTGGCGCCCTATGTCTACGCCGATGCGGCCGACGCGCAGCGCGTGCTCGATCTGATCGACCGGCTCGCGCAAGGCAGCGTCGATGCGATCGCGTTCACCAGCATGGCCCAGGTCGAGCGCCTGTTCCGCGTTGCGCGCGACGCCGCGTGTGAGGATGCGCTCAAGGCCGGCCTCGTGCGCACCCGCGTCGCAGCGGTGGGCCCGGTCGTCGCCGACGCGCTGGCGGTGCACGGCATCGCCGTGCAGGCGATGCCGGAGGGCGACTACTTCATGAAGCCGCTGATGCGCGCGCTCGCCGACGCGTTCGGTGCCAACCCGTAGGGCGGCCCATGGCCGCGATTTTTCTTCGTGGCGTGCGCTAGAAAAGAATCGCGGCCATGGGCCGCTCCTACAAGAGTGTGCGCGCGGCGGATGAGGATCAACGAAAATCGCGCGACAGATATGGCAGCTCGCCGACCCAGTGCGAGCGGTCGAAGAAGCGTTCGGCGAGCACGTGCGTCACGTTCTGCTGGCGCTGCAGCCGGCCCTGCGCGATCAGGAACTGGCCGGCGACAACCGCTTCGCGCTGGGCGTCGATCAGCGGCGGCTTGATGATCAGGTTGACGATGCCGGTGTCGTCCTCCAGCGTCATGAACATCACGCCCTTGGCCGAGCCGGGACGCTGGCGAAACATGACGATGCCGGCGACGCGCAGCGGCGCGCCGTCGTCGATCCGCGCGATATCGGTGTTCGCGGTCACGCGCGCCTGCTGCAGTCGGGCGCGCAGCAGCGCGACCGGATGCCGGCGCAGCGTCAGCCCGGTGCTGCGGTAATCGGCGAGGATGTCCTCGCCTTCGCGCGGTGCGGGTAGATCGATGCCGTCGTCCGGCAGCGCCGCTTCGCGCAGCACGCCGTCGAGGCGCTCGAAACCACGCGTCTGCCAGCGCGCCTGGAAGCGATGCCCGGCGAGCGAACGCAGCGCGTCGGCCGCGGCGAGCGCATCGAGTTCGCGCCGCGACAGCTGCGCGCGGCGTGCGAGATCGTCGACCTCCGCGTAGGGCCGCACGAAGCGCGCCTGCGCGATGCGCAGTGCCGCCGCCGCGTTGAAGCCGGACGCCAGCCGCAGTCCGAGCCGGATCGCGGGCATGTTCCCCGTGCCGCGCTCCAGTGTGCAGTCCCAGTCGCTGTGCACGACGTCGAGCGGGCGCACCTCGACCTGCGTGCGCCGCGCTTCGGCGACCAGCATCGACGGCGGGTAAAAGCCCATCGGCTGCGAGTTGATCAGGCCGCAGAGGAAGGCCGCCGGGTGGTGGCATTTGAGCCAGGCCGACGCGTAGGCCAGCAACGCGAAGCTCGCCGCATGGCTTTCCGGAAAGCCGTAGCTGCCGAAGCCGAGGATCTGCTGGTAGATGCGGTCGGCGAACTCGGGCGTATAGCCGTTGCGCGCCATGCCGTCCTTGAGCCGGCGCTCCCATTTCTCCAGGCCACCGGAGCGTTTCCACGCCGCCATCGAGCGCCGCAGCTGGTCGGCCTCGCCGGGCGTGAAGTCCGCGGCGACGATGGCGATGCGCATGACCTGCTCCTGGAAGATCGGCACGCCGTGGGTGCGTTCCAGCACCGGCCTGAGCGCCTCGCTCGGATAGCTCACGGCCAGCCCCGACAGGCGGCTCTGCAGATAGGGATGCACCATGCCGCCCTGGATCGGGCCCGGGCGCACGATCGCGACCTGCACGGTGAGGTCGTACAGCGAGCGTGGCTGCAGGCGCGGCAGCATCGACATCTGCGCGCGCGACTCGATCTGGAACACGCCGACGGTCTCGGCGCGGCAGATCATGTCGTAAGTCGGCGTGTCGTCCGGCGGGATCGCGCGCAGCGCGAGCGCAGTGCCGTCGTAGGCGCGCTGCAGGTCGAAGCTGCGGCGCAGCGCGGTGAGCATGCCCAGCGCGAGTACGTCGACCTTGAGCAGGCCGAGCGCTTCGAGATCATCCTTGTCCCACTGGATGATCGTGCGCTCCGGCATCGCCGCGTTCTCGACCGGCACCAGCTCCGACAGCGGCGCGTCGGAGATGACGAAGCCGCCGACATGCTGCGACAGATGGCGCGGGAACCCGATCAGCGCGCGCGCGAGCGCAAGCCACAGGCGAATCGCGCGCGCCTCCGGGTCGACGCCGGCGGCGCGCAGGCGTTCGGGCAGATCGTCGGCATCGTCCCACCAGGCCAGCGAGCGGGCGACGCGGTCGATGACCTCGGCGCCGATGTCGAGCGCGCGGCCGACGTCGCGCAGCGCCGAGCGCGGCTGGTAGCGGATGACCGTCGCCGCGATCGCGGCGCGCTCGCGCCCGTACTTGTCGTAGACGTACTGGATCACCTCTTCGCGGCGTTCGTGCTCGAAGTCGACGTCGATGTCCGGCGCCTCGTCGCGTTCCCTGGAGACGAAGCGCTCGAACAGCAGTTCGTTGAACTCGGGATTGACCTCGGTGATGCCGAGCACGTAGCAGACCGCGGAGTTTGCGGCGCTGCCGCGGCCCTGGCACAGAATGGCCTGCCGCTTGGCGTAGCGGACGATGTCGTAGACGGTGAGGAAGAAGGCCTCGTAGTTCTTCTCCGCGATGATCGCCAGTTCCTTTTCCAGGTCCGCGCGCACCTTGTGCGGTGCGCCCTGCGGCCAGCGCTCCGGCAGATGCCGTTCGACCAGCGTGCGCAGCCAGCTCGCGGGGGTGTGGCCGTCCGGCACCAGCTCGCGCGGATATTCGTACTGCAGTTCGCCGAGACGGAACCGGCAACGTTCGGACACGCGCAGGGTTTCGCGCAGCAGCGCCGGCGGATACAGCGCAGCGAGGTCGGCGCGCGTGCGCAGGTGGCGCTCGGCATTGGCGTACAGGCGATGCCCGCAGCGCGCGACCGTCGTGTGGTGGCGCAGCGCGGTCATCACGTCCTGCAGCGCGCGGCGGTCGCGCACATGCATGTGCACGTCGCCGGCGGCGACCAGCGGCACGCCGAAGCGCTGCGAGAGTACCTGCAGCCGCGCCAGCTTTTCGGCGTCGCGACCGTCGCGGTGCAGTTCGGCGGCGATCCACAGCCGCTCCGCATAACGCGCGCGCAGCCACGCGAGTTCCTCGACGTCGCCGACGCTCCGCGGGATCCACAGCGCGCAGACTTCGTGCTGGGGCTCGTCGAGATCCGCGCGCCGCAGCGCATAGCTGCCTTTGCGTGCCGCGCGCCGCGCTCGCGTGATCGCGCCGCAGAGGTCGGCGTAGCCGCGCTGCGTTTCGGCGAGCAGCACGAGTTTCGGACCGTCGACCAGCGTGAGTTCGCTGCCGACGATCAGCGGCAGATCGGCTTCGCGTGCCGCCTGCCAGGCGCGTACCGTGCCGGCCATCGAGCATTCGTCGGTCAGCGCGAACGCGGCGTAGCCGAGCGCCGCGGCCTGTGCGACCAGTTCTTCCGGTTGCGAGGCGCCGCGCTGGAAGCTGAACGCCGACAGCGCGTGCAGCTCGGCGTAGTCGGGTGCGGTGCTCATGCCCACCAGCCGTGCAGGTACCAACGATTCGACGCGTGGTCACGGAACACCCAGGCACGCGCGTGCTGCCATTCGATCGTGTGGTAATCGCGGCGCGCATCGGCGCCGTCCCACCAGCCGCTTTCGATGCGTTCGGGTTCGTCGACGCCGGTCGGAGCGATCGGCAGCGGTTGTGGATACGGCAGCAGCCATAAAGGTCGG
>JBAZXW010000015.1:0-99680 GCA_041659605.1 Sinimarinibacterium sp. | reverse complement strand
AACGCCGGCGCTCAGGCGCGGCCTCGCCGAAGGCGAGGACGTCGCACTGGAGCGCCTTGTTAGCCACCAAGCTCTCAAACGCTAGGGCAAGCCACGTACTTCCGACCGCCCTCATACCGCTTTGCCTCCGCAGGTGCGACACGTACCAGCACTGAGCTGAATTCGAGCTGCCCAGAGCGTTTGCTGCGCGAGAAGAGCCATAGGAACCCGCGGGCTCAACGCGTTGACGGCGACGCTGAGATGACGAAATGCTGCAGCTGAAGGCTGGGTGAGCGATGCGAACCGCTTGATGAGGGTCGGCTGCACGAATAGCCAAAACTCTTTGACTTGCAGCCCGACCAAAAGCAAAAAGACCTCAAGCGACAAGGCGTCAACTAGGAATATGAGGGCACGCACCTCTGGATTAACCACGCACAGCAAGACCACGGCGACGGCAAAGATCCAGACCTTCCGCTTCCACTCTTTCGATCTCACTCGACGCTCCCTAAGTTAACTGGTGGCTAACGCTCAATTGTGCGAACCATATAGCCTGTACCAGTGCCGATTTGTCTTCGCATGTATATGGTTCCTCCCGGGTATATATGCATCTGCTGACTTCGACAATGCGGGATTCGAGGCCCGATGAGTGGCCCGTGGCGCGGTTCGGTGTCGAGGATACGCGCGGACGCCGTGGAGGTGCGAGCGCTCGCGGCGGAACCGTGATCTGGGTCTCGGCGGTGCGGGTGCGACGACCTCGATGCGCACTCGTCGAGTTGGCTCGGAACAAGCCCGCGGAACCACTTGATCCGCACCGCAGGTGTTTCGGCCTGCCTCTCAAACCGACGACCTGGATGCAGCATGTAGAGCGGCCCACGGCCGCGATCTCAAGTGGTCTGTGCACAGCGATCGCGGCCATGGGCCGCTCCTACAATCGTTCAACGCGTTGCGGCGGCATCCACGGCCGTCACGCTCATGCGGCTCGCTCCGCCGCCTGCTGGATCGCCTCTACGGTCACGGCGACGCCATTGAGCGCGGCGTTGCCCGAGAGCTGATCCAGATAACGATCATCAGTCAGGTCGTTGACGCTCTGCCCCGCGTGTTCGCGTGCAATGCGTTGCTGCACACCAGGGCGGGCGTGGCCCCAGCCGTGCGGGAGCGAGACGACGCCGCGCATGATGTCCTCGGTCGACTGCACCTCGACGTCGACGCTGCCGACGCGCGAGCCGATGCGGACCACCTGGCCGTCCGCCAAGCCGCGCGCCGCAAGGTCATGCGGGTGCATGAAGAGCTGGTGGCGCGACTTGCCTTTGACCAGGCGCTGGGCGTTGTGCATCCACGAGTTGTTGCTGCGCACGTGGCGGCGGCCGATCAGCCAGAGCTCGCCGTCGCGCGGCGCCTGCGCTTGCTGTTCGGACAGGATGCGGTCGTAGCGCGCGATCTCGGTGGCGAGGTCGTCGTTGAGGCAGCGGATGCGCTTGTCCTTGGTGAACAGGCGCTTGGGCAGCTCGACTTGCAGCGGCCCCAGATCGATGCCGTGCGGTGCGGCCTTGAGCTTGGCGAGCGTGAGCTTGTGCGCGGAGTTCTTGCCGTAGATGCCATTGCGCACCGCAAGATCGAGCATGCGATGCGGCGGCATGCGCTGCATGATCTCGTCCTTGATCCGCGAAGTCAGCCTTTGCAGCAGCGGCTTCTTCGCATCCGGCTGCAGGCGCGCGCGCAGGCGCCGGCCGAGCTGCGTGAAGATCTCCCAGTCGTGCAGCGCGCCCTGCGGCTTGGGGAAGATCGCCGGGCTGTAGCGCGCCGTGTTCCGCACTGCGAAGTGGTGAAAGATGATGTCGTAGTGGTCGTGTTCGAGTCCGCCGGTCGGCGGCAGGATGTAATGCGCGAAGCGCGTGGTTTCGTTGCGGTAGTAGTCGAACGAGACCATGAAGTCGAGTTTGCCCAGGGCCTCTTCGAGCTGGCGGCCGTTGGGCGTCGACAGCACGGGATTGCCGGCGATGGTGATCAGCGCGCGCACCTGGCCGTCGCCCGGCGTGAGGATCTCTTCGGCCAGCGCGGCGACCGGCAGTTCGCCGCCGAATTCCGGCAGGCCACGTACGCGCGACTTCCATGCGCCGTAGTGGCCCGGCTTCGAGCCCGGCCCCTTGACCAGGTCCATCGCCGGGTGCGGAAACATCATGCCGCCCTCGCGATCGAGATTGCCGGTGACGATGTTGAGCATCGCCAGCGCCCACTGGCACAGCGTGCCGTGCGCCTGCGTTGACACGCCCATGCGGCCGTAGGCGGCTGCGGCGCCTGCGGCGGCAAACTCGCGGGCGATGCGGCGGATCGTGTCGGCGTCGATGCCGATCACGGCGGCCGCGCGCTCCGGCGTGAACGGCTGCACCGCTGCGGCAACGGCGTCGAGACCGTCGGTAAATTCTGCGAGCCGGCCCGGCTGTGCAAGGTTTTCGGTGAAGATCGTGTTGAGCAGCGCGAGCAGCAGCGCGGCGTCGGTGCCCGGGCGGATGAAGTGGTGTTCGTCGGCGACTTCCGCGGTTTCGGTCCGGCGCGGATCGATCAGCACCAGCTTGCCGCCGCGCGCCTGCAGGTCCTTCAGGCGCTGGCGGAAGTCCGGCACGGTCCACAGGCTGCCGTTGGAGGCCATCGGGTTGGCGCCGAGCATCAGGATGTAGCGGCTGCGGTCGATGTCCGGCACCGAGATCGCGAGCTGGTGCCCGTACAGCCAGTAGGCAACGAGCTGGTGCGGCAGCTGGTCGACCGATGTCGCGGAATAGCGGCTGCGCGTCTTCAGCGGGCTCAGGAACGCGTTGCTGTGCGTCAGGTTGCCCCAGTTGTGCACGCTGGGGTTGCCCTGGTAGGCGGCGATGCTGTTGGCGCCGTGCGCCTTGTGGATCGCGGCAAGGCGGTCGGCGATGTCGTCGAACGCCTCCTCCCAGCTCACTTCCATCCATGAATCGCCGACGCGCTTCTGCGGCTTGCGCAGGCGGTCGGGGTCTTCGTGGATGTCCTGCAGCGCGACTGCCTTGGGGCAGATGTGGCCGCGCGACAAGGGGTCGGCCGCGTCGCCCTTGATCGACACGATCTTGCCGTCGCGGACCTTGAACTCCAGGCCGCAGATCGCCTCGCACAGATTGCAGGCGCCGTAGTGGGTCTGCTCGTTCATGGTCTCGCCCCGATATTCGTAGCTCCATCGGGATCATAGCGCCGGCAAGGTGCGCAAACCCATTACCATGGAGGTCATTGTCGGCCCCTGGAGTTCCCCATGCTGATCACCAACGCCCACATCATCAACGAAGAACACGAAGTCGCTGCCGACGTGCTGGTCAAGAACGGCCGCATCGAGAAGATCGCCAAACAGATCCCGGTCCCGGCCGGCACCGTGGTCCACGACGCCAAGGGCCAGTGGCTGCTGCCTGGCCTGATCGACGACCAGGTGCACTTCCGCGAGCCGGGCCTGACCCACAAGGGCGACCTGTACAGCGAGTCGCGCGCGGCGGTCGCCGGCGGCGTGACCAGTTACTTCGACATGCCCAACAACAAGCCGGCAATCACGACACGCCAGCTGCTCGCCGAGAAATACGCCGCCGCGCAGGGGCGCAGCTTCGCCAACTACGCGTTCTACTTCGGCGCCGCCAACGACAACCTCGCCGAGATCGAGGCGTTGAAGAAGGACGAGGCCTGCGCGCTCAAGGTGTTCATGGGCGCTTCGACCGGCAACATGCTGGTCGACGACCCCAAGGTGCTCGAAGCGATCTTCTCGCGCTCGCCGCTGATTGTCGTGACGCACTGCGAGGACACGCCGACGATCAAGGTCAACGAGGAGGCCGCACTGGCGAAGTACGGCGAGACCGTCCCGCCGTGGGAGCACCCGAACATCCGCTCGGCCGAGGCCTGCTACAAGTCGACCGAGCTGGCCGTGGGCCTCGCCAAGAAGCACGGCACGCAGCTGCACGTGCTGCACCTGACCACCGCGCGCGAGCTGGAGTTCTTCACAGCCGGGCCGATGGCGAAGAAGGCGATCACCGTCGAGGCCTGCGTGCACCACCTGGCGATGGACGCGCGCGACTATGCGGCGCTCGGCAACCTGATCAAGTGCAATCCGGCGATCAAGACGCCGGAGGACCGCAAGGCCCTGGTGCATGCGGTGATGCAGGAACGCATCGACATCATCGCCACCGACCACGCGCCGCATACGGCCGAAGAGAAGGCGCAGACCTATTTCAAGGCACCGTCCGGCCTGCCGCTGGTGCAGCACTCGCTGCTGATGCTGATCGAGCTGGTCAAGCGCGGCGAGCTGAACCTGCGCACCGTCGTCCACAAGGCCTGCCACGCCCCCGCCGACCGCTTCGGCGTCAAGGACCGCGGCTACGTGCGCGAGGGCTACTGGGCCGACCTCGTGCTGGTCGACCCGCACGGCGAAACCCAGGTTCACAAGTCCAACGTGCTCTACAAGTGCGGTTGGTCGCCGCTCGAAGGCCGCACCCTGCCCGCACGCGTGGTCGCGACCTGGGTCAACGGTGAACTGGCCTACGAGAACGGCGCAGTGGCGCAGCAGCCGCGGGGGCAGAGGGTGAGGTTTGGGTGAGGGCGCGCCATGCTGCGGGCGACCCCTCACCCTAACCCTCTCCCCTTGAAAGGGGAGAGGGGACTGGAACGAGAAGAGTTCGAGCGATGTTCTCCCTCTCCCCTCCCCGAGGGGAGAGGGCCGGGGTGAGGGGTCCGCGCGGAAATCACCAATGCCAAGGCAAAGATCACCGCTCACCCCCGTCGCCCAACGCCTGCGCACCACCCAAACCGACGCCGAGTCCCACCTCTGGCACACCCTGCGCAACCGCCAGCTCCTCGGCCACAAGTTCCGCCGCCAGCTTCCGATCGGTCCGTACGTCGCCGACTTCGCCTGCGTCGAACGCGCGCTGATCGTCGAGCTGGATGGCGGGCAGCACGTCGAGCGCTCGGCGGCGGATGAAGTCCGGACGAAGGCGCTTGAGAAACAGGGATTCCGTGTGCTGAGATTCTGGAACGATCAGGTGCTGCGGGAGACGGAGGCGGTGCTGGAGGCGATACGGCTCGCGTTGCTCGCCGACACTCCGAACAGCGACCCCTCACCCTAGCCCTCTCCCCTTGAAAGGGGAGAGGGAATTGTTCTTTTCTTCCTCTCCCCTCCTGAGGGGAGAGAGCCGGGGTGAGGGGTCCTCGCCGAACCCACAACGTCGAAGAACCACCATGCCCACGCTCGAACGCTGCCCCTGGTCCGCCTCCACCCCCGAATACCGCGCCTATCACGACTTCGAATGGGGCGTGCCGCAGCGCGACGATCGCGTGCTGTTCGAGTTCCTGGTCCTGGAAGGCGCGCAGGCGGGGCTGTCGTGGCGGACGATTCTGGAGAAGCGCGATGGCTACCGGCGCGCGTTCGCCGACTTCGACCCGGGCAAGGTCGCGCGCTATACCGACGCGAAGCTGGAGAAGCTGATGCTCGACCCGGGCATTGTCCGCAACCGGCTGAAGATCTGGTCAGCGCGCACGAATGCGCGCGCGTTCCTGGAGGTGCAGGACGAGTTCGGCCGCTTCGCCGACTATCTGTGGGGCCACGTTGACGGCCAGCCGGTCGTCAACCGCTTCCGCTCGATGAAGGACGTGCCGGCGAAGACCGAGCTGTCGGACCGGCTCAGCAAGGACCTGCTCAAGCGCGGCTTCAAGTTCGTCGGCTCGACCATCATCTACTCCTACCTGCAGGCGATGGGCGTGGTGAACGACCACCTCGTCGATTGTCCAAGGCATCGCCAGATCGCCCGCTGATCCGTCGCGGCGCTGCCGCTCGGCGCGCGCACTCTCCCGCTCCACCCCTGCGCGACGCTATGAATAGCGCAACCGAAGGGGCAGACCATGGATCCGGAGACTGTCGTACACACACCCGAGCATCATTCGCCGGCGGACGAACTGGCGCTCGTTGACGTCGATCAGCGCGGCGTCTGGCTGTTCGCTCCGGACGGCGGCTCGATCGGCCTCGGCTGGGACGAGCTGCGCGCCGAGGCGGCATCCACGCATCCCTCGGCGGCCCTGTTCCGCGATCTCCTGGCCCGCGCCCAGTCCTGGCTCAAGGTCGGCTGAGAGCCGCGCGCCCAGACAAGGCTTGACTCTGGACCTTGGTCCAGGGTTTAGCATGCTCCGCAAGCCCTATTGCGGAGTCTGCACATGCCCACCCGCCTCAAAGTCAGCCAGCTGGCCGCACGCGCCGGCGTCGGCATCGACACGGTGCGCTACTACGAACGCGCCGGCCTGCTGCCGGAGCCGCCGCGGCGGCCGTCCGGTTATCGCGAATATCCGCTCCAGGCGGTCGATCGTTTGCGCTTCATCCGCCGCGCCAAGGCGCTCGGCTTCTCGCTGGACGAAATCGCCGGCCTGCTGGAACTGTCCGACCGCCGCAACGACGTCAAGGCGGTGAAGCGGCTGGCACAGAGCCGGCTCGCGGACGTCGAGAGCAAGCTGCGCGAACTCGAACGCATGCGCGACGGACTGCGTCAGCTCACCGAAGCCTGCCCCGGCCACGGCGAAGCCAGCGCCTGCCCGATCCTGTCGGCGCTCAACGGCGAGAACCTGCAATGACAAAGCACAACGAGCACACGTGCGGCGCGCATCACGGAAAAACCCCAGCCGAACACGCCTGCGGCGCCGACCACAAGAACGCCGCCGGAGAGCACCACTGCGGCGCGCATCGCCCGGAGCCAGCGCAGCCGGCCTCGTCCTGCTGTGGCCATGCGGCGGCGACACCTTCGGCACAGGCAGTGCCCGCCGCCAAGCCCGCGCCGGCCGCGATCTGGACCTGCCCGATGCATCCGGAAATCCGCCAGGATCATCCGGGCAGCTGCCCGATCTGCGGCATGGCGCTGGAACCACTGAACCCGACCGCCGAGAGCGACGATAGCGAGCTGCGCGACATGACGCGGCGCTTCTGGATCGGCGTGCCGCTGTCGGCGCTGACGCTGCTGCTGGCGATGGGGCCGATGCTGGGCTTGCCCGTGCACGGTGCCTGGAACGGCTGGGCGCAACTGCTGCTGGCGACGCCGGTCGTGCTGTGGGCCGGCTGGCCGTTCTTCGTGCGCGGCTGGCAGTCGGTGATCAGCCGTCACCTCAACATGTTCACGCTGATCGCCCTCGGTACGGGCGCCGCCTGGCTGTTCAGCGTCGCCGGGCTGCTGCTGCCGCAATGGCTGCCGGCGGCGTTTCTCGAGCACGGCCGTGCTCCGCTGTACTTCGAAGCCGCTGCAGTGATCGTCACGCTGGTGCTGCTCGGCCAGGTGCTGGAACTGCGCGCGCGCTCGCAGACGTCGAGCGCGATCAAGGCGCTGCTGCAGTTGGCGCCACGCGTCGCACACCGCGTCAACGACGCCGGCGTCGAGGCCGACGTCGACATCGAACAGGTCCAGTCCGGCGACAAGCTGCGCGTGCGCCCCGGCGAGAAGATTCCGGTCGACGGCCGCGTCATCGACGGCAGCAGCCATGTCGACGAATCGATGCTGACCGGCGAACCCGACCCGGTGCGCAAACAAGGCGATGCGCCGCTCAGCGCCGGCACCGTCAACGGCACCGGCAGCCTCGTGATGGTCGCTGAACATGTCGGCGCCGAAACGCTGCTGTCGCAGATCGTGCACATGGTCGCCGAGGCGCAGCGTTCGCGCGCGCCGATCCAGCGGCTCGCCGACGTCGTCTCGGCCTGGTTCGTGCCGGCCGTCGTCGTCAGCGCGATGATCGCGGCACTGGTCTGGGCACTGGTCGGCCCACCCCCGGCGCTGGCGCATGCGCTGGTGGTCGCGGTCTCGGTGCTGATCATCGCCTGCCCCTGTGCGCTCGGCCTGGCGACGCCGATGTCGATCATGGTCGGCGTCGGCCGCGGCGCGCAGGAAGGCGTGCTGATCCGCGACGCCGCCGCGCTGGAAACGCTGGAGAAGGTCGACACGATCGTTGTCGACAAGACCGGCACGCTGACCGAAGGCAAGCCGTCGCTGCAGCGAGTGGTTCCTGCCGAGGGCTTCGACGAGGCCACGGTGTTGCTGCTTGCGTCGGCGGTCGAATCGAGCAGCGAACATCCGCTCGCGCGCTCGATCGTCGATGGCGCAAAAGCGCGTGGCCTCGCGCTGCCGCCGGTCGCCGATTTCGGCTCCGATCCCGGCCGCGGCGTCTGGGGCACGGTCGACGGACGACGCGTGATGGTCGGGAATCTGCGGCTGCTCCAGGAGCGGAAGCTCGACGCCGGCACGCTCGCAGCGGCTGCGGACGCCGAGCGCGCGCAGGGCGCGACCGCGGTCTACGCGATCGTCGACGACCGGCTCGCCGGCCTGATCATCGTCGCCGACGCGATCAAGAAGACGACGCCGGAGGCGGTGCAGGCGCTCAAGGCCGAGGGCATCCGCGTGATCATGCTCACCGGCGACGATGCGCGCACGGCCAAGGCCGTCGGTGCGCGCCTTGGGCTCGACGACGTCGTCGCCGACGTGCTGCCGCAAGACAAGGCCGCGATCGTGAAGAAGCTGCAGGGCGAAGGCCGCTTCGTCGCGATGGCCGGCGACGGCGTCAACGACGCGCCGGCGCTGGCGCTGGCGCAGGTCGGCATCGCCATGGGCACCGGCACCGACGTGGCGATGGAGTCGGCCGGCGTCACCCTGGTCAAGGGCGACCTGCGCGGCATCGTGAAAGCCGTGCGCCTGTCACGCCGCACGATGCGCAACATCCGTCAGAACCTGTTCTTCGCCTTCGTCTACAACGCGCTCGGCGTGCCGGTTGCGGCCGGCGTGCTGTACCCGTTCTTCGGCGTGCTGCTGTCGCCGATCATCGCCAGCGCGGCAATGAGCTTCTCGTCGGTGTCGGTGATCGGCAACGCGCTGCGCCTGCGTCGCGCCAAGCTGTGAAGGGAATCCAGATGAGTACGAACTACATCCCCGCTCTCGGCTATCGCTGGCTCACCGGCCTCTACGATCCGGTGGTCGCGCTGACGACGCGCGAGCGCACATTCAAGTCGGCACTGCTCGCCCAGGCGCGACTCGCGCCCAATCAGCAGGTGCTCGATCTGGCATGCGGCAGCGGCACGCTCGCGCTGATGGCGCTGGCGCGCGAGCCAGGGCTCGCAATCACCGGCGTTGACGGCGATCCGGCGATGCTCGCGCAGGCGCGGCGCAAGGCGGAAGTCGTCGGCGCCTCCCTGTCGCTCGACGAAGGGCTTGCCGACCGGCTGCCTTACGCCGACGCGTCCTTCGACCGCGTGCTGTCGAGCCTGTTTTTCCACCATCTCGACCGCGGCACCAAGCTCGCTGCGCTGCGTGAAGCGCATCGGGTGCTCAAGCCCGGTGGCGAGCTGCACATCGCCGACTGGGGCAGGGCCGCGAACCCGCTGATGCGCGCCGCGTTTGTCGGCATCCAGCTGCTCGATGGCTTCGCGACCACCGCCGACAGTGTCGCCGGCCTACTGCCCGAACTGATGCGCACCGCGGGCTTCGCAAACGTGCAGGAAACGCGCCGATTCAGTACCGTGTTCGGCACGATGAGCCTGTACAGCGCCCGCCAATGAGCAAGGTCGTCAACCTCAACCGCTTCCGCAAGCAGAAGGAACGGAAAGCCGCCGAGGAACAGGCCGCGCAGAACCGCGCGCGCTTCGGCCGCACCCAGGAGCAGAAGCTGCGAGACGCTGCCGAGGCCGAGGAAGCGCAACGACGGCTGGATCTGCTGCGTCGCGAATCCGCACCTGCCGACACGGAGAAGGACACGCCGTAGTCGTCAACACGGCATCGGCCCTCTCAGCCCGGCGCTTCGACCTCCATCACCCGGTTGCGGCCGCCCGACTTGGCACGATACATCGCGCGATCCGCCGCCTCGATCGTCATCGCAGCCGAGTCCCCGGTATGGTATCGGGCCAAGCCGATGCTCAGTGTCAGGACACCGCCTTCCTGGTTGACCGGTATGCCAAGCGACACAACCGCCGAGCGCAGCATTTCGGCAGTAGTCAGCGCATCGGCGCTGCGCGTCACGCTCATCGCGAGCACAAACTCCTCGCCGCCGTAGCGGCACTGCAGACTGCCGCCCGGAGCGATCCGCCGCATGGCGCCGGCCACGGCAGAGAGTGCCTGATCGCCGGCGCGATGGCCGAAGCAGTCGTTCAGCGACTTGAAGTGGTCGAGATCGATGAAGAGGACATAAAGCCGGAGCCCATCGGCCTGCGCTTGCGCAATCAGCGCGGCGAACTGCGCTTCGAAGGCACGGCGGTTGAGCAGCCCGGTCAGCGGGTCGGTCATCGACAGCTGCTGCGCGGAATGGAACTGATGGCGATGCGCCAACGCCCGGTCGGCGAGACCGATCGCCAGCACCAAAGCCTCGAAAGTTCCGGCGACGAGCAGCGAGTCCATCAGCCACGTTGCCTCGGCAAAGGCACCGGAAACTTGCACCGAACTCATGAACGTCACTGCCATCAGCGGCAGCCAACCGAGCAGAAAATACAGACCGTAGCGCGACCCCCGGGCTGCGACGATCAGCGCTGCCACCGGCAGGATCAGCGCGCCGAACGCAAGCATCGGGTTCACCATCACGCGGGCGAGTTCCTGCAGGGCCGGGATCGGCAGCAGACCCAACCCGATGGTCGTGCCGAATACGGCGACGTAGGTCTGAATCACCCGCCGTATTCGCGGCGCCGTATCGCGCATCCGCACAAAGTCCATCAGGAACAGGCAGGCGCTGACGACGCTGGCGATGGTCACCAGCTTGCCGATCGCGCCGATGGCAGGTGCCCAGGCGTGCCAACGCAGCACCGTGAAGAGATAACCCGTCGCAATCACCTCGAGCACGATGAAGCAGCTCAGGTACAGCGCATAGAACAGGTAGGCGCGATCACCCAGCAGCAAGGTGAACACGAACGCGGTCAGCGCCATCGCGGCCATGGCTGCCAGACAGGCGCTGGCCAGCGCCACCCACAAAGCGTCGCGACGCAGGTAATCCGCCAGCGGCTCGACGGTGATCGTCGCACTCGGCGCCAGCGTTGGATGTGATTCGAAGTGCAGCAGCAGGGGCGCCTCCTTCGGCAGGTCGGGCGGCAAATCGAACACCGGGGCCGAGTGACCGGCGAGACCGGTCGCCAGCGGATCCAGTATGTCGGCGCGCAGCGGCCTGGACGCACCGTCCCACTGCAGGCTGGTCGTCCCGAAAACCACCCGGTGGACCGTCAACACGAGCGGGCCCTCGGGCCAACTGCCGGACTGCGGCAGGACTCTGAGCCACAGGCCGTCGGGGTTGCGCTCGAAACGGTGCATGCGCGCGGCATCGAAGGGCCTGAACTGCGACTGGGCATTGGGGTCCGGAGCCTGCCCGGCCGCCCTTCCTGGCGGCGGCGCCCACTCGGCCGTTACGATCGGCACCGGCGCTGCGGAAGCGCTCACCGCGGCAGCCATGAAGCAGGCGACCGGCAAGAGATACCGCAAGCCGAACCGCGGGGACGCAAAGACGCGGACGACGCACGACACCGCCATCCTCGACCTTGCAACCGCACTCAGGGCTCGATCAATCAAAGCGAGTCCAACATAGCGCGGTTGCAACGCAACAGCCGCGCTTCACGCACGAGCGGAGCGATTCGGGCGATGCGCGTACCGCCCAGCGGGGCGGCATCAGGCGGCGGACCCGCTCCGCCGTGCCCGCACCCGCCTGTTCCGCGTCAGGATCCGATGCGCCGCACGCCGCCCATATAACCAACCAGCGCGTCCGGCACGGCGATCGAGCCGTCGGCCTGCTGGTAGTTCTCGACAATCGCGACCAGCGTGCGGCCGACAGCGAGACCCGAGCCGTTGAGCGTGTGCAGCAGTTCCGGCTTCTTGGTTTCCGGATGGCGGTAGCGCGCGAGCATGCGCCGCGCCTGGAAGTCCTCGAAGTTGGAGCAGGACGAGATCTCGCGATAGCGGTTCTGGCTCGGCAGCCAGACTTCGAGATCGTAGGTCCTGGACGAGGCCGCGCCCATGTCGCCCGCGCACAGCGCCATCACGCGGTACGGCAGGTCGAGCTTCTTGAGAATCGCCTCGGCGTGGCCGGTCAGCTCCTCGTGCGCCGCATAGGACTTCTCGGGCAGCGTCGCCTGCACGAGCTCCACCTTCTCGAACTGGTGCTGGCGGATCATGCCGCGCGTGTCGCGGCCGGCGGCGCCGGCTTCGGCGCGAAAACAGGGCGTGTGCGCGACCCAGCGCCGCGGCAGATTCGCCGGGTCAAGGATTTCGTCGCGCAGCAGATTGGTGACCGGCACTTCCGCGGTCGGAATCAGCCGCCAGTCGACTTCGCCGCGCAGGGCGAACAGATCGTCGCCGAACTTCGGCAGCTGGCCGGTGCCGAACAGGCTCGTCGCGTTGACGATGTAGGGCACGTACAGCTCTTCGTAGCCGTGCTCCTGCGTGTGCACGTCGAGCATGAACTGGGTCAGCGCGCGCTGCATGCGCGCCAGGCCGCCGCGCAGCACGGTGAAACGCGCGCCGGTCAGCTTGGCCGCCGCGGCGAAATCCATCAGGCCCAGCGCCTCGCCCAGGTCGGCGTGATCGCGCGCGCCTTCAGCAGACCGCGGAGCCCCCCAGCGACGCAGCTCGACGTTGTCGTGCTCGTCCTTGCCATCCGGCACCGAGGCCTGCGGGATGTTCGGCAGCCCCTGCAGCAGTGCGTTCAAGGCACTCTGCGCGCCTTCGAGCTGCTGCTTGCAGCTCTCCAGCTCGCGGCCGAGACGATCGACGTCCGCGAGCAGCGGCGCGACGTCCTCGCCCTTGCCCTTGGCGATGCCGATCGCCTTGGAGCGGCTGTTGCGCTCGGCTTGCAGCTGCTCGGTCTGCGTCTGCACCGACTTGCGGCGCGCTTCCAGCTCGTTGAAGGCGGCCTGATCGAGAACAAAGCCGCGACGCGCGAGCTGATCGGCGACGCGCTGCGGGTCGGTGCGCAACAGTTTGACGTCAAGCATGGAAAGACAAAGGCCCCGGCAAAGAGGCGCACATTGTAGGGCCTGCTAGGGCCTGCTAACGCGGCTTTTGCACGCTGCGCTGCTGGCGCAGCGCGCTCAGCCGTTCGGCAATGCGCTGCTCGACGCCGCGGCTGGTCGGCCGGTACAGCTCGGTGCCGACCAGCCGGTCGGGCAGGAACTGCTGGCCGGCCGCATGCGCGCCGCCTTCATCGTGGTCGTAGCGATAGCCGCTGCCGTAGCCGAGATCCTTCATCAGCCGCGTCGGCGCGTTGCGCAAGTGCATCGGCACCTCCAGCGTGCCGGTGTCCTCGACCAGCTTGCGCGCTGCGTTGTAAGCCGAGTAGACGGCGTTGCTCTTCGGCGCGCAGGCCAGGTAGACGACCGCCTGCGCCAGCGCCAGCTCGCCTTCCGGACTGCCGAGGCGCTGATAGCTGTCCCAGGCCGCCAGGCATGTGTCCTGCGCGCGCGGATCGGCGAGGCCGACGTCCTCGATGGCCATGCGCAGGATGCGGCGCGCGACATAGTGGGGATCGCAGCCGCCGTCGAGCATGCGCGCGAACCAGTACAGCGCCGCATCGGGATCGCTGCCGCGCACCGACTTGTGCAGCGCCGAGATCTGGTCGTAGAAGTTCTCGCCCTGCTTGTCGAAGCGGCGCAGGCCGCGGCCGACAAGGCGCTCCAGCGTCGCGTCGTCGGTCTGCTTCTGCGCGCGCGCCAGCTCGACGGCGGTTTCGAGCAACACCAGGCCGCGACGCGCATCGCCGTCGGCCACTTCGGCCAGCCGGTCCAGCCACGAGGCCGGAATGGCGTCGGCCGCGGCGCCCAGGCCGCGCTCCGGATCGGTCAGCGCGCGCGCCAGCAGCGTGCGGATATCGGCGAGTTCGAGCGAACGCAGCACGAACACGCGCAGCCGCGACAACAGCGCCGCATTGAGTTCGAACGACGGGTTCTCGGTGGTCGCGCCGATCAGCGTCAGCGTGCCGTCCTCGACGAAAGGCAGCAGCGCGTCCTGCTGGCCCTTGTTGAAGCGATGGATCTCGTCGATGAACAGGACCGTGCGCTGACGCGCCAGCCCGTCGCGCGCGATCTGTGCCTGGGCGACCGCCTCGCGGATGTCCTTGACGCCGGCGAGCACCGCCGAGAGGGTCAGGAACTGCGCGTTCGTGCAGCCGGCGATCAGCCGCGCCAGCGTGGTCTTGCCGACCCCGGGCGGCCCCCAGAACACCATCGACGGCACGCTGCCGGCTTCGAGCAGCGTGCGCAGCGGCGCGTCGGTTCCGAGCAGGTGCGCCTGGCCGGCGACCTCGTCGAGCGTGCGCGGTCGCATGCGCTCGGCGAGAGGTCGCGCCGCCCGCGCGTTCGCCCCTGCGGGCGCGGCCTCATTCACTGCGTCGCGCCGTCCAACTGCACGACCTCGACACCGGCCGGCGGCGTAAAGCGGAACATCGCCGGGTCGATGCGCGCATTGCGCTGCACGTCGGTGAAGTGGATGTCGCTGACGCCGCCGAGCGGATCGTGCAGGCGCATGCGCACCGGCGCGCCGTCCGGCTGCAGCCACAGCTCGACGCGGCGAAAATCCGCATCGGCCGTCCTGGGTTCCAGGACCAGCCGCTGCAGGTCGCCTTCCATGCCGGCTTCGGCGATGGTGAAACGGTCTTCGAGGTTCTGCCCTTCGGCCAGCAGCGCCACCGGCGTGTCGCGCAGGATGTCGCCGGCGTCGCGCACCGTGACCTGCGCCAGATCGGGCTCGTAGTTCCAGATGCGCTGGCCGTCGCAGACCATCAGCTGCTTGTAGGGCGTCTCGTAATCCCAGCGGAAACGGCCGGGACGCGCGAGCTGGAAGGTGCCGGCACGCGTGGCGATCACCTGCCCGTCGTCGCCGAGCTGCGTCTGTTCGAAGTGCGCCGACAGCGACTTCACGTCGTTGAGAAAGCGCTGCAAGCGAACAGCCGGCTCCGCGGCACCGACCGGCAGGCCGGTGAGCGTGAGCAGCAGAAAGCAGATCGTGCGAATCATCGGAGCGAGGTCCAGGAAAGAGGCGCTTCAGTCTGCAGCGTGGGCCTTGCCCTCATCTGAATCACGATCAGTCGCCGCGCCCGCCGGGCGCGAGGATGTCGCGGTTTCCGCCCGGCCCGCTCGGCCCGACGATGCCCGAGGCTTCCATCTGCTCGACCATGCGCGCCGCGCGGTTGTAGCCGATCTTCAGCCGACGCTGCACCCACGACACCGACGCCTTGCGCGTCTCCAGCACGAGCGCAACCGCCTGGTCGTAGAGCGGATCGGCCTCGGCATCGTCGCCGCCCTCGCCGTTCGCAGTCGCGGGCGCTTCGTCGGCGCAAATGCTCTCGATGTAATTTGGCGGCGCGACCTGCTTGAGATAGGCCACGACCTTGTGCACTTCATGGTCGTCGACGAAGGCGCCGTGCACGCGGTCGAGCCGGCTGGCGCCGATCGGACGGAACAGACCATCGCCGTGACCGAGCAGGGTCTCCGCGCCCATCTCGTCGAGAATCGTGCGCGAGTCGATGCGCGACGCCACCTGGAACGCGAGGCGCGACGGGATGTTGGCCTTGATCAGTCCGGTGATGACGTCGACGCTCGGCCGCTGCGTCGCGACGATCAGGTGGATGCCGGCGGCGCGCGCCTTCTGCGCAATGCGCGCGATCAGCTCTTCGACCTTCTTGCCGACCACCATCATCATGTCGGCCAGCTCGTCGATGACGACCACGATGTTCGGCAGCGACTGCAGCACTTCGGGCAGCGGCATCGCCTCGGCATCGAACAGATCCTGCGGCACCGACTTGATCGGATCGCGCACCGGCTCACCGGCGCGCTCGGCGTCCTCGATCTTGCGGTTGAGGCCAGCGAGGTTACGCACGCCCAATGCCGACATCAGGCGATAGCGGCGCTCCATCTCGGCGACGCACCAGCGCAGCGCATTGGCGGCGTCCTTCATGTCGGTGACGACCGGCGTCAGCAGATGCGGGATGCCCTCGTAGACCGACAGCTCCAGCATCTTCGGGTCGATGAAGATGAAGCGCACTTGATCGCTGGTCGCCTTGAACAGCATCGACAGGATCATCACGTTGATCGCCACCGACTTGCCGGAGCCGGTGGTGCCGGCAACCAGCAGGTGCGGCATCTTGGCGAGGTCGAAGGCGACCGGATGGCCGGCGATGTCCTTGCCCAGCGCCATCGTCAGCGGCGACGCGGAATTGCGGTAGACGCTCGAGTCGAGAATCTCGCGCAGCATCACCATCTCGCGCTTCTGGTTCGGGATCTCCAGGCCGACCACCGACTTGCCCTCGATGACCTCGATCACGCGCACGCTGGCCACCGACAGCGAGCGCGCCAGATCGCGCGACAGGTTGGTGATCTGCGAGCCCTTGACGCCCGGCGCCGGCTGCAACTCGAAGCGCGTGATCACCGGCCCGGGCGTGGCCGCGACGACCTGCGCCTTGATGCCGAAGGATTCGAGATGGCGCTCGACGTCGCGCGACAGGCGCTCCAGATCTTCCTGGCTGTACTGCCGGCCGGAGGGGCGCGCCGGGTCGAGCATCGTAACCGGCGGCAGCGGATCGCCGTCGAAGGCCGGCACCGGCTCCGCGCCGTTCTTGCTTTTCGCAGCACGCGGCGGCTTTTTCGCTGCCGCTTCCGGCAGCAGTTCCAGCTGGTCCTCCGCGCTCCCGTTCAGCGTCGGCGCCTTGCGTTTCTTGCGCTCCTTGCCCGGCGCGCGCAGCGCTTCGGCGGCATCCTCGCGCGCGTCCGCAGATGACGTGCCGACGAAAGGCGAATCCGCCGCCAGCCTCCCCGCTGTCGATCCACCCGCCTCCGCGGCCTCCGTTCCCGTCGCGGTGCGCTGTCGCTGAATCGCCTCGATGACCCAGCTGCCGAGTCGATCCATGACCTGCAGCCACGAAAACGTCAGGGCCAGCGGCGCCGCGGCCACGGCAAGCGTCAGCAGCAGCAGGCTGGCGCCGAAGGCGCTGAGCACACCGACCAGGTACTGCGCCAGGAACAATCCGGCGATGCCGCCGCTGCCTTGCGGTGCCCAGTCCGGCGACGCGCCGACGTGCAAAGCGGCCAGCGAGGCGAGACTGGCGAGCAGCACCAGCCAGGCGGCGACGCGCACGCCGCGCGGTGTGCCCTCGTCGTCCGGCTCCGGATTGCGGAAGATGCGCAGACCGATCAGCAACACCGCCCACGGCAGCAGAAAGGCGACATAGCCGCACAACGAAAGCAGGACGTCGGCAATCCAGGCGCCGACCGCGCCCGCAAGGTTGCGCACCGGCTCGCCGGTGCCGGACGAGGACCAGCCGGGATCGTTCGGATCGAAGCTGATCAGCGTGACCAGCAGGAACAGGGACAGGCCCAGGCAGGCCAGCATCGCCGCCTCGCGCGGCAGGCGTTCAAGCCAGCTGGGACCCGCGGCGGCATCCGTGGCGTGGGATTTGCTTCTGAGCATTCGGCGGCGGTCAATTTTGATGAACGGAGTATAACGGACGCACCAACGGCAACTGCCCGCTTCTGGGCCTCTCAAGCCTCTTGAAATCGCGCCGAAAACCTTCATAAGGAATAGCAGTCAAAGATTTAGGCCCTGTCCGCACGAGCAGACCATGAGCACGCAGACACGACATTTCGTCATCACGCCGGAAGGCGGTATCCGCGAATTCAGCGCGGAGCAAGCTGCGCAGATCGCCACCGGAACGGACCGCGTTCCCGAGTTCGCGGGTCATGACCTGCGTTATCTGCAGCTGACGCTGGAATCCAAGGGCGACAGCAACGAGGTGCGGGTGCAGACCGCGGGCGCGCACATCCGTTTCGACGACAACGGGCGCCTGGCCGAAGCCGGCCCGCCGGCCGGCGGCGAGCCGATCTCCCGCTTCGAGCACGACGCCGTGGTGCAATGGGCGCTGCGCGACGTGCCGGCGGTCGCACCCACCTTCCACTGACCGATCCTGGCGGTATACGGGCGTTGCAAGGTGGCTACGCTCCCGGCGTATGCTCTGCGCATGCTTGCGACGCTCGCCAATGGATAGTCCCGTCCGCCTGCACTGGCTGGACCCGCGCAATCCACACCAGCCCTTCCCGCCTGCGCATCTGGCGATGCGCGAGCCCAATGGCCTGCTGGCGATCGGCGGCGACCTGTCGCTGACGCGCCTGCTGCGCGCCTATTCGCAAGGCATCTTCCCTTGGTACAACCCGGACGAGCCGATCCTGTGGTGGTGTCCGGATCCGCGCTCGGTGCTGCTGCCGTCGGCACTGCACGTCTCGCGCTCTTTGCGGCGCACGATCCAGAAAGCCGACTACGCGGTGACGCTGGACCAGCGCTTTGCGGATGTCCTCGAAGCCTGCGCCGGCCCGCGCCGCGGCAGCCGCGGCACCTGGCTCGGCGACGACATGCGCCGCGCCTACCGCGGCCTGCACGAGCTCGGCTACGCGCACAGCGTCGAAGTCTGGCGCGACGGCGAGCTGATCGGCGGACTGTACGGCATGGCCCTGGGCCGGGTGTACTTCGGCGAGTCGATGTTCTCTCGCGCCGACGATGCGTCAAAGATCGGCCTCTATTGGCTGTGCAGGCAGCTCGACGCCTGGGCCTACGAGATGATCGACTGCCAGATCAGCTCGGCGCACCTGGAAAGCCTGGGCGCGACCGACATCCCGCGTGCGGAATTCCTGCACCGGCTGGCGCTGTCGCGCGAAGACGCGCAGCGGCCGTCGAGCTGGCGCTTCGAGATCGAACGCCCCTGCGCGGCGGAGCATCTACCGTGATGAACGACAGCCAGCCGGTCCGCCTGTACTTGAGCGCCGAGCACGCCTGCGGCTACCTGAGCGGCCGCGCCGCGCGCAGCGCCTTTGTCGATCCGGAATGGACGCTCAACGCGCCGCGCTACCAACGTCTGCTGGAAATGGGTTTCCGCCGCAGCGGCGGGCACGTCTATCGTCCACATTGCCGCGACTGCACGCGCTGCATCCCGGTGCGGGTCCCGGTGGCCGCTTTCCGTCCGAACCGCTCGCAGCGGCGCTGTCTCGATGACAATTCCGGCCTGCAACTGACGCTCGAAACCAAGCTGGGCGACGAGCATTACGCCCTCTACCGCGCCTATCTGCTTGGACGTCACGCCGACGGCGGCATGGACCCCTACGACCGCCAGGCGTTCCACACCTTCCTCGAATGCCCTTGGGCACCGGTCCACTACTGGTGCTTCCGCGACAGCGGCCGGCTGCTCAGCGTTGCCGTCGTCGACCATCTGCCGCTGGCGCTGTCGGCGGTCTATACCTTCTTCGATCCCGACGAGTCGGCGCGCAGCCTCGGCACGCTGGCGGTGCTGCACCAGATCCACCATGCACAGACGCTTGGACTGCCGCACGTCTATCTCGGCTACTGGGTGCCGGAAAGCCGCAAAATGGCCTACAAACAGCGCTTCCGTCCGCTGGAGACCTTGACGCCGCGCGGCTGGGTCGAGGCGCGCGCCACCGACGGTGCCGGTTGAAACATTCGACTTCCGCCCGCAAAATGCGCGCCTCTCAGAGGTCGGCAGGCACATGGCGAAAGAAGATCACATCGAAATGAACGGCGTGGTGGCGGAAACGTTGCCGAACACGACGTTCCGCGTGAAGCTGGAAAACGGGCACGTGGTCATCGCCCACATCTCCGGACGTATGCGCAAGCACTACATCCGCATTCTCACCGGCGACAAGGTCACCGTGCAGCTCACGCCCTACGACCTGACCAAGGGACGCATTACGTTCCGAGATAAGTGACATTGCAGCCAGCGGCTGCAATGTCATCCCCGCGAAGGCGGGGATCCAGTTCCGGACCTCGATCGCCGCGCACATCACTGGATTCCCGCGTTCGCGGGAATGACCAGGCAAAACAAAGCCCGCTTGCGCGGGCTTTGTTTTTTCAGCCGAACCCAATCAAACCGGTTCCAGCTGCGTCGATTTCTCGCGGCCCTCCAACTCAAACTTCAAGGCGCCGGTCGCTTCGTCGAGTTCGACGTGCACGCGCCCGCCGTTGGCGAGCTTGCCGAACAGCAGTTCCTCCGCCAGCGGGCGCTTGAGATTCTCCTGGATCACACGCGCCATCGGCCGCGCACCCATCTTCGGGTCGTAGCCGCGTTCGGCGATCCACAAGCGTGCCGCCTCTTCGATGTCGAGCTGCACGCCCTTGGAGCCGAGCTGTTCCTCCAATTGCAGCAGGAACTTGTCGACGACGCGCAGAACCTCCGCCTGCCCGAGCGGCGCGAACTGCACGATTGCATCGAGACGGTTGCGGAACTCTGGCGAAAACATGCGCCGGATCGCTTCTATCGCATCGGTCTGATGGCTCTGCTCGGTGAAGCCCATCGAGCGGCGCGAAGACTCCTCGGCGCCGGCGTTGGTCGTCATCACCAGGATGATGTTGCGGAAATCCGCCTTGCGGCCGTTGTTGTCGGTCAGCGAGCCGTGGTCCATCACCTGCAGCAGCAGGTTGAACACGTCCGGATGCGCCTTCTCGACCTCGTCGAGCAGCACCACCGCGTGCGGATGCTTGATCACCGCCTCGGTCAGCAGGCCGCCCTGGTCGAAGCCGACATAGCCCGGCGGCGCACCGATCAGGCGCGAGACCGTGTGCCGCTCCATGTATTCGGACATGTCGAAACGGATCAGCTCGATGCCGAGCAGCAGCGCCAGCTGGCGCGTGACTTCGGTCTTGCCGACGCCGGTCGGGCCGGCGAGCAGAAAATTGCCGATCGGCTTTTCCGGGCTGCCGAGCCCTGAGCGCGCCAGCTTGATGCAGGCGGTCAACTGCTCGACGGCCTGGTTCTGGCCGAAGATCACGAGCTTGAGATCGCGCTCCAGCGTCGCCAGGCGGTCGCGGTCGTTGGCCGAAACGCTCTTGGGCGGAATGCGGGCGATGCGGGCGACGGTTTCTTCGATGTCGCGCACCTGCACGGTCTTGCGGCGCTTGGACTCCGGCAGCAGGCGCAGACGCGCCGCCGCTTCGTCGATGACGTCGATCGCCTTGTCCGGCAGATGGCGGTCGGTGATGTGGCGCGACGACAGCTCGACCGCCGAGCGCAGCGCGCCGCGCGTGAACTGCACCTGGTGGTGCTCTTCAAAGCGTGCACGCAGACCTTCGAGGATCTTCACCGTATCCTCGACCGAGGGCTCGCCGACATCGATCTTCTGGAAGCGGCGCGCGAGCGCACGATCCTTCTCGAAGATGCCGCGGTATTCCTGGTAGGTGGTCGAGCCGATGCAACGGATGCCGCCCGAGGCCAGCAGCGGCTTGAGCAGGTTCGACGCGTCCATCACGCCGCCGCTGGCCGCGCCGGCGCCGATGATCATGTGGATCTCGTCGATGAAGACGATCGATCCGGGGCGCTTCTGCAGATCGTGGATCACCGCCTTGAAGCGTTTCTCGAAGTCGCCGCGATACTTGGTGCCGGCGATCAGGGACCCCAGATCGAGGCTGTAGACCACGGCGTTGCGCAGCAGCTCGGGCACGCGGCCCTCGACCACGAGCCAAGCCAGACCTTCGGCGATCGCGGTCTTGCCGACGCCCGCCTCGCCGACCAGCAGCGGATTGTTCTTGCGCCGCCGGCACAGCGTCTGCATCACGCGCTCGATTTCGAGATCGCGGCCGATCAGCGGATCGATCGCGCCCTGCGCCGAACGCTCGTTGAGGTTGGTCGCGTATTGCTCCAGTGCGCTCTGGCCGGCCTGCGCCTTGTCAGACTGCTCTTCGCGCTCCTCCGCGCCCTCGGCCGGCTTGTCCGGCGCATTCGAGCCGTTCTTGGCGATGCCGTGCGAAATGAAATTGACGATGTCGAGACGGCCGACGCCCTGCTCGCCGAGCAGGAACACCGCGTGGGTGTCCTTCTCCGAGAAGATCGCGACCAGCACATTGAGCGTGCTGACGTGCTTCTTGCCCGCCGCCTGCACGTGGTAGATCGCGCGCTGCAGCACGCGCTGGAACGACAGCGTCGGCTGCACCTCGTGCTTGTCCGCGTCCTTGATCGCCTGCACGTGACTGCGGATGTATTCCTTGAGCCCCTGTTCGAGCTTGTCCAGATCGGCTCCGGCCGCAGTCAGCGCCTCGGACACCTGGGTGTCCGACAGCAGCGCGAGCAGCAGGTGCTCGACGGTCAGGAGTTCGTGGCCTTCCATGCGCGCCGATACGAAGGCGGCGTCGAGGGCTTTTTGTAGGTCTTCGGACAACATGTCTTTCGTGCTCCGTGTACCTGCGCTCTCAGGGCCCGCTCAGGCCTTTTCCATCACGGTCAACAAGGGATGCTGGTGCTGGCGCGCATAGCCGTTGACCTGCGCGGTCTTCGTTTCGGCGATCTCCGCCGGGAACACGCCGGCGACGCCGCGTCCCTGGATATGCACCTGCAACATGATCTGCACCGCTTTTTCCCGCGAATGGTGGAAGAACTGTTGCAAAACCTGGACCACAAAGTCCATGGGCGTATAGTCGTCGTTCAGCATCACCACTTTGTACAGCGGCGGCTGTTGCAGCTTGGGCTTCGCCTCTTCAATGGCGACGCCCTGACCGGAATCCTTTTTGACCTCGTTGCTCATGCCTTGAAGTTTACGCCGCCGGACTATTAGTTGGCGGTGCGGCTGCGGATTACAAGCCCCGATCGCCCAATGGCCCACTCCGCGGCGCTAAAAGGCCGACAAGCCGGTCTGCGCACGACCCAATATCAAGGCGTGGACATCCTCGGTGCCCTCGTAGGTATTGACCGTTTCGAGGTTCAGCAGATGGCGCATCACCGGGTAGTCCTCGCTGATGCCGTTGCCGCCGAGCATGTCGCGCGCGGCCCGCGCAATCGCCAGCGCCTGACGGCAGTTGTTGCGCTTGAGCAGCGACACCGCTTCGGCCGATGCATCGCCGGCGTCGAGCAGGCGCCCGAGTCGCAACGCACCCTGCAGACCCAGCGCGATATCGGTTTGCATGTCGGCCAACTTCTTCTGAATCAGCTGGTTGGCCGCCAGCGGGCGGCCGAACTGGCGGCGGTCGAGCACATAGTCGCGGGCCGTGAACCAGCAGGTTTCGGCCGCGCCCAGCGCACCCCAGCAAATGCCGTAACGGGCCTTGTTCAAACAGCTGAACGGTCCGCGGAAGCCGACGACGTCGAGCCGCTGGCTGTCGGGCACACGCAGGTCCTGCATCACGATCTGGCCGGTCAGCGACGCGCGCAGCGACAGCTTGCCTTCGATCTTGGGCGTCGACAGTCCCTTCATGCCGCGCTCGAGCACGAAGCCGCGCAGCTTGGCGTCCGCATCCATCGCCCAGACGACGAATACATCGGCCACCGGCGCGTGGCTGATCCAGGATTTGACGCCGTTGAGCACCCAGGTGTCGCTTTCCTGACGCGCCCGTGTCGCCATGCCGCCGGGATCGGAACCGTGATCGGGCTCCGTCAGACCAAAGGCGCCCAGCGCGCGGCCGCTGGCGAGCTGCGGCAACCAGCGTTGCTTCAGTTCCTCGCTGGCGTAGCTGAGGATCGGGAACATCACCAGGCTCGACTGCACGGACAGCGCCGAACGATAGGCCGAATCGACGCGTTCGATCTCGCGTGCGACCAGGCCATACATGACCGGGTTGCCGCCGGGACAGCCGTAGCCTTCGAGGCCGATCCCGAGCAGACCCAGCTCGCCGAGCTCGGCAATGACTTCGCGATCGAAACGCTCGTCGCGAAACGCCGTCTTGATGCGCGGCAGCAGGCGCTCGCGGGCATAGGCCGCAGCCGTGTCGCGCACGCTGCGCTCGTCGGCGCCGAGCTGGTCGTCGAGTCGCAGCGGGTCGCGCCAGTCGAATGCGGAAGTCATGGTGGCTACTTGTGCGTGAAGGTAAACGCGCCGTCCCAGTCGGCACCGGGCGGGTGCTCGCGCAGATACATGATGCGCTCGATGAACAGCTCGTAGATCCGCTGCGGGCGTCCTGACTGCGACAGGTTGAAGAACTCGACCTCGGCCTCGTCCCAGCGCTGCGCGCGATACAGCTTCAAGGCGCCGCGGTGACGGGCGAGATCCTCGCGCAGCGCCGGAACCAGCTGATCCTTGGGTCCCATCGGCTCGTAGATCGCGACCGGCTCCTTCTTGCCCTTGACCCGCACCAGGTCCAGTTCGCGGAACGACCAGTCCGAGGGCGCGGCGTTGCGCGTGGCCTCGGCGCAGATCATCGGAACGCCGTACTCCTTGGTCAGGCTTTCGAGGCGGGAGCCCAGGTTCACCGTGTCGCCCATGACCGTGTAGGCCATGCGGAATTCCGATCCCATGTTGCCGACCGCCATGCGCCCGCTGGCGACGCCAACGCCGATGCGTAGAGGCGGCCAGCCACGCGTGGCGAACTCGGCGTCCAGCTCGCGCACGGTCCTGATCATCTCCAGGCCGGTCTGCAGACCGTGCAGCGCGTGGTCGGCATCGGGCAAGGGCGCGCCCCAGAACGCCATGACAGCATCGCCCATGTACTTGTCGATGGTGCCGCGATGGCGCTGGATCACCCCGGTCTGGTGCGTCAGGAAGCGGTTCATCAACTCGGCGACCGCGCGCGCATCCAGCGTCTCCGAAATGCCGGTGAAATCGCGCACGTCGGAAAACAGCACCGACATCTCGCGGTTCTCGCCGGCCATCGAGATGGCTTCCGGGTGTTCGGCGAGCTCGGCAACGACTTCCGGCGGCACGTACTGGCCGAACAGCTTCGAGATTTCACGCTTGCCGCGCGACTCGATGAAGTATCCGTACAGCAGATGCGCCATGAACAGCGCCAGCGTGAACGTGACCGGCACGCCCAGCGGCATGATGAAGTCCGCGCCGCTCCACATCGCGAACGCAAGGCCGACGATGCCGGCAATCAGCCCGAACCCGAGCGCCGCGCTGAGCGCCGCCGAAAGCCGCGCGAAGGCCCAGGCCAGCGCGATCGCGATCAGAAGATGCATCACGGTTTCGATGCCGCTGTAATACGGCGCCTTCTGGCGGATGCGTTCGTCGAGCATGCCGGACACGAGGTTGGCGTGGACCTCGACGCCGGAGAACACCTTGTTGACCGGCGTGCTGCGCAGGTCGAGCAGTCCGGCCGCGGTGGCGCCCATCAGGACGATGGCATTTTTCAGCAGCGCCGGATCGGCAACTTCGCCGCGCAGGACATCGACCGCGGAGATGTAGGTGAAGGTGCGGTTGTCGCCGCGGTAGGGCACGTAGGCGGCGACATGCCCGTCCACCGGCGCGGCGATCGGGCCGATGCGCACCCGCTCCAGGTGCAGCGAAGTGCGGATTTCCGGCGGCTCGAACTCGAGCTCGACCGGCGGGCTGCCGAGCGCGAGACTGACGATCGCCAGCGCCAGCGACGGGTAGATCGCGCCCTCGTAGCGCTGCACCAGGGGGACGCGGCGGAACACGCCGTCGTCGATCGCGGCGATCGGATTGTCGAAGAAGCCGCAGGCTGCGGCCGCCTGCTGCAGCTGCGGCAGGTTGCCGCCGTAGCCCTGCGACTCGATGAACTCGACGTCGTAGAGCCGCGCCGCTTGCGCATCGATCAGCGGCGCACAGATCGCGCCCTTGATCTTGTCTTCGTTGTCGCGCACCACCGGTTTGAAGAAGTAGCCCATCACCACCGGCCGGCCCTGCAGGGCTTGCGCGAACCGGGCGTCGTGATCCAACTCGCGGCGGATGTCCTCGGCGCGGCCGGCGACTTCGGGAACTTGCGCGAAGTCCTGCCCCGACAAGCGCGCCCACAGCTGCAGGGCCTCGTCGTCGGGCTCGGCGAACACGATGTCGAAACCGAGCACACGGACCTGGTAGCGATCGAACAGCTGGTCGACCAGGGTCGCCATCTTGGTTCGCGGCCACGGCCAGCCCTCGGCGGCGAGGCTGCGCTCGTCAAGATCGACGATGACCACGCGCGGATCGCCGCTCCCGGGCAGTGTCAGGAGCACGCGAGCGTCGTAGGTGAAGTCCTCGATGACGTCGAGCAGACGCCAGGGCAGCCAGCGCGCGCTGTGGACCAGGAACAGCACGAAGACGACGGCGCTGATGGCCAGGCGAATCAGGCTGCGTGTCGTCATGGCTCCCCCAGGATTCGGCTCCAACTTACTCAATGGCGGAACCGCCGGCAACGATTCCGGTCCTATGCGGCGCCCGCCACCATCGCCAAACCGGTTCCGGTTCTACAGTCCGCCCCATGCCGCAGGTTATGATGTGCCGATGTCCAACGCTCTGAACCTCCAGCGGGTCGCCCAACTGTACGAGCGACACGGGCGCGGCTTGCCGTCCGCGGCCAGCCTGCTGCTCGTGACGGTCGTGGCCTGGTTGCTGGCCAAGCTGGTATGGTCGCTTATGCCGGTGCCGGAAGCGGCACGCTGGCAGCCGCCGCCGGTCGAACCGCCGAAGCAGCGCGCCGCGCAAGCCAGGGGCGGCGAGATCGACAAGCTGATCGACGCGCACTTGTTCGGGCAGTATCAGGCCACGCCGACCGGCCGCGTCGAAGACGCCCCGGAGACACGCCTGTCGCTCACGCTGCTCGGCATCCTTGCTGCCGGCGCCGACAAGGATTCCCGCGCGCTGATCGGCAGCAGCAGTGGCGAAGAAAAGCCCTATGCCATCGGCAACGAGATCACGTCCGGCACCAAGCTTCAGGACATTTTCCCCGATCGGGTGATCCTGAACCGCGGCGGCAAGTTCGAGACCCTGCGCCTGAACCGGGACGCGCCGAGCAAGGAATCGCTGACCTACCAGCCGCCCCCGCCGGCGACGACCGGCAGCGCGGAGACTGCGCAGGCTCTGGCGCAGATCCGCGAAGAAATCCTGTCCGACCCGACCAAGGCCTCGAACTACCTGCGCGTGCAACCGGCCAACGTCAACGGCCAGTTGAAGGGTTACCGCATCTACCCCGGGCGCGAGCGCGAGACCTTCCAGCAGCTCGGCTTGCGCCCCGGCGATCTGGTCACGGCGGTCAATGGCATACAATTGGACGATAACCAGAAAGCGCTGCAGCTGCTCGGCGATCTCGGCCAGGCCACGGCGGTCACACTCACCATCGAGCGCGGCGGGCAGTCGCAGACGCTGAACCTGTCCCTAAATTGAAATGACCATTCGCAATCAACGCTTCCGTTCGGGCGCCGCAGCTCTTGGGCTCGCCCTGTCGGTGCTGTTCGCCGCACCGGCCCGCGCCGACATCACGCTCAACCTCAAGGACGCCGACATCGCGACGCTGATCGCGACCGTCAGCGACGTGACCGGCAAGAATTTCATCGTCGACGCCCGCGTCAAGGGCAAGGTCACGGTGATCAGCGCGTCGCCGATGAGTTCGGACGGCCTCTACGAGACCTTCCTCGCGGTGCTCGCGGTCAACGGATTTGCCGCGATTCCGGCCGGCGACACGATCAAGATCGTCCCCGAAGCCAGCGCGCGCTTCGAAGGCAGCTCGCGCTTCGGCGCCGGCAGCGGACGGCCGATGGACGAGATCGTCACCCACGTGTTCCAGCTGCAGAACATCAACGCCTCGCAGCTGGTACCGATCCTGCGCACGATGGTGCCGCAGTGGGGACACCTCGCCGCCTACCAGCCCAACAACACCTTGATCATCGCCGACCGCGCCGCCAACGTCGAACGCATCGGCAAGCTGATCACGCAGATGGACCAGGCCGGCGACCGCGACATCGAATTCATCCGCCTGAAGAACGCGTCGGCCAGCGAGATCGTGCGCATCCTCACGGCGATGACGCAGCAGGACAAGCAGACCGATCCGACCAACAAGCCGGCGACGATCATCGCCGACGAACGCAGCAACAGCATCCTGATCGGCGGCGACAAGTCCGAGCGCCAGAAATTCATCGACATCATCCAGCAGCTCGACATTCCGCTGAGCGACGACGGCGCAACCCAGGTCGTCTACCTGCGCTACGCCAGCGCCGAGAATCTGGCACCGATCCTCGAAGGCTATGCGCAGCAGGTGAAGCAGGCCGATGCCAAGGCCGGCGGCGCCGCCGCGCCAGTGGCCGCGTCAGGGTCCGGTGGCGGCAGCGGCGACATCCGCGTGCTGGCCGACAAGGACACCAATGCGCTGATCATCACTGCAACCCCCAAGGCGATGCGGCAGATCCGCGATGTCATCGCCCAGCTCGACATCCAGCGCGCGCAGGTGCTGGTTGAAGGCATCATCGCCGAAGTCAGCGCGAACAAGTCGAGCAAGCTCGGTGTCGACTGGGCGGTCTTCAACGACGAACGCATCGCCGCCGCCGGCATCTTCGACTCCACCACGCTGTCGGCGCTGGCGACTGCGGCCACTTCGGGTACCGCGGCCGGAGCGGCCGGGCTGATTGGCCAGGGCATCACGATCGGTGGCGGTCTGGACGGCGGCAGCGACGGCACCAGCTTCGGCATCCTGCTCAAGGCGCTCAAGGGCGACGGTGACTCGAACGTGCTGTCGACACCGACGCTGGTCACGCTCGACAACGAGGAAGCCAAGTTCTCGGTCGGCCAGGAAGTACCGTTCCTCACCGGCCAGTTCACCAACACCGGCACCAGCAACAGCTCGATCAATCCGTTCCAGACAATCCAGCGCAAGGACGTTGGCCTGACGCTGACGGTCACGCCGCAGATCAGCGGCGACAGCGACTCGATCAAGCTCAAGGTCGACCTCGAAGTCTCCAGCCTGAGCGCGTCCGGCGCCGGCACCCTCAACCAGATCACCAACAAGCGCACGCTGACCAACGTCGTCGGCGTCGAGAACGGCCAGATCCTGGTCATCGCCGGCCTGATCGACGACCAGATCAACGATCAGCAGAGCGGCATTCCGCTGATCAGCGACATTCCGCTGCTCGGCACGCTGTTCAAGTTCCGCTCCGTCGACAAGGTCAAGCGCAACCTGATGTTGTTCATCCGGCCGTCGGTGCTGCGCAAGCGCGTCCAGGGCGATTACTACACGCGCAAGAAATACGAGTCCATGCGCCAGTCGCAGGTCGACGCCGCCACCGGCGCCGGCCCGATGATCGGCGGACAGCGCCCGGTGCTGCGCCCGATCGAGCAGTGGAGCGAACTGCCGCCGGAGGAAACGCCCGCACCGACTCCCGCGGCAACAGCGGCGCCCGAAGCGGATCCCGGAATGGTGCCCGAGCCGACGCCTGAGCCGGCGCCGCAGCCCGAGGCGACGCCGCAGACGGACGCGCTGCCGTCGCCGCCGCCTGGCTGAAGCGCACTCCCGTCATGGAATCGCAGTTTCGGCGTCCGCCGTTCACCTTTGCCAAGCGTCACGGCGTCATCGTCACCGAAGACCGGGGCGATCATGCGATCGCCGTCGTGCGCCCCGGCGCGATCATGGACGGCGTGCAGGAAACCCGACGCCTCGTCGGCAAGCCGATCCGCCTGCACAGCGTCACGCCGCAGGAGTTCGACGCCCTGCTGTCGCGCACCTACGAAGGCCAGACCACGGCGACTGCGAGCCTGATGGAAGGCCTCAACGACGACGAGGCTAATCTCGACGCGCTGGCGCTCGCGCTGCAGGACAACGCCGACCTGCTGGAATCCGACGACGACGCGCCCGTCATCAAGTTCATCAACGGCCTGCTGGTCGAAGCGATCAAGGAAAACGCGTCCGACATCCACGTCGAGAGCTTCGAGAGCCGGCTGCAGGTGCGCTTCCGCGTCGACGGCGTGCTGCGCGAAATCATGTCGCCGCCCAAGAGCCTGGCGCCGCGCCTGGTGTCGCGCATCAAGGTCATGGCCAAGCTCGACATCGCCGAGAAACGCCTGCCGCAGGACGGCCGCATCTCGCGCCAGTTCGGCGGGCGCAAGGTCGACGTGCGCGTGTCGACGATCCCGACTGGCCAGCACAACGAGCGCGTCGTGATGCGTATTCTCGACAAGCAGGCCGAGAAGCTGGATCTGGAGCAGATTGGCCTCGACGAAGTCCAGGCCGCGACGCTCAAGCACATCATCCACCGCCCGTACGGCATCCTGCTGGTGACCGGCCCGACCGGCTCGGGCAAGACGACGACGCTGTACTCCGCGTTGTCGGTGCTCAATGACCGTTCGCGCAACATCATGACGGTCGAGGATCCGATCGAGTACAACATCGACGGCGTCGGCCAGACGCAGGTGAACACCAAGGTCGAGATGACCTTCGCGCGCGGCCTGCGCGCGATCCTGCGCCAGGATCCCGACGTCGTGATGGTTGGCGAAATCCGCGATCTCGAAACCGCGCAGATCGCCGTGCAGGCCTCGCAAACGGGCCACCTCGTGCTGTCGACGCTGCACACGAACACCGCCGTCGGCGCCGTGACGCGCCTGCGCGACATGGGCGTCGAGCCCTACCAGCTGTCGTCGTCGCTGGTCGGCCTGATGGCCCAGCGCCTGGTGCGCGAACTGTGCGGCCAGTGCAAGCAGCCTTACGAGGCAGGCACCGTCGAAAAGGAGCAGCTCGGCATCGATCCGTCGCGGGCGGTCACGCTGTACAAGCCGGTCGGCTGCCCGCACTGCCGTCATATCGGCTTCATCGGCCGCACCGGCATCCACGAGATCATCGACGTCGATCGCAAGCTCGAAGCGATGATCCATGACAGCGCCTCCGAGCAGGCCCTCGAAGCCTATGCGCGGTCGCGCAGTCCCGGCATCCTCCAGTCGGGCCGCAACAAGGTACTCGCCGGCATGACGACGCTGCGCGAAGTCCTGCGCGTGACGATCGAGGAATAAGAGCCCACGTGGCCGCTTACGAGTACAGCGCCCTCGATGCCAAAGGGCGCCAGACCAAGGGACTGATCGAAGGCGACACACCGCGCCACGCGCGGCAGCTGCTGCGCGAGCGCGGCCTGAACCCGCTCGAGATGACCGAGGTCGCCGAGTCCAGGAGCGCGAGAACGTCGCTGTTCCGCCGCGGCGGCGGCCTGTCGAGCACCGAACTGTCGTTGTTCACGCGGCAGCTGGCGACACTGGTGCGCTCGGGCCTGCCGCTCGACGAATCCCTGACCGCCGTGTCCGAGCAGAGTGAGGGCAAACGCGTCAGACGCATCGCGCTGGGCGTGCGCGCCGGTGTCGTCGAGGGCAACTCGCTCGCGCAGTCGCTGGAGCAGTTCCCCGCCGCGTTCCCGACGCTGTTCCGCGCCACGGTCGAGGCCGGCGAACAGTCCGGGCAGCTCGATTACATCCTCGAACGGCTGGCCGACTACGTCGAGCGTCGTCAGGTCATGCAGCAGAAGATCCTGCTCGCCGCTTTCTATCCTGCGATCCTGACCTTCGTCGCGGTGTCGGTGGTGGTGCTGCTGCTGACCTATGTCGTGCCGCAGGTCGTCGAGGTGTTCACCAGCATCGACGCCAAGCTGCCGGCGCTGACCACCGGCCTGATCGCGCTGTCCGGCTTCCTGCGCGACTACGGCATCTACCTGCTGATCGCGCTGGTTCTTGCCGCGCTGGCCTTCGAGCGCATGATGCGCAAGGACGCTTTCAAGCGGCGCGTGCACCGGAACGTGCTGCGCCTGCCGCTTGTGGGCCGCCTCGTCCGCGGCGCCAACACCGGCCGCTTTACGCGCACGCTCGGCATCCTGTTCGGCAGCGGCGTACCGATCCTTGAGGCCCTGCGCATCGGCACGCAGGTCGTCAGCAATCTGCCGATGCGCGATGCGATCGAGGCCGCCGCCGTGCGCGTGCGCGAAGGTGCGGCACTGTCGCGCTCGCTGGCCGCGAGCAAGCTGTTCCCGCCGATCACCGTGCACCTGATCGCCAGCGGCGAGTCCTCCGGCAAGCTCGACGAGATGCTCGATCGCGCCGCGGAGAACCAGGAGCGCGAGGTCGAAACCCTGGTCGCAGCGATGATGGGCGTGTTCGAGCCGGTGCTGATCCTGGTGATGGGCGGCGTCGTGCTCCTGATCGTGCTCGCGATCCTGTTGCCGATCTTCAACCTGAATCAGTTGGTCAAGTAGGGCGGCCCGTGGCCGCCGTTTCTGTCGATCCGCGCGCGGCGGCGGGCATGGCCCGCCCTACGGGTATCCGATGTCGGAAGTCCTAGATTGGCTGCTGCTCGCCCTGCTCGGCTTCGCCGCGAGCTTTTTTTCCGCTCTCGCCGGCGGCGGTGCCGGCCTGCTGCAGTTCCCGGCGCTGATCCTGCTCGGTCTTTCGTTCGCCGCTGCGGTGGCGACGCACAAGGTCGCGGTCGTCGCGCTCGGCGTCGGCTCGACGCTACGCCATGTGCGCGAGGGCGGCATCGACTGGCGCTTTCTGAGTCTGATGACGCTGCTGGGACTGCCCGGGGTCGTCTTCGGCACGCAGCTCGCGCTGTCGATTCCGGACAAACCGGGCAAGATCGTCTTCGGCTTCGTCAACATCGGCCTCGGGCTGTACTCGATTTTCCGCCCGCAGCTGGGCCTGAATCGTGCGCCGCGGAACCGCTCGGGCATGGGTCTGCTGATCGGCTGCGTGCTGAATATCGGCGTCGGCTGGCTCACCGGCCTCGTGCCGTCGGGCCCGGGCGTCTTCACGACGCTGCTGATGCTGAGCTGGTTCGGCTGCGATTACCGCCAGGCGGTCGCGATCACGATGGTCATGGTCGGACTGTTATGGAACAGCGCCGGCGCGATCACCGCGGGCTGGAGCGGGCCGGTCGCATGGCCATGGATTCCGGCACTGGTCATCGGTGGACTGTTCGGCGGCTATGCCGGCGCGCACCTGGGCCTGCTGCGCGGCAATCGCTTCATCAAGCGCGCCTACGAGGTGCTGACGCTATTGATGGGCGCCAGCCTGATCATTCAAGGTGCGATCGACGCCTAGATCACCACCCGCCGCCGCGCCCGGCGCGGCGGCCGTCTGCGGCCGTGCGGCGTCGAGCAGGCTCACGATGCGCTTCGGCACCGCATTCTCGACCTCGCGCAAGCCGACCCGGATCGCTGCCGCGAAGGCCTGCGCATCGGCACTGCCGTGCGATTTCACGACGATGCCATTGAGGCCGACGAAGCTGGCGCCGTTGTAGTTGCGCGGGTCCATGCGCCCACCGAGCGCCTTGAGCGCCGGCATCGCCATCACCGCTGCGAACTTGGTGAAGATCGAGCGCGTGAACTCTTCCTTGATGAAGTGATAGATCAGCTTGGCCACGCCTTCGCCGGTCTTGAGCGCGATGTTGCCGGCGAAGCCGTCGCAAACGACGACGTCGACGTCTTTGAGAAAGATGCCGTCGCCCTCGATGAAGCCGATGTAATTGAGCGGCGAGGCCTGCAGATACTGCGCCGCCTGCTTGATCACTTCGTTGCCCTTGATCTCTTCCTCGCCGATGTTGAGCAGAGCCACCTTGGGGCGCTCGATGCCCAGGGTTGCCGTGACCAGCGCCGAGCCCATCACCGCGAACTGGAGCAGCTGCTCGGCGGAGCACTCGGCGTTGGCGCCGAGGTCGAGCATGTGCACGTGTCCGTTGACCGAGGGGATCGCCGAAATGATCGCCGGCCGGTCGATGCCCGGCAGGGTCTTGAGCACGAACTTGGCGGTCGCCATCAGTGCGCCGGTGTTTCCGGCCGAGACTGCCGCCTGCGCACGCCCTTCCTTGACCAGATTGATGGCCACGCGCATCGACGAATCTTTCTTGTTGCGCAGCGCCTTGGACGGCGACTCGTGCATCGCCACGACCTCCGTGGCGTGCTGCACACGGACGCGCGGATCGGCGGCGTGATGGCGGTGCTGCAGATGCGCGGCGATCAGCCCCTCGTCGCCGACGAGGAGCACGTTCAGCTCCGGATGGATACCCAAAGCCAAAAGAGCGCCGTCCACGGCCGCTTCGAGGCCGTGGTCGCCGCTCATTGCATCGATGGCAAGGACGACAGGCGCCGTCATGGAAGCGCCCGCTGGAAGGGCGATCCTACTCGCCGGCGTCTTCGGCCGCCGTGCCCTTGTCGATGACCTTCTTGCCGCGGTAGTAGCCGTCCGCAGTCACGTGGTGACGGCGGTGGGTTTCACCCGAGGTTGGGTCGGTGGACAACGCTGCGGGCTGGGCCTTGCGCTTCCAATGCGCCTCACGATGGCCGCTTTTCGAGCGCGATTTCTTGGAATCCTGGACTGCCATTGCTCTACTCCGTCGGGCTTCTCAGCCCCACTACTCTCGATGGGTCTTCAAGGTCCGCTTGAGTACCGCGAACGGATTCTCAGGCTTCTCTGACGATTCTTCCGGCGCCGGCGACGGCGCGTTGGCGATGTCATTTTCGCACGACTCGCAACGCGGCAACATCGGCAGCGCCAGCAAAACTTCTTCTTCGATCAGCTCCCGGACTGGCAAGCGATCATTCTCCGCCCAGTAAGGGTCGGCCTCGGCCAGCACGGTGCGCTCTTCCGCCTCGTCGCGCACCAGCCGCAGATCCACCGGCACATCCAGCGGATATCCGAAACGTCGACCGCAGCGCCGGCACTCCAGATCGACCTGACCGCTCACGCGGCCATGAAATCGCGGCCAGCCGCTGCGCGCATCCGCGAGGATGTCGACCTTCAGCGGCGACGCCGCCGGATCGGCGACGACGGCTTCGCGCAGTCGCTCGCAGCTCCGGATCGCCAGCTCGCCCTGGAAGTGTTGTTCCTGGGCCACCGCTACCGAGGCCTGCACTTCGCGCGGAATGCTCATCGCTTGCCCCTTACAAGGGCCGCGCATCATAGTGAGCGCCCCTGCGAATGTCAAAGAAATTCAATGCCCAAGCCACCATTTCCGGCGTCGCTCCCGGAGCGGCCGCGGCTGCTGCTGGCGTCTGCGTCCCGCTACCGCGCGGAACTGCTCGCGCGCCTGCGGATTCCGTTCGACGCCGCCGCCTCGCAGGTCGACGAGACGCCGCACGCCGGCGAGACCCCGCGCGCGCTGGCGCAGCGACTGGCCGCCGCCAAGGCGCAAGCCCTGCGGGCGACCGATCCCGGCGCCTGGATTCTGGGCTCCGATCAAGTGGCGGTCGTGGACGGGAAGATCCTGGGCAAACCCGGCGATCGCGCGCGGGCGATCGCGCAGCTGACCGCCGCGTCCAGGCGCACGGTGCAGTTCCTGACCGCCGTGGCCCTGCTGACGCCGGAGCGGCGATTCGAAGCGCTGGATACGACCACCGTGCACTTTCGCGCGCTCAAACGCGACGAGATCGAACGCTATGTCGATGCCGAACCGGCCCTGGACTGCGCCGGCAGCTTCAAGTGCGAGGGCTACGGCATCAGCCTGTTCGAGGCGATCGACAGCACCGACCCGACCAGCCTGATCGGCCTGCCGCTCATCGCCGTCTGCCGTCTGCTGCGCGAAGCCGGCTACGGACTTCCCTGAAGGAAGGTCGGCAACCCGCGCACGGCATCGAGCACCGTCCTCGCCCCGGCCCGCCGCAGCCGGCCCGGCTCATGCACGCCGCAGGCCACGCCCAGGCCGGGCATGCCGATCGCCTGTGCCATCGCCATGTCGTACTCGGTGTCGCCGATCATCAGCGCATGCTCGGCCGGCAGGCCCTCGTCGGCCAGCAGTTCGCGCAGCATCAGCGGATCGGGCTTGGACGCCGTTTCATCGGCGCAGCGCGAGTTCACCACGACGCGGGCCAGCTCGGCATGATGGGACAGCGAACGGTCCAGCCCCCGGCGCGATTTGCCGGTGGCAATCGCGATGCGATAGCCGCGGGCATGCAGGCCGTGAATGGCCTCCAGTGCCCCCGCAAACAGCGGCGCCTCGCCCGCTCCCTCCGACAGCCAGCGCGCGCGATAACCGTCGAGCAACGCGCGCAGACCCTGCAGCTCAAGCTCGGGATACAGGCGCTGCAAGCCTTCATTGAGGCCCAGGCCGATCAGCTCGCGGATCGCCTCGTCGCTGCGTTCCGGCAGCTTCAGGCCGCGGATCGCGATCTGCATCGCACCGACGATCTGGGCTGCGGAGTCCGCGAGAGTTCCGTCCCAGTCAAAGATGAGAAGTCGCACCTGGTCCATGAATATCACCGTCCGCGCTGCAAGCGGTCCAGCAGGTCGCGCAGCTCGTCCGGCATCGGCGCGTTGAGAATCAGCTTGGGAAACTCGCCCTGCGCCGGCAGCGCCAGAAAATGCGAGTGCAGGAACATGCGCTTGAGACCCAGGTCGCGGAAACGGCGGTTGTCGTCGCGCTCGCCGTACTTGTCGTCGCCGACGACCGGATGGCCGAGCGCCGCAGCGTGCACACGGATCTGATGGGTGCGACCGGAAAAGATCTGCACCTCGCACAGGGTCGCCTTCGAATAGCGGCTCTTGGGCGAAAAGCGCGACTTCGACGGCTTGCCGTCCTCCTCGTCGATCCGCACCCGCCGCTCGCCGCCGGCGATGGCGCTGCGCACCAGCGCGGCATCGACGTCGCGGTCCTCGCCGCGCCAGCGACCAACCAGCAGGGCGAAGTAGCGCTTATCCGCCTCGCCGTGCTTGAACGCGCGCTGCGCACGCAGCAGCGCCGGGCGCGACTTCGCCAGCAGCAGCACGCCGCTGGTGTCGCGGTCGAGGCGGTGGCACAACTCCAGGAACTCGTGCCGCCCCCAGGCCCGCGCCGCCTCGATCACGCCGTAGGCGACGCCGCTGCCGGAATGCGCCGCCAAGCCGGCCGGCTTGGCGACCGCGAGGTAATGCTCGTCCTCGTGGATGATCGCGGCGCGCAACCGGTTCAGAACCGCATCCGGGGGCCGCACCGCTTCGCCTTTCTCGGCCTCGCGCACCGGCGGGATGCGCACCTCCTCGCCCAGCAGGAGCTTGCGCTCGGCCTTGACGCGACCGCCGTCGACGCGCACCTGGCCCGAGCGCAGGAGCCGGTAGACATGCGACCTGGGTACGCCAGACAGTTGCTTCAGAAGGAAATTGTCGATCCGCTGGCCGGCATCGCCGGGGCCGACCGCCACCTTGCGGACTTGGGGACGATTCTGTGTCAAAATGTGACGTTCCGTGGATTCAGGCGCGCCAATTGATTGATTTGCTTGGCCGTTCCCGCATCGACGGATACGGAAGAGACAAGAGGGGAAGGCGCGGCCGGCATTTTAGCAGTCCGTTCGGCTGCCAACAGCCCGCTAACCCGCAGAGTTCATACGGTCGGCGCCACGCGCCGGCTATTGCATCAACATTTGACTAACAACACGCGCACACGCGCCACCCGGGCAACCGCACACGACTCGCACCATGACTGCCGTCCTGCCGATCTGCCCCGCCGCGCGCCTTGGCGCCGACCAGGAAACATTCAATGAAACGCATTTTGATCAACGCCACGCAGCGCGAGGAGCTGCGCGTGGCCATCGTGGACGGTCAGCGGCTTTCTGACCTCGACATCGAAACCACCGCCCGCGAACAGAAGAAAGGCAACGTTTACAAAGGCCGCATCACCCGCGTCGAGCCGTCGCTGGAGGCCTGCTTCATCGAATACGGCGGCGAGCGCCACGGCTTTCTGCCGGTCAAGGAAATCGCCCGCTCCTATTTCAAGGAGGGCAAGTCCGGCAACCTGCGCGACCAGCTGCAGGAAGGCCAGGAAATCATCGTCCAGGTCGAGAAGGAGGAACGCGGCAACAAGGGTGCGGCGCTGACCTCCTTCGTCTCGCTCGCCGGCCGTTACCTCGTTCTGATGCCGAACAACCCGCGCGCTGGAGGCGTGTCGCGCCGCGCCGAGGGCGACGAGCGCGAGGAAGCCAAGGAAGCGCTGGAAAAGCTGCAGATTCCCGACAGCATGGGCGTGATCATCCGCTCCAACGGCGTCGGCCGCCTGGTCGAGGAGCTGCAGTGGGATGCGGATTACCTCAAGGACATCTGGACCGCGATCGAGAAGGCGGCCGAGGACCGCAAGGCGCCGTTCCTGATCTACCAGGAAAACAACATCATCCTGCGCGCCCTGCGCGACTACCTGCGCTCGGACATCGGCGAGGTGATGATCGACAACGAGGAAGTCTACGAGCAGGCGCGGCTGCACCTTGAACACGTGATGCCGGAGCAGCTGCCGCGGCTCAAGCTGTACAAGGACGAGATGCCGCTGTTCTCGCGTTTCCAGATCGAGTCGCAGATCGAGCTGGCGCACGAACGCACGATCCGCCTGCCCTCCGGCGGCGCGATCGTGATCGATCATACCGAGGCCCTGACCTCGGTCGACATCAACTCGGCCAAGGCCACCGGTGGCGGCAGCATCGAGGACACCGCGTTCAACACCAACCTCGAAGCGGCCGAGGAAATCGCGCGCCAGCTGCGCCTGCGCGATCTCGGCGGTCTGATCGTGATCGATTTCATCGACATGAACTCGACCAAGAACCAGCGCGAGGTCGAGAAGCGCCTGGAACAGTCGGTGGAGATGGACCGCGCGCGCATCCAGCTCGGCCGCATCTCGCGCTTCGGCCTGCTCGAACTGTCGCGCCAGCGCCTGCGCCCGACGCTCGCCGAGCACACGCAGATTCCCTGCCCGCGCTGTTCCGGCCGCGGCCAGATCCGTTCGGTCGAAAGCCTGTCGCTGTCGATCCTGCGTCTGATCGAAGAGGAAGCGATGAAGGATCGCACCGGGCGCATCATTGCCCAGGTTCCGGTCGACGTCGGCACCTTCCTGCTCAACGAGAAGCGCCTGGCCGTGCGCGAGATCGAGGCGCGCTGCCGCGTGCATGTCGCGCTGGTGCCGAATCCGACGATGCACACGCCGAATTACGAAATCCGTCGCGTGCGTGCCGACCACCTGCAACAGGACAACAACAACGCCATCAGCTACACGCTGGCGCAGAACTTCGATGCCGCCGCACACGAGGAATTGGCAAAACCGCCGCTCGTGGTCCGACTGCCCGCCGAAGCCGCGGTCAAGCAGATCCTGCCGTCGACACCGGCACCGATCGTGATCCGCGAGCCGGCGCCGGCGCCGGTGATGGCGCCGGTCGTCGCCAGCGGCGAGAGCTTCTGGACCAAGCTGATGCGCCTGCTGGGCTTCGGCGCGAAACCCGCAGCCATCGAGGAAGCCGCACCGGCGCAGCCGGCGCCGCGGCGTGATGGCCGCGACCCGCGCCGTGATCGCGACCAGCGCCGCGATCAGGATCGCGGGCACGGCCGCCGTCGTGACGGCGACAAGCGCGGCGAACGCCGCCCCTCTGACAAGGCCCAGGACAGGGACGCGCAGCAACAGAAGCCGCAGCAACAACAGCCGCGCCCACAGCAGAACCCGCCCAAGCGCGACGATCGCGGCGGCCAGCAGCAGCGCCCGCAGCAGCAGGGTCAGCCGAAGCGCGACGAACGCGGCACGCAGCAGCAGCGTGCGCCGCAGCAGCCCAAGCGCGACGAACGTCCGGCCGCGCAACCGATGCCGGCCGCGGATGCGGCGGATGCGGTGCTTGCGGTGACACCGGCGACCGAGCCCGCGGCACCGGCAATGCCCGGCGCCGAAACGAACGGCACCGCCGAACGCGGCGAAGGGCGCGAAGGGCGCGGCCGTCGCCGTCGTGGCGGCCGTGGCCGCGGTCGGCGCGAACGTGACCCGTCCGCGCAGGGATCAGCCGCGGGCGGCATGGAAGCGGCCGGCTTGGAAGTGGCCGGCAGCGAATTCGACGAGGACGCCGATCTGCCTCAGCAGGCGGGGCTGCCGCTGGAGCCGGTTGCCGATACCGCGGCCCGCTTTGACGCCGCACCGGAATCCGTAGCACGCGAAGAAACGGCGCCGACCGAGCAAGCCGCCGCGCTGCTGCCTGCGGAAGCGATCGCAGAGCCGGAAGCGCAGGACACGGCGATGCCGTCGGCGGAACCCGCGCCCTTGGTCGAGCCGGAGCGGCCGGTGGTGGTCGAGGTCGCCGCAGCGGTCGTCGAGGAAGCCGCCGCGCAGACGCCGGCTGAACCACTCGCGGAGACCGTCACCGAAGCCGCCGTCGCCGCCGCCAAAACTGCGCCGCCCGCGCCGGGCGAAACCTCGGACGAGCAGCCGAAGTTCCGCGCGACGGCACCGGCGTCCGATTACATGAAGCTGTTCGAACAGGCGAGCCAACAGTCGTCCGCCGACAAGGACCAGGACAAGGACAAGGTCGACTGAGCCGACACCGCTGCCGATAACGAAAACGGCGCACCCCGGGTGCGCCGTTTTCTTTTCTGCCGGACGAAGGTCCTGTCAGCGTGTCAATAGCGCAGTAACCGCCTTGAAGTCGTCCTCTGTGTCGATGCCTCGCGGCGGCGGGTTGTCGACGATGCCCATGCGGATGCGGAAACCGTGCGTCAGCGCGCGCAGCTGCTCGAGCGCCTCGCACTCCTCCAGCGGTGCCGGCGGCAACTGGCTGAACTCGGCCAGGGCCGCGACGCGGTAGGCGTAGAGTCCGATGTGGCGATACGCCAGGCCGGCCGGCATCAGCGGCGCCTCGCGGGTCGAGCCGTCGCGCTTCCACGGAATCGGCGCGCGCGAGAAGTACAGCGCGTAGCCGCGGCGGTCGAGCACCAGCTTGACGACGTTCGGATTGAGCCAGTCGTCGACGCCATGCAGCGGATGGCACAGCGAGGCGATATGCGCCTCGGCGTCGTCGGCGAGCAGCGCGGCGGCTTGGCGCACCAGCTGAGGCGGCATCAGCGGCTCGTCGCCCTGCAGGTTGACGACGATCGTGCGCGCATCCCAGCCGCGGCTGCGCGCCACTTCGTTGGCGCGGTCGGTGCCGGACTGGTGCTGCGCCGACGTCAGCTGCACGTCGGCGCCGAAGCCGCGGCAGGCGTCGAAGACCTCGTCGCTGTCGGTGGCGACGACAACCTCGTCCGCCTGCGAGCGCCTGGCCGCTTCCCAGACATGGCGCACCACCGGCTTGCCGGCGATCTCGCGCAGGACCTTGCGCGGCAGCCGGGTCGAACCGAGCCGCGCCGGGATGACGACCTTGAAGGGGATCGCGGCGCCGGTCACTTGCGCAGTTCCTCGTCGCTGAGGCCGCGCGCCTCCTCTTCCAGCATCACCGGAATGCCTTCGCGCACCGGATAGGCCAGGCGCGATGCGCGGCACCAGAGTTCGTTGTGCTCCGGGTGCCATTCCAGCGGAGCCTTGGTCACCGGACAGACCAGGATGTCCAGCAGGCGCTTGTCGATCATCGCGTGTTCCTCAAACCAGTCGCGGATTCTTGCACACGCGCTGCATCGGGAGGGCTCAGCTGGGCACTGACCGCCACTGCCCACCAGTGCGGCCGGGCGAACGACATGCATTTCATCGCGTCCTTCTCGGTCATCAGCAGCGGCAGCTCGTCGCCGAACGCCAGATCTGCCGCACTGTATCGATGATGATCGGCGAATGCGTGCTCGCGCACGACGATGCCGGCGGCGCGCAGCGAGTCGAAGAATCGCGACGGGTTGCCGATGCCGGCGACCGCATGTACCGCTTGTCCCGCGAACGACTGCAGTGTCCGTTGTGCGCCGCCGGCCAGCGGCCAGACGCGATCGGCTGCGAGATGCATGCGCAAGGGCCGCAGCGTCGCATCGTCCCAGCCGGCGCCGTTGACCACGACCAGTCCGACTTCGTGCAGCCGCGCCGACGGCTCGCGCAGCGGCCCGGCGGGCAGCAGCGCGCCGTTGCCGAGCCCGCGCGCACCATCGATCACGCAGATCTCCAGGTCACGTGCGAGCCGGTAATGCTGCAAGCCGTCATCGGCAACGATCAGATCCACATCGCCCCGAGCAAGCAGCGCGTGCGCAGCGGCGCTGCGATCCGGATCGACCATCACCGGGCAGGCGCCGCGGCGCGCGATCAGCAGCGGCTCGTCGCCGCTGCAGGACGGATCGCTGTCGGCGGTGACCCGGAATGGATAGGCCGGCGCCCGTCCGCCATAACCGCGGCTGACGACGCCGGGCCGGAACCCCCACTCACGCAGGTGCTCGACCAGCCAGATCACGAACGGCGTCTTGCCGGTGCCGCCGACGGAAATGTTGCCGACGACAATCACCGGCACCGGCAGCGGCGTCGCGGCCTGCGACAGCCGCATGCGGCGCCGCTCGGCCACGAGCCGATACAGCCGCGACAGGCCGCGCAGAAGGATCGGCGGCGGGACAGACGCATACCAGCGCGTCTCCAGCCAGGATTTCATCCGGCTGCCGCCTGCTCGTCGAACTGCATCCGGTGCAGGGCTGCATACAGGCCATTGCGCGCCAACAGCTCGTCGTGATGTCCGGACTCGACGATGCGCCCGTCCTGCATCGCGACGATCAGATCCGCATGCTGAATGGTCGACAGGCGATGCGCGATGATCAGCGTCGTGCGGCCTTCCAACAGCTCCTCCAGGGCAGCCTGGATCAGCCGCTCCGATTCGGTATCGAGCGCAGAGGTCGCCTCATCGAGAATCAGCACCGGTGCGTTCTTCAGCAGCGCGCGGGCGATGGCGATGCGCTGGCGCTGGCCACCGGACAGGGTCGCGCCGTTTTCGCCGACCTGCGTGTGCAGGCCCTGCGGCAGCTTCTCGATGAACTCCCAGGCATGCGCGCGCCGCGCTGCGTCGATGATGCGCGCCTCGTCCGGTATCGGGTCCATGCCGTAAGCGATGTTCTCGGCGACGGTTGTACTGAACAGGCGCACCTGCTGATCGACCAGCGCGATTTGCGCGCGCAGGTCGCGCAAGCGGTATTCGCGCAGGTCGTGGCCGTCGAGACGGATGCAGCCTTCGTCGACGTCGTAGAAACGCGGCAGCAGCGACAGCAGCGTCGTCTTGCCGCTGCCGGACCTGCCGACAAATGCGACCGTCTGTCCCGGTTCTATTTTCAGGCTGACGCCCTTGAGCGCTTCGGACAGATCCTGCCGATAGCGGAAGCGGATTGCGTCGAATTCCAGCGCGCCGCGCGCGCGCTCGAGGGTGCGCACCCCGTCCTCCGGCTCGACGTCCTGATCGAGCATGTTGAAGATCTCGGCTGCCGCGGAGACGCCGCGCTGCAGGCGCTCGTTGACGGTGCCCATGTTCTTCATCGGCTGCATCAACGACAGCATCGCCAGAATGAACGCCGCGAAAGTGCCGGCGGTCATCTCCGCGAGCATGCTCGGCTGCGTCGCAAAATAGACGATCGCCGCAACCGCCCAGGCGGCGATGAACTGGATCACCGCCGCGCTTCCGGCCTTTGTCGCCACGATCTTCATCGCCAGCCAGCGGTTGCTTTCGTTGATCCTGGCGAAGTGCCGCGACTCGAACGCCTGCCCGTTGTAGACCTTGACGACGCGCTGCCCGGAGACGGCTTCGTCGACGGCCTCGGTGACGTCACCGACGCTCTGCTGGATGCGCGCGCTGATTTTGCGGAAACGGCGGCTGACGTAGCGGACGATCAACGCGATGAAAGGAGCGACCACGAAGACGAAGGTCGTCAGCTTCCAGTTCAGCCAGGCCATCAGACCGATGTAGAAGACGATGGACAGACTGTCCTTGAACACGTTGGTCAGCACAGTGCTCGCGGCGTCCGCGAGCTGCTCGACGTGATAGGTCAGCCGCGCGATCAGCTGGCTCGAATTGACCTGGTCGTAGTAGCGCACCGGCAGCCGCAGCAGCTTCTCGAAAAGCTCGCCGCGGACGTCCCTCACCACGCGGCGCGCGACCCAGGACATGCCGTAGCTCGACACGAACCAGCTGGCCCCGCGCACCAGGAACAGGCCGACGATCATCACCGGAATCCAACGGATGTACGTCTGGTTCTGTTCGACGAAGGCCTTGTCGAGCAGAGGCTTGACCAGCGCCGCGAATCCGGCGTCGACGCCGGCGAAGGCCACGGTGGCGAGCGAAGCCAGCACCATCACGCGCCAGTGCGGCAAGGAGTAGCCGAGCAGACGCCGGTAGGTCGGCCAGGGCTTGCGGATCGCGGCGGTGGTTGCGCTCATGCTGGAGAGTCGTGGGAACCGGCGTATGCTACCAATTCGCCTTTGATCCACGTTGAATTTTGACTGACATGTCGAAAACCCTGTTCGAGAAAATCATCGATCGCGAACTTCCGGCCACCATCGTCTACGAAGACACGCAGTGCGTTGCCTTCCGCGACATCAACCCGGGCGCGCCGGTGCATATCCTGCTCGTTCCGCGCAAGGCGATCGCCAAACTCACGGACGCAGACGCTTCCGACCAGGCCCTGCTCGGCCACCTGATGCTGGTCGCATCCAAGATCGCCGCGGCGGAGGGTTTTGGCGATGCGTACCGTCTGGTGGTCAACAACGGCGCTGCCGCCGGGCAGTCGGTCTTCCACCTGCACATCCATATTCTGGCCGGCCGGCCCATGAAGTGGCCGCCGGGCTGAGCGCATGCCGCCCTCGGGCGGATTAGAATCCGGCACGGTTTTGGCGACGTACCAGATCCGCTGTCCTCCGAATTCGGGAAGAACCATGCATTCACGACTCACATTCCTTGGCGCCTGCCTGGTCCTCAGCCTGAGCGCCGCCCCCGCCCGCGCCGAAGATCCTGCGGCCGACCCTGCCGCCACCGAAACGATTCCGGTCAAGACGGACGCCGACGAGCCCAAACGCGATGATGAGGACCGCGACGACGAATCGGTCACTTACAGCGGCATCGGCCTGTCGCGGGTCACGACCGATTTCGACAACCTCAAGGACGCCGTCAATCTGGATTTCACCCTCGGCATCCGCGTGCCGAACCTCAATTGGATCTCGGCCGAAATCAACGGCTCGGTGACCATCATTCCGGGCGAGAACCGCGGCGGCGGCGGGATCATCGGCGGCGACCCGGGCAACTGCACCTCCGAGAACCCGCCGCTGCCGCCGGGCTGCACCCCGGCAAGCGAGGGCGAACAGGTCACCAACACCAGCGACGACTTCCAGATGCAGCTTCTCGGCGCCTACCTGGTTCTCAAGTCGCCAGGCCGCTTCTACGCCAGCGGCAAGGTCGGCTATGGCTATCAGGTGACCACGGTCCAGGAAATCGACGAACGCGATCGTAGCGGCGCCGTGTATACGGCCGGTCTGGGCTGGCGTTACGGCAAGGACCTGGGCGGCGTCGAGCTGGTCTACTCCCGCCTGCTCGGCGGTGTCGACGCGATCGGCTTCAACGTCAGCTACGGCTTCGGCCCGCGGCGCTCGCGCTACCGCGATTAGGTCAGTTTCAGCGCCAGTGGTAGTTGAAGCTGATGCTGACGCGCTCCGCGTCGATGGGACTCGCCGGGACTTCGTGGCGTAGCCAGCTCTCGAACAGGATGACCTGTCCGGCGCGTGCCGGATAACTGATGTGCGGGCGTTGCTCGGGCCGCGCGCGCGCGCGCCGGCCCGGCGCCGCCATCATCTTGGTCAGCCGCGGGTCCTCGAACTTGAGTCCGGCGCAGTCCTTGGGCGTGGCAACGTAGTAGGTACCGCTGACCACCGACTGCGGATGCACGTGAAAGCTGTGCGCGCAGCCGCGCGGCATCACGTTGATCCAGCAGTCGGTCATCTCCAACCGCCCGCCCTGCAGATCCCAGTCCAGCGTCCGTGCATAGACGCCGACGTGCGCGTCGATGCGCTCGCGCAGCTGGTCGAAGGTGGAGGAAAACCGATGCAGGCGATCCAGCGAGCCATAGCTGGTATAGCCGAGCGGATAGTTCGCTTCAGACCAGCGCCGCCCGGCCTCGTCGTACTCGCGAATGCGCCGGCACTCGTCCAGCAGCTCGAAATTGAACGCCTGCAGACCGCGGGCCTGCAGGCGTTCGGCGTAGATCAGCGTGGGGAACCACGCCTTGATCGACTTCACGCGTTGGACGCTGCCTGGACAGGGATTGTGTTGGCAGTGCGCACGACGCGGTTCTTCTCGTCGAGGTAGACCAGGCGCGGCTTGTGCGTGCGTGCAGCGGCGGAATCCAGCACGCCGTAGGCGCAGATGATCACGCGGTCGCCGACCCGGGCCTTGTGTGCCGCGGCGCCGTTGACCGAGATGATGCCGGAACCCGGCTCGGCCTTGATCGCGTAGGTCGTGAAGCGCTCACCGTTGGTGATGTTGTAAATGTCGATCTGCTCGAACTCGACCATCCCGGCCAATTCCAGCAGCTTCGAATCGATTGCGCAGGAGCCGTCATAGTCCAGCTCAGCGTGTGTCACGCAGGCGCGGTGCAGCTTGCATTTCAGCATGTGCAATTGCATGGCGTATGCCTCTCGAGGATCTTTGGTTCACCGGCGGCCCACAAAGACATACGCACGGCGACCCACGGGTCTTGGATATGGCGGGCGGCCCACAAAGACATACGCCCGTGAACAGTGACCGGAGTCACAAACTGCAAAGGTGGCGGAGTCTAACGGCAATTCCGCAGTGCATCAAATTCCTCTCACATTCACCCTGGCATCACTTGGACGTTGTCGATCAGCCGCGTGTTCCCCAGCTTCGCCGCAACGAGGACGACGAACGCCGAATCGGCCGCTGCCGGAGCGCTCAGGTCGGGCCGACGGACGACCAGATACTGGACATTAAACCCTTGCATATTCAAACGGCTGCATTGCTCTTCTGAGAGAGTATCGAAGTCGCGGCGGCCGTTCGTCAGCGCTTCGGCAACGGCCATCAGGCTGCGATGGATTTCGCCCGCCCGCGCGCGCTCCGGCGGAGTCAGGTATTGGTTGCGCGACGACAGCGCCAAGCCGTCGGCATCACGCTCGGTCGGCACGCCGACAATCTGCAGCGGCATGCGCAGGTCGGTCACCATGCGCCGGATCACCGCCAGCTGCTGGTAATCCTTCTCGCCGAACAGTGCGGCATCCGGCTGCACCAGGTTGAAGAGAATGTTGACGACCGTGGCGACGCCGTCGAAATGCCCCGGCCGGAAGGCGCCTTCGAGCACTTCGGTGACCCCGGAGACGCGGATCGTCGTCAGACCGTCGCGCCCCTGCGGATACATCTCGGCGACCGAGGGCGCGAACAGCAGATCGACACCGGCGCTTTCGAGTGCCGCCTGGTCCTGCGCCAACGTGCGCGGATAGCGCTCGAAATCTTCGTTCGGGCCGAACTGCAGCGGGTTGACGAACACGCTGGCGACGACGCGCTCGGCGCGCTGCCGGCCCTGCTCCATCAGTCGCAGATGGCCGCGGTGCAGGTTGCCCATCGTCGGCGCGAAGGCGATGCGCTCGCCGGCCTTGCGCCAGGCGCCGAGTTGCGCGCGCAGCTCAGCAACGGTGTGTACGGTGATCACGTCGTCCGTACCTGCGGCTCTGAGTCACCAGGTTGTTGAACAACTCTGTCCCGTTCGTGTCGAGTAGCCGGCCCGTTCGTGCCGAGTGTTTCGCGCAGCGAAACGTATCGAGGCAAGCGGCGTATCGAGACACTGCCGGGCCCCTCGATACACCGCGCCATTCGGCGCGGCACTCGGGGCGAACGGAGAGCCAATGTGAATTTCTGACTCACGCCACTACGATGCGAAGCAGTGCTCGGGCGCCGGGTACGCGCCGGACTTCACTTCCGCGACGTACGCGCGAATCGCCGACTCGATATCCGGTGCACCTTGCATGTAGTTTTTCACGAAGCGCGGCGTGCGGCCGAGCGTGACCGTCGGCGAGATGTGCAGGATGTCGTGCAGCACCAGGATCTGGCCGTCGACGTCGTGACCCGCGCCGATGCCGATCACCGGCACCGGTGACGCCTCGGCGATACGCTTGCCCAGTGGCGCCGGTATGCATTCGAGCAGCAGCAGGTCGGCGCCGGCTTCGACGAGCACATGCGCATCGTGCACCATCGCCTCGGCACCGGCGTCGTCGCGCCCCTGTACCTTGAACGCGCCCATCTTGTGGATGAACTGCGGCTGCAGACCCAGGTGCGCGCACACCGGCACGCCGCGGACCGACAGGTACTCGACGATGCTGGCCTGCTCGCGTCCGCCTTCGAGCTTGACCATCTTCGCCCCGCCCTCCTGCATCACGCGCTGCGAGGCGTCGAGCGCGCGCTCCAGCGTCGCGTACGACAGGAACGGCAGGTCGGCGATCAGGAACGCGCGCTGCAGATGCGGCGCCACGCACTTCGAGTGATAGACGATCTGGTCGACCGTCACCGGCGTGGTCGTCTTGCCGCCGTGGATCACCATGCCCAGAGAATCGCCGATGAGCACGACGTCGACCCCGGCGCGATCCTCGACCAGCGCGAAGCTCGCGTCGTAGCAGGTCAGGCATGCGATCTTCTCGCCCGCCGCACGCATGCGGCGCAGCTCGGCAATGTTGACGGGTTTAGCGGTGTCCATGGACGGGCCCCGGCGAAGAGGGCGCGACTATAACAAAGGGCAGCGCCCTCCCGGCGGACCCTTGCGGCGGATGCTTGACGCAGATCAATGGGTTGCGCCGCGCCAGCCTTGAGAATGCGAGGGTCTTGAGACCGCCTCGGGGAGATCGTTTCGCCGCCTCTGATGGATACGATGAGCAACCAGATCGGCGTGATCGACCGGGTCGACGGCCCCGTGGTCGATGTCGCCTGCGCGGCGATGCCGCCGCTGCATGATTCGCTCTACGCGCTCGGCGACGGCGGCGAGCGCTATCTGTTCGAGGTGTACCGCGACCTCGACGAAAGCCATCTGCGCGCGATTGCGCTGCACCGCACCGCAGGATTGCGTCGCGGCCAGCCGGTGTTCGCCAACGGCGGTGCGCTCAAAGTCCCGGTCGGCACTGGCTGTCTGGGCCGCGTGCTCGACACCTTCGGTGCGCCGCTCGACGGCGAAGCGCCTTTCGTGCCGGAAAGCTGGATGCCGGTGATTGCGCCGCCGATGCCGCTCGCCGATAGTGCCGGCACCGATGGCCTGCTGCTGACCGGCATCAAGGTCATCGACCTGCTGTGCCCTTTCGTGCGCGGCGGCAAGACCGGTTTGTTCGGCGGCGCCGGCGTCGGCAAGACCGTGCTGCTGACCGAGTTCATGAACGCGATCGTCCAGCTGCACAGCGGCGTCTCCGTGTTTGCCGGCATCGGCGAGCGTATCCGCGAAGGCCATGAGCTGTGGCACGACCTGCGCAAGGCCGGCGTGCTGCCGAAGTCGCTGATGGTGTTCGGGCAGATGGACGAATCCCCCGGCGTGCGTTTCCGCGTCGGCCTGACCGCGCTGACCTACGCCGAATATCTGCGCGATACGCTCCGCAAGGACGTGCTGCTGCTGATCGACAACGTGTTCCGCTTCGTCCAGGCCGGCAGCGAGATCTCCGGGCTGCTCGGGCGCATGCCGGCCACCGTCGGCTATCAGCCGACGCTTGCGTCCGAAGTCGCCGAGCTCGAGGAGCGCATCGCGTCGACGACCGCTGGCAGCATCACCTCCGTGCAGGCGGTCTACGTCCCCGCCGACGACATGACCGACCCCGCGGTCACCGCGATCTTCGCGCATCTCGACACCGTGGTCGTGCTGTCGCGCGACCAGGCTGCGAAAGGCATCTACCCGGCGGTCGATCCGCTGCGCTCGACCAGCAAGCTGATGGATCGCAGCCAGCTCGGCGCGCGCCACTTCGAAGTCGCCGGCGCGGTGCGCGAGCACCTCGCCCGCCATCACGAACTCGAAGACATCATCGCCATGCTCGGCATCGAGGCGCTGTCCGCGGTCGATCGCCGGGTCGTGCAGCGCGCGCGACGCCTGCAGCGTTACCTGACCCAGCCCTTCCACGTCGTCGCTGCGCAGACCGGCCTGGCCGGCGCGTCGGTGCCGCTGGAGCAGACCCTCGACGACTGCGAGGCCTTCCTGCGCGGCGATTATGACGACCTGCCGGAAGAGCGCTGTTACCTGCGCGCAAGCATGGCCGGAGCGCGCGCATGAGCGCGCGACACGGTGTTTTGCGCGCAGCGCAAACGGGTGCGGGAGCGTGCTCACTCATGCGTGCATGCCGCCCTCGGATTTGCGAAAGGGTGGGAGCATGAGCAGCTTCAGCCTGCACCTGTGCAGCGCGACGCGGCGCGAGCGCATCGACGGCGTGACCCACTTCATCGGCGAGGACGCCAGCGGCTGGTTCGGCCTGCTGCCGCAGCATGCGCGCCTGGTCACGGTGCTCGACTACGGCCTGGCGCGCTACCGCACCGATGCGCCGGAGTGGCACTACGTGGCGCTGCCCGGCGCGGTGCTGAGCTTCCGCAGCAACCACCTGAGCATCACCACGCGCCGCTATCTTCAGGGCACGGACTTCGAGCGCATCAACCAGGCACTCGAAGACGAGTTGCGCGCCGACGAACGCCGGCTGGGCGTGCTCAAGGACCACCTCTCACGCCTCGAGCGCGAAATGTCGCGGCGCCTGTCGCGGATCGCCCGGCCATGACCCTGCCATGAGCCTCCAGCCCGACAACCATCGGTTGCGACGAGAGGTGGAACGCCAGGCGCAACGCACGCGCCGCGCAAAAATCGAGCGCCAGACCGTCCTCGGACAGACCGTGTTTCTCGGCACGCTCGGGCTGCTGTTCGTGCTGCCGGTGATCGGGCTGGCCTACCTCGGCCTCTGGCTGGACGGACTGGCCGACAGCTACTCGTCGCGCTGGACGGTCAGCCTGATCTTGCTCGGTCTGTGCGTCGGTGTGATCAACGTCTATCTCTACATCCGCGAGCATCCGTGATGGACCCGTTGATCCTGTTCCATCTCGGCGCCTTGCCGATCTCGCGAACCGTCGTGACGACCTGGGGCCTGATCGTCGTCCTTGGCGCGCTGGCCGTGCTCGGTACGCGCCGCATGCGCCACGCGCCCGGGCCATGGCAGTCGGCACTCGAAGGCGTCGTCGCGGCGATCGACGACGCCGTGCACTCGACGCTGGCCGACGCGCCCGCCGGGCTCGCCGACTGGATCGGCACGCTGTGGATCTTCCTCGTCGTCGCCAACCTCACCGGCATCGTGCCGGGCCTGTCCTCTCCGACCGACGACCTGTCGCTGACCGCTGCGCTCGCGCTGCTGGTGTTCCTGTCGGTGCACGCCTTCGGCATCCGCAGTGCCGGGCTGTGGGCGCACCTGCGTCACTACGCCGAACCCAGTCTGTTGCTGCTGCCATTCCACATCGTCGGCGAACTGACGCGCACGGTGTCGCTCGCGGTGCGCCTGTTCGGCAACATCATGAGCCTGGAAATCGCAGCGCTGCTGGTGCTGATGGTGGGCGGCCTGCTGGTGCCGGTGCCGCTGCTGCTGCTGCACATCGTAGAGGCGCTGGTCCAGGCCTACATCTTCGGCATGCTCGCGCTGGTCTACATCGCCGGCGCCATCCAGTCGCGACGCGCTGCGATCCCCATGACCCCCGATACCCCATGAGACTCCCATGAACGACATGACCTGGTTCGCGCTGCTCTCCACCGTCGTTGCGCTGCTGGCGATCGCGCTGGGCGTGATGCTGCCGGCGCTGGCCATGGGCCGTGCGATCAGCCAGGCGATCGACGCGCTCGCACGCCAGCCGGAAGCGGAAAAGTCGATCACGCGCACCCTGTTCATCGGCCTGGCGATGATCGAATCGCTGGCGATCTACGTGCTGGTCGTCGTGCTGATCGTGCTGTTCCGCAATCCGCTGCTCGCCTATCTCTTGAAGTAGCGGGGCACGCCATGCAGATCGACGCCACGACCTTCGCGCTGGAGATCATCAACTTCCTGGTCCTGCTGTGGGTGCTGCGCCGCTTTTTCTTCAAGCCCGTGCGCGAAGCCATTGCCCGCCGCCAGTCCGCCGTCGCCGCGACCATCGCGCAGGCTCAGACGCAGGCGGACGCGGCACGCGATCTGCAGGCGCAGTACGAGAACCGCATGAAGGACTGGGACCGCGAGCGCGAATCCAGCCGCGCGCAACTCGCCGCCGAACTGGTGGCGGAGCGCGACAAACAGCTCGCCGCGCTGCGCACGGCACTCGACGCCGAGCGTGCGAAGCAACAGGCGGTGCAGGAGCGCCGTCAGCTGGAGCAGTGCCGCACCCTGGAGGCGCGCGCGGCCGAGCAGGGTCTGCAGCTCGCCGCCCGGGTGCTGGAGCGCCTGTCCGGCCCGGAGCTGGACGCGCGCATCGCCGAAGTCGTGATCGACGACCTCGCAGCACTGGACCCGGAACAGAAAGCGCGCCTGGTCGACGCGGCGCAATCGGACGCCACTCTCGACATCTGCAGCGCGCACCCGCTGCCGGACGCGCGCTACGCTCAGTTGCGCGACGCGCTCGGCACCCACCTCGGCACCAAGACGCACGCGATCCGCCGCGTCGATCCAGATCTGCTCGGCGGCCTGCGCATCGCGCTGGGTCCGTGGGTGCTGCAGGCCTCTCTTGCGGACGAACTCGCGCACTTCCGTCACTCGTCTGGCGATGGACGCTGAGGCGCTGACGCCGATCGACGCACGGGCGGCGGTGCTTGCCGCCTACCGCTTCGGCCTGCGCGTCGTCGAACGCGGCCACGTCACTTCGGTCGGCGACGGCATCGCCTGGATCGAGGGCCTGCCGTCGGCGCGCATCGACGAACTCGTGGAATTCGAAGACGGCAGCCAGGCCGTCGTATTCCAGCTGTCGTCCGGCCTGATCGGCACGGTGCTGCTGCGCCAGACGCCGCAGCTGCGCGCCGGCGTCATTGCGCAACTGCCCGGGCGCCGGCTCGAGATCGGCGTCGGCGACGCGCTGCTCGGCCGCGTCGTCGATCCGCTCGGCCAGCCGCTCGACGGCAAGCCGCCGGCGCACACGACAAGCCTGCACGCTCTCGACGCGCCGTCGCCGCCGATCGTCGACCGCGATTTCATCACGCGCCCGCTGTACAGCGGCGTCAAGATCGTCGACACGCTGCTGCCGATCGGCAAGGGCCAGCGCCAGCTGCTGATCGGCGACAACGGCACCGGCAAGAGCGCGCTGGCGCTCGACATCGTCGTCAATCAGATCGGCAAGCAGGTCCGCTGCGTCTATGTGCTGATCGGGCAGAAACGCTCGTCGGTCATCCGCACGATCGACGTGCTCAGACGCACGGGTGCGCTCGCGCACACCACGTTGGTCGTTGCCGAGGCCAGCGCGGCGCCCGGGCTGCAGTACCTTTCGCCGTTCGCCGGCTGCGCGATTGCCGAAGCCTGGGCACTCGACGGCCACGACACGCTGATCGTCTACGACGATCTGTCGATGCATGCTCGCACCTACCGCGAGCTCTCGCTGCTGCTGCGGCGACCGCCGGGACGCGAGGCCTATCCGGGCGACATCTTCTATCTGCATGCACGCTTGCTCGAACGCTCGACCTGCCTGGCGGCGAGCCGCGGCGGCGGCAGCATGACCGCGCTGCCGATCGTCGAGACCCAACAGGGGGAGATCGCCGCGTACATCCCGACCAATCTGATCTCGATCACCGATGGCCAGATCCTGTTCGACGCCGCCCTGTTCGCGCGCGGCACGCGACCGGCGATCGACATCGCGCGCTCGGTGTCCCGCATCGGCGGCAAGGCCCAGGATGCGGCGATCAAGCGCGAGGCGGGGCGGATGAAACTCGACTACCTGCAGTTCCTCGAACTGGAGGTGTTCACCCGCTTCGGCGCGCATCTCGACCCGGCAATGGAGCAGCGCATCGCGCGCGGGCGTCTGCTGCGCGAAATCCTGCGCCAGGCCCAGCTCGACCCGCTGTCGATCGCCGAGCAGCTGGCCTGGCTCGTCGCCTACAACGACGGACTGCTGGACGGCCTCGGCGACGCCGTGCTGCCGCAGGCGCTCGCACACCTGCGCAGCGGTCCCGCGGACGGCCATCCCTCGCTGGAGGCCGAGCGCGACCAGTGGAGCCGTGCAGTGCGCGCATGGATCGGGCTCGGCGATGAGCCGGCGGCGTGAACTGCAGGCCCGCATCGCGGGCCTGAGCGAGATCAGCGCGATTCTCGGCGCGATGAAGGGGCTCGCGCTGGTCGAGCTGCGCCGCGTCGGCGAGCTGATCGACGCACAGCGCGAGTCGGTCCAGGAAATCGGGACTGCGCTGGCCGATGTGCTGCAGTTCCACCGTGCCGCATTGCGGCTGCCCGAGCCGCCCTACGTCGAGGTCTGCTGCGTCGTCGGCGCCGAACGCGGCTTCTGCGGCGACTTCAACGCGCGCATCTCGCAGGCCGCAGTCGCTCATCTGGCCGATGCGGCGGCCGAGCACATCATCCTGGTCGGCGACAAGCTCGCCGACGGCTGGCCTGCCGCGGCGCAAGCGACGACACGCGTCCGCGCCCCCAGCGTCGCCGACGAAGTCCCGGCAGTGCTGACCGGCCTGCTCGCGGCGATCAACGCCCTGGCCGCCGGGCATGCGGACCGATCCCTGCGGTTGGTGGTCCTGCATCATGGCGCCGACGGCATTCAGAGCCGCCAGCTGCTCCCGCTACCGGAACCACCGCCGTTGCCCTCGATTCCGGTATTCCCGCCGCGGCTGTATCTGCAGCCGGCGGACTGCCTCGCGGCACTGACCGACCATTACCTCTACGCGCTGCTGCATGCGCTGCTGTACGAATCGCTGCTCGAGGAGAACCGGCGCCGACTGGAGCACATGGACCTCGCGCGCCACCGTCTCGACGAACAGCTGGTTGCGCTGCAGCGCCGCGAAAATCAGGAGCGCCAGGAGGAAATCATCGAGGAGATCGAGGTGATCCTGCTGACCGCCTCGTGATCCGTCTCACCAGGGCGCCAGCCCGGCGCGGCCGGCGCGTGCGCTCAGCTCCGCTACGCGCCCGAGTCCCGGAACCAGCAGATCGGGATCGAGATCGGCCAGAGGCAGCAGCACGAAGTTGCGCTCGGCAATGCCCGGATGCGGCAGGGTCAGATCCGCGGTGTCGCTGCGCTCGCCGTCGACGTGCAGCAGATCCAGGTCGATCGTGCGCGGCCCCCATTTGGCGCCGCGGATGCGCCCCATGCGCCGCTCGATGGCAAGCAGCTGCCGCATCAGCTCCAGCGGAGAGAGCGCTGTTGCCAGCCGGCACACCGCGTTGCAGTACTCCGGCTGGTCGGCCGGGCCCATCGGCGCGCTACGGTAAAACGGCGAAACCGCCTGCAGCTCGCCCAGCTGTGCGATCTGTTCCAGTGCCGTGCGCAGTTGCGCCGGCGGATCGCCGAGATTGGCGCCCAGACCGATCCAGGCGCGTCTCATTCCCCGACCGGCTGTGAGCCGGCATCGCCTGCTCCGCGCCGGCTGCGGCCGCCGCGGCGCCGGCGCCGCTTCTTGCGCGGCGCCTCGGCGGTGCCTTCCTCGCGCTCCTCGCCTTCCTGCTCGCGGACCGGCGGCAGGTGCTCGGCGGTCTGCGCGCGCGTCCACCAGTCGGCCAGTTCCTGCGGCACCTCGCCGACGGAGGCGCGCAGCAGCAGAAAATCGTAGGCGGCGCGAAAGCGCGGATGCGTCAGCAGACGCTTCGCCCGCCCGCCCTGACGCGCCTCGAAACGCGGCTGCAGCACCCAGATCTCGCGCATCGGCAGCGAGAACCGTTTCGGGATCATCACGTGGTGCATGGCCTGGGCCAGCACCTTTTCGGAGGCCTGCACGATCGCGACGTTGGCATGCGCCCCTTCACGTTCGGTCAGGCGTGCGTATTCCTTCGCCACCCCCGGCCACAGCAATGCCGCGTAGAGAAACGCCGGGCTCACACTCTGGTCGCCGGCGATGCGCTCCGCCGTATTCGCCAGGGCCTGGTGCATGAAGGCCGCATCGCGCTCGTTACCCAGCGATGCATCCGTCATCGGCAGCAGATGCTTGAGCATGCCGTGCGTATGCAGGCTGTCGAGATTGGCCACCGCGTCGCGCGACTGCAGCAGCTTGATGACCTCGTCGAACAGCCGCGCCGGCGGGATCTCGCGCAGCAGGCCGGCGAGCGACGCAATCGGCGCGGCGGTCTTCTTGTCGATCGCGAAGCGCAGCTTGTTGGCGATGCGCACCGCACGCAGCATGCGCACCGGATCCTCGCGGTAGCGCGTCTCGGGATCGCCGATCAGGCGGATCACGCGCCGCTGCATGTCTTCGAGCCCGCCGACGTGATCGACGATCGAGTAGTCGCGGATGTCGTAATAAAGCGCGTTGACCGTGAAGTCGCGCCGGAACGCGTCGGTTTCCAGGGTGCCGTACTCGTTGTCGGCGAGGATGCGCCCGGTGTCGTCGCGCTCGTGCTCGTCGGTGATCACGCCGCGGAAAGTCGTGACCTCGACGACCTCCTGACCCCAGCGGACATGGGCAATCATGAAACGACGCCCGACCAGGCGGCAGGACCGGAAGATCTTGCGGATCTCGTCCGGGTGCGCGTTGGTCGCGATGTCGAAATCCTTCGGCGCCTCGCCGGCCAGCAGATCGCGCACCCCGCCACCCACCACATACGCCTCATAGCCCGCATCCTTCAGGCCATACAGCGTGCGCAGCGTGCCTTGCGGAAACTGCGATCGGGAGATCGGATGTTCCGACCGGGGGATACGCCGGGCTTCGACGGGGCGGGCTTCGGCGGGGGAAGGCCTTTTTCTTGAAACCAGAGACTTGAGCCAGTTCATGCGGCGCGTATAATACGCGGCCTTCTGCAGCCCTGATAGCTGCAGCATGCGTCTCGCTCCTATCGTCTAGAGGCCTAGGACGGAGCCCTCTCAAGGCTTAAACCCGGGTTCGAATCCCGGTAGGAGCGCCAGTTGTCTGCAAGCCCGCCCTTGGCGGGTTTGCTCGTTTACGGGATGAGAACCCGAAGGGTTCGACCGATTCGCGGAGCGAATCGGCGCGAGGCCGCGCCAGCGGCCGCAGCCCCAAGCGCCAGCGCGGGGTGTGGACCGCTGCAGCGGTCCGCACAATCCCGGTAGGAGCGCCAGTTGTCCGCAAGCCCGCCTTCGGCGGGCTTGCTCGTTTCCGGCCCGTCGGGCCGGAAACGCGACGGATCGGAAATCGCGTCATCCGCGTAAGCGCGGTGGCGCACCGACGTCGCGCGGCCCCACCCCTAGACTCATTCGGTTGCATCCATCGCGCCCTTCTGCCGCGAGAAGCGCACCGCCTGAGGTACGTCGCGCCATCCACAGTTCTTGATGGCAGTTCTTGATGGCGACGCGTCAGGCGGCGAGAAACAGAGCGTCTCAAGTCAAAGGAACGGTCATTCGATCGCTCCTGCAGCCTCAGCTGTTTTCAAATTTCGGAGTATCGACACATGACTACGCATTTCCACAAATCACTGATCGCATCGGCCATCGCACTGTCGGCGGCAGGTCTCTGCGGCACCGCCCTGGCAGGCACGGCTTCGCAGGAAGTCACCGAGGCGCGTCAGGAAACCCAGATCTGGACCACCTACGCGCTGAACCCCTACCTGCGGGCAAATGACCTGAAGGTGTCGGTGCATGCCGGCAAGGCCACCCTCAGCGGCGAGGTCGAGGAAGGCGTCAGCAAGGAACTGGCCGAACAGATCGCCTTGGGCGTCAGCGGCATCCAGAATGTCGACAACGACATCGTCATCAAGCCGGACTACGTGGCACCGGCGCGCTCGTCCGAACGCAGCTATGGCCAATCCATTGACGACGCCAGCATCACCGCCGCGGTGAAGTCGAAGCTGCTGTGGAGCAGTCACGCAGACGGTCTGTCCACGAACGTCGACACGAAGTGGGGCAAGGTCACCCTGGCCGGAACCGCTGAAAGCGCCGCGGCGAAGGATCTCGCCACGCGCCTGGCCCTGAATACCCGCGGCGTCACCTCAGTGGATAACCAGCTGACGGTCAAGAATTCGCCGCCGAGCATGGCCGACAAGGCAAAGGCTTCCGCCCATGAAGCCGGAACGGACGTCGCCGACAGCTGGATCACGGCCAAGGTGAAATCAACCTACGTCTACTCCACCAACGTCGACGGATCCGACATCGCGGTCAGTACGAAGAGCGGGATCGTCACGCTGACCGGCGATGTCGACAGCGGCGCGGAGCGCGAACTGGCAATCGAACTCGCCAGCAACGTGCGCGGCGTCCGAAGTGTCAACTCGAAGGGTCTTGCGCAGTAACAAAGACGGATCGTCACGACAACAAAGCCTGGCCGCCCGCAAGGGCTGCCAGGCTTTTGTTGCGGGTGCCGCCGCGGGACTTGCGCTCGCGCAAGACGGGCAACGCCTGCCGGAGCTTCCTGCGCCGATGGACCAGAACGTCGAACAGAGGGCGTTGCTCGTTCCTGGAAACCCGGAGCCGCTACCGGCCCCCGACCTGAGCCGCAGCCGGAACTCGCGGCAAGTCAGATTTTAGAGCGGCGTCATCCGCGCACACGCTGTTGCGACCGCCCGCCTTCGCGCGATAGAGCTGCTGGTCGGCGCGCGAAAGCAGCTCGTGCAGGGATTCCTGGCCATCGGTGGTCGTCGCGACGCCGATCGACACGGTCATCGTCGGGGCGTCGCCGCGGTCCGGCAGCAGTCGGACTGCTTCGATGCTGCGACGCAAACGTTGCGCGGCATCGATCGCTGCCTGTAGCGCCGTTTCCGGCAGCAGTACGATGAACTCGTCTCCGCCCATACGCCCGGCCAGATCAGCGTGGCGCACGACGACCCGGCAGACATCGGCCAGGGAGCGCAGGACGCGATCGCCGACGGCGTGTCCGTAGACGTCATTGATGTACTTGAAACGATCAACATCGAGGGTCAGCAACGACAGCGGCCTCTTGTAGCGACGGGCCCGCTGCAGCTCGTCGATCACCGACTTGATGACCTGACGCCGATTCGCGAGACCCGTGAGATCATCGGTCGTCGCCGCACGCTTCAGTTCCGCGTGCTCGTACTTGCGCTGCGAGATGTCGCGGATGTTGCACTGGATAACCGACTGACCGCCGTCCAGGTAACGGTTGCTGACGAACTCGACGTCGACCTGACGCCCGTCTTTGCTCAGCAGGGGCAGGTCATCATGGCGCGCATATCCGCTGCGTTGAAGGGTTTCGAACACCGACTTGAGGGCATTCACGTCTCTGATCACGCCGAGCTCCCAGAGTTTCTTGCCGGTCAGCTCGGCCGGCAGGAAGCCGAGCAGCTCCCCGATATAGGGGTTGGCATCGATCACCTGCGCATTCGCTGCATTGACGATCAGGATTCCGTCCTGTGCAGACTCGAACAATCGTCGATAGCGGGCCTCGGACGCGCGCAGATCTTCCAGATTCGAGCGGCGAATGGATTGAACCGTCGGGCTGTCCTTGTGCGCGTGGTGCTGCTCGGTCATCGGTCACCCTCAGGATGGTCGCTGTACTGCACGGGATCGCTGCCGCCTTGGGATGTCCCTGATCAGAGCGGACGTGGTCTCACGCATCGACGTCAGGTCTACCGGCGCTTCAGCAGGGTTGCGATTCCCAGGGCCAGTCGTACTGCCAGATCCGGCCGACGGATCACGAGGCGCATGGTCATGCTGCGTGGGAAGCTGCCGTCCGCAGTGGCGGCTCCATCGAGCTGATGTGCGATGCGTCGGCGCTGTTCCTGCAGCTGCTGGCGCAGTGCCAGGCGTTGCTCGGCCAGGGAGAGATCGGAAGGCGCGATCACCGATGGCTCCTGAGCAGCGCCACATCGGCGGCAAGCTCTTCGCGGGTCGCCGCAAAACCGCGATCGCTGAGCGCCGACAGCGCCTGAAAGCGGCGCCAGGCGATCGCGGTTCCGAGCGTATAAGCAGCCATCAGGGTCATCGCGACCGGAATCCGCAACGCGCTGTCCCAAAACACGGACATCACCAGCGCACCGGCGACCAGCAGGACGCACAGGAGGCACGCGAAGCCGAGCAGCGTGACGACGAGCATCTTCAACCACCGGCCGCGCTCCTCCGCCCATTCGATCCGCGCCAGCTCGCTGTGCAGGCCGGCTTGGCTCAACAGACCGGCACCCGCTGAAGCCAGGATGCGGACCGCATTGAGCGGATCGATCCCGGCGGAGTCCGGGATCGTGACCGCCTGTGGCGCCTGTTCGGGTTCTGGCACGGACATACGGACCTACTGTGGATCTCGCCCTATCTGCGGCGCGCCAGCATGAAGCCGGCGACCAGACCCAGTGCCGCCCCGATGCCGATGGCCTGCCAGGGCCGCTCATGCACATAGCCATCGGTGGCCGTGGCAGTGTTGCGGGCGCGATCTGCGATCACGACGCCCATCTTCTCGATCGATTCCCTGGCCGCGGTCGCGCGGGCACTGAGCTTGGCTTTGGCGCGGGCCAGATCGTCCCCGGTCAACGAGGTCGTGGACTTGAGCAGATCTTCGATGTCCGTGAACAGACTGTGGAACTCGCGCGACACGCCGGCCTGCACGGCTGCCATGACCGTCGGCGGCGCCGACGGATCGGCCTGGCCATTCGGCAGCGCTTCGGACACCCGTGATCCTGATGATCCTGACTGGATTTGCATGACTGACTCCTCGGTGTGGTCTGCGACAGCAGGCCTGCGGCCCGGACCACGTCCGTTGCCCGCGCCTGCCAAGTCATCCCCGGCATCGGGTGATGAATACCCATCCTCCACCATGTGCGCGCGGACGTCTGTTCGCTACAGCGCATTGCGACGTCGGGCCCCACCCGACGGATTTCCCTGGGCCTGCAGCCTGGCGTAGTCCTCGATCACTGCTTCGTAGCACTCGCAGGCCGCGGCCTCAAGGCCGCTGCGATTGAGGATGCTGATTTCGCCGCGCGTGTAACGGATGAGATTCCGCCGTTGCAGCGCGCCGGCGGCGATGGTCACGCCGCTCCTGCGCACGCCGAGCATGTCGGCGAGAAAGCTGTGCGTGAGATGAAAATGATCGGCATGCGCGCGGTCGTGCGTCATCAGCAGCCACCGCGCCAGCCGCGGCTCGACCTCATGAAAGCGCGTGCAGGCGGCGGTTTGCGACAGCTGCGCCATCAACACGTACAGGTAGCGATTGAGCGCGCGCAGCAAGGCGGGACTGCGGCGCAGTTCCCGCTTGAGCTGCGCGGCGTCCATGCGCAGCGCAGTGCCGGACCCCTGCACGACGCCGCGCAGCGGCGCGGCGTCGATGTCCAGCGCCAGGGTGGCTCCGAGCATGCCCTCGTTGCCGATCAGCCCCATTTCCAGGGGCTTGTGGGCACCGACGCTGGCGACCAGGGAGATCCAGCCGCTCAAGGGAAAATACACGTGCCGGAACGGCTGTTCCGGCTCGCACAGAATGGTCCCGAACACAAGATCAACCGGCGTGCAGCCCCGTATCAGGCGACCGCGGTCCTGGCGGGACAGGCAATCGATCAGACGGTTGACGACGGGTAGCTGTGATGCGGCGGGCACGTGAAGGGTCCTGCGGCACGGGACAACGCCCAGTTTGGGCGCGAGAAGGGAACCGGTGCGATCTCGTCACCGCAGCGTGACCGACGAGCGGGCAAATGTCCGTACGCTAAGACACAGAGAATGCACCGCGAGCCCGCTTAGCCCGGTCGCGGCCGGGGTTGGCGTCACCGCAAGGCCGGGCGGCTGGGCGGCTGGGCGGCTGGGCGGCTGGGCGGCGGCACCGGAAACCACGGGAGCAGGCGATCGGTTTCCTTCCTGACCACGGCGTAGCACTCGCAGCTCAGCTTCTCGAGTGCCGCGCGGTCCAGCACCGTGATATGCCCGCGGGCGTACTCGATCACGCCGAGCTTCTGCAGCTTGCCGGCGGCTTCGGTGACCCCCTCGCGACGCACACCGAGCATGTTGGCGATCAGCTCCTGGGTCATCGCCAGGTGGCTGCCCGACAGGCGGTCCAGGGACAGCAGCAGCCAGCGGCACAGCTGCTGATCCACGGAGTGATGCCGGTTGCAGACAGCCGTCTGCGCCATCTGCGTGATCAGGGACTGGGTGTAGCGCAGCAGCAGCACCAACAGATCGCTGTGGCGGTTGAACTCATCGATGAGCCGCTGCCCCGGCATCCGCAAGGCGGATCCGGCGCTCTGCACGATCGCCCGGCTGGGCGTGCTCTCGCCGCCCATGAACAGGGAAATGCCAATCAGCCCGTCGTTGCCGACCACCGCGATCTCCGCCGACGCGCCGCTTTCCATCACGTACAGCAACGACACGATCGCATCGGTCGGGAAATAGACGTGGCGCAGCGTATCACCCGGTTCGTACAGCACCTTGCCGAGCGGCAACTCCACCCGTTCGAGATGAGGAAGCATGCGATGCAGGACGTCTGCCGGCAAGGCAGCCAGAAGGTGATTCTGCTGCGGCGCAGGCGTGGCGGGCGTTTTAGACATTGCGGTCACATTCTCTTGGCAGCAACGTTCGTACAGCGTAGCGCAACGCCCGTGGCGCGGGAAGGCGGTGCAGGTTCCATAACGCGGGAATATGTACGCCACCGCACGGACACCGTCACCCACGGCGCGCACTGTGTCGCTACGCAGTTCACATCCGGTCGCGGAACGCCGATCACAGAGGAACGAACCATGCTCGAAACCATCGTAGTAATCCTGTTGATCCTGTGGCTGCTGGGACTGGTTTCGTCTTACACCATGGGCGGATTCATCCACATCCTGCTGGTCGTGGCGATCGTCGTGATACTGCTCCGCGTGATCAGGGGCCGAGGCATCTGACGCGACCCAGTTAGGTATAGCCAGGAGCAGAACCGATGGACGCACAGAGAATCGTGGCAATCCTGCTGATTGTTGCTGGAGCGTTGGGGCTCGCATACGGCGGCTTCAGCTACACCAAGCAGACGCACAAGGCCGACCTGGGCCCCTTGCACATGTCGGTCGACGAGAAGCAGCGCGTCAATGTGCCGATGTGGGCCGGCATCGGTGTGCTGGTTCTGGGCGTGGTCTTGCTGGTGGTGCCGAGGAAGAATTAGTCGACGGAATCGTTGAAATTCCAGCCGTTCGGGCCGAGTGCCGCGCATGATGCGCGGTGTATCGAGGCCCCTTTGCGCGAGGTCTCGATACGCCCCCCTTCGACGATGCTCAGGACAGGGCTGCGCGGGCTACTCGACCCGAACGGAATCAATGCCAGCGCGACATCCTCATGAATGAGCGCCGACCTCCCGGGACCGATCTGAGCCGGCTGCCGCGCGAGCTGGCTGACCGGTGGACCAAGCCATTCGCGCGATTTCTGCTGATCGAGACGGCCGGCGGTGCCATCCTGCTGGTTTTCACGATCGCCGCGCTCGCGCTGTCCAACTCGCCTTGGTCGCATCCGTTCCTGGACTTCTGGGAGACGCCCGTCGTTCTGCAGTTCGGCGCGGTGGATTTCGGTCGGTCGTTGAAGGACTGGATCAACGACGGCCTGATGACGCTGTTCTTTTTCCTGGTCGCGCTGGAGCTCAAGCGCGAGCTGGTCCTGGGCGAGCTGAGCAATCCGCGGATGGCCGCGCTGTCGATCGCGTCGGCCATCGGCGGCATGCTGCTGCCGGCCGGCTTGTATCTCGCGCTGCAGTCGGGGCAGCCCGGCGGGCATGGCTGGGGCACGGTCATGGCCACCGACACCGCATTTGTCGTCGGCTGCCTGGCGCTGCTCGGATCGCGCATCCCGCCGAGCCTGCGCGTGTTCATGCTGTCGCTGGCGATCGTCGACGACCTCGGCGCCATCCTCGTCGTGGCGATCGGCTACAGCGACCCGATCGTCTGGAGCGCGTTGGGCCTTGCCGTCCTGGGCCTGGCCGTCGTGCGCGGCATGGCGCTGATCGGGATCCGCGGGTTTCCGAGCTACTTCCTGGTCGGCGGCCTGATCTGGATCGCCGTGGATGCGTCCGGCATCCATGCCACCGTCACCGGCGTGATCCTCGGCTTGATGACACCGGCGCGCCGATGGGTCAGCGACAGGCGCCTGTATGCGATTCTCGACCGGGTCGTCGCCCATCCGGCTGCCGAAGAGGGCGGAAGCGGCGACACCCCGGATCGGAAGACTTTGCAGGTTGCCGAAGTCGCGGCGCGCGAAACCCTGTCTCCGGTTGAACGCCTGGAGATCGGACTGCACCCCTGGGTCGGCTTTGCCATCATGCCGCTGTTCGCGTTCGCCAACGCCGGGCTACCGCTGTCGTGGAGCGACCTCGGGCATTCCGTCACCTGGGCGGTGTTCGCGGGATTCGCCCTGGGCAAGCCGATCGGCGTCGTGGCATTCGCCTGGCTGGCGGTGCGCAGCGGCATCGCCATTCGTCCGGTCGAGCTGGGCTGGGGATTTCTGGTCGGCGGCGGGTTGCTCGCCGGAATCGGCTTCACCATGGCGCTGTTCATCGCCGATCAGGCATTCACGGACGAACTGATCAACGGCGCCAAGCTGGGCATCTTCCTGGCCTCGGTCGCGTCGGCAGCAGCAGGCATGGCGGCGCTGCGCTGGCTGCCGTCCAACCAGCATTACGCCGGTCACGTCGAGCAGGCTTGACGGAAAGCCGCCGCGCAACAGACGGCCATTGACCGTATCGGCACTATGCTCGCCAGCGCACCGACGCCGGGCGCCTCAACCGTTATGGTTCATGCGTTGAAATCATCCCGACACCTCGCAAATCCGCGGGTTGCGGGATTTCGAGGTCACCATGAATAAATCCAGCGAACAGAACACGGTCAACGGCTCCGCCAAGGCGCCGGACCAGACGCAGAGCACCGCGTCCGCGACGCCCGTGTCGCCGTTCAGAAAGATCGAACGCACACCGAACGTCACAAGGACAGCGCCGGAAGTCGCGCGCCCGTCGAGTCCTCCGGATTCGCCCAGAAAGCCATCAACGCTGCACGAAAAATTCGCCGCCGCGAAGATCCCGCTGCGCGCCGCCAGCGGCGACGACGACCTCATGAGCAAGCAGCAGCTGCAGGCGATGCCCAGCGTTGACGAGATCAAGGGCAAGTGGAAGCAGCAGGTCGGCGCCGCCAAGATCGCCTGGGGCAAGCTGACCGAGGACGAGTTGCTCAAGTCCGAAGGCCACTCGCAGAAGCTGGCCGGCCTGGTTCAGGAGCGCTACGCCATCACGCGCGACGAAGCCGACAAGCAGATCAAGAAATTCTTCGACACACACTAAGTCCTGAAGCAAGGCGACACACCGTCGTTCCGTTTCCGCGGGACGGCGGGTGATTCGCACGACGCCCCTTTTTCAAACAGGCATCCGCCACCCCTCAAATCGGCTGTACGCGACGTGCTGCAGAGAACTTCCAGGCTGTGCCGGTCCTTTGCCTTTTGCGCATTGCTGACAGCGATGCCTCCGGCGCAGGCGCAGGACGCGGTGTCGTTGCGGGCGCGTCACGCTGCCCTGCGCGAACAGTTGGCCCACAACCCGTTCGGGCGTCCGATCCACCTCGCTTCGACCGAAAACCCGGGTGACGTCAGAGGCGACGTTTATGCGCTGATCGAACAACCCTACGTCGTGGTCGGCGCGGCGCTGCGCAGTGTGGACAACTGGTGTGACGTGCTGATCCTTCACCAGAACGTGAAGGGCTGCCGCTCCTCCGGCGCGGTCGGGGCCGACACGCTGAGGCTGCGCATCGGGCGCAAGTACGACCAGCCGCTGGCTGATGCGCACGAAATCGACTTCCTCTTCCGGGTCAATACCGCTGCACCCGATTTTCTTCGGGTGCAGCTGAACGCCGACGAGGGCCCGTTCGGCACCCATCACTATCGCGTCGAGCTCGAAGTGGCGGATCTCGACGGACAGCGCAGCTTCCTCCACCTGTCGTACGCATACGCCTACGGCACCCCCGCACGCATCGCCATGAGCGCCTACCTGGCGACGATCGGGCGCAACAAGGTCGGCTTCAGCATCGTCGGAAGCCGGGCCGACGGCGCGCCGGTCTACATCGGCGGCATGCGCGGCATCGCCGAGCGCAACACGATGCGCTACTACCTGGCGATTGACTCCTACCTCGGCGCTCTGTCGCTGCCGGCACGGCAGCAGCTTGCAAAGCGGCTCAACGACTGGCACGCCGGCGTCGAACGCTATCCGCGGCAACTGCACGAACTCGATCGCGACGAATACATCGAGATGAAGCGCAGGGAAATCCTGCGTCAACAAGGACCGGGCGCAGAGGCCATGGCCTCCACCACATCAGTCACGGGTCATCGTTTCACTGATCCGCTTCAACCAGTTCCTCGGACTGTGCAAACACCCAGGTGACGGCCACGCCGCCCGAGTAGGCGTCCCGCGTCCTGACCAGCGGGCTGTCGTCGAAATCCGCGCCGGCGAGGTTGTCGTATTTCACAAAGCTGCCGAACCAGAATTTCTCAAAGCGCTTGCTGAGACTGGCGATCAGCTGAGCGCCCGCATAACCGCCGTGCGCCTGATAGGCAGGGCGGTCCGGGCGGGCATAGATGCTGTCCACGCCGTAAAAATAATCGTGATAGCGCGCATCGCCGAACAGCACTCCGGCGGTGAGTCCGAAGTTCCAGCGGCGCGGTCCGGCGCTGTAGTCCAGCGCCACCTGGGGCTGCGCCAGCCAACCGCCGTTCTCGATGTGCTTCAGATCAGTGAAAAAGACCTTGCGCAGCGGCAGGCGTAGATCAAGACGGCGATGGCCATCGTCGGAGTGCGCCAGAAAGATGTTCGCGGAAGGACCGATTTCGAATGCGCCGTCCAGATCCGGCATGCCTTCGCGCGCGCGGATGTCCCTGCTGCGCACCGGCGGCGACCCGTTGATGCTGACATCCAGCTCGCCATAGTCGCTCTCAAAAAACAGGCCGCGCACTTTCTGCCGGTCGACCTTCAGGAAAGGACCGCGGTAGACGACATAGGGCACCGGAAACACATAGCGGTCGGATTGGTCTGAGCCGCGGTAATACGGGAATTGCAGCACGGTGAGGCCCGCGCCGGCCTCCCATAGCGGGTAGAGCTCCGCGCGCGCTGGCGCGGCAAGAAAAATGGCGGCGCCAGCCAGTGCTGCCGCACAGCGGGGGAGTTTTGGACTGCCGAATAGAGAGCGCATAGGGGACAGTCTGTCTCCATTTGCTTTTTGTGTCCCCATTTGTTTTTCAGGCGGTGCCCGGCTTGCGGCACAGCAGGATGATCTCGGCCACCCCGTCGCCGTCGATCATTCCCGGAACCAGCGCGAGTTTCTTCTGAAAGCGCACGCCCAGCGGCATGAACACGTGGTTGTACCACCACATCGCGCGTTCGCGATGGCGCTCCAGATACCGCATTCCGAAGTCGACCAGGCGCGAGGACTTCGGCTGCATGCCATAAACCGCGCTCTGCTCCACCGCAAATCCGTGCTCGGCGAGCTTGGACCGCAGCTGCTGCGGCTCGTAGCGGCGGCGATGGCCGACGAAATCGTCGAACGCGGTCCACAGCACGGGGTGCAGCGGCACCGACAGCAGAAGGGCTGCGCCGGGCGCTGCCACGCGCGACAGTTCCGACAACGCACCGTCCTCGTCGTCGACGTGCTCGATGATATCCAGCGCGCACACCAGATCGAAAGCGCCGTCGGGAAACGGAATGGCGCTGATCTTGCCCAGCACCACGTGGCCGCCGCGCTCGCGCAAACGCGCCAGTGCCGGCGCGCTGATGTCGACGAAATGCGTGCCCGCGATCGGCAGGCGCGGCCGCAGGCCCGGCGCCACTTCGAGCCGTCGCGACGCCTGCGCCACGAGCGAACGCACCAGCGGCCAGGTGTTGAAGCGCTCCGGGCAGACCAGGCGCGCATCGCGCCACAGCGGATCGTAGAACCTGCGATTGGCTTCCAGCAGTTCCTGGTCGCGTGTGGCTGGCGTCACTGCGCTGCTCATGGAGTCGCTTCGTCGGCGCGCAGCAGCTCGGAAACGGTCACGCACCGCAGGCCCTTCTCGCGCAGGCCCTCAAGAATCCGCGGCAGCGCCTGCGCGCTGGCCGGCCGATGGCGGCCCGGCAGGTCATGGCCATCGTGCATCAGCACGATGTCGCCGGGCCGGATCTTCTCCAGCACCCGCTGGGCGATGCGTTGCGGGTCGCCTCTGGTATCCCGGCTATGCAGTGACCACGCGACGACGGTGAGCTGCAGGCGCTGCACGGCCAACACCAGTGGCGGGCTCTTGATCCCGACCGGCGGGCGGAACAGCGGCCGCGCCAGACCGCCCGTGCCAGTATCGGTACTGGTGCCGGCGAGGGCGGCGATGACTTGCGCGCCGCCCTCGATGTCGTGCAGTTGGCGGCGGGTTCGAAAAAAGCCTTGCCAGCGCGAATGCGTCCAGGAATGGTTGCCCAGTTCATGACGCTCCGCCGCCATGCGCTGGGCCAGCAGCGGATGCGCCTGCAAGGAGCGGCCGATCGTAAAGAAAGTCGCGCGCGCGCCGTATTGCGCCAGCGCATCCAGCACGGCCGGCGTCACGTCCGGGTCAGGCCCGTCGTCGAAGCTGAGGGCCACAAGGCAGCCCTTGCGCGAGCCGTGGGTCACCGTCGGGTAGAACACGCTCGAAGCCGGCCGCGCAACGCCGTCGGCGACCAATACCAGCAGCAGCGCCGCCGGAATGCCGACGCTCAGCAGCGAAAATCCGAACACGCCAACCGAAGCGGCTGTGGCTGAGGCATAGGCCAGAGCCAACAGATCGGTGCGCGGCGGGATCTTCATGATTTCGCAGTCGCGGGAGCGGCGCACAAGAGTGCCAGAAGCGACGCTCCGATGCCGGGGCTCTCTGTTTGAATGCGCTGACCCTCGAGGGTCAGCAGGACCACCGCCGCGTCAACATCCTCTTCAACTACGCCCCGTGATCGAACGCACGCTCGTACCAAGGTGCGGGCTGCGCAAAGCACGGTCCAGGCGCTGGGTCTATGGCAGCGACCCGTGGCCGCTGCGTCCGATTTTTTCAGGTGCTGCTGAACACCGACGAGGGCACGCTCGCAAATGACACCCGGTTCCCGGGGATCCGCGAAGCTCAGAACGACCGCTCGATGCGAAGCCCGAACCATTCCGGACCGACGATCGGCGCGATGTGGGTCGCGTTCTGCGGCGTCACGAACAATTTCGACACACCGTAGGACAGGGCCGCGCCGGCGATGACGTCGCGCCAGCGATGATGATCGGTGTCGACCCGCACCCATGACACGTACCCGACCACCAGATAGGCGGGCAGGCCGTACTTCCAGCCGTAACGGTCCTGCAGGAAGGCGGCACTGGACACCACGAACGCGGTGTGTCCGGACGGGAATCCGTAGGGGCTGCCGTTGGGGCGTTCGCCCCAGTCGGTCTCGTTGAAGGCGAGGCGCAGAGCCGAGTTCAGGACCAGGCTGACGCCGGCGCTGCGCAGGAACTGATATCCACCCTCGTCGTCGTCCTTGGCCCAGGTGATGCCGTAAGTGACCAGCGGCAGAATGCCGGTCGCGATGTCGGCCGGCGTCTCATCCGCGAGCGCGACGGCGTTGCCGGCATGCAGGCACAGCGCCAACAGCGTGGCTGAAACAGTGAATCGGGTCATGGATAACTCCTGATGGGGGACATGCGTGGGTGCTCGTGGGATCAAGGTCCACCGTCGAGCTTGGGCCGCCAGTCGACGGCGCCGGAGCGGGTCTGTCCGAGGTAGGCGTAGCCGATGCTGATGGCGCCGACGGTCTGGTGGGTGTCGGCCAGATCGCGATACTGGGCGTCGCGCCGTGACGCCACGTACTTGAGCACGATGCCGTGAAGGTTGTAGATGCGCACGGTCACGGCGGTGTCCACACGAAAGATCGTCTCGTTGCCGCCGCGTTCGTCCGACGCGATGTCGCTGACGTAGTACTCGCGGGCACTCAGGTCGAGCGAGACACGATCGCTGGCGATCAGGCGCAGCGCGAGCAGTCCCTGCGGCGTGACGCCGTTGTGATAGTCGCGCTCGCCGACGCCGCGGATGGTGCCGGCCGAACCGTAGCCGACACCACCGAGCAGCGAGCCCTGCAGCGCCACGGTGCGCGACAGCCACCATTGAGCGGTCGTGCCGAGCGACGCGGCCGTGGTCGAGATGCGGAAGATCTGCGGCGCAATGTAGTCGTAGGTTCCGTAGAGCCCCCACACGCCGCGGTAGTTGTCGCCCAGGGCATAGCCGCGTCCATACAGCAAGCCACGCGACATCACGTTCTCGAAGACGTTGCTGCTGGCGGCGGTGAACTGGAAGTGGAAATAGTCGAACGGCCGCGCATACGCATATCCCGGCTTGCCGGGCAGGCCGTAACCGATCGTGAAGTCGCCGATCGCCTCGCCATTCTCGTAGCTCTGCGGCGTCGCCGGCTCCTCTGCGTTGCGGTTCACGTTCACGTTCGAGCTCACGCTCGACTCGATGTTCACGCCCAGGGCGATGCGCGTGTAGACCGCCGGGTTGTAGCTGCGGAACACGCCGCCGAAGCGCTCGCCGAACGCGAGCCGGTTGAAGCCGGTGGACGGCGATATCGCGGCGGCGCCGAGTTCGCGCCAGAACCCGGGCTTGCCGCCGTCGCCGCTTTCGAGCAGCAGGCTGGCCATGCGGAACAGCGGTTCACCCAGGAAACTGCCGCCGAATCCGGTGGTGAACTGATCGTTGATCGAGGGGGCGGTGGTTTCGCCTGCGACCTCCCAAGCCGCGCTGCCGAGGATGGTGTAGGCCGACGCGGTCCAGTATCCCTGCCCCGCGGACCGGGCGAAGCCGTGATACATCGATCCCTGATACGGGTGTCCGAACTGGTTGATGTCGAACGGGTCGCTGTCGTAGACCCACTTGCCGGTCAGGTTGTCCTTGAACGACGAACCGGTGACATCGTAGTCCTCGGTACCCGAGAACTCGCGATTGAACGCGTTCAGCAGAACATCGAACAGCAGGATGTCGGCCGCGGGCACAAGATAGCTCTTGCCATCGCCGTCACCCCAGTTCAGCACCGGCTTCGGCTTGTCATCGGCGAACGCTGTCGGTGCGCGCTGCTGGGCCTTCGAGTCGAGCTTGGGATCTTCCTGGGCCGCAGCGATCCCCGGCCCCATCAGCGCCAGCGCGAGGGTCATCCTGACCAACAAAGTGCGATTGGGAGACATGTGATGGGTATACGCCGGCCCGCGCGTCCCATCCGTCCGCCAGCGCACATAGCATCCCGGCGATCGGGGAGTAAGCTCGTTGCAGCGGTTGTGGTGCCGGGTGTTCGTGGACATGGCCAGGAGTCATTCGCATGGAATTCATCAAGGCGTTTGTCGCAGGTTTCGTTTCGACCCTGTTGTTCCATCAGGGCACGCTGGCGATGCTGCACGCCGCCGGCGTCTCACCGAAAGCGCCATTCGACATGACGGCGACGGCACCGTTCCATGTGCCGGCCATCATCTCCCTGGCGTTCTGGGGCGGGCTGTGGGGCATCGCGATCTGGCTGGCGATACGCGGCGCGCCGGAGTTGCGCTACTGGATGCTGGCCATCGCGCTCGGCGCGCTGGGACCGAGCATCGTCGCGCTGTTCGTCGTGTTTCCGCTCAAGGGCCTGCCGCTGGCCGGCGGCTGGGATCCGAAGATCATCACCGGTGCCCTGATCCTCAACGGCGCCTGGGGTTTCGGCGTCGCGCTGCTGATGCGGATGATGGCGCGATTCTAATCGTCGGCGGCACGACTCGGCAGGTCAGGGAGTGTTCCCGCTCGTGGTCAGTGGTCCGGCGTCGCCGGCGCGATCATCGTTCCGGTCCTTGCCCTGGCGTTTTCCGCGATTGTTCGAAGGCTCCGGTTCGGTTCGGCACTGGCCCGGATCCTGCCCTTGCTCGACGGCGCGGCGTTCGCACTCCGCGCGCAGCAGCGCCTGCTGCTGCGCCGCGACCTTCTTGTCGTTCTCGTCCTTCTGCCGGCGCTGCGCCTGTTGCTGGGCCTGCTGTTGGGCCTTGGCCTGGCGCTGCGTATCGGCCTGGCGCTGACGCTCGTCGTGCTGCTGCTTCGCGGCCTTCTCATCGTTCTCGTCTTTCTGCCGGCGCTGCGCCTGTTGCTGGGCCTGCTGTTGGGCCCTGGCCTGGCGCTGCGTATCGGCCTGGCGCTGACGCTCGTCGTGCTGCTGCTTCGCGGCCTTCTCATCGTTCTCGTCCTTCTGCCGGCGCCGCGCCTGTTGCTGGGCCTGCTGCTGCGCCTGCTGTTGGGCCTCGGCCTGGCGCTGCGTATCGACCTGGCGCTGACGCTCGTCGTGCTGCTGCTTCGCGGCCTTCTGATCGCCCTCTGCCTTGCTCTGGCGTTCGGCGCGCTGTTGATCTTTGGCTTTCTGATCGCTCTCGGCCTTGTCACGGCGTTCCATTCGCTTTTGCTCGATCTGCTGTTGATCGGCCGCCTGCTTCTGCGTGTCGACGAGTCGATTTCGCCCCTTGGCGGCTCGATCCAGCGGCTGCAGCTTGCCAGGCTTGCCGCCCTCGTGGCGCGGGCCTGCGACGCGCGCGTCGACCGCGACGGCCGGGGCTGCAATCACGCGCACTTCCGGGGGTGTGCTGGCGATCGCACCCGGAGCGGACTCGACTGCGACGGGATCCGGCGGTCGACCCGGGTTCTGCTTCAACTGCAATTCGCGCGCGGCGAATGATCGTTGCCGGGGAGGCGGGGCATTGCGCGCTACGACCCGGCGCTCGACTGATTCGCGCGATGGCCGGTTCCTGGAGGCGGGCGTCTGTCCGAGCACGCTGCGCGCGCTGGGCGCGATGGTCGCCACACGCGTGACGTCTCCGCTCACCGAGGCCTGGGAGTCGAGCCGGATCGCTGCCTGTCGCACCGGCTGCGCATTGACGAACACAGAGCCAGGGACGGCGGTGACCGCGCCAGCCACGGCGCGATTGGCGTAGTTCACCTGCGTCACGTTGATCGTGCCGCTGGAGTAGTTGTTGTAGACGTTGTTGATCGTGGTGTTGTTGACCACCGTGCTGTTCACGTTGACCCGCGTGAAGTACTCGCGGCTGGCCTGGTACGAGGGCACGTAGGGCTCGCGCGGGGCAAGCGGAAACCAGCCGATCGGCTCGCGGCTGCCCAGCGCGACCGACAGGCTCCAGCCGTGGCCGCCGACGAAGGCGACCAGCGCCGGCGCATAGACCGGGCGCACGTTGCGCCGGCCGGGCACCCAGCCCCAGCGATTCGAGACATAGATCCAGCGTCCGTAGTGCGAGGGCGCAAATCCCCAGGGGGCGTCGTCGACCCAGGTCCAGCCCCACGGTTCCTGCCAGACCCAGTGGCCGTCGCGGTACGGCGCCCAGTCGCGATCGACGTCGCGAGGAAACCAGACGGTGCCGTGATCGTGCACCGGGCGCCAGCTGCCGTATTGATCGAGATCCGCATAGCCGACGACATCGTCATCGACGTATCGCAGGGATTCGGAGCGCGCGAGCCTTTGATCGCGATCCAGCGCATAACGGTCGAACTCGTCCGCGCGCGGCAGGCCGAACATTTCGTAGTCACGCAGATCGTCGTCGTAGAAGCGCACCGTCTCACCGGCGTTCACGCGGAACCTGGATCTGCCCGCATTGGCTTCGCCGGACCCTTCCCAGACCACGATCGTGGTCTGGTCGCGGTCTGGCTCGACATCGATTCGATAGCGCCCGACGCGCCTTACCGTGAATGCGAGGTTGGGTGTCGCCACTTCGAAGGACTGGCCCGAATCGATGCGCCGGACGCGCAGGTTGAGCGAGCCCTGATTCAGCCGGACCTGCGTGATCCGGTCGTTGAGGTCGAGGATCTGGAAGCTGGTGTCGTTTCCGAGCCGGATCGCGGCGCTGCCGACCTGCAGTTCCACGCGGCCATCGGAATCGGTCCAGAGTCGATCGCCGCGGATGACGGGGCGATTGCGCGAGACGCCGACCCACTCGTCCTCGCCAGCGGGCGAGTAGCTCACCTCGCCCCGTGCCTCGCTCAGGCGCGCGACGCGTCCGGATGGATCGGCGTGCGCCGCCAGCGCCATCGGCGCCGCGCCCAGCCCGAACAGCAAGACCCCGGTCAGGGCAAGCAAGCATGATGGACTCGACATGGTGTGCTCCGTTCAATGCCTGGCGGCCCCGACGGGCGTCGCTTCGCGGCGATGCTTGACAACGCGCGTGATCGACGCCGTGCCGATGCGGCGCAGACTGAGAGCATCACCCTCGCCCGCACGCATTTCAGTGCGGTGGCGAACTAACTGAAGCGCAGAGGTGTTGCGATCGCCGCAATCGCGGGCATGGTCCGCCCACAACGGCGGCCCCCGACCCTGTAGGCTTGGCCGCATATGCAGGAAGCCGCCCGCAATTCGCTCAAGGTCGTGCGCTGTCGCCTTGCGTTCGTCGCCGGTTTCGTTTCCATGTGCGACCGCACCGGCACGCGAGGGCAGGACGCCCGCCGTCGGTCGCGGCTTTGGCGACTCGGCGACGCGACCCTCACCGCTGCGGCACTGGCGGCCGCACTGCTGCTGGGTGGATGCGCGTCGCCCCGAGTGCTGCGTCCGTTCACGAGCGATGGCTGCAGTCTCTTTCCCGACGGCGATACCGAGGATCCGCTGCGCTGGTCCGACTGCTGCCGGAGTCACGACATGGCGTACTGGCGTGGCGGCACGGCGCACGAGCGCCGCGATGCCGATACTGCGTTGCGCGATTGCGTGCTGGCGCGGACCGGCAGGCCGACGCTGGCCGACTGGATGTATCGCGGCGTCCGCATCGGCGGGCTGCCGCTGTTCCCGACCGGGTTCCGCTGGGGCTACGGCTGGGGCTATGGTCGCGGCTACGCGCCGCTCAGCCCCGACGAGCAACAGCGGGCCGACGAATTGCTCGCCCCCTACCTGGTGAACTTCCTTGAGCCATCCTGCGAAAGACCGTGATGGAAGTCACCGCCCCGCAGTTGCGGCGCGCGGTCGTGCAGCCAACGACCGTAGGGCGGCCCGTGGCCGCCGCGGCGGGCATGGCCCGCCCTACGACGGCATGACGAAAGCGGGCGAGGTCTTGTTTGAGAGAAGGAGTCCGGTGACGGTCCCGGCGCAGCGCGCAGCATTCCTCGCGGTCGTGCTGCTGTGCCTGCAGGGCTGCGCCTCCCTGCCGGACGCCGCGAAAGATCGGGCGGCACCGCACGCGCAACGGGTCGAGTTCGAGGGCGCGCAGGGTCCGGTCTCGGCGGCCCGCGGCACGGCGATCCTCGATCGCATCGAGGGCCGCGGCGGTGATTCCGACCTGCTGCAGAAGCATCTGGCCTACGAGCAAGCCGTCAACGTCGGCAGTCCCCTGGTGCTGGGCAACAAGCTCACCCTGCTGCAGAACGGTCCGGACACCTACGCGGCGATGTTCGCGGCGATCCGCGCTGCCCGCGACCATATCAACCTGGAGACCTACATCTTCGACGACGACGAGGCCGGCAATCAGTTCTCCGAGTTGCTGCTCGAACGGCAGGCCGCCGGCGTCCAGGTCAACGTGATCTACGACAGTGTCGGCACGCTGACGACGCCGGCGGCGTTCTTCGAGCGGCTGCGCAGTGGCGGCATCCAGCTGCTCGAATTCAACCCGGTGAACCCGATGATCGGCAACAAGCGCGGATGGTTGCTCAACAACCGGGATCACCGCCGCCAGCTGGTGATCGACGGCCGTATCGCGTTCACCGGTGGCATCAACATCAGCGATACCTACGGCAGCACGCCGCGCAAGCGCGGCCGGCGCGATGCCGACCAGACTGGAACGGGATGGCGCGACACGCACATCCGTATCGAGGGACCGGTCGTCGCCGAGTTCCAGAAGCTTTTCATCGACACCTGGACGCAACAGAAGGGCGAGCCGCTTGCGCCCCGGGACTACTTCCCGAAGCTCGCGGCCCAGGGCGACGAGATTGTCCGTGCGATCGGCAGCACCTCGTCCGACCCGCACAGCCTGATCTACCTCACGCTGATGTCGGCGATCAGCCAGGCGGAGCGAGAGGTGCATCTCACCATCGCCTACTTTGCGCCAGACGAGCAGTTGCTCAAGGCCTTGACCGATGCCGCCGCGCGCGGCGTCGACGTCGCGCTGGTTCTGCCCAGCTACTCGGACTCATGGCCGATCTTCCACCTGGGCCGGTCGCACTACACCGAACTGCTGCGCGCCGGCGTAACAATCCACGAACGGCGCAGTGCGGTCATGCACGCGAAAACCGCCTGCATCGATGGCGTCTGGTCCACGATCGGTTCGACCAACCTGGACTGGCGCAGCTTCCTGCACAACAACGAAATCAACGCGGTGATCCTGGGTCGCGGCTTCGCCGCGCAGATGGAAGCGATGTTCGAAGCGGATCTGGCGCAGTCCGAGACCATCACCCTCGAACATTGGCGGCACCGCGGATTGCGGGTCCGGGTCATGGAGTGGGCGGCGCGTCTGGGCGCGTACTGGCTGTAGCTGCGGCCCAGCGCCTCGTCGCGACCGCCCGTTCTTCCTCGTCAGGGCGTCGTCTCGCCCGGCGCGGAGTCCTTGTCCCGGTCCTTTGAATTCGGGTGCTTCGGTTTGCGTGCCGGCGGGCCCGGCTCGCGGTCCTGCCCCGCGCCCTCGCGTTGTGGTTGATCGGCTTCACGTGGTTGTTCACGTGGTTGTTCGCGTTGCCGCTGCTCAGGTTCAGTTTGCTGATGTTGCTGCTGCGCGGGTTCGCCCGACCCGCGTTGCTGCTGCCCTGGCTCGCGCGGCTGTTTGGGCTTCTGCTGCTGCCCTGCCTCGCGCGGCTGCTTGGGCTTCTGCTGCTGCCCTGGCTCGCGCGGCTGCTGGGGGGGCTGCTGCTGATCAGGTTTGCCGCGCTCGCGCTCCTGCGGCTCGGCAACCGGAGCCGGGCGGTCGCGCGCGCCGCGCTCTTTTCGTGCCGGTTCCTGGGGTCGCGACGGTGCAGCCGGTGCGACTTGATCGCGCTGACGGCCATCATGCCGTTCTGCCGCATCGTCTCTGGCCGGTTGTGCGTCGCGGTCGGTGAAGGCGCCTGACCGCGGCGTTGCAGCGATCGGCGGCTTGCCGCCGTTCACCGACATCCGCAGCTCACGCTGGGTGCGCGCACCACGCTCGTGCTTGACCTGCTCGTCCGTCGCACCGCGGAATCGTTCGCGTTCCGCTCGCAGATCGCGCTCCTGCGGCTGCGCCACGATGCCGCCCTGACCGCCGTTGTAGCTCACGCGATTGACCGTGACGTTGGTGATGGTCTCGTTGTAGGTGTTGTGGACGTAGGTGACATTCACGTTGTTGACGGCCTGGTTGTAGTAGAAGCGGTCACCGTCCCAGCGGCCGCCCATGTAACCCGAGCCGTAATAGCCGTAGCCGTAATACACACCGCCGTAGAAGCCCACGAACGGACCCCAGTAGCCGGGGCGCCAGTGATAGCGGCCATGGCGCCAGCCCCAGTAGCCCGGCGTCCACAGATAGCCGCTTTGCGGAGCCAGCACCCAGGTGCCGGGCACCCAGAAAAAGTCCTCGCCGTCATAAGCCCAGTAACCGGGCATCCAGAGAAAATTCTCCCCCGGAACCACCGGTTGCACATAGAACGGCAGCGGTGGTGGGGCGATGCTGACCGAGATCGAAACGTCGGCAAGCGCCGCAGGTACGGCAGCACAGGTTCCCAGTAAAAGAACCAGCGAGGTCAGGATTTTTTTCATGGCGGGCAAACCTTTGCCAAGGACGGTGATTAACAGTAGGCGTAGCCGAGCTCCCGGGTCCGTGCGCTAACGCACCCACTCGCGCGGGCCGCACCGCCGGGCCCGTCATTTAAGTGCGGCAACGCACCGACGCTGCGCCGGGTTCACTCCTATGGTTGCGGTGTGGCGCCACGCGATACGCGTGACAGCCAGGCTAACCCGGAGACTCCGCAATGAAGACATTAATGGGCCTGATCGCGACGATGCTCGTCGCCGCGCCGACGTTGGCCGCTGACGTCGGCGTCTCCATCAGCATCGGCGAGCCGAACTTCTACGGACGCATCGACATCGGCGGCGCACCACCGCCGGTCCTGGTCTACAGCCAGCCGGTCGTGGTGATGCAGGTACCGCAAGCTGCGCCGCCGATCTATCTGCGCGTCCCACCCGATCAGTCCGGGAACTGGAAACAGTATTGCGGTGCTTACGGCGCCTGCGACCGACCGGTCTACTTCGTTCAAGACAGCTGGTATCACGACGTCTACACCCCGCACTACCGCAAGCAGCATGGCCATGGCGGTGGCGACGACCACGGCAATGGCAAGAACAAGGGCAAAGGCCACGACAAAGGCCACAAGAACTGAGCAAGGCTGCATCGGCTCTTTGCTCTTTGCGCACACCGATTCAAGCGCGACACCCACACCACACTCGAGGTCTGTCATGAACCTGAAAACACTTGCAACCGCCGCACTGCTCGCCTGCGGCGCCCTGGGCGTCACCGGCTGCGCGCATCACCAGGGGCACGAGCGCACTGGCGGCGAGGTCGTTTCCGACTCGGTCCTCACGACCAAGGTCAAATCGGCGCTGCTGGCGGAGAAGGACGTCAATTCCTTCGACATCCAGGTCAAGACTTTCGAGGGCACCGTGCAGCTGTCGGGCTTCGTCGACTCGCAGTGGCAGATCGACAAAGCCGTGCAGGTTGCGTCCGGTGTCGAAGGCGTTCGCAAGGTAAAGAACGACCTGATCCACAAGCCCCCGCAGTAGGCTGCAGGCAGACGAGATCCGGGAGGTCGCGATGCGAAAGCCTGCCCGGATCCTTGTTGTCCTGGCGCTGTCCGCAGTCGCGGTTGCCGGCTGCAATCCGTTCGCGTCCGATCGCGACGAGGCCGCCGAACTGAGCGAGCAGCGCCTGATGCTCAGCGAGGGCTACAGCTTGCTGTATGGCGATGCAGTCAAGATCGATCGTGTCCAGCTGGTGCTCTATCTCAAGGTCGAATCGCCGGAGTTCAACGCCCTCATCACCCGGATCAGCGATTACGGCGAGGCGCTGAAAGCCGACCTCGAGCGGATCGCTCGCGACTATCCCGGCGTGCGCATCGATCTCACGCCGATGCCCGAGATAGAACGGCGCAAGCGCTTTGCCATCGCCAAGGACCGCGTGATCCGCTTTTTTCCGCTCGGCGGTCACAGCCGCCTGGAGTACGAACGCACGATGCTCATCAGCATGGCTGCAGCGCTCGACCACGAAAGTCACTTGTGCCGGGTCATGGCCGAGGAAGAGCCGGATCCGGGCCTGGCAAAGTTCCTGCGGTCGTGTGAGAAGCAATACCAGGACCTCCAGGGGAGTGTGATGGACCTGCTCAACCGCGAACACTTCAAGAACAATACGAATCCCTGACGGTGAGCGATGAACGAACAGTTATCCGTGCGCTACCGAACAGTCTGACCGGCCCATTGGGCGTAGCGTACTCGTCGTAGCAAGCTGTCCCCTCGAATCCGCATCTCTCCCCCATAGCGCCAGCCGTCTCACCCCCCGGGACGTGGCTGCTCACGCGGATTCGAGATTGACCCGTAAGCGCCCAGATCCGGCCTTGCGGGTTTTTCTTTGGCGCCGTTCGCACTGAGATGCGCGCCGCTTGCGCCGAACACAATCACCCGCGGTATCGACTCCGATGTGGCGCCCTTTTGTCTAATCGCCATGGCGTACAGACGTCAGCGCCTGCAGCGCGCAGCATCGGCTCTCCGCCACTTGCCTGGAATCGCCATGAACATCGAATCACATCTCCCGAACACACGTGCGCAGACCGGATTCAGACTGCCGGCCGCGCTGTTGGTCGTCGCTGCAGTGAGTGCCTGCGGCAGCAATGCAGGTGCCGATCGGTCGGACACCACCGCGGCGCGGGCGGTCTCTGCAACGCCGGCGCCAGTGGCGCGCCGCGAGTGCAGCGACTGCGGCACCGTGAGCGCAATCGAAACGCTCAAGGTCAAGGGCGACGCCAGTGGCGCAGGCGCGGTCATGGGCGCGCTGGTCGGCGGCGTCATCGGCCATCAGATCGGTGGAGGTCGCGGCAACGACGCCGCGACGGCAGCCGGCGCAATCGGCGGCGCGATCACCGGCCACCAGATCGAGCGGCGCATCCAGGGGAACGAGTACTACCGCGTAAACGTCGCCATGGAAACCGGGGGACTCCGCACGCTGGACATCGCGGCGCTCAACGGTATCGGCGTCGGCAGCAAGGTCCGCGTGGTCGGCCAGGATCTGCAGCTCATCTGAAAATCACGGCGCGACTGCCGGCCGGCTCAGCCCAGCGAATCAATCTTGCTGTCAGGCCGTGATCATCTATCCTGATCGCCCCGGGAAACGGAGTTCGGACATGACCTGGTGGTGGTGCCTGGAGCACAAGCGAACCGAGCAGGACGAAGGCTGCAGGAGTGCGAACCGGCTCGGGCCGTATGACAGCGAGCAGCAGGCGGCGACTGCGATCGAGCGGACCCGTGCGCGCTCTGCCGAGCAGGATGCCCGCGACAAGGCCGAAGACGACTTGAAGGAGCGCTGAGCTTCGCCGGTACCGAGGCGCGCCGGTCGGTTGACCGACGCGCCTGCGGCTCATCTCAGCGAGGTGACCGTGTTCGAGATGACGACCTCGACGCGACGGTTCTGCTGACGGCCAGTCGCGGACTCATTGCCGGACACTGGGTAACCCTCACCCTTTCCGGATGCGTCGAGTCGGGCGGGTACGATGCCCTGTCCGGCCAGGTACGCCTTGACCGAGTCGGCGCGCTGTTGCGACAGCCTGAAGTTGGAGTCGTCGCTGCCGACGTTGTCAGTGTGGCCTTCGATGAGCACCGTACGGTCCGGGTATTCGTTGAGAAACCTTGCGAGTCCGGCCAGGTTGCTGGTGGCACCGCCCTTGAGCTCCGATCGGCCGGTCTCGAACAGCACATCGCCCAGCGTGACCACCAGGCCGCGATCGGTGGCCTTGGCGTTGAGTTCGGCAATCTGAATCTGCAGCGTTTCGGCCTGCATCCTCGCGGCCTCGCTGTCGAGGCGCGACGCTTCGGCCTGGCTGCGCGCGATGTCGGCGTCGGCGCGTGCGGCAACAGCATCGCCGCGGGCGTTGTCGGCCTCGCGCGTGCGCGAGTCCAGACGTGCGCGCTCTCGTTGCTCGCTCAGCGTCTTGCGCTGGTCTTCGGACAGACGGGTCTGGGCCTGCTCCCGGGCGATGTCGATCTTGCGATCAGCCATCTGCACCAGGTGCGCGCCGCGCGTCGCATCTTTCTGCGGCACTTCGGCCGCGCGCACGGCGACTTCCGCTTCCTCGATCGCCACGGGGGCACGGCTGGCAAGCTGCTCATCGGACTGCAGTTGCGTCAGCTTGCTGCGCGCGGCATCGGCGCCTACCGGGCGGGTCGGCGCGCTCATGCAAGCCGTCAGGAACAGGCAGCTGACGGCGGCTGCGAGCGCCGTCCGCGTACTGGGGATTGGAGTGTTCATTATTGGGCCTCGGGATTGCGCTGCATTTCCTGCTTTAGGGTGTCGGTGCTCTTCTGCATTTCGTCGTTGACGGCCTTGGCCTTGGCGGCGCCCGCCTTGGCGGAGGCCAGTTCGGCGTCGACTCGCGACTGTTCGGCCAACTGCGAGGCCAGCACCATTTCCTCGTTGCGCACCGCCCCCTGGGCGGCCGCGAGATTCTCGCGGGCCTGGGTCAGCTCCGGCGATGCATAGTCCGCGACGCGCGCCTTCTCGGCATTGGCAATCGCGAGTTCGGCCGCCTGCAGCGCCTGGGTGGGCGGCTGCGGCGTCGAAGCGCAGGCCGCGAGCATCAGCAAGCCCGCGGCGGCGGCGACAACGTGCAGCGGCGATGCGCGGCGACGAGTGGTCGCCGTCGACACTGTGGTCTGGATCATGGGATGTACCTCGTTGAGAAATCGGTTAGCGGGTTCGGTTGAGAGCGCCATCAGCACCCGGGCGACGCCGGCTGCTTGCTCATGAGATCGTCGTCTCCCTTGGCTGCGCGCAGCGGAGCCTTCTTCGCGGCGTTAGCTGCCGGGGACGGCGGGATAGGGGCGTCGACCGAGGTCTTGAGAGTGACCTGGTGCACCGCCTCCTGGGCAGTCTCTCGGGGGTCCTGCTTGCGGTCGGCCTCGGTGAACGGCGGCGCGAGCGGGTTGGGTGTGGTCTTCTGCATCGGGTCGGCGGTCTTTGCAGACCCGTTGACGGTGCGCTGCTTGCTGGCTTTCTTCATGGCGACCTCTGAATCCCGCAAGCCGCGAAGCTGCGAAATGTCGGGATGGTTTCAGGGCATGACGGTAGCGGCTGGCAGGCACAGCGTCGGTGTGCTGACGAACTTAGGGCCTCTCGTGGAGCCCTCCGCCGCACGCAGGCTTGCGGCACCTGCCTGGAAACACTGCGGAAAGTAACGGACAATCGAACGGACCTGCGCGCCGATGCGGCGGCAGGCGCGATGACGAAGATCCTGCATCGGTCTTGCGACGCGCGTCACAATGCGACAGGTGCGGAGGCATGCATGTTCGAGACCGCTGAACTGGGGCACAAGCTGTCGAAGAGTCAGTACCGGCGCATCGAACCGGGACTGCGCGCCGATCTGCTGGACGCCCAGTACGACCTGCTCAAGAACGCCCGCTTCCCCGTCATCATCCTGATCTCGGGCGTGCGTGGCGCCGGCAAGGGCGAGACCGTCAATCTGCTCAACGAATGGATGGATCCGCGCCACATCCATACGCACGCCTTCGACAACCCGACCGACGAGGAACGCGAGAGACCCGACATGTGGCGCTTCTGGCGGGCGCTGCCGCCCAAGGGCCGCATCGGCATGCTGTTCGGCTCCTGGTATACCGCGCCGATCATCGATCGCGTGTTCAAGCGCAGCGGCGCCAAGGACCTGACGCGCGCGATCGAGGAGATCAACCACTTCGAACGCATGCTCGCGGACGAAGGGGCGTTGATCCTCAAGTTCTGGTTCCACCTGTCGCGCAAGCAGCAGGAGAAGCGCCTCGAAGTCCTGCAGTCGGACGCGGACACCCGCTGGCGCGTCACCGACCGCGACTGGGACTTTCTCAAGCGCTACGACCGCTTCTACAAACTCAGCGAAGAAACCCTGTTGCAGACCAGCAGCGCGCACGCGCCATGGCTGGTGGTCGAAGGCTCGGATCCGGAGTACCGCGCGGTTGCAGTCGGCCGCGCGCTGCTCGATGCGATGCGCAAGCGCCTGCGGAACGTGGACCGCCGCGCACCGAAAACGCTGGCAGCGCCGATCGTCCAGGCGCCCGATCACCTGCACATCCTGCAACGAATGAAGCTGGACCAGAAGCTGGACAAGAAGGTCTATGCGCGGAAGCTCGACAAGCTGCAGCGTCAGCTGGCATTGGCGACCCGCCACAAGCGGTTTCGCGAGCGTACGGTGGTGTGCGTGTTCGAAGGCATGGACGCCGCCGGCAAGGGCGGCGCCATCCGCCGCATCACCGCTGCGCTCGATGCACGCCTGTACCACACCATTCCGGTTGCCGCGCCCAGCGACGAGGAGCGCGCCCAACCCTACCTGTGGCGCTTCTGGCGCCACCTGCCGCGCAAGGGACGATTCACCCTCTACGACCGCAGCTGGTACGGGCGCGTGCTGGTCGAACGCGTCGAGGGCTTTTGCGCCGAGACCGACTGGCTGCGTGCGTATTCGGAGATCAACGACTTCGAGGAGCAGCTGACGCGCAGCGGCGCCGTGGTCGGAAAATTCTGGCTGCAGATTTCCAAGGCCGAACAGCTGCGTCGTTTCAAGCGGCGCGAGAAGACGCGCTTCAAGCGTTTCAAGATCACCGCCGAGGACTGGCGCAACCGCGAGAAGTGGGACGCCTACCAGAGCGCTGCCGCCGACATGATCGAACGCACCAGCACGCCGCAGGCGCCGTGGACGCTGATCGAATCCAACGACAAGTACCACGCGCGCATCAAGGTGCTGGCGACGCTGACCGACGCTATCGAAAATGCGCTGGACACACGCTAGGGCCTGCCACCACCCATGACCCGCATCGCCGGCCTCACCTGGGACCTGTTCAGCCGTCCAGAACTGCCGTATCTGCTGGTCATCGCCGCGGCCGTGGCACTGCTGCTGCAGCGCGCGCCTCTGCCGGACCGCATGGCCCTGCGCGGCACGCTGATCTTCTTCGGTCTGTGCCTGCTGGCGGAACTGGCGGGGGCGCTGATCGAAGTCGCGGGCGCAGCGCGCGCCGGCCCGATGACCCGCAGCGGCGCGATCCTCGCCACCGGTCTGGCGGTGATCCGGCTGGTCGGTCTGGGGCTGTTCCGCGTGGCGCTGCCGCGGGCGGGCGTGACCACGCCGCGGATCATCGAGGACGTGGCCTTCGTCGTGGCGGCTGTCACCTGGGGCATGGTGCGACTGCGGCTGGCGGGCGTCGATCTCGGCAGCCTGGTCACCACTTCCGCCGTCATCACCGCAGTGCTGGCCTTCGCGATGCAGGACACGCTCGGCAACGTGCTCGGCGGGCTGTTCCTGGAGCTGGACAATTCGCTGACCGTGGGCGACTGGGTCAATCTGGACGACCTGTCCGGCCGCGTCGTCGACATCCGTTGGCGCCACACCGCGATCCGCACGCGCAACGGCGAGACCGTGATCGTGCCCAACAGCGCGCTGATGAAGTCGCGCTTCACCGTGATCGGCAACCCGGACACCGAGCGCGTGCGCTGGCGTCGTTGGGTGCGATTCGAAGTCGGCTTCGAGACGCCGCCGGCGCGCGTGCTCGCCGCCGCCGAGCAGGCAGTGACCCACGCCGACATTCGCAATGTCGCGACCGACCCCCAACCGAACTGCGTCCTGCTGGACTTCGGCCCGAGCCAGTACCGGTACGCGCTGCGTTACTGGCTCATCGATCCGATGCCGGACGATGTCACCGATACCGCCGTGCGCCTGCACCTGCGCGCCGCGCTGGAACGTGCCGGCATCGCGCTGGCGCTGCCCAAGTCGGTGATCTATCGCGTCGCCGAAGACGAGGCGCATCACGCGAACCTGCGCACGCGCGAACTGGAAAGCCGCATCGAGGCACTGCAACGCGTCGAGTTGTTCGCAAACCTCACGCGCGAGGAATTGGAGACACTGGCCGGGCACCTGGTCCGCGCTCCCTTCGCGGCGGGGGATGTGGTCACCCGCCAGGGCGCCATCGCGCACTGGCTGTATCTGCTCGTCGACGGCACGGTCGAGGTGTGGCTGGAGACGGCGCACAACGGCCGCCAGCTGCTGGCCACGCTCATGCCGGGCACGGTCTTCGGCGAGATGGGCATGATGACCGGCGAGCCGCGACGCGCGACGATCACCGCGAGGACCGATGTCGAGTGCTACCGGCTGGACAAGCAGGGATTCGAGCACATCCTGCGCGCGCGGCCGGCGATCGCCGAAGAGGTCTCGCGCGTGCTCGCGGCGCGCGCCGGCGACCTGACCCGGGTCGCGGAGGAAGCCTCGCTGGCCAACCTGGCGCGGGCCGCGCCGGACAAGCTGCTCGAACGCATCCGCGCCTTCTTCGGCCTGGATCGCTCGACGGACAGGTAAGGACTACGTGCGTTCCGGCAGCACCGAACGGTAGAGCTGGCGCTCGCGCAGCAGGGCGACGATGTCGCCGTCGACGTGACCGTCGCGCACCTCCTGGTCGAGCACGTCGAGCGCACGATCGACCGCCATCGCCTTCTTGTACGGCCGGTCGATTGCCGTCAGCGCGTCGAAGATATCGGCCACCGCCATGATCCGCGACTGCGGCAGGATGTCCGGCGCGCGCAGACCGTTCGGATAGCCGCTGCCGTCGAGCCGCTCGTGATGCGCACCGGCGATGCGCGGCAGTTCGCGCAGCTCTTCGGTCCACGGAATGCGCGACAGGAAGCGGTAGCTGTGGACGACGTGCGACTCGATCTCGCGCCGCTGCTCGACGTTGAGCGATCCGCGCTCGATGCGCAGATCGGCGAGTTCCGAGGGCGTCAGCAACGGTTGCACGCTGCCGTCCACCGCGAGATAAGTCTCCCGCTGCAGTTCGTCGAGCGCCGCCGCTGCGGTAGCGGACAGCGGTCGCGGCTCGCTGGCGGCGTTCACCGCATCGAGCAGGCGGCGCAGCTGTGCGGCGTCCGCCGCGCGCTGGCTCATCGCCGCCGCGAAACGCAACTGCACAGCGGCCAGCTCCCACGGGTAGAGCTTGCGCGACTTGACCAGGACCTGTTCGCGCACGCCGACCTTGCCGAAGTCGTGCAGCAGGCCGGCGTAACGCAGCTCCTTGATCTGCGCCGGGCTGAAGCGCAGTTCGCGCAACGACGGCGGCGGACGCTCGTTGATCGCGTCGGCGATTGCCGTCGACAGCTCGGCGACGCGTACCGAGTGCCCCGAGGTCGCCGGATCGCGCGCTTCGATGGCGACCACCGCGGCGTGCACCAGCCCGTCGAAGGTGCGTTCGAGATCGTCGATCAGCCGCGCCTTGTCGATCGCCACGGCGGACTGGCTGGCGATGCTCTGCAGCAAGGGCACCAGCGGCTCCGGAAACGGCCGCACCCATCTCTCGGCATCGTCCGGCGAGCACAGGCGCAGGTCGCGGTCGGGCTTGCAGTTGATCAGCTGGATGCAGCCAGCGACGCGATCGCGGCGGTCGATCATCGGCACGACCAGCATCGACTTGCAGCGATAGCCGACCTGGCGGTCGAACTCCGGCGAGTAGCTGTAGCCCGCTTCCGCGGGCAGCGTATAGACATCGGCCAGGTTCAATGCGCTGCGCGTGCGCGCGACGTGACCGGCGATCGTGCGGCTGTCGATGTCGAGCACGGTTTCGGCGAACGGCACCGCGCAGGAATCGTTCTGAGCGAGCACGAAGCGCAGCCGATCGCGCCGATCGCCCTCGACCAGGTACAGCGAGCCGGCATCGGCACAGGCCAGCCAGCGCGCCTTGCTCAGGATCGTCGCCAGCAGGGATTTCAGATCGTGCTGCGCAGACAGTGCAATGCCGATCTCGACGACGCCGCCGAGCTGCTCGCGCAGCAGCGCGTTCTCGGCACGCAGCGCGTCGAGCTCCGTCATTGGCGCTCCGCCGCCCCCCTCGTCATGACCGCCGTGTGGCTCTGACTGCGCATGCCACGACTATCGGCTGCGCGAGGATGTCCGGCAAGAGCCCGGACCCGCGAGTGTGGTGAGTCAGAAGTTCACATTGGATTTCCGTTCGCCCCGAGTGCCGCGCCGTAAGGCGCGGTGTATCGAGGGGTCGCGCGGTGTCTCGATACGCCGCTTCGCGGCTACTCGACACGAACGGAACGGGTTCGTTCAACGAACTTCTGGATCAGGCCACTTGGCACTCAGCCGCGCTTGCGCTTGCCCAGCGCCGCTTCGGCCGTTTCGCCCGGCGTCCACGGGTGGCCCAGCTTCTGCTCGATGTAATCCCGGATCAGGCGGCGCACGATCTGCGAAGGGGTCTGGTCGTCGCGCGCGCAGAGGCGCTCGAACAGCTCCTTCTTGTCCGGATCGATCAGTACCGTCAGTCGCGCGGTGCGCTGTTCGACGCCCATTGCGGGAATCCCGTATTTACACTCAATGTGCCTACTATGATAATGTCATTATCATAAGTCAACGCGCTGGCGGGACCGCCCTGCCCGCGCCTGATTTCGGAGTGAGTGCCTGATGGCGCACGCGGTTGCGGACGATGGACGTGACTGAGTTCTGGACCAGCCCGGGACCGGCGCTGACGGCGGCGGCGCTGCTCGCCTTCGCCTGGATGGTGCTCGGCTTCGCCGGCCTGCTGCGCCTGCACAGTGTCGAATTCGTCGGCCGCGTGCTGTTTCCGTTCGGCGCGCTGCTCGGCCTGCTGCTGGCGCTCGTGGCATTCGCAGCGCTGTTCGCCGCACCGGCGTCGATGACGCTGGCGATCGGCCTGCCCGACCTGCCCTTCCATCTCCACCTCGACGCCCTCAGCGCGTTCTTCCTGCTGCTGCTCGGCTCGGCCTCCGCCGGCATCTCGGTGTTCGCGGCCGGCTACTTCCGCAGCGGCGAAGGCACCGCGCCCGGCCTGCTGTGCCTGCAGTACCACGTGTTCCTCGCCAGCATGGTGTTCGTATTGCTGGCCGCCGACGCCTACGCCTTCATGGTCGCGTGGGAGACGATGGCCCTGTCCTCGTATTTCCTGGTCACGACGCAGCACCGCATCCCCGAGATCCGCCGCGCCGGCTTTCTCTACCTGCTGATCGCCCACGTCGGCGCGATCGGCATCCTGCTCGCCTTCGGCGTGCTGCAGGGCGGCAGCTGGCTGTTCACCTTCGATGCGATGCGCGGCGCCGAGTTGTCGCCGCTGTGGTCGAGCATTGCCTTCGGCCTCGCGCTGTTCGGCTTCGGCGCCAAGGCGGGACTGGTGCCGCTGCATGTCTGGCTGCCGGAAGCGCATCCGGCGGCGCCGTCGCCGGTGTCGGCCCTGATGAGCGGCGTGATGCTCAAGACCGCGCTGTACGGCATCCTGCGCGTGACTTTCGACCTGCTCGGCCAGCCGTTGTGGTGGTGGGGTGCGGTGGCATTGACGCTGGGCCTGTTCACCGCGCTGTTCGGCGTCGTCTTCGCCGCGGTGCAGACCGACATGAAGCGCCTGCTGGCCTACTCGTCGATCGAGAACATCGGCATCGCCTTTGCCGCCTTTGGACTGGCCATCCTGTTCCATTGCTTTGCGATGCCCAAACTGGCCGCGCTGTCGCTGGCGGCGATGCTCTACCACTGTCTCAACCACGCCTTCTTCAAGAGCCTGCTGTTTCTCGCCACCGGCTCGGTGCTGCACGCGACGCGCGAGCGCCGCCTGGGCAAGCTCGGCGGCCTGATCCGCAACATGCCCTGGGTCGCGTGGCTGGCGCTGGTCGGCACGCTGGCGATCGCCGGCCTGCCGCCGCTCAACGGCTTCGTCTCCGAATGGCTGCTGCTGCAGGCCTTCCTGTTCACGCCGGAAATCCCGCAGCCGTTCGCGAACATGCTGATCCCGCTCGGTGCGCCGACGCTGGCGTTAATCGCGGCACTGGCCGGCTACGTGATGGTCAAGTTCTACGGCGTGATCTTCCTTGGCCAGATGCGCGACCCGCAACTGGCGCAGGCGCACGACTGCGGCACGCTCGAGCGCATCGGTTTGGTCTGGCTGGCCGTGGGTTGCGTTGCACTTGGCCTGATGCCGGCGCTCGTGCTGCAGGCGCTCGATCCGGTCGCCACGCTGCTGCTCGGCAGCGGCCTGGGCCCGCAGAGCGCCGGTTCGTGGATACTCGCGCCGGTTTCGGCCGAGCGTGCGAGCTACAGTCCGCTGCTGTTCCTGGTCGGCATCGTCAGCGGCGTGCTGCTGACGTTCTGGGGCGTGCGCAGGCTCTATCACGGCCGCATCCGCCGCTCGGCCCCCTGGGACTGCGGCTTCCCGCTGCAGACCGCGCGCATGCAGGACAGCGCCGAAGGTTTCGGCCAGCCGATCCGCCACATCTTCGGCCCGTTCTTCCGCATGCGCCGCGAACTGCCGACGCCGTTCGACACCGCACCGCGCTACCACGTTGAAGTCGAAGACCGCTTCTGGTCGGCGCTGTATCTGCCGATCGCCGACGGCGTCAAGACCCTGGCCGGTTTCGTCGGACGCCTGCAGCGCGGCCGCATCTCGATCTACCTGCTGTACAGCTTCCTGACCCTCGTCGGGCTGCTGGTGATCGTGCTATGAGCATCGCCGGACTGTTCACGCAGCTGTTTGAAGTCGTGCTCGCGGTGCTGATCGCGCCGCTGTTCATTGGCTGGATCAACCAGTGCCGCGCCTGGCTGTCGAACCGCTCGGCGCCGCCGCTGCTGCAACCGTACCGGATGATCCGCAAGCTGCTGCACAAGGACGCGGTCATTGCCGAAAACGCTTCGCCGCTGTTTCGTATCGTGCCGTACATCCTGTTCGGCACCATGGTGACCGCGGCGGCGATCGTGCCGTCGCTGGGCACCGACATGCCGTTCGCCAGCGCCGCCGATGCGATCGCGCTGGTCGGCCTGTTCGCGACTGCGCGCGTGTTCGTCTCGCTTGCGGCCATGGACATCGGCACCGCATTCGGCTCGCTCGGCGCCCGCCGCGAGATGATGGTCGGCTTCCTCGCCGAACCGGCGCTGCTGACGGTGGTGTTCACCGCTTCGCTGATCTGCGGCAGCACCGCACTGCCGACGATCGCCGGCACCCTCGCCGGCCGCGAGCTGCAGATCTACCCGAGCCTCGCCTTCGCCGCGGTCGCGTTCCTGATGGTGTTGCTCGCCGAGAACGCGCGCATCCCGATCGACAATCCGGCGACGCACCTCGAGCTGACGATGATCCACGAGGCGATGGTGCTCGAATACTCGGCGCGCCATCTGGCGCTGATCGAGTGGGCCAGCGCGCTCAAGCTGTTCAACTACGCCTGCATCGGCTTCGCGCTGTTCCTGCCCTGGGGGCTGGCCCCGACCGGCGGCGGTCTGCTGCCGTTGCTGCTCGCACTGCCGCTGCTCGCGATCAAGCTCATGGCGGCCGGCGCCGGCCTCGCGCTGCTGGAGACCCTCAGCGCCAAGCTGCGCATCTTCCGTGCGCCGGAGTACCTCGCGATGGCCTTCCTGCTGGCGATGCTCGGCCTGCTCGTGCGATTGCTGCTGGGGGCAGGTTGATTCGATGGTCCTGCCCTTCTCCGCCCAGCTGATCCACCTGTTTGCCGCCGCGCTGCTGCTGCTGTCGTTCGCGATGCTGGCGCAGCGCCGCGTGCTGTCTCTGGTGAATCTGTTCGCGCTGCAGGGCGCGATGCTGGTGGCGTCGACCACCGTCGTCGCCTGGAGCAGCGGCCAGCATCATCTCTATTGGTCGGCGGGGCTGACGCTCGCGCTCAAGGTCATCGTGCTCCCGTACATCCTGCATCGCCTGATCCGGCGCCTGCAGGTGCAATGGGATACCGAAACACTGGTCAACATTCCGACGACGTTGCTGCTGGGGCTGCTCATCGTGATCTTCTCGTTCGGCCTCGCGCAGCCGATCTCGCAACTCGCCAGCACCGTCACGCGCAGCACGCTGGGCATCGCCATCGCGGTGGTGCTGCTGTCGTTCCTGATGATGATCACGCGCAGCAAGGCGGTGACTCAGGTGATCGGGTTTCTGGCAATGGAGAACGGCCTGTTCTTCGCGGCCACCAGCGCGACCTACGGCATGCCGATGGTGGTCGAACTGGGCATCGCCCTCGACGTGCTGGTCGGCGTATTCATTCTCGGCATCTTCTTCTTCCAGATCCGCGAGCGGTTCGACAGTCTCGACCTGCACCATCTGGAATCGCTCAAGGAGGATTGATTGGAACTTCTCGTCCTCCTCGGTCTTCCGTTCGCCGGCGCGCTGCTGCTGGCGCTGGTGGGCGCGCGCCGCTGGGCGCCGGAGCTGAACGTCGCGATCAGCTTCCTGACCTTTGTCGCCGGCTGCGCGCTGACCGCGCGCGTGATTGCCGATGGTCCGATGCTCGCGCTCGAAGAGCAGTTCTTCATCGATCCGTTCAACGTCTTCCTGGTCGCGCTCACCGCCTTCGTCAGCTTCACGACCTCTTTGTTTTCGCGGCCGTACATGCGCGTCGAAGAACATCACGGCAAGGTCACCGGCGGCCGCCTGCGTCTGTACCACAGCATGTTCCAGCTGTTCATGTTCACGATGCTGCTGGCGCTGCTGACCAACAACATGGGCATCCTCTGGGTGGCGATGGAGGCGGCGACGCTGTCGACGGTGCTGCTGGTGTCTTTGTACCGCACCAACGCCAGCCTCGAAGCGGCGTGGAAATACTTCATCCTGTGCGGCGTCGGCATCGCGCAGGCCTTGTTCGGCACGATCCTGCTGTACTTCGCCGCCGAAAAGCTGCTCGGCCACGAAGGCATGAGCGCGCTGCTGTGGACGCATCTCGACGCGGTCAAAGGCCAGCTAGAACCCACGGTGCTGGCGATCGCCTTCGTGTTTCTGCTGGTCGGCTACGGCACCAAGGTCGGCCTCGCACCGCTGCACAACTGGCTGCCGGACGCGCACGCCGAGGGTCCGACGCCGGTGTCTGCGGTGCTGTCCGGCCTGCTGCTCAACGTCGCGCTGTACGCGGTGATCCGCTGCAAGGTGCTGGTCGAAGGCTCGATCCGCTCCGAGCTGCCGGGCCGGATGCTGATGGCCTTCGGGCTCGCGTCGGTCGTCGTCGCCGCGTTCTTCCTGTGGCGGCAGCGCGACATCAAGCGCCTGTTCGGCTATTCGTCGATCGAGCACATGGGGATCATCACGTTCGCCTTCGGCATGGGCGGGCCGGTCGCCAACTTCGGCGCGCTGCTGCACATGACGGTACATTCACTGACCAAGAGCGCCATCTTCTTCGCCGTCGGCCACGCCGCGCAGAAGGCCGGCACGCAGGTGATGGACGACATCCGCGGCCTGCTCGTGCTCTCGCCCACTGTCGGCTGGGGCCTGATGCTCGGCGCGCTGGCGATCCTGGGCATGCCGCCGTTCGGCGTGTTCGCCAGCGAGTTCCTGATCCTGACGACAGCGATGCGCGAACAACCGTGGGCGACGCCGATCCTGCTGCTGGCACTCGGCGTGGCCTTCGCCGCGATCTTCGGCCGCGTGCAGTCGATGGTGTTCGGCGAAACCACCGCCAAACCGCTGCCGCACCCGCCGGCGCTGATCCCGGTGTTCCTGCACCTGGCACTGGTGCTGCTGCTGGGGCTCTACATCCCGCCGTTCCTCGCGCAATGGTTCCGCCTCGCCGCGGCGCTGATCGGCTGATGCGATGAGCACGACCGCCAGCCCCCGCCCCGTCGACGTCGAGCGCCTGCTGCGCGGCCAGTGGACGCTCAACGCGCAGGCCGAGCGCGATGCCGGCGGCGTGCTGCTCGCGCTGTGGGCCAGCGACGAACGCGATCGCGGTGCCGCCGCCCCGACCGGACTCGGGACCAGCTTCCTGCTGCGCGCAGCCTTCCTGCGCCCGGACCGCTTGCGCGTGCTGGAACTCGCGCTCGGCGAGCGCGAATCGGCCTTCCCGAGCATCGCCGCGCTCATTCCGTCCGCGGCACGCATGGAACGCGCGGTGCAGGACCTGTTCGGCCTGCGCGCAGAGGGCGGCGATCCGCGGCCGTGGCTGCGCCACGCGTCGTGGCCGGACGGCACGTTCCCCTTGCGTCGTGATGTCGACGCCGCGCAGGCGGTGCCGCCACAGTCCGAGCACTATGCGTTCGTCCGCGTCGAGGGCGACGGCGTGCATGAAATCGCGGTCGGTCCGGTACATGCAGGCATCATCGAGCCGGGCCATTTCCGCTTTTCGGTCGTTGGCGAAAAAGTGCTGCGCCTGGAACAGCGCCTCGGCTACGTGCACAAGGGCATCGAAAAACGCTTCGAGCAGCTGCAAGCCGTCGACGGCTGCCGGCTGGCGGCGCGCGTGTCCGGCGACTCCGCCGTCGCCTTCTCGTGGGCGTACTGCCTCGCGCTCGAATCCCTGTGCGACGTGACGGTCACGCCGCGCGCGGCGGCGCTGCGCGCGATCGCGCTGGAACGCGAGCGCATCGCCAATCACCTCGGCGATCTGGGCGCGCTCGGCAACGACGCCGGCTTCGCCTTCGGCCTGTCGCAGTTCACGCGGCTCAAGGAAGACCTGCTGCGGCTCAATCAGCGCGCGTTTGGCGCGCGCTACCTGATGGACACCGTCGTGCCCGGCGGCATCGCCGCCGAGCCCGACGCCGAGGCCGTCGAGGCGCTGCTGGCGCAGACGCGCACGCTCGAAAGCGAAGTGCGGACGCTGCGCGAAATCTACGACGAGCACGCAGGCGTGCAGGACCGCTTCCGCAGCTGCGGCATCGTCACGCCGGCCCTGGCGCGACAACTCGGCCTGATCGGCCTCGCCGCGCGTGCCAGCGGCCAGAAGCGCGACTTGCGTGCCGATCAGCCCTGTATTCCGTACGACCGACTGGGCGTGCGCAGCGCGACGCGCAGCGAAGGCGATGTCGCCGCGCGCGTCGCCGTGCGTTTCGACGAGGTGCTCGAATCGCTGCGTCTGTGCTGGGAACTGCTGCAAGCGCTGCCGGTCGGTGCGGTGCGCGCGGAACTGCCGCCCCCGGCAGAGGGCATCGCCTATGGCCTCATCGAAGGCTGGCGCGGACCGGTTCTGGTTGCGCTCGAAACCGGCCCGGGCGGCTCGATCCGCCGCTGCCATCCGCACGATCCGTCGTGGCAGAACTGGCCGCTCCTGGAGCACGCGGTGATCGGCAACATCGTTCCGGACTTCCCGCTGATCAACAAATCGTTCAACCTGTCGTATACAGGCCAGGATTTGTAGGCCCGCCATGTTGGACATTCTCAAACGCATAGCCCTGACCGGCATCGTCAGCGAACCGCTGCCGACGCTCTCCGACCTGAAGCGCGAAACGGCGGACCTGCAGGCGCATATCTTCGCGATCCTCGGCCGCGCGCTGACGATCCGCCAGGTCGATGCCGGTTCGTGCAACGGCTGCGAGCTCGAAATCCATGCGCTCAACAATCCCTACTACAACCTCGAAGGTGCCGGCATCAAGTTCGTCGCGAGCCCCAGACACGCCGACCTGCTGCTCGTCACCGGTCCGGTGTCGAAGCACATGGCGATCGCACTGCAGCGCACCTACGACGCGACCCCGGAACCGAAGCGCGTCGTCGCCGTCGGCGACTGCGGCTGCGACGGCGGCATCTTCGGCGAGAGCTATGCGAGCTGCGGCCGCGTCGCCAACGTCATTCCGGTGGACGTGACCGTGCCCGGCTGTCCGCCGGCGCCGGCGGACATCCTGCGCGGCATCCTCACCGCCGTGACCACTCGCGGAGAAGGCGCCTGAGCGCGCCGCCCAAGGCGCCGACGAAAGCGCCGCCCGGCGCCGAGCCCTGGCTCGAAATTCCGGGCCGGATCGTCTCCGAACAGGGCGTGCTGCGCCTGCGCGAACCGCCCGACGCCGATGTCCACGACATCATCCGCCGCCTGCAGGCGAACGAGTACAGCAAGCCCTTCATCGTCGACGACGGCGGCGCGCGGCGACTGTTTTTCGGTCTCGATTACGTGCAGTCCGAGATGAGCCTGCGCCAGCCCGACGCGCTCAATTTCGCCTACACGCGCGAGATGATGTCCTTCCTGCTGTTCGTGCCGCGGCCGCGGCACATCGTCCTGGTCGGACTGGGCGGCGGCTCGCTGACCAAGTTCTGCTACCGCCAGCTGCCGGCCGCGCGCATCACGACGATCGAGATCGACGCCGACGTGCTCGGCTTCGCCAGCCAGTTCGAAGTCCCGGACGCGGATGCGCGCCTGCGCCTGATTCACGCCGACGCGGTGGATTATTTCGCCACGGCCGAAGAGGACATGGACGTCGTCCTGATCGACGGCTGCGACCGCCACGGCATCGCCATCGGCTTCTGCGATGCGCAGTTCTACCGCAACGTGCACGCGCGGCTGCGGCCGCACGGGATGCTGGTGATGAACCTGATCGGCCGCGGACGCGACGTCGACGCGCACCTGAACCTGCTCGCCGAAGTTTTCGCCGGGCCGATCCTGGTGCGCACCCTTCGCCACGGCGGCAACCGCCTGGCGTTCGCGTTCCGCGACGCCAACTTCCGTCCGGAATGGGCCGCGATCCAGCGCGCCGCGAAGCGGCTCGAGCAGGACCACGGGCTCGATTTCCCGGTCTTTGCAACCAAGCTGCGCAACTGCCGGCGAGTTCCGGACGATCCGTTCGAGGATTGAGCCGGGCCTTGGCCGCGCCCGGCTCGCCGCATTGGCGGCGCTGCGCGAGGTCGACAGCAAGACCAGCCTTGCGTACACGCTCAATCGTTTCGCGCGCTGGCGCACGGCGTGTTGCTACGCTCGGCGTACGAAGAGGCGCAGCGCTGCAGCGCGTGGGCCGCGGCGATCGCCGACCTCGAACACCCCGAAGGCAAAGCCGCAAAATGCGGAACAATGCGCGCATCCCCGTGCACCGCCTCCGCTGTCCGCAACCCTGCTGCATACGGCAGTGACCAGAACCGCGACGCGTGGGGCCTGTATGCGTCCGACATCGAACAATCAAGCGTGGAGACATCCGTGGCAAAAAGACTGACCAAGTCGCAATCCGTCGCCATGAACTGGCTGGCCCAGGGATGGAAGGCGTACAGCGCCGGGGGTACGCGTGTGGAAGTCAACGGGAACCCGGTCTGCACGACGGCAACCATGGATTCGCTCGAAAAGCTGGGACTGGCGCAGAAGCTCGGCGTCGCCGCCTGGGAAGCCACCGAGGCCGGCAAGCAGTGGCGCGCGCAGCGGGAATCCCAGAGCTGAGATCGCGGGCCGCGGTTTGCGGATCAGCACCGTCACCGTTGACCTGCATCAACGTCGGTTCCCGCGGAGTGCCGCACCATGCCGGCAGGTTTGCAGCGGACTGCACCGATGGCCTGGGATGTCATTCACAAGACCGCGCACGCGGCATCGGTCACACCGCTGCTGGCCGACTACGCGAGCGCACGACGGGACTTTCGCTGGAGCGACGCGCGCGCGCAGCTCGACGGCCTGAGCGGCGGCGCACTCAACATTGCGCACGAAGCGGTCGACCGTCACGCGGCGGGCACGCGTGCGCACAAGGTCGCGCTGCGCTGCCTCGCCCGCGATCGCGCGCCGCGCGAAGTTACCTACACCCAGCTGCGTGAGCTGACCGATCGCTTCGCCGGCACGCTGCGCAGCCTGGGCATCGCGCGCGGCGAACGCGTGTTCGTGCTGTCGGAACGGATCCCCGAGCTGTACATCGCCGCACTCGGCACGCTCAAGGCCGGCTGCGTGCTCAGCCCCCTGTTCTCGGCGTTCGGGCCGGAGCCGATCAAGGCACGTATGAATCTGGGCAGCGGCGCCGTGCTGGTGACGACGCCGACCCTGTACCGACGCAAGGTCGCTTCGATCCGCGCCGAGCTGCCGACGCTGCGGCACGTCCTGCTCGCCGACGACGGCAGCGACGCGACCGATCTTCTGCAGCAGCCCGGTGTGCACTTGCTCGCGCCGCTGCTCGACGCCGCTGCGCCCGCGTTCGCCGTCGCCGCCACCGCGCCCGAGGACATGGCGCTGCTGCATTTCACCAGCGGCACGACCGGCAAGCCCAAAGGCGTTGTGCATGTGCACGAGGCGGTCGTGGCCCACGCCGCCAGCGCGCGCTTCGTGCTCGACCTGCACGACGACGACATCTTCTGGTGCACCGCCGATCCCGGGTGGGTCACCGGCACCTCCTACGGCATCGTCGCGCCGCTGGTGCTGGGCGTGACGATGATCGTCGACCGCGAGGAGTTCGACGCCAGGCGCTGGTACCAGCTGCTTCAGGACGAGAAAGTCACGGTCTGGTACACCGCGCCGACCGCGATCCGCATGCTGATGAAGGTCGGCGCCGATGCCGCGAAGGGCTGCGACCTGTCGCGGCTGCGCCACCTGTGCAGCGTCGGTGAGCCGCTGAACCCGGACGCGGTCGTGTGGGGGCAGCAAACCTTCGGCGTTCCGTTCCACGACAACTGGTGGCAGACCGAGACCGGCGCGATCATGATCGCGAACTACGCGTCGATGGACGTGCGGCCCGGTTCGATGGGCAAGCCCGTTCCCGGCATCGACGCGGGCATCGTCCGCCGCACCGAAGACGGCCGCGTCGAGGAAATCACCGCGCCCGACACCGACGGCGAACTCGCGCTGCGCCCCGGCTGGCCGTCGATGTTCCGCGCCTATCTCAACAACGAGGAGCGCTATCGCCAGGCCTTCGCCGACGGCTGGTATCTGAGCGGCGATCTCGCGCGCCGCGACGCCGACGGCTACTACTGGTTCGTCGGCCGCGCCGACGACGTCATCAAGTCGGCGGGCCACCTGATCGGGCCGTTCGAGGTCGAGAGCGCGCTGATGGAGCATCCGGCAGTCGCCGGCGCCGGCGTGATCGGCAAGCCCGATGCCGTGGTCGGCGAGATCGTGAAGGCCTTCGTCGAACTGCGCGCCGGGCACGAAGCAGACGAAACCATGCGCCGCGCCCTGCTCGGCTTCGCGCGCACGCGCCTGGGCCCCGCGGTCGCGCCCAAGGAGATCGCGTTCATCGAACGCCTGCCGCGCACGCGCTCCGGCAAGATCATGCGGCGGCTGCTCAAGGCGCGCGAACTGGGCCTGCCCGAAGGCGACACCTCGACGCTGGAGTCCGGGGCATGAGCGACGGCACGCCACTCGACCGCGAGCACGCGCTGCAACTGCTGCACGGCATGCTGCGCATCCGCCGCTTCGAGGAGAAATGCGCCGAACTGTACGGACAGCTCAAGATCCGCGGCTTCCTGCACCTGTACATCGGCGAGGAAGCCATCGCCGTCGGTGTGATGCGGGCGCTCAACTCGGAGGACGCGATCGTCGCCACCTATCGCGAACACGGCCACGCGCTGGCACGCGGCATCCCGATGCCTGCGGTGATGGCCGAGATGTACGGCAAGGCCAGCGGCTGCTCGCACGGCCGCGGCGGCTCGATGCACCTGTTCGACGCCCAACGGCGCTTCTACGGCGGCAACGCGATCGTCGGCGGCGGCCTGCCGCTCGCAGTGGGATTGGCGCTGGCGGACAAGCTGCTGAGCCGCCCGCGCGTCACGATCTGCCTCTTCGGTGAAGGTGCGGCAGCCGAGGGCGAATTCCACGAGAGTCTCAATCTCGCCTCGCTGTGGAGGCTGCCGGTGCTGTTCCTGTGCGAGAACAACCTGTACGCGATGGGTACCTCTCTCGCCCGTTCCGCTGCCGAAACCGATCTGCACATCAAGGCCACCGCGTATCACATGCCGGGCTCGGTGGTCGACGGCATGGACGTGGTCGCCATCGAAGACGCGGCGCAGCGCGCGGTCGCGGAAGTGCGGGCCGGCGGCGGCCCACAGCTGCTGGAGATCCGCACCTACCGCTTCCGCGCGCACTCGATGTTCGATCCCGAACGCTACCGCGACAAGGCCGAAGTCGAGGCGCGCAAGAAGGAGGGTGGCCCGCTGACGCGCTTCATCGCCCGCGGCAAACGCGAGCGGTGGTTCGACGAACCCGATATCGAAGCGCTCGAGCGCACGATCGCCGCCGAGATCCAGGCGTCGGTCGACTTCGCCGAAACCTCGGACTGGGAGCCCGTCGCCGACCTGGCGCGCGACGTCTACACGCCGTGGGACCGCCCATGAGCGGCGCCACGACCAAAACCAGCTACCGCGAGGCGCTGCGCGCCGCCATGCGCGAGGCATTGAAAGCCGATCCGCGCGTGTTCCTGATGGGCGAGGACGTCGGCCGCTACGGCGGCGCTTATGCGGTCAGCCTCGGGCTGATCGAGGAATTCGGCCCGGAGCGCATCCGCGACACGCCGCTGTCGGAATCGGCCTTCGTCGGCGCCGGCATCGGCGCTGCGCTCGGCGGCATGCGGCCGATTGTCGAGATCATGACGGTGAACTTCAGCCTGCTCGCGCTCGACCAGATCCTCAACACCGCGGCGACGATCCGCCACATGTCCGGCGGCCAGTTCAGCGTGCCGGTGGTGATCCGCATGGCCACCGGCGCCGGCCGCCAGCTCGCGGCCCAGCATTCGCACAGTCTCGAAAACTGGTACGCACACATTCCCGGTCTGCGCGTCGTCGCACCGGCGACGATCGAGGACGCGCGCGGCATGCTCACGACCGCGCTGACCTGCCCCGACCCGGTGGTGATATTCGAGCACGCCACGCTCTACAACCTCGAAGGCGAGCTCGCGAGCGACGCCGGCGCGGTCGACATCGAACGCGCGGCGATCCGCCGGACCGGCCGCGACCTGACCCTGATCACCTACGGCGGCAGTCTGCCGAAGTGCATCGAAGCGGCGAACATACTCGCCGCCGAAGGCATCGAGGCGGAAGTGCTCGACCTGCGCAGCCTGCGCCCGCTCGACGATGACGCGATCTTCGCGTCGGTACGACGCACGCGCCGCTTCGTCGTCGTCGACGAAGGGTGGCGCAGCGGCAGCCTCGCCGGCGAGATCATCGCGCGCGTCATCGAGACCGCGTTCTACGACCTCGACGCGGTCCCGGCGCGCGTCTGCAGCGAAGAGGTCCCGATCCCGTATGCCAAGCATCTCGAAGACGCGGCACTGCCGCAGGTCGACAAGATCGTGCGCGCGGTCAAGACGGTGATGGGCCGTGGCTGAGTACCGCCTGCCCTCGCTGGGCGCCGACATGGACGAGGCCACGTTCGTCGAGTGGCGCGTCAAACCGGGCGAGCGCGTCAAGCGCGGCGACATCGTCGCCTCGGTGGAAACGAGCAAGGGCATCATCGACATCGAGATCTTCGACGCCGGCGTCGTCGAGTCCCTGCTCGTCGAACCCGGCGCGCACATCCCGGTCGGCACCGTGCTTGCACAGATCAAGAGCGACGCACCCGGCGTTAGTCCTCCCTCTCCCCCTTCAGGGGGAGAGGGCCGGGGTG